>URDY01000003.1 GCA_900546665.1 uncultured Paraprevotella sp. | reverse complement strand
GCCTGGGACGGGCGCGACCGATTGGCAGACCTGTCCGGAAGGGTATCGGAAAATCCCGTCTGGACCTCCTGTTTTCACCGCTGGATGCTTGCTCTGGTGGCACAATGGACGGGGCGCGACCCGCTGCATGCCAATGCAGTGGCACCCTTGCTGGTGAGTTCCTCACAGGGCATGGGGAAATCCACCTTTTGCCGCGCCCTTATGCCGCCGGAGCTACGGGCTTACTATTCCGACAGTCTGGACCTTTCCGCTACGGGCGGGATAGAACGCAAACTCACTACCTTCGGACTGCTCAATCTGGACGAGTTCGACCGTATCGGTGCCAGCCGCCAGCCCCTGCTCAAAAACCTCATGCAGCTGAAGGAGCTGAATTACCGCAAGGCTTTCAGCCGTCATGCCGAGGCCCTGCCGCGCATAGCCTCCTTCATCGGCACGAGCAACAGCCACGACCTGCTGACCGACACGTCAGGCAGCCGGCGTTTCATCTGCGTGGAGGTGACCCGTCCGATTGACAGTACCCATCTGGACTATCCGCAAATCTATGCCCAGCTGATGGCTGAACTGGACTGTGGCGAGCGTTACTGGTTCTCGCCGGAGGAAGAGGAGATGCTCCACAGGAACAATCTGGACTATTACCGCATGAGTCCGGTGGAGGACGTGTTCCGCCGCCATTACCGTGCGGCACTGCCCGAAGAACCGGTGCGGCCGCTCTCCCTGACGGACATGATGCAGCATATCCGACGGAAGAATCCCATTGCCCTGCGGGGCGTCAACCTGCAGGCTTTCGCCCGCGCCGTACTGGCGGCCGGCGTGGAACGGCGCCACACCAAAGAGGGCAACCGTTATCGGGTTGTGGAGATCAGGGAAAAATAAGGTCCGCATCATTTGACGCGAACGATATCTAAAATCATCATAGCTTCCACACGGCATTTACAAACAGGAGCGGATGATTTCCAGCAAGACATCCCCATATTTGTCTACAGTGACCTTTCCTATATAAGGAACGGATGACAAGGAAGCGGCATTTTCAGGCAACCTCTCACACAATCCGATGATGGCTTTCTGCTGCAATATGGTGTAAGCGGGTTTCTGCTGTTTTTCGGCCTCTTTTCTCCGCCAGGCCACCAACGCATTATAAAGTTCAGGATGAGGGATATCCGATAACCGGCTTCCTGTATTCAAGGCTGGAGTATCCGGCTGTGAATTGGTTTTCTTCCTGGATTTTTCCTTGGAATCTGTATCCAACACCAGCAGCGCTTTGGCCTTCAGGAAACCGGGTATATCAAATCCTTTTTCCATCACGTGTTTCAAGAGAGCCTGCTTCTGTCGGGTCAATTCTGACAAATCCGACATGGCGGTCTGGATCCTCTTACGCAATTCCTTGTTATCCGTCTGCAAGACCGAACGCATGATCAGATCCGACAACGTCAACATTTTCTTTGAGAAATAAGAACAGGCCTTGGACACACGATCCTGAATGGCCTCATCATGTTCATAATCCGCCGACTCATGGATCATCCTGACATATTGGGCCTCAAACTTCACTCCCACTTGGGTCACATCCTTGGAAAATTCTTCCGTAGCACATTTATATTCTGCCAATAATTTGGGATACAATCTATACAGGAATTCATCGATCAGACGTTGCACATGCCTGAAAGCCCTCTCTACAGGCAGGAAATTGAAAAGCTCGCGAAGCAGCTCTGTAAAATACTGCTTCTGAAGATCCTGACACTGCTGCAATGTCGGCACATGACGGAAAGCCTCCTCCGTAAAGTCCGTAATGGAACGGTCATAAATGATGGCTGACGGGGGGATGGGCGAACTGAGCACCAACCCCTGCAAGGTCTTGCAGCGGCTCAACGCCACATAAGCCTGTCCGTGTGCAAAAGCAGATGAAGCATCAATAATAGCCCTTTCGAACGTCAGTCCCTGACTTTTATGAATCGTGATCGCCCAGGCTGTTTTAAGCGGAAACTGCGTAAACGTACCCTCTATCTGTTCCACTATCTCATTGGAGGATTCGTCCAACACATATTTTGCATTGGCCCATTCCACGGGACGGACATCCACAATCTGCTGCGTATCATTCACGCGCACCTCGATATGCAGGTTGTCAAGACGAACCACTTCGCCAATGGATCCGTTCACAAAACGATGTTCGCCAGAGATGTCGTTCTTAATAAACATCACCTGAGCTCCCGCCTTCAATTCCAGATCGGGATCGGTAGGATAAGAAGACTCCGGAAAATTATCCTTCACGACAGCTTTATAATGATAGGTTCCTCCCTTCAATGCGTCCAGCTTGGCACGATTGATTTGCTGTGCCTGATAATTATGCGTTGTCAACCGGATATACCCCTCTTTCTGTGGCGGATCAAAATCCGGAACGAACCGGCTGTTGAGTCTGGCAAGCATATCCGTGTTACAGCGGTTCTCCCTGATGGAATTGAGAATATCCAGGAAGGCAGGATCATTCTGCCTGTACACTTTCTTCAGTTCTATCATATACCATGAAGCCCTTTTCAAGGCATGGCTTGAAAAGAAATAAGGCGACTCGTAATAGGCCTCCAGCATGGCCCAAGTCTCATTATTGGCTACCGGCGGAAGCTGCTGGATATCCCCTATCAGCAAGAGCTGTACGCCGCCGAACGGCTGGTCATTATGCCGGAACCGTCTGAGGATATCGTCGATTTCATCCAGCAAATCAGCACGGACCATACTGATCTCGTCAATGACAAGCAAATCCATACTACGGATAATGTTCTTTTTCTCACGCCCAAATCTGAAACGGTATTTGGCATCCCCGCTGAAAGAGGTTCCGGGCACATAGGGTGCAAAAGGTAACTGGAAAAAAGAATGGATCGTCATTCCTCCTGCATTGATAGCTGCAATACCGGTCGGTGCCAGCACCACCAAACGTTTCACCGCACTTCCGACCAGATTCTTTAAGAACGTGGTCTTTCCCGTACCCGCTTTTCCGGTAAGAAAAAGATTCACACCAGTATGTGAAATCAGATCCTGCGCCAGCCTTATCTCCGGATTGTCTGAATTTGAATGTTCTGCCGTAAACATGGGATATCTTGTCTTTAAATCAATGTCAGACTTTAAGGCAGGATTCCCTTTTTCTGCCGACAAGTCCTTCATTCTGTTTTTTTACATTCTTCAAAGATAATATGATTCAGATAAAAATCAAAATATTAATCTGCGAAAGGCCCGAGCCTCTGCATATCATGAGCAGGAACAACCTGCAGACTGCCTTTGTCTGAAACCGGTATTTGGAATCAGAATACCGGCTAAACGGCATTAACAGCCTGAGCATAGAATTAAAAAATCACATAAATGCCGGCAAACCCATTTCCCTATATCTTTCATTTTGTATCTTTGTCATCAAAATGCAATGAGACAAGAATGGAAAAAACAAAATGGAGTGAGAATGTGATTCTCATAGATTGTGACTATGCAGATGAAGTAACACGCAATCTGAAGGTCAATTACAGCAGAATGCTCAACAGAAGCATTCCGCAAGCCGATCTGGCCCAATGGCTTGTTTGCCTGTCACTTGACGGAGGGATTACCCCGGGTTCCAACAGCATACAGGTCATATTGGTTCACAGCAAGGACAAAAGAAGATTAGAGAATTTCATACCGTCTGATTATGAGAAGGATATAGACGGAAAAGCTTTCTCAGACAGTGCCATGGGCGAATATATCCTAAGTGCCCTGCGTATCGAGAATCTGGTTTCTGCAGAAGATTTTCTTTTTCAGGCTGCCGAAACACTGGTTGATGCCAAAGAGGTCAAACGCCTGATATTCGTAGCCGATACGGCAAAATATGGCGAACGGTTCAAGAATCTTTGGAACAAAGTGGAAGACAAGGCCGTCACCTGGCTTGCAATGCAACCTCTATCAGGAAAAGGGTTTCATTCTGAAATACTCGGTTATTCACTGACAAACGCACTGGGCATCCGTGCCGATGAATTTAAATAACCCTCAAAAAAAGGCCTATATTCATGGCATCTATGAAAAAATCATTAACTTTGCATAGCTGTCGGACGGAAACGGCCTGACAACCAAAAAATATGTGATACTAAATAAATTCAGATTCAGGAAATGGGAAAAGTTTTAATTATCGGAGCCGGTGGTGTGGCCACAGTAGCAGCCCACAAAGTCGCTCAACATCCAGAGGTGTTTAACGAGATAATGATTGCCAGCCGCACAAAGGCCAAATGTGATGCCATTGTCAAAGCAATCGGAAATCCGAATATCAAGACAGCCCAGGTGGACGCCGACAGTGTAGACCAGCTGGTTGAACTGTTCAATGGCTACAAGCCCGATATCGTCATGAATTTGGCATTGCCGTACCAGGATCTGACCATCATGGAAGCTTGCCTGCAGACAGGCTGCAACTATCTGGATACGGCCAATTACGAACCTAAAGACGTTGCCCACTTTGAATACAGCTGGCAATGGGCTTACAAGAAACGTTTCGAAGAGGCTGGTCTGACAGCTATTCTCGGTTGCGGTTTCGACCCGGGAGTCAGCGGAGTGTATACTGCCTATGCTGCCAAACACCACTTTGACGAGATTCAATATCTGGATATCGTAGACTGCAATGCCGGAAATCACCACAAGGCATTTGCAACCAATTTCAATCCCGAAATCAATATCCGTGAGATTACACAGAACGGACGTTATTACGAAAACGGCCAGTGGATAGAAACCAAACCAATGGAAATCCACAAAGACCTGACTTATCCGAACATCGGCCCGCGCGATTCTTATCTTCTGTTCCACGAAGAACTGGAGTCACTGGTCAAGAACTTCCCGACCATCAAGCGTGCCCGTTTCTGGATGACATTCGGCCAGGAATATCTGACTCACCTCCGTGTGATCCAGAATATCGGAATGGCCCGTATAGACGAAGTGGATTATAACGGTGTGAAGATCGTTCCGCTGCAGTTCCTGAAAGCCGTATTACCTAATCCTCAGGATCTTGGCGAGAACTACGAAGGCGAGACCTCTATCGGTTGCCGTATCCGCGGTATCAAGGACGGAAAGGAAAAAACTTATTATGTCTACAATAACTGCAGCCACCATGAAGCCTATCTTGAAACAGGCATGCAGGGCGTAAGTTATACGACAGGTGTACCGGCCATGATCGGTGCCATGATGTTCCTCAAGGGCATCTGGAAGAAGCCGGGTGTATGGAACGTAGAAGAATTCGATCCGGATCCGTTCATGGCAGAACTGAATACCAACGGCCTGCCCTGGCACGAGGTATTTGACGGTGATTTGGAACTTTAAATGATAAAAGAATACAGAATGGCAAAAAAAGAAAATTCAGAAGAATTGTTCGCCTCGGTAGACAACAGCGAAAAGCTGAAAGCCCTACAGGCGGCAATGGACAAAATAGAAAAGAATTTCGGTAAGGGCTCCATCATGAAACTGGGCGATGAAAATGTCGAACAGGTTGATGTCATACCTACCGGTTCAATCTCCCTGAATGCCGCATTGGGAGTAGGCGGTTATCCGCGTGGCCGAATCATTGAAATCTATGGTCCGGAAAGTTCAGGTAAGACAACCCTGGCTATCCACGCCATAGCTGAAGCTCAGAAAGCGGGCGGTATTGCCGCATTCATTGATGCGGAACATGCATTCGACCGTTTTTATGCAGCCAAACTGGGAGTTGATGTAGACAACCTGTGGATCTCACAGCCGGACAACGGCGAACAGGCCCTGGAAATCGCAGATCAGCTTATCCGCTCTTCTGCCATTGACATCATCGTGATTGACTCTGTAGCAGCCCTGACCCCCAAAGCTGAAATCGACGGCGACATGGGTGACAACAAGGTCGGTTTGCAGGCACGACTGATGAGCCAGGCACTCCGTAAACTGACTTCTACAATCAGCAAGACCAATACGACTTGTATCTTCATCAACCAGTTGCGTGAAAAGATCGGTGTCATGTTCGGTAATCCCGAAACCACAACAGGCGGTAACGCATTGAAATTCTATGCGAGCGTACGCCTTGACATCCGTCGTGTCACCAGCATCAAGGATGGTGATGAGGTCATCGGCAATCAGGTTCGTGTGAAAGTGGTTAAAAACAAGGTTGCGCCCCCGTTCAGAAAAGCTGAGTTTGAAATCACCTTCGGTGAAGGTATTTCCAAAGTGGGAGAAATCGTTGACCTTGGCACTGAATACGGCATCCTGAAAAAAAGCGGTTCATGGTACAGTTACAACGACACCAAAATCGGACAGGGACGCGATGCTGTCAAGAACATGCTGAGAGACAACCCTGAACTCTGTGAGGAGATTGAAAACCAGATTGCAGCTGTCCTTAAAGACGCTACAATTGAAGGTTGACAAGACAAAACAGACTGATTGACACATTACAAAGCAATAACGAGGAAGCGCCGGACTTTGATCACCCGGCGCTTTCTTTATTTTCAATAAGGTTTCGATTATCGGCAAGAAGCCTTGTTTTCATCCAGCCGGAAACGGCATTTTATTCTGTCCCTTCTTTCAATTTCCGTTTTATCACGGCCGGATTACCGGCTACCAAAGAATCAGAAGGAACATCCTTCGTCACCACACTGCCTGCCCCGACTATACAGCGGTCACCAATAGACACACCCGGCAATATGATTGCCCCTCCTCCTATCCAACAGTCCTTACCGATCGTAACCGGATAAGAATATTCTTTTGAAGCTCGCCGCTCACGATAATCCAACGGATGATGAGGAGTATAAATCTGAACATTGGGAGCAATCAGCGTATGATCCCCAATCGTAATATACGCACCATCCAGGAATGTACACCCCGCATTGATAAAAACATGCTCACCAATCCGGATACCATGACCGTGATCACAATGAAACGGAGGAACGACTACGGAAGTGGGCGGTATTCCGGGAATGAGTTCCTCCAACACCGAACGGTATTCCGGATCGTAGGTGGACATCATACGGAATCTGGCCAAAAGCGTCTTGCAATGCCGGAAACTGGCCTGTATTTCAGGGGAAGTGAAATCAGCCAGCAAACCGCTTCTCATTTTCTCCAATTCATTCATTTTTTCTCGCGTCTTAGTCCATCACTTCAAGGCTTCTTTCACTGAGCTGACCAATTTCTGGAATTCCTCCGGAGTATATCCCTTAGAAACATAAACCAACTTGCCTTCTTTATCAAACAAATAAGTACGGGGTATGGTCTGATCGGCAAACAGGGAGTAAACCTTACGTTCCGGATCCGGATAAAGCGGGAATGAAAAATGCTTGCGCCCGTTATATTCCTTTAATTCGGCATCCGTATGCTCACGTCCTATGACCAGGAGACAGAAATCACTACGTTTACCGTACACGGGATAAATGGTCTTCTCTATTTCTGCCAACTCTTTCTGGCAAGGTCCGCACCAGGTTGCAAACAAACTGATCATCACGACCTTATTGTCCAGTTCTTCCGTATTGATCTGTCCATAGGTATCCGATTCCAACATGAATGAAGGCAAAGTATCCCCCAATTTCAACTTGCCATCAGTCTGCGCATACACATTAACCCACATTAAAAACAAAAATATAACCAAACCGGAAATTCTGAATAATTTCATCTTAAATCCTCCTTATCTTATAAACAGGACAAATATAAGGGTTTTACCACTCCCTACCTAACGCATTTGTTTTTTACAATATGATTTAACAAGTCTGACGGCTGAATCCAAGCGACGGACTAAAGTCGGGACATCATCTCTGAGTCCATCATACGTTATCAGAAATTAAAACCGGCTCTGACGTAAGCGGACACACGCTGACGGTTACTGAAATGCAGCGAAAAACCGATAGGCCCGATAAAGGTCTTGAGATCGTATTTAATCGCTCCACCAATCAGATTATAACCCAGACTCTTATCACCGCCAAAGCTGTTTCTGAAGAAATGCTTCCAGTCATCAGAGGTCAGTCCCAAATTAAAAGCGCCGCTGACATAATGTTTGGAACCGATCCGCTGACGCACTTCTATCCCCGCAATTAGGAGAGTCCGGTAAGATTCTTCAAAATGATTTATTCCATAAAACGGTATTTGCTGTTTGAAGTACTTGCCATATTCCTGACCACCCAGCGTATTCATTTCAGCCACCGTATTTGATGAAGTCAAGTATCTGCTGTCAATTCTGGGCATGACTGTAAACCGGGAATTAAAAGAAAAAGCAGCTGTCCAGTGTATATTGGCCACATGAAACATCTTATCACTCGATGATACCGGAATCACATAATAATATCCGGCCCTGAAATCCTGTCCTTTTGTCGGGAAGACGTTATCATCCAGATTACTTGCACTGTACTCTCCTCCGAATTTGGCATAAGCTTCCTTTTCCATATCCTTACCTCCACGGTTTTCAATCCGGTAAAGGAATGACGAATAGTTATAGTCCTGGAATTCACCGCCCAGCTTCAGACTGGCCGTTTTCCAGCTTCTCTGTATCCCCAGAACCGCCTGATGATTGACAAAACTCACCTCGCATATACGGTCCCCTTTTTCATAAATATTAAAATCATTATACATGATCTGATAACCGGCAAACATGTTCCATAACCGCCCCATGTGATAATTATAATCCAGACGGCCATAGGCCTTATTACCCAACCTGGCCGTAAGACTGATATGATGACGGTGCGTCTTGCCATAAATCATTTGTGAATTAAACAGCAAGGCTGCCAGTTCCTCATTATCAAACCGCAATCCCAGATTAATGGAATTCTTTGGTTTGTCACCTACAAGAATATCCAGGGATTTTTTCTGACCCGGTGTTTCATCTGAGGCAGTCCCGAAGAAACCAGGTCTTGGACGTGTCTTTGGTTGGGCTTTCAACGTTCCGGCAATAACTCTGAGAGTATCACTGAAAGCCTCGGCGGCTATCCTTCCACGTTCAATCAAGGTATCGATTGCCACAGTACTGAAACTGGCAGAATTGTAACCGTCCACATTTACCTTAATATAAATATCAGTCTGCTTGACATTTTCCTTCCATCTGTCCTGACTCTGCAAGGCGATGAGCTGCCCCATCTGCCCGATCACATCATTCTGCAGTTCTTTCTCGCTTTTCAACGGATTCTGCACGTCCACTCCTATTATGATATCAGCGCCCATCTGCCGGGCAATATCTACCGGATAATTGTTAACCAGACCACCGTCAATCAGCAGTCTGCCATTCATGGATACCGGTGCAAAGACAGCGGGAAGGGACATGCTGGCACGTATGGCCAGCGGCAACACCCCACTCTGCATCACCATTTCCTCACCTGTCACCAGATCCTGTGAAATACAGGCAAACGGTATCGGCAGTTTCCTGAAATCAATGGAATCATGATAACCTTCCGTCGTACTCCAAAGCATGCTTCCGATATTCCGCCCCCTGATCACACCACCGCTGATAATATCCTGTGGCTTCTGAAAGAAAGGTACGGAAAAGATGTATTGCGAGTTCTCCTTCTTTTGTGAAAGCAACTGTTTCTTGGGTGATTCCCTGTCTCTGAGAAGTATATTCCAGTCTTGGGCCATAAACAGGCTGTCCAGTTCATCCGGCGTAAAACCTATCGCATAAAGTCCGCCTACGATACTTCCCATACTTGTTCCTACGATAATGTCAATCGGCACACCGGCTTCTTCCAGAACACGTAGCGCACCAATATGCGCAGTGCCCTTGGCACCTCCACCACTGAGTACTACACCGACGCGAGGACGCGCTGAAAGAGTCATGCTGTTGAACAAAACAAGAAGAAATAGCAGATAAGATACCGTTTTCGTCATATTGGGTCCTGTTTTTCCGTCATTTTGGCAGTTGTTATGCCACATTTACGGAGGTTTAAATTAGCTTTGAGCAAAGATAAACTAAAAAGTCATCTTTTTTATTATGAAATAAATTTTTTATCTTTTTTTTCCGCAACAGATTATTTTGGCACGGCGTTTGTATTAATCTTAGTGCATCCGCATTACAGACAATGCAATGGAAGATGCATTTATAATTTCATTCAGATTAATAATATAAAAAAGATACAACTATGGGAAAGATTATTGGTATTGACTTAGGAACTACAAACTCTTGTGTTTCTGTATTCGAAGGTAACGAGCCAGTGGTAATCGCTAACAGCGAAGGCAAACGCACCACTCCTTCTATCGTGGCTTTTGTAGACGGTGGCGAACGTAAGGTAGGTGATCCGGCTAAACGTCAGGCTATCACAAACCCGAAAAAGACCATCTTCTCTATCAAACGTTTCATGGGTGAAACCTATGATCAGGTTCAGAAAGAAATCGCCCGCGTACCTTACTCAGTCGTACGTGGCGACAATAACACACCGCGTGTGGATATCGACGGTCGTCTTTACACTCCGCAGGAAATTTCAGCTATGATTCTTCAGAAGATGAAGAAAACAGCAGAAGACTTCCTTGGACAGGAAGTGACTGAAGCTGTCATCACAGTTCCTGCATACTTCTCTGACTCACAGCGTCAGGCTACGAAGGAAGCCGGTCAGATTGCCGGTTTGGAAGTAAAACGTATCGTCAACGAGCCTACTGCAGCAGCTTTGGCTTACGGTGTAGACAAGGCTAACAAGGATATGAAGATCGCCGTATTCGACCTTGGTGGTGGTACATTCGATATCTCAATCCTTGAGTTCGGTGGCGGTGTATTCGAAGTATTGTCTACTAACGGTGATACACACCTTGGTGGTGATGATTTCGATCAGGTTATCATCGACTGGTTGGCCAGCGAGTTCCAGGCAGAAGAAGGAACAGATTTGAAGCAGGATCCGATGGCTCTGCAGCGTCTGAAGGAAGCTGCTGAAAAGGCTAAGATCGAATTGTCTTCTTCAACAACTACAGAAATCAACTTGCCTTATATCACAGCCGTAGGTGGTGTGCCCAAACACTTGGTTAAGACTTTGACCCGTGCCAAATTCGAACAGTTGGCCGATCATCTGATCCAGGCTTGTAAGGTTCCTTGCCAGAAGGCTATGCAGGATGCCGGTTTGAGCAATTCTGATATTGATGAAGTCATCCTGGTTGGTGGATCCAGCCGTATACCGGCCATCCAGAAGTTGGTTGAAGACTTCTTCGGCAAGACTCCTTCCAAGGGTGTAAATCCTGATGAGGTTGTAGCCGTAGGTGCTTCTATCCAGGGTGCCATCTTGAACAAAGAGGCAGGTGTAGGTGACATCGTATTGTTGGATGTAACTCCATTGTCAATGGGTATTGAAACTATGGGTGGTGTAATGACCAAGTTGATCGAGGCTAACACGACCATCCCTTGCAACAAGAGCGAAATCTTCTCTACTGCAGCTGATAACCAGACAGAAGTAACCATCCACGTATTACAGGGTGAACGTCCTATGGCAGCCCAGAACAAGTCAATCGGTCAGTTCAACCTGACAGGTATCGCTCCGGCACGTCGTGGTGTACCTCAGATCGAGGTTACTTTCGATATCGATGCTAACGGTATCTTGAAGGTTTCAGCCAAGGATAAGGCAACCGGTAAGGAGCAGGCTATCCGTATCGAAGCTTCATCTGGCTTGAGCAAGGATGAAATCGAACGTATGAAAGCCGAAGCTGAAGCTAATGCTGATGCCGACAAGAAAGAGCGTGAACGTGTTGACAAGATGAATCAGGCTGACTCTATGATCTTCCAGACCGAGAACCAGTTGAAAGAACTCGGCGACAAGATCCCAGCAGACAAGAAACCGGCTATCGAAGGTGCTCTTCAGAAACTGAAAGATGCCCACAAGGCTGGTGACATCACCGCAATCGACGCTGCTACCGCTGAATTGAACGCAGCATGGCAGACTGCCAGTGCTCAGATGTACCAGGGTGGTGCTCAGCCGGGTGCAGGTGCACAAGGTGCAGGCGCTCAGAACAACGCAAACAGCGGTTCTTCTAACTCTTCATCTGACGACACTATCCAGGACGCTGATTTTGAGGAAGTCAAATGATTCCGATAAGTAAACAAATAATAAACAATAAGCAAAAGCGTGCAGCTCAACGAGTTGCACGCTTTTTTCGTTTATAGGGTTCATGGTTTCTATGTGTTTTCTATGGGCTTTTTTATCTCTTATTTGCGACATATTTGCATCACGTCTTATTTGGCGAAAAGGTACAACTTAAATACACATAAACCATTTATAAAGAGAAAGATATGCCAAGAGGTAATTACAAAATCCAAAGAATATGTGAAGAGTGCGGTAAAATCTTCACTCCTCCTACATTGATGTCAAAGTATTGTTGCTCTGCCTGTTCTAAAAAAGCGTACAAGAAAAGGCAAATCGCAAAGGAAAAAGAGGCAATTCGTCAGGCTTTAATCAGGCAAATACCGTCGAGTAAAGGTTATCTGACCGTCAAGGAAGCCGTATTGATTTATGGCATCAGTAAAGATGTTCTTTATCGTATGATCAGGCAAGGACTTCTTCCGTCACACAATTTCGGCCAACGCCAAACACGTTTAAGTCGTCAGTATATGGATGAGCATTTCAAGAAGAAACCTAGGCAAAGAAATAAGAAAAAGGAAGCATTGTCTTTTGACCCCAAGGACTGTTATACAATCGGACAAATAGCTCAAAAGTTTCACATCAATGAGGGTACTGTACTTACGCATATTCGCCGTAATTCCATCCCAACACGTCAAATCGGTAACTATGTTTATGCGCCAAAAACAGAAATAGATAAATTATACAAGTCATTATGAAGAAAGCATTGCCTAACACCAAAGTGACCGTCAAGCTAAGAAGGTCAAGATACAAGGAAGAGTGGTATCTGATTATCGAATCATACCCAGTGTACAAACGTGGCTCAAACAGAGCAAGTCGAGTTGTAGAGTCAATCAATCGGACTATATCCACACCCATTTGGGATAAGTCATCCATCGCACGAATTCTGCCGGATGGCAGTTTCAACTACAAGCCGAAGAGGGATTTGAACGGAATTATTCAATGCCGTTCCACAATCGACCAGGAAGCTTGTATCTATGCCGATAATGTCCGGAAGTTGCGTCAGCATGAGTACGATAGTGCCATTCTCTATACAGATAAGGAGAATGAACTTGCAGCGCAGAATGAACGTAGTGAACAGGACTTCATCAAATATTTCAACGGTATCATCAGCAAACGCCATCCCAACAGTTCAAATTCGATTATCGTCAATTGGATGCGTGTGGGCGAGTTGTTGAAAATCTATTCGCAAGGGAATCCCATTCCGTTCAAATCCATCTCCGTAAAATTGCTTGAGGACATCAAGATGTTCCTGCTCCGTGCCCCAATGGGAGGCAATAAGAAAGGCACAATCTCACAGAATACGGCATCCACCTATTTCTCCATTGTCAAAGCAGGACTGAAACAGGCTTTTATAGATGAATATCTCACGGTTGACATCAGCGCAAAGGTAAAAGGCATTAGTTCGATTGAAAAGCCTCGTGTTGCTCTTACTATGAATGAGGTACAGATGTTGGTTGACACGCCCTGTAAAGATGATGTTTTGAAACGTGCGTTTCTGTTCTCAATTCTGACCGGCTTACGCCACAGTGACATAAAGCCATTGAAGTGGAAACAGATTCAGCAGACAAGCAAAGGAACGTGGCAGGCCGTGGTTGTGCAGCAAAAGACAAAGAAGCTCGATTGTAAGCCCGTTACTGCACAGGCGTTGCAACTGTGTGGTGAACGCCCGGATGATGATGAACGCTTGGTGTTCGAGGGTCTGACAGATATTTCTTGGATTTCCCATCCGTTGAAAGAATGGATAGAGGCATCAGGCATAAAGAAGCACGTAACTTTTCATTGCGCAAGACATATTACTTTCTCTTACTCATTGAAAACAAAGAACTTACAAAGATTGTCAGCTTGACAGGTAACGATTTGGAAACCAGCGGGCTTCTCTATTCTGCAATGTTCTGCATCAATCAAAAGAACGCTTTCCTCATTTGCAAAAGTAGTATTTTTCTCCCTCATTGCCAAAATTATGCCTCTGAAAAATAGCGAAAATTACACTCCCACAACATAATAAGCCCTATTAGCGAAAAAAATCTGCGTTAAGTATAAAGTACTTCTAAGACATTCTCTGCCAATGCCGAATCATAAATGCGTATGGCGTTATTTTCATCAGTGTTGTAACCAAGATAGTTGACACTGCCATACCATATCAAGGATTTGTCAATGATTGCAACATCAATAGCCAATGCGTCGTTAATCTTGATACTGACTCCTATTTTTCTTAGCCTTTCTTCCTTTTCAAAGTTACTCTTGATTAATGCGATAACCTCCACGCCCCGCGTCGACAAATTCCTTAGTATATCAAGTGTAGGCGAATGTTTGGCAAACCAAAGTTTTGTCGCAGAAATAACCACCGAATGTTTCGCTTGGGACAAATCTTTGAAGAACTCATTTTGGTATGTATGCCCGTTAAAAATAATGCTATGACTTTCGTTGAATAAATCCATTGGTGCATTGGACATTATTTGATAGCCTACAGAAGCATACCCTCGTAGTCTTCGTTTGTACATGACATCACACATCGATACGCGAATGTCGATGTAATCGTAAATCCGAACTTCTTTCTTGCCCGGATATTCCCGATGCAAACGCCCTGCATATTGTGCGATAATACCTTTCCAAGAAACTGGCAAGGCTAAAAACAGAGTATCCAACCGTGGATAGTCGAAACCTTCGCCCACATATTTTCCTGTCGCCACTATGACAAGCGGTTCTGTAGGAGAAATATTTTGTAGCAATTCCATTTTCTGCCGCTTTTCTCTTACTGATTCAGAACCGATGAGAGTAACAACATACTTGCAATAGGGAGCCAAGGCATTTGCCAATGTTTCGACATGAGCGGTAAGATTGGTCAATACAATGGGGGAACGTCCTTCTGTTAATGCCTTGCGCACATCGTCTATGATAAGATTGTTTCGATTTTCATCTTCAGCCATTTTTTGAATCATTCTGGCATAAGTGAACTTATCATCTGTCAATTCCCTGTAAGAAGTGAAACGGGGAACAAGCAGACGTGCGAATGTTTGGGATGCCATTTGAGCTTTTGCGTCTGCTGAATAGCGGATAGGTCCACATTGCATGAAAATGATAGGCTGATGTCCGTCCTTGCGGATTGAAGTGGCTGTCAGTCCATAGACATAACGGGCATTGGCATACTTCAATATCCGCTCAAAATTTACCGCTGATACAGATGGCACTCGTCCACAATCAACATTCCATAATTTCGCACAAAAGGTTTCACCCCATTGTCCTCCAAACAGGATTGCATCAAGGCTATATCTATTCTCCCGTGCAGTGAATTTCCCTTCGAATCCAATGTGCCGAACGGCGAAAAGTCTTTTTTACGACCACGTTTCTTTGGAAGGTCTTCTTTCGTAAAGTCTATTTCTAGAAATTCTTCCAAGCGGGATTTCCATTGGTCTAACAAAGCTTTGGTGTGTACTAGTATCAGCGTGTTTATTTTTCGTTCAGCAATCAAACCGATAGCCGTGACCGTTTTGCCAAATGCGGTAGTAGCATTCAATACCCCGTTGTCATGCGCCGTCAAGTCAGCTATGGCTGCTTTCTGCTCTTCACGAAGTTCGCCTTTAAACCTTACGGTTACGTTCTTCCCGTGATTGGTCTTGTCCTCTATTCGGTATGCGGCTTGATTGTCTTTCCAAAAAGCAACGACCGCATCTTCACATCCACGAGGCAGGGCAATGTAATCCGCTTCCATATCAGCACAAGAAATAATACGGGGAATGTTGTAAGTAGACAAGCGCATACCTTGTCTGGCATAGAACTCCGGATTCTTGAATGAGGCAATCCGTTTCAGATGGTTGATTGCTCTTGCGGAAAACCCAGACAAAGGGATGTATAGCATATTGGAGCGTATGAGAATAGGATTAGCAGGAAAATCCTTAGGAGTGATTTTCTGAGGTATCGGGGTCTCCCACGGTGTGGATTCACTGGTAGTGGACAATTCGCCCAATTCGGAATCCGTTCTATGTTTAACCAATATTGCATCAATCATTGTTTCGGAAATCCGTTTTATCTGAAGTAGATAGTCCCACTGGCTCTCGTAAACTGTAAAATTCTCATTTACAAATACGCTGTTTCCTTCTTTGCGTGCTTACCCTTGTAATGGCAACGCCACCAAATTTCCGAAACCACCTTCAGGCAACCTGTCTTGATTGGGGAAGAAGCGGTCGTATGATTTGAAAGTCATCCGCCCGTATCTTTCCATCGCTTCTGTCAATATTGTATTTCCAAGTCTTCGCGCTTTGGAAGCAGGCAATGACTGTTCAAAGAATATCCATACATGTGCACCGTTTCCGGAGCGGGAGCGCTCGATGGAACAAGGAATATCCCAATCTTTACAGACCCCGACATATGCCAACACATCTTTCTTATATCCATGTTCGCAAGACTTGTCATCGAAATCCGCACACAGAAAATTGCAGTTGCTGTCGGCAAGAATGGCATAGGCACCGATTACATCCTGCCCGTCCGGGGTTTTCCCTTCAAGATGCCGGTATATATCCTCATACTCCAACGGTTTGAACAACCTGTTGGGACATTCCGCGCACTTATACTTTTTCTTGTTACACAATTGCCTGTCCCATTCGTTCCGACACACCGGCTGGTAACCTGATTTTCCGCTTGTCCTACTGTGCCATCTCCGTGCAAACACATCCTCGCGTCCCTTGAACAGATTGCGGAACACATCCACTTTTTCTTCCAAAGACAAATGTTGCTTTATGGTTTGTTGTTCCAAAGGAATATCCTTGTTGTTTAGTAATGCCTGTAGCCTATCCACCTCCTTATGAAGAAACTCATTCACCCTAAGAAGTTTGTTGTATGCAGCCAATAGTTCTTGGTATGTAAGCTGTGTTCCCATATCGTTCAAAGCAACGGTGTCATATATAAAGGCAGGTACGCGATTCCATCTTCGATTTTCACATCCTTATCGTGAAGCACGTAGGGTGTGGATAACTGGGAGCCGTATTTGGAGATACATTTTCTCAATGAGTTCAGTGTGTAGCGCTGTCCGGATTTTACCTCAATAGGTGAAATGTTATGCCTGCTGGTCGTTACAGGTTTGGCTATCAGGAAGTCAATTTCCATACGGTCTTCGGCTGATGTCCGGGAACTATTGCTGAAAAAGTAGAGTTTGTGTCCTGCCGCCCGAAGCATTTGCGCCACGATATTCTCCACCAACATTCCCTCGTTCACTTCCAGCTTGCCGAACATCAGTTTCCGGTAAAGGTCTGCGCTTACTATTCCACGTTCGTCAAAGGCGTGGCTGATGAGCAGCCCGGTATCACCCATATAGCATTTCAGCGTTGTACGTTCTTCATTCAGTTTCAAGCCGATACTCGGCTCGGTCGAATTATAACAACAGTTAATTATTTTAGCATCACTCAGCCAAAAGAAAGCCTGCGAATAATCACGCATACGGGCTTCACTCTGCAATGCGGATAAGACAAACTTCTTTTCGTGTTTCTGCAATTGCCCCGGAATCTCCTCAAAGATAGCGGCAACTTTCGTTTCCTGATTGTCCGCATATTTGTGAATGTCATTGCAGTAAAGAGCCAATATATCGCGCTTCACCTCATCCACCTTTTCAAAATCCCGCGTTTCCACAAATTTCTGTACAGCCTGTGGCATTCCTCCGACAATCAGATATTGCCGGAAATAGTCCATTGCCCGGCGGTGGAAAGCCTCCATCGGAAGACGTTTGTCAAACCGCATCCGGATGTAAGGCATCAGCATTTCATCACCCATTGCCCACAGGAATTCCTCAAAGTCCATCGGAAACATTTCAATGGCATGTTCTTCGGATGGCAACATGATGTCCTTGACATTCTTCTTAATGGAAATAAGCGAGCCAGTCTCAATATAGTCATAACGCCTGTCTGCGACCAAGTGCTTGATGGCTGCACGGGCACGGGGGCAGAACTGTACTTCGTCGAATATGACCAAGGAACGGGCTTCCTCGCCTTTCGTCTGGCGTGGAGTAAGTTTCCGCCTGAAGTAAAGTTCCAGATTCATGAAAAGCATATCAAGGTCATCCAAATAAAGATTGAAAAACTCCATTACCTGAGGATTTACCTTGCTGAAGTCCACCAGAATGTAAGACTCGTATTCTTTGCGTGCAAATTCTTCAACGATATAACTTTTCCCTATACGCCTGGCTCCTTCTATCAAAAGGGCAGTATCACCCTTATGGTTCTTCTTCCATTCCAACAGTTTATCATATATCTTTCTTTTCATAATTCACCTATTCACCTTTATTGTCTGATTAATATTTCACGTATTCGAGATTATTATGTCTGCAAATATACACATTTTCTTGGATTAGAAAGAATTTTGATATCGCCACATTGAAAGGCGAACTCATTGTACCACCGATTTACTTCCTCTGAACTCTACTCCTCTAAATCCGCGCCCCATTGATGAAACTTTTATTTGAAGTTTCGCTGTTGTAAACCAGCACAACAGCACGACAGCAAACCAGCATATCATTGAAACCATATTGCTTCCTATCTGCATTGAATTACTTTCTTGGTTGTCGGGTTATGTTCTTCATTGTTTTAGCAAATCATTGGTTCGCCGAGCTTGTAAACAAGCGAGGATATATTTGCTCAAAATAACATTTCCTTATTAGTCTAATGTCAGTTTTGGCTGTGATTGGCACATATTTACATCGAATTGACACTATTGTCTGTTTCTCAGAAGGATGAAAATCCGGCTTTGTTCTCTGTAAGCTCAATAAAGTGCAGGCTTGCACACTGCCCTCATTCCCTTTCTTCTTTTGGGCAGTTTGGGCATCGGGAAACGATGCTTTGAAAGCCGAAATAACAGCACAAATTCCAATCCATTTGTTGACGGATTATTGATTTCACGAGAAATCAGCAAGGTGTCCTTCGAGTTACCCGAAGGCTTTTCGGTTACTGCCGAAAAGTGGCAGCAGCAAGGTATGTTTTGAGTTACTCAAAACCTTACGGGTTACTCCCCGAAAGCCTTGCTGCGGTTGCTCCTCCGAAGTCGGGCAACCTGTTCCTGACCTGCGGTAATCATGTCTTATTCCTTGTACTTGATGCCGTATTGTTTCATCTTGCCGTATAGTGTGGTGCGCCCGATGCCGAGCAGTTCAGCAGCTAGAGTGCGGTTGCCGTCCGCCTGTTTCAGAGCACGGATTATCTGCCTCTTTTCCATTTCCACGTTCTTCAAGAAAAAGGATGTTTCGCCCGACAACAGTGGTTCTTCAAAATTCAGTTTGTCAGCCGTTATCGTATCCCCGTCGGTGAACAGCACCGCCGAGCGTACAGTTCCTTTCAGTTCCCTCACATTGCCGCTCCACGGATGGACGAGCATCCGCTTTCTTGCTTCCGCATAAAAGCCTTTCACCTGTTTGCCGAACTCTCCGTTGGCAAGTTCGCGGAAGAACTCCGCCAAAGGCATGATGTTCTCATGGCACTCAGGTAGTGGCGGTATGTGCAGCGTATATTCCTTAATCCGATGGTACAAGTCCTGACGGAAACGCTTTTCGGCTACTGCTGACTGCATATCCTCGTTGGTAGCGGCAATGATGCGCACGTCAGCAGTCTTTTCCTTGTTGCCGCCTATGGGTCTGTACCGTTTGCTCATCGTATGTATTTTCTCGGCGACAACCTTGCCCCGCTCTCCGATTTTCGTTATCTTCACAACCCTAAAAACATATATCGATGAACGACAATATCATTTCACTTCATTCCCATCCTGCATGGCGCATCCCGGCGGCACGCTGGTTTCAGGAGAAATGGGAAATTCCTTTGGAGGAATACCTGACAAGCATTGACGAGAGCATCCGGGGAACGGCGGCTGTCCCGCAATGGTATATTGCGGTGGATGGAGGGCGGATCATTGCCGGAGCCGGTGTGATAGCGAACGATTTCCACGACCGCAAGGACCTGACGCCGAATGTCTGCGCCCTGTATGTCGAGCCAGAACTGCGCCGTCGTGGCATTGCCGGACACCTCTTGGCACATATCTGCAAGGATATGGCGGCGAAAGGCATCGGCACACTCTACCTCATCACGGAACACACCTCGTTCTACGAACGCTACGGTTGGAAATACCTCTGCATGGTGCAGGGCGATGACGGGGAACAGATGCGGATGTATAAAAAAGACACTTCGCTATGAGACAACTGAAAGGAAAAAACATTTAAGCTATATGAACAACTTGATTATTCGTCCTATCCGTCCAGAAGAAACAATGCTTTTATTGGATTTTTTATACGAAGCTATTTATCAATCCGAATCTTCCCAACCGATTCCGAGAACTATTCTCCAGCAACCTCCACTCTGGAAATATATCGAAAATTTCGGGAGTCGAAAAGGTGATTTGTGTGCAGTCGCAATCATTGACAACTTGATAATCGGAGCTGTATGGGTTCGATTTGTCCATTCCTATGGCTTCGTCCGTGAGAAACTCCCCGAGTTGTCTATTTCGCTTTATCCCGAATACAGAGGTCAAGGCATCGGTACACAACTGATGCTATACATTCAGGGAATGTTGAAAAAAGCAGGTTATTATGGCGTTTCACTTTCTGTCAGCAAACAAAACAGAGCTTTCCAATTGTACCAAACATTAGGTTTCTCCATTGTTCAAGAGAAAGAGAGCGATTATGTAATGGTCAAATACTTGAATCCTGAGAGATAACTGCCGCCGACCGAGTCGACAGTATCAATCCGTCCCGATAACCGCTTTCCCCCGCTGGGGACAGCCGAAATCGGGACGGATTCATAGTTTCCAGCCAGAAATGCTTTCCTGTATTTCCCATAAATGAGCGTAAAGCCCTTGTTTCCGGAGCAGTTCATCGTGCGTTCCTTCTTCCTGTATCCGTCCGTTGTCCAAGACGATTATCCAGTCGGCATTCTTAATGGTCTTGAGTCTGTGGGCAATAGCGATGACGGCACGTCCTTTGATAAGCGTGTCGATGGCTTTCTGCACCTCTACTTCATTTTCAGGGTCGAGCGAAGCGGTCGCTTCATCCAGCAGAATAACCGGCGCGTCTTTCAGCATGGCACGGGCTATGGATATGCGTTGCTTTTCTCCTCCTGAAAGGGTACAACCTCCTTCGCCCACCATCGTGTCGTACCCTTGCGGCAAGCGCATGATAAAATCATGGCAACAGGCTTTCTTGGCTGCGGCTAAAATTTCCTCGTCCGTCGCGTCTGTCTTACCGAAACGGATGTTGTTGCGTATCGTGTCCTGAAACAGATAGACATCCTGAAACACCATGGAGATATGGCTCATCAGGCTTTCGGGATTTATCTCGTTCATCGGAACACCGTTGAAATAGATATGCCCTTTCTGCGGGTCATAGAAGCGGGCGCAAAGTTTCATCAGCGTACTTTTTCCGCTTCCCGACGGGCCGACAAGAGCCGTCAGTGAGTTATTGGGAAGTGTGACGGTTACATCGTGCAGCACCTCTTTATCTTGGTAAGCGAACGATACGTGTTCAAAGCGGATGTCGCCTGCCGCCGGAGATTGCCTTTCCCCTTTCATTTCCGGTTCGTTCATCAGCGAAAGGATGCGTCCTCCGGCAATGGAAAAATACCGGAATTCGGTAAAATTGGTGAGGGCGGAAGTCAGCGGGTCGAACACACGCGAGCCGACCACGAGGAACAGCACGAAAACAAGAATGGAAAGCTCTCCTCCCAACAGAAGATAAGTTCCGCACAGCACCATCATCGTCAGTCCGGCACGTACCAACGTAATGCTCAACAAGACGAACGGACCTAACAGAGCTTCCTGGCGGATGCAGGCACGGCGAAGCTGGGCAAAAGCATCGCGCAACCGGATGAAACGGTCGCCCAGCAGGTTGTAGGCTTTCATTACTCGGATACCCTGCAAGTATTCTTCCAATCGGTTTCCTGCATTGATTTTCGCTTGGATTTGCCTGCCGCTCAACTTCCGCTGCACACCGGTACTTGCCCACAGGACGAGCATGGCAAGCGGAAGTGCAGCAAACATGCTGACCGCCATTCTCCAGTCTATCCATATCAATGAAGCAAAAGCCAGTACGGGCATGACTATGGCACCCATAAGTTGGGGCAGGTGATGCGAAATTCCGGTTTCTGCCATCATGAAGTCCGTAACAAGCATGGACGACAAATCACCGGGGTCACGCCTTGACAGAAAGCCTAACGAGAGTTTTCGCAGGTGTTCCGCCAGTGACAAACGTCCCGAAGCGCTCATCTCGTATGCTCCTCTAAAATTGGCTCGGTAGGATGCCCGTTCTGCCAAAGCCATGACCAGCATATAAACAGCCATAATGCCGAATATCCACCACAGGCGGGTCGTGTCAAGCGGCTGTCCGCTCCCGTCAAATGCACTGAAAATGATACGTATCGCTTCTATAGAAAGACAAAACGGTACTATATTCACTAAGTTGGCAAGCATGGTGTAACCCACCGGCTTGTAAAGTCTTTCCGTGTGACCTATTGTAATATTCTTTATTGCATTCATATCTTATTTTATTTATATGCTATAATATGTGTTTCTTCCTTTTTACGGATTGTTCTGATGGATGAAAATCCGGCTTCATGCAACCGTTCTTCCAATTCTGCCGGAGTATAGACAACCATACCGTCTATCCGTTCCGTCCACATTTTTCCAAGTTCGGGGTCGCTCGCTTCCAGACTAATAAGGAAACAACCTCCTTCTCGGAGAACACGCGCCACTTCAGACAACGCTATGTTTACAGGCGACCAGAAATAGACCGTTTCAAAAGCCGTGATAGCATTAAAGAATCCATCCTCATAAGGTAATGAACAAACATTCCCTTGTTGTATGAAACATCTTTTATTCAAGTCTTTTTCGTTGTACTTTTGGGCGAATGAAACACTTTCTTCTGACAGGTCTATGCCGTAGATATTTCCTTTCGGACATAAATTCAATAAACGTTTCAAATTCGCACCACCGCCACAGCCTATATCAAGTACATTCCAATTCGGCTGCCATTCCACTTGCTTCATGCCACGATTAGCTAAGGATGCATGAAAACAATTCATTCCTCGCAAAATCATCCGTCCCCAAAATCCTTGCGGACAACTTGTGTTTTGCAAGACCTTGTTTAAGAAATTCTTCTTTCTCATATTGCTTTTAGTTTTTGTTCAATGTCCAATGGTATGCGCTCGTATAGGCATCCCACATATTTTTATATACACCCTCCGTCACGGATAATTGTTCATGCCTTCCGCATTGCACAATGCTTCCTTCTTTCATGACGACAATCTGATGCGCAGAAATGATGGAAGAAAGGCGATGGGCAATCACAATGACCGTCTTGTCCTTTATCAGCGACTGCAAAGCCATCTGCATTTTATGCTCGTTTTCAGGGTCAGCGAAAGCAGTGGCTTCGTCCAACACCAGTATCGGAGCATTCTTCAATATGGCACGAGCCACACATATCCGTTGGGCTTCACCGCCGGACAGGAATACACCTTTATCGCCTATCCTTGTTTCGTAGCCTTGCGGCAAACGCTCTATGAAATCGTGGCATTGGGCAGCTTTCGCAGCGGCTATCACCTTTTCTTTCGTGGCATCAGGAGAGCCTACGGCGATGTTCTCATAAAGAGTGTCGTAAAAAAGGAAAGTGTCTTGAAAGACGAATGAAACCATATCCATCAGTTTTGCGGTAGCTATTTGGCGTATATCCGCACCACCTATACATATTTTCCCTTGCTCCACATCCCAGAACCGGGGTATCAGGTTGGCAACCGTTGATTTGCCGCTTCCTGACGGACCGACAAGAGCAGTTATCTTTCCTTGTGGTGCAATGAAGCTGACATCACGCAGGGCTTCCGTCCGTGTGCCCTGTTCCGTGTTTTCGTAAGAGAATGACACATGTCGGAATTCCACATCGTAGGCGGCAGGCACTTGCGGATGTTCCGGCTCCGGCACAGATTTCTTTTCAAGTATGCGGTCGATACGGTTTACACCTTCATCGATGTCGCGCGTGTTGCCTCCCAAGAATGTCAGTTTATAAACGGGAGAAGCCATACCCGGCCCCATGATAATGAAGAACAGCCATACTACCGCCAATGACAAGGATTGCGGACTGGCTTGCATCAGCAGGATGCCCACAGGAAGAATAAACGTCACCATCGAATTGAGCAAGACGGTAAAGGCAATCATTCCGTTCTGGTAGGTGTCACAGCATTTCAAGGCGAATGTCTTGTACGCCTGAATCTCGGCATTGAACTGACGGAACGAACGGACGCTCTGCCCGAAAATCTTGACTACGGGCATTCCCCGTACATACTGCACGGCAGACGCGCTCATCTTTTCCTGCGCATCGTAATAGATGGCCATGAACTCCCTTGCCCTTTTTCCCATGAAATTGGAAAATTGCAGGAATAAGCTAAGCACCACAACGGCCAGGCACACGACCGTCAGCCACACATCCAGCGAGAAAAAGATGACCAGCATTACTACTACCGTTGCCATTACATTGACCAAATCCGGAATGGTATGGGCGATGAAGCCCTCTATTTTCTCGATATTCTGGTCCATTGTTTTCTTGATGGCTCCCGTAGAGGTATTGTTCAAATATCCCAAAGGCAGTTTGCCGATATGTTCAGACAGACGGACACGCAACCCATACAAGATACGGAATGCAGCCACATGTGAGGACATCAGGGCGGCATAGAGCAATATCAATCCGCCAACAAGCCCTCCAAATGCAATCCATCCCCAACGCATCATGTCCGTTCCGTCCAAAGCGGAAAGATTGGAGCCATTCGACAGCAACTCTTTCAAAATTTCATAAACAGCCCAATAAGGCACAAGCATACACACCGCGCTGCCAGCCGACAGCAGACCTGCCAATATAAGCAGACCTTTCCTTTGTCCCGCTATCTCGAACAGACGGGACAAACCTTTTTTCTTTTTTGACTTTTCCATTGTTATTACGCTATTTTGATGTGATTTTATATCCGAGCAATGAACTGAATTTGTAGCAGAGCCAAGGGATGCGCCCCAATATCTGCCCGAAGAAGAATCCCCAGCGTGAACGGAAGAACTTCATGTAGTTAGCCTGTTCAATGAGCTTTAAAGACGGTTCCCATTGTTCCACCACATACCCGTTGCTTATGCCGGAACGGATTTGAGCTTCGTGCTTGCGGAGGGAATCGGGCTTCACACCATGTCGGCTCATTATCGTGCCGCACACGTCAAACCACAATTCACCTCCCCCGAAACGGCTTGCCACGTGATGCAGGAAGGCTTTTACTTGCTTCTCGTAGAAGTACATCAGTACCCCCTCCACGATGAAGATAAATTCTGCATCGGGATGCTTCCGACGCAAGTCATCCATCCAGTCGGTCTCCAACAAAGACGCTTCAATATAGACATTGTCCGGCTGTTCGGGTATCAATTCCCGGCGTAGAGCAATGACCTCAGGCAAATCCAAATCATAAAAGACTGCTTTCTGACTTCCGATACGCTGGAAACGGGTATCCAGTCCACATCCCACATTGACCACGACCGGATGCGAATGTGTCTTAATAAATCGGCGCACGGCGCAATCAAAATACCATCCACGCACCACACATCCCACTTCGCTCAACTTTGCCCCGTCGAACTGGGAATAATCGTATTCCAAACTGTCCGCCAGCCATTCCGCAGTCTTGTCATATAGGATGGGATTATTCCGGCTGCTTTCTTTGGCTCTCATGTATAGCGGAATAAGCAATGTTTCCGCTACAATGCTCTTAAACTCGTATTTCTGTTTCATATTTTGGGATATTTAATAGTGAACGATATTCAGAATTGTTCATAAAAAAAGGAGGAAACCTCCGTGAAGATTTCCTCCTTGCCAACCGTTCTGATGCGGTTGAATGTTCGTATGTACGTTGTCTGTTCATATCTTAATAATAGCCCTCCAACCTTGGATTTCAAACAGGATATAATCGTGCAAAATAGCCTCCATTTCTTGCCGGAGTACGGAATGCATCAATAGTTCCTCGAACATCGTGAACATCCATACCGTATGCAAATGAATGATAAAATCGGACACAGCCGTATTGATTTCGGGATGTTTCCGCTGCATGGACGCAAACCACGCCTTAACCAATTCCGTGGAACGGTCGGTATAATTCTCACGGAAGCGTTCCAATGAAGAACCTTGCGCACGGAACAACAGTATTTCCATTAGCGAACGATGTTTGTCTATAAGCGAAACATATTCGTCAATGCAGGATTTCAGGTATTTTTCCGACCGCATCATCATAATATCCTCGCCCCGTATGCCGTGATGTTCTTGCAGCATGGCTTCCAAAGCGCACAAAACAGGACGGACCACTTCACGGAACAATTCATCTTTGCTCGCGAAGTAGTTATAGATATTCCCGACACCAACACTCGACGATTCCGCTATTTCGCGCATGGAAGTCTTGGAATAGCCTTTCTTCTCGAATTGCTGCCTGGCAATCGTCAATATCCGACCCCTTATGTCCTCTTTCAGCACTTGCATTTATAACGAACAATGTCTGTTTTTAATTTTTTGCAAAAGTATAAGGCTTGAAATTGTCGTGCAATACCTATTTTTAGGGATTTTGCGTCTTCCAAAACCTGGCAAGAATAGCTTTTTGTTCCTCTTCGCTGAACATCTTGATTTTCCCGGCAAACCATTCAAGTTCTCCTTTTTGAAGTGCTTGTTGTTGTTCACTCTGGCGTTCCATCAGAATGGATACTTTCTCTTGCTCTTTTTCAGTAAGGGCGTCTTCAAGCATACGGTTCTTACGCTTTAGGACATTGTACTTTTCCATACAAGCAATGGCAATGCAGAGATAACCTATGGTTACGGTAAGCACCAATACTGCATGAAATCGGAACTTGGACGGAAAATCCGGCAAAGCATCAATATAGTCGCAGACGACAAGAGCAACTACGAGCATAAGCGCAGCTCCGACATACATTGTCCGGACTTTGACTTTTTGGCTCGCAGGAGAAACGCCCATAAGCAAGGCTATTGCCAAGGCTGCGACCAATAAGATGGAAACCAAGATAAAAATTGTCATGTGTTACGCCCTCCCTATGGTTTTACGATGATACGCCAATAGCCTGCCTTGTCAGAACCTTCATGGACGAGAATGCCTCTCTCACGCAACTCTTTGATGTTCTTTTCAACTGCCCGCTTGGACACGCCAATTTTTACAGACATTGCTTCTGCTGTTATAGAAGGGTCGGAAATAACTAAATCTATTATTTTTTGCCCTGTCCTGCTAACTCTTTTAGATGCATCCTCTCCTTTTACGCCGAACCTTTCTCCGAACTTTTTTCGTTTACACCGAACCTTTCAGCATTTACACCGAACCTTTTCTCCGAACTTTTTTCGTTTACACCGAACTTTCTCTCCGAAGCTCCTCCGTTTACAGGGTACTTTTTGAGGGTACTATTTACCCTATCGGCCACTTCCTCTACTGGAATTCTACCGTTCTCTCCCCAGTTCAAGTTATAGAAGGTGGTGAAAAAAGAGGATGCTTCGGTTTTATAGAGAGGTTCTTTGCCGGGTAAGAAGTTGGGCAGCTTCTCGGTCAGTTCACGCATTTTGCGCAGGCCGGAGCCACGTTTCTCCATGTAGTCGAGCTGGGTAAACATATCGGCAATGACGGGGTTGCGGCGTATGGAGGGGACATTATATATGTCACGGTCTTGAATCTGTGTGCCGTCGAGCATCGCGCCGGGCGAAACTAATTCTACACGGTCATCATAGATGTCGATATGTACCTCACCGCCCATCACCGTATAATCCCGATGGATAAGGTGGTTTACCAACCCTTCAAAGATAGCACGGTCGGAATAGTCGGGGAGATTCAGGCGGTAGTTTGGCATCTTCACCCATCCCGCTCATGGTGTAGTTCTTGATGAAGTCCATGCCGTACTTTAAAAGTAAGACAAGGTTTGCCCTGTGTTCTACCGAGCTGATGGCATCGTCCTTATAAAGTCCTGTCCAACGGGTGCAGAATATGCGCGACTGGAATACGGTGCAGTTGTCCACAAACAGCAGCCCGGCATTGGTCAGCTTGCCGTCAAACGTGACCAGTCCGAACGACTCCAGATATTTGTCGTTCCATTCTTGATGCGTCTGTTCGTGGAACGTATTAGCAAGGATGATGAAAGAGTGCTTACTTGCATCCACTTGTGTAGGTAACGAATCCCACGTCATGTGCGTACCTTTCAGTACCAACGAGAGAAGTTGTTGCGAATTGCATTCCACGCTTTCATTGCCTACCCTTACAAAAGCCGTGCGCGTTCCGTCTTGATAGTAATAATAAGGTGTCAAAACACCTGCCTTGACTTTCACTTCTAGCAGGGTGCGTCCTTCGTGTTCAATCGGGATAAGTTGTACTTCCGGTACAGGGTCAAGCCTTGCTTTTATCATTTCGCTGATAAAGTCGGCATCCGCCTGTACGTTCTTCAATCCTACAATTTCACCTTCATCGTTTACGCCATAGAACAAACTGCCACCATCCGTATTGGCAAAGGCCGACACGGATTTGAGCCACGACTTCACTTTCTTGCGTTCCAGCATCTCCTTGAAATCGTAAGACGTACATTCTGCTATAAGTCTGTTATCGTGTATCTGCATGATTTTCTTGCTGTTGTTTGGGCGCAATTTCCCAATTTCAATTACAAACATACATAAAAAAGTTCATTTTCCGTCCGGTTAGAATGGGAAAATCGGATTAGGGAGAAGAACTTTTCATAAAATCCATTCCTGAATGTAATTACATGATGGATTTCTGAGGATTTTCTATACCTTTGTATTTGTGATAATTAATAACCAAAGGAATTGTGGCGAAGAATTTTGAAATACGGAACAGTACGGCGGAGTTTCTTACCTTTATAGCTGAAGGTAAGGAGGATGGGATTCAAGTGTTGTATAAGGATGAAACTATATGGGCAACACAAAAAGCGATGGCGACACTCTTTGATGTAGGTGTTCCGGCTATCAGCAAACATTTGAAAAATATCTTTGAGAGTGGAGAGCTTGATAAGAATACGACTATTTCCAGAATGGAAACAGTCGTGAATAGGGGTTTCCGTGGAGAATCAAAAGAAAAAGTTGAGTTCTACAATCTTGATGCCATCATATCCGTAGGCTATCGCGTCAATTCCGTTCGTGCCACGCAATTCCGCCAATGGTGTACATACGTTCTACGTCAGTTTGCCATCCGTGGATATGTCATAGATAAAAAGCGGATGGAAAACGGCTCATTTATCGGAGAGGATTATTTTGAGCATCTGCTTGCCGAAATTCGTGAGATACGACTGAGTGAACGACGTTTTTACCAGAAACTTACAGATATATATGCCACGGCCATAGATTATAACAAGAGTGCGCCCACAACACGGCTGTTTTACAAAAAGGTGCAGAACAAAATGCACTATGCGGTACATGGGCATACCGCTGCGGAATTGATAGTTGACCGTGCGGATGCACAAAAAGAGCATATGGGCTTGACTACATGGGAGAAGGCTCCGGATGGTAAAATCGTAAAGCCGGATGTAAGCGTTGCCAAGAATTATCTCAAAGAAAATGAGCTGGAGGCAATGGGACGCATCGTCAACAGTTTTCTTGATATAGCGGAAGACATGGCGAAACGCCATATCCCGATGACGATGGAGGATTGGGCGAAACGTATTGACAAATTTCTGGATATAACAGACAGACCTATTCTTTCCGATGCAGGAAAGGTCACGGCTGAATACGCCAAAGAGTTTGCCGAAACGGAGTTTGAAAAGTATCGTGTCATTCAAGACCGCCTGTTTAAGTCCGACTTTGATAAATTGGATGACAAAGATTTGCCTTCACTTGATTTTACACCAGAAAACTCTTAATCAAAACTGCAAGATGAAACACTTAGATACATTTGTTCAATATAAACCAAGACATACCATAATTTTTATGGAAGTCCTTGAAGTGACCGATACTATCGATACCAAGGAAATTTGTAACGTGAGTTGGTATATGGTTTGCAAGGATGAGATTATCATACAATCCGATTTTTCGATGTGTGCAACCGATGGTGAGTTTGTGAACTTCGTACCAATACCTCGACATTCATTTTTGGAAGCGAGACATCTTATTAAAAAGATAAGGAAAGAGCAAATGTTCGTTCCAAAAAATGACAAAACGGCTCCAAGTGAATTCAAACAAGCATACCGAAAAGCAAGAAGAAAAATAATCCAAATCATAAAGAAAGCGCAATAGCTTTTGTAGAAACCCTTAGTGATGCAGTTTTAGGTTATCTTTCAATATTGATATTTTCCTCGTTTTTCTTTCGTTATTTTCGGTGGAAAATCGTACTTTTGCGACATAGAGCTGTGGTTGCTTATGAATGCTTATTTTCGGGTTTGCATGATATTTGCAACACGTTCACGCAAGTCGCTGAGGGATATAACGTATTGATTTTGAGGAAGTCAAGTAATCAGAATTGAACAAATATAAATATTCATAAGTAAAGGTGTGAAACTCGAACGGTTTCACACCTTTTTTATATTTAGTGTTTTTATTATCATACCCAAACCTGACAACGAACTCTAATACTAGTCATCATAAAATGACTAATGTAACACAAAAATATTGTATTACGGTAATATTTTATTGTTTTTCAATAAATATTTTATGTTTTTCTTTTGATCAAAAAAAATAATATCTATATTTGCATACCAACAAACCATAAAAGCAGAAGAGGAATAATCATGTTATTAATCTAAATAAAGTTGAAAACTGGAACATGAAATATATTCGTTAATTATAACGATATAAATACTACACAAATAAAAATAAAGAAATGAATATGAGGAATTTATGGAAAAAAATCATGCAGCGTTACAAAGATATGGGTAATTTGCTGATAGTTGTACTATGCATTTTATTAGGCACTGTAGTATATTATTGTCCAACAATAATAAAACATGTAATTGCAGGTGGTGATGAACTTATATTAGGAGGAATATATACTTGTAATTTATTAACCCTAATTATATTATCCGTGAATACAGTTAGAATTGATTGTAGGAATTTATTAAGTATAAGAACTGCTAATTTACTGGAAAACATGGGATTTTCTACATTATTCTTTATGGTAATCAGAAATCAATTAACCAGAAACACTAATCAATTAGCATTTGAGCCCCTATATTCTATGGACTGGACAACTTTTATATTTATGGGACTGATACTGATTTTCGTCGGAAAGATAGTTCGTCAAGCTATTAAGATAAAGGAAGAAAATGATCTGACAATTTAAGAATAGATTGAATTATGAAAAATAAAACATCTCAGAAGAAAAAGCTGACAATGTTTTGTTGTCTTACAGTTGCATATGTAAGTATCGTCGTTGCATTACGTTTTTGTCTTGAAATAGCGAAAATCATTTTTATGGATGCAGTCTTTAATATTGACACTATCATAAGATTAACAATATACGTATGTACAACCTTATCAGTCCTATCTATAGTCCGTCTTCTTAAGAACGTAGATAAAGGAATTGCATTCGACAAGAGAAATATATACCCATTGCGATATTTGGGACTATTTGATAATTAAAACAGATTTGTATGCCAATAGTAGTAAACTTGGATGTAATGATGGCGAAACGTAAGATTTCTCTTGGTGAACTGGCAGAACGCATAAACCTTACTCCTGCAAATCTTTCTATCCTTAAAACAGGAAAAGCCAAAGCTGTACGATTCTCTACTTTAGAGGCTATCTGCAAGGAACTTGACTGCCAGCCAGGAGATATATTAGAGTACAGAAACGAATAATATTGAAAAATACAGTAATATATTCTTTTTCTATCCTATTCTGATACACTTTCTATGCCATAACATTAACAAAAATAAAATGATAACCCAAACGAGTAAACCGTTTTAAGGACATACCATTCTTCTATAAGTTTTGCTTATCCCATACCATCTTCAATTACCATGTGTTTTTTACTTCTAAGCATGATTAAAATATGAAACAATAATTATCGTGATAAAACCAGATCAGGTAATAATACAGCTGTTTCGGATTCATTCTTAGGTGCATCCTTAGGTTTCCAGGCTACGATAAAACGGACGGAAGCAGATTTCACCTCATACCCCTTTGCTTTCCATTCCGACAAAACCGCCTGCATACTCGCCGACAATTTGGCTACCGGCTTGACACCTGAAGCATCATAGAGTGTAAAGTCCTTGAACTTCAACATATCTCCGCTTCGCATAGCCAATACTTCCCGCTTAAGATCCTTAAAGTATCCCAGGAAGACATCTCTATGTGATAATTGGAGTATAATTTCTTCCGGCATAGCATACTGTCGTGAATCAGTAAGATATTGATCGACACACAAGTGATCAAAACAATCGCTATCCGTATGTATAAACAACCGGTTCCGGGCACGGGTCATTCCTACATAATACCGCCGCATCAACCGATCATCCTTCTGAAAATTATCCGCTATCAACATATATACATCATCAAATTCCCGCCCTTTGGACTTATGAATGGTAGATACGACAACCTCTGCACCAGACAGATCGCAAAAATCTTCCAAGGATGATTCAAAGACAAATTCCTTGAAATCACTGACATATTTAGCCTGATTTGTCTGTTCAAACAGTTCCACACAACGTTTTACATACACAAGACTCTGACTTCTTTCATACATGGTAAAAGTAGCACGTTTGGCATCCTCCCAGGTTTCCTGAGGAATCAACGGTGTCTTAACATATTTGTCGATATACTTTAAAAGATACCTCATTTCAGCCATGTTCCAAAAGCGGAAACCGTCCATGGTTTGTATCAATTTGCTATTAATACCCTGTTTACGCAAAAGAGCTACCAATATGACCGCTTCCTCGTTTGTCTGAGTCAGCACACACGAAGTGCCACTCTCCCGATGACGCATCAGATTTTCCACCAAAGGCTGGTACATGTATGCAGAACAATGACGAGTCACTTCTACTCGTCCATCTTCATCCCTCATGGAAATAATTGGAGTTGTCTTAATTCTTTTTCCTATGGCTTTGGCAAACTCATTCGAAAACTTTACCGGATGCACTGCACTACGATAATTTTCGACCATTTCGATAAAACGACTACCGTCTTCCTGTGCCAAACGATACATGAATTTTGAGTCTGATCCACGGAATTCGTAAATATTCTGATCGTCATCACCGACCGCAATAACACGCATCTCTTCATTATTGGCCATCAAAGCCCGCACCAAAGCATATTCCTCTTCGCTCATATCCTGTGCCTCATCAATCACCAGCACAGTTTTTCCTATTCTATTAGGTTCCACTTCACCCTGCTCTATCATTTCCGCAGCCTTGGCTACCACATTTCTGGCTTCCTCCAAATTTCCGATCCGTCCCAGAAGATCAAAACAGTATGAATGGAAAGTCTTTATCTCCACAAAGTGAGCTGCATTACCTATCAATTCCATCAGCCGCTGCTTGAATTCTGTTGCCGCAGCTCTGGAAAAAGTCAGCATCAGCAACTGTTCGTGCTTCACGTCCTCAAGCAACAGAAGAGAAGCGAGTTTATGCACCAGCACCCGTGTCTTTCCACTTCCCGGACCTGCTGCAACGACGATACAGCGTGAATCCTTATCTGAAATGATTTCCGACTGACGCTGAGACAACTGTCCAAACAACTGTTTAAACTTTTTAGGTGTCAGATTACGTTGTATTTCCAGCCCCCTATCCCCTTTAAAGTATTTAGTTATGAACTTTTTATAGTCCATTTGAAAATAATCCTGCACATATTGCAAGGCAGCATTGTAATCCTTGACCATCAGATTGGCATATTCGCCTACAATATGCACCTGCTGTATCTTCTGTTTATAAAACTCATTCAACATACGGTAGTCATCCTGCTTGTATCTCGATTTATTGTCTTTAAGCCTTTTAATATCCATGGCATTATAAAGCACGAGAAAACCGCCTTCAAGTTTTAATGCACCTATTTTCGACAGATAAAGCAAAGCTTCTTCCACGTCTTCCAGTTGCAGATGATCCAGTCCGCTGAAAAGAGGCAGAGGATTGTTTTTCAGGCTATTCAGAAGTTCCACAACAGAGAACTGTACGGCCTGCCCCGCAGAAGATTCACAGTCTGCCCTAGCAGCCAGTTTGTATAACCATTCTATAGTAAATCTGCTGATCTCCAATCTTTTTTCAAACCGTTTCATAATAGCCTCACGATCGATCTGGAGATTAATTTCCAAATTGTGAACCGCATCCTCCTTCTTATGAATATAACCTTTAATAGCCAAAAAATAAAACAATGTCCGGATATCCTTTTCTCTGGAAGATGTTATTCCGGCATTGACTGCATTATCATTCAGCTGCTTACACGAGATTCGCCAAGTTTCGTCTGGAAGATTATTCAGAATATACTGTTCCAGTTTTGCAAAACGTTCAAGCTGAAGAGCCGACCTCCGCTCCGAACTGCCAATGTCAAGCAGATAGGCTGAAATGTCCTTGCTATCTGCCAATATGCCTTCCTGCCGCATCCGTTCTACCACAGACAACACTTCACTCTTACTCAATCCCAAGATATCTGCCAGATAGTCAATCCGAGACTCTGCTTCCGAGTCCTGAGCCTTGGCTATGTGCTTTTGTGAAATCAAAGATTTGATAATCCTGACCGCTTTCTCTATCTCGTCACTGCCGAACAGGACAGAAGCAGATATACGCTGTCTGGCCTCATCCATATTATTGACTGTAATGCCAGTGGCATAAACATGAGGTACATTGTTTCCCCTTACCAGATAACCGCTTTGCTCCAATGCAGCCAAGGCTGTCCGAACCCGGGTTTCAATGTCTGACACGGAATCATCCCATCCAGCCTTACGCGCTATTTCCAGTGCCGAACAACAGACTCTCATACGCTGACGGGTTAGATCTTTCACGGCCTTCCAGACCTGTTGTATCTCACTTATACTCAATTTGGTCTGATTTAGAAGAATAAAATGTTTGTCCAAATCATTATCACTGTATAACACATAACAGCGTGCATTGAGATGAGGGTCACGTCCAGCACGTCCAGCCTCCTGCACATAATTTTCCAACGAATCGGAAATATCATAATGTACAACAAGGCCTACATCTTTTTTATCAACCCCCATACCAAAAGCAGAAGTAGCCACAATGACACGTACCTGGTCATTCATAAAAGCATCTTGATTGGCGACTTTCTCATCAGCGTCCATTTTACCATTGAAAGGCAAAGCCTGATATCCGTCCCGAGTCAACCTGCCAGCCAGTTCAAGAGTACGTTTGGTACGTGATACATAGACTATAGCCGGACACTGGTTCTCTGCTACCAGACTCCTCAGTTTGGAATATTTATCTTCGTTCGTTTCAGCATGTATCACGGAATAACGCAGATTCTTTCTCGATGCCGTTGATGCAAAAAGTTGCAGATCCAAATCCAACATCTGCTTGAAATAATCGCAGATATCCTGCACTACCTTCTGTTTGGCCGTAGCCGTAAAGCAGGATACCGGAATTGCGGCCTTACATCCTTTCTTTTTCTGATAATTCCGGATAAACTTACCGATATAAAGATAATCTACCCTGAAATCCTGTCCCCATGACGAAAAACAATGCGCTTCATCTATCACGAACCTGACCACGTGACGCGCCAACAGGATTTTTTCGATAGTCTTGGAACGGAGCATTTCCGGAGCAATATACAAGAGCGAAACCTCGCCTTCGAGTACCCGTTGGATACATAAGGCTCTGGTAATGGGATCCAAAAGCCCGTTAATGGTCACAGCATCCGTAATACCACGTTCATCCAGATTATCCACCTGATCTTTCATCAGTGACTGAAGTGGCGAAATGACAACCGTCAGCCCATGCACCGTACGTCCTTCCATCAATGCAGGCAACTGGAAAGTAAGCGACTTACCTCCGCCAGTAGGGAATATGGCCAGCAACGATTTGCCCTGCACAGCCGCATCGGCTGCCTTTTCCTGCAAAGGTTCACCCTCATAGGTCCGGAACTGGTCATATCCGAAAAAGGCTTTCAGATTACGGAACAGATCCAGCTGACTGTTACAATAGAAACATCCTTCACTACACCGTGTGTGTCGTAATAATCTGACCACATGTTCTACCAAAGGATAATTGTAAATCACCCAAGGTGGGGTAATGGAACGATAATCAGTCGTGTCGACCAATGCTAAAACGTATGCCAGTTCACACGGATATTTTTCTATCAGAATATCCAAGTCTGCATGGCTACAAATTTTTCCTTCATACAGGCTTCGGATCTCTTCAACCAGATGCACATTTGTCACATCCGCTCCAACCATCTGAAGAAAGCCCTCAAATTCCTTTTGGTCTTTCAATAATGCAGCATATATTCTTTGTTTTTCATCCGATAACCGATTCCATTGGGCAATCTCATCAAATAATAGATTCTTAGCTTTCAGACAGTCATTTACCGGATTATTCTTTTGGTCACTTACCAATTTGTCATCCTTTACCAATCTATGATACGGACGTTCCGGAAACAACAGAGGCGACATGTAAAGAGTATCTACCAACGGACTATGATTCTCTGTATCAGCAAACAGATATTTTGCATCATGATGAATGATGTTATGACCGCAAATGTAATCAGTATCATTCAAAAACTCAAAAAGCTCTTTTTTGGAAGTATCATGAAATGTGGCACCATCATAACGAAGCGCTCCGATATCATGAATCTTATGATCCTTCAAAGCGACCTCAACATCCACTAGTGCATAACGGATATCCGCAGAAAATTCAGACCTTTTTTCCCTGTCAACAACCTTACCGGTATCTTCGGTATGTATCATGCCGAGAAATCTGCTCCATATTGACATGTCTTATAGTATTGATTGAAAGTTAATCTATCCTTAAATAACCGGTCAAAGCCATCTAATCCGACTTCAACCATCATTTAAAATCACACTGAATTGCAGAAAAATCAAAATTTAATCTCACGCTTATATGCAAATTTAATAAAATTTGTACTTAAGCGACTCAATCAATAAGCAAAAATCAAGCATTTCACTCTTATTTCCTTATTACCACCATGATATACTTTCATAGTGGCCTGAACATATTTTTATCAATTCATCGAATACCAGCATTTAAATGCACCTTATACCTCATTTTGGCATATCTTCTTTTTAGTTTTGCATCGTCCAAAACCAAATAACAACAATAAAATTAATTATTCGCTGATAGATCTTAGTCATTTGAATACATCTATACTATAAAGAAGTTCACAAAACATAATTTATTATCACATGAAAACAATAGAAGGACACGATGTGAAAATTTTCACAGACAATATTGAAGAAACAGCAGAAGAACAAATCAGACAACTACTTTCAATAGATGTATTCAGCAACTGCAAGATCCGCATCATGCCGGATGTTCATGCCGGAGCCGGATGCGTAATAGGATTTACCGGTAATCTGGGCGATAAGGTCATTCCTAACATCGTAGGTGTAGACATAGGTTGTGGCATGCTTGTACAACCGTTTGACTGTCGTCAGGAGATTGATTTTCATGCCTTGAACGAATACATTGTACATGCCATACCATCCGGACGGGATTTCCGGGATGAAACTTATCTGCCACTACCGGTTTCGTATATTGAACTATACGAAGAAGCCAAACAACTGATCTTGCAGTTACGTTGCTACCGGTATCTGAAAGAACTCGATCGTCTGTATAAAGCTATCGGCTCACTCGGAGGAGGCAATCATTTTATAGAACTGGACAAAGACGATAACGGACTGACTTATCTGGTCGTTCATACTGGAAGCCGCAATCTGGGCAAACAGGTTGCTGATTATTACCAGAAACTGGCTGTTAAAGACCGGTCTGGCTGGGAAAAACTGATGGAAGAAAAGAACCGACTCATTGAGGAATACAAGAATGCAGGAAGAAAAGAAGAATTACAGGATATGGTCAAAAAACTGCAAAAATCATTCAGACCACAAAAAATGGATATTCCACAAGGACTTTGCTATGTAGAAGGACAAATCCGTGAGGATTATCTGCATGACATGCGTATTTGCCAGCGTTGGGCCAAAATAAACCGTCGTCTGATAGTCAATCTTATCATGGACTTTATGATTTCAAAAGATTATCTTTCGAAAGCCGATCTGCTTGAATCCTTTGAAAGCGTCCACAACTATATCAGCGATGACAACCTTATCCGTAAAGGTGCTATTTCCGCACAACTGGGAGAACGATGCATCATTCCTCTCAACATGCGCGACGGTTCGCTGATCTGCACCGGTAAGGGCAATGAGGACTGGAACTGTTCGGCACCACACGGAGCAGGAAGAATCATGAGCCGTGGGCAGGCTTTGGAACTCATCGATTTGAATGACTTCAAACGCGCCATGGCCGGAATCTACAGCGAAACTGTTTCCGAAAAGACAAAAGATGAATCACCGATGGTATATAAACCCAAAGATGAAATTCTTCATAATATTCAGGATACAGTCACTGTCGACACAATTATCAAACCGATTTTCAACTTTAAATCAGCTGAATAAGAAACAGGTTTGTTTGTCTTGTCATTCATTATCTTGCAAGTTTACCCCATTAAAGCCTGCAAGATAAACCCTAAAAAATGACAGGCAATAACCAAGGATTAACTTTCCCCTCCCCTTTTATCTTGTTTTGAAGATAAAAAACCGAAAAAGACTGGTAAGCACTAATGCTTTTTCCAGTCTTTTTCCTATCATTAATCACATACAGAATCTGTTATATAATATTATCTAAGGATATTATCTACCTATGATTGGAAATCCAAACCTTTTTCACCATACCATCTGACATTTTAATAATGTTAAGCCCATTCGTTTCTTTTGGAAGCTGCTTTCCATCAACAGAATAACGAGCGACCTCATAAATATCATTTTCCGGAACAACCTCAATACCAGAAGCATCCATCTCTTTCATATTTGTAAATATGCGCCATATCGGACTTTGCTTATAAGCTGATAAAGCCCCTTTAGGAACATAAAGAATCACATTATTTACATTATAATTAGGCAAAGGATAATAATCACCAGCCGGAGGAACCGTAGCCTTACAATTAACGGCCGACAAATTGGTATAAGACAAGCAAAGCGTCGTACAAGTCTTTAAGGTTGATGGTAATGTTATGGTCTTAATCTTATTATTAACACTTCCCAAACACAACATTTCTAGTTCTTCCGTTCCTTCCGGAATTTCAAATTCTGAAAAGCCCCCAGGAATCATAAAACATTTTTTCCCGTTTTTACTGTAAATAGCGCCATTGACTGATTGATAGTTCGGATTATTTATATCTACGACAAATTCTTTAAGAGAAGACAAATTAAAAGCAAAATCGGATAAAAGTATCTCAACACCTGATCCTAAATAAAGACTCTCCAAATTAATGCAATTTGTAATAGCATATTGATCCAGCTGTTTGACACTATTCGGTAATACAGCTTTTCTAATATTTCCGGAATACAAGGCACCAGACTTAACAGTCATGACTCCATCTGGAATTGTTACATTCTCTACATTATCTGGCAATGGAAAAATATAAAGAACTTTCAGGTCTTTACTTACTAAAGCCGTTCCTATATTCTGGAAATACGGATTATCTTCAGCAACAGTCACACTTTGTAGTCTGACATTACCGAAAATAGATCTATCCTCTAATTCTGTCAATTGCTTACCAAATGAAATGGATTGTAATGCCTGACAATAGATAATTGCATCAGTTTGAACCCATTTCACATTAGGAAAGACCAGACTCTCCAGATTCACATTCCACGAGAAAGCATTTGCACATACTGTTTCCGTTTCCGCGGGTATTACCAATGTTGTCTCCGGTGATAAAACAGGAGCATAAAGCAATTTGGTTTTGTCCTTTGAATACAACACATTATCAACTACAGAAAGCTGCTGGCTTTCATCTGATACAGATATTTTTTTCAGATTAGACATACCAGTTAATGCCTTCGTAACAGAAGCCATTTTGGGCAAAATAAGTTCTTCCAACTTGGAACAACCATAAAATAAATTATCATTAAAGTAGTTGTCACCACCAATTACATAAGTCGTAGCTGTCTCATAACTTATGAAATAACTCTGATAATCTAAAGGAAGTGATTGATCATATCCTATTATGACCACATCTGTCATATCCAGTTTTCTCAAATTTCCTTCGGTCTCTTCACCTAAATAATTACAACCGGACATTTCTCTTAAAATACGAAAATCAAAACCATTCAAAGGTCCGGAAACCTTCAACTCCGTAATATCCCATTTATCAGCATCAGGGATTTTTTCAGCCAATGTTCCCTCTTTTTCTGTTTTAACTGTTAATAACTTTGCATTGGCCTGTTGTGCACAGATAAAAAACATCACCAATAGCAAACACACTCCATTAATTAATGTGTACTTGTTTTTCATAATCGTCTAGTTTTAATGTTGACAAACAAAATAAAGGTATTTATTTATCATCTGCAAATATTTAACATCGAAATAAATCTTCACAAAAATTTTATGAAAATACAAGAACTATTCCAATCATTCATCATTAAATCTTAGACGTTCATTCCAATTTAGACAGAATTTCCTTTTATCCATTTTACGAATAGAAAATGAATAAAAAATCCCCATTTTAAAAGACGCCACCTGCAAAAAACGATCTAAATAAAAATAAAATAAAGGCCGTCCTGATATAAATCAGGACGGCCCCGTATATTTATTTATATACCTGATTACTTGTTGAGAGCAGTTGCAGCATCAACAGCGCAAGCTACTGTACAACCTACCATCGGGTTGTTACCGATACCCAGGAATCCCATCATTTCTACGTGAGCAGGAACTGAAGAAGAACCAGCGAACTGAGCATCTGAGTGCATACGACCCATAGTATCGGTCATACCGTAAGAAGCAGGACCTGCAGCCATGTTATCAGGATGCAAAGTACGACCTGTACCACCACCTGAAGCTACAGAGAAGTAAGGCTTGCCAGCCAATACACGCTCTTTCTTGTATGTTCCGGCTACCGGATGCTGGAAACGAGTCGGGTTAGTAGAGTTACCAGTGATTGATACATCTACACCTTCCTTCCACATGATAGCTACACCTTCGCGAACATCGTCTGCACCGTAACATTTAACCTTGGCACGAGGACCATCGCTGTAAGCGATTTCCTTAACGACTTTCAATTCGCCAGTATAGTAATCAAACTGAGTCTGAACATAAGTAAATCCGTTGATACGTGAGATGATCTGAGCGGCATCCTTGCCAAGACCATTCAAGATACAACGCAACGGCTCTTTACGAACCTTGTCAGCCTTAGCGGCAATCTTGATAGCACCTTCAGCAGCAGCGAAAGACTCGTGACCAGCCAAGAAAGCGAAGCACTTAGTCTCCTCGCGAAGCAACATGGCAGCCAAGTTACCATGACCAAGACCTACCTTACGGTCATCAGCAACAGAACCCGGAATACAGAATGCCTGCAAACCGATACCGATAGCCTCAGCAGCTTCAGCAGCTGTCTTGCAACCTTTCTTCAATGCGATAGCAGTACCTACTACATAAGCCCACTTTGCATTCTCAAAACAGATAGGCTGAGTTTCCTCACAAGTCTTATAAGGATCGAGTCCATAAGATTCACAAATCTGGTTAGCCTCTTCAATTGAAGAAATACCGTTTTCGTTCAATGCAGCAAGAATCTGCTTGATACGACGGTCCTGGCTCTCGAATTTTACTTCTCTAATCATATTTACTTCCTCCTTATATTATTCTTGACGTGGATCAATATATTTAACTGCACCCTGCTCTGCTGTGAAGCGGCCGTATGTACCGGTTACCTTCTTCAAAGCTTCGTTAGCGTCGGTTCCTTTCTTGATTTCGTCCATGAACTTACCCATGTGTACGAATTCATAACCACAGATCTGGTTGTCCTTGTCCAAAGCGATGGTCTTGATATAACCTTCAGCCATTTCAAGGTAACGAGAACCCTTAGCCAATGTACCGTAAAGTGTACCTACCTGTGAACGCAAACCCTTACCAAGGTCTTCCAAACCTGCACCGATCATCAAACCGCCTTCTGAGAAAGCAGACTGAGTACGACCGTATACAATCTGAAGGAACAACTCGCGCATAGCGGTATTGATAGCGTCACAAACCAAGTCGGTATTCAAAGCTTCAAGGATAGTCTTGCCCGGGAGAATTTCAGAAGCCATAGCTGCAGAATGAGTCATACCTGAGCAACCGATAGTTTCAACAAGACACTCCTGGATCACACCTTCTTTCACGTTCAAGGTCAATTTACATGCACCCTGCTGAGGAGCACACCAACCGATACCGTGAGTCAAACCTGAGATGTCTTTGATCTCCTTTGCCTTTACCCACTTGCCTTCTTCAGGAATTGGGGCTGGTCCATGGTTAGGACCTTTGGCAACACAACACATGTTTTCTACTTCGTGTGAATAAACCATAATTATTTAATTTATTATAGGTAATTTAATGAGATTCTGATAATCTCTTTCTCTGTAAATCTGATGCAAAAATAACTATTTTCTGGTATATTACCCAATATTTCTACCAACTTTTTATAAGTGAAGGTCGGTTTTTTTGATTGACATTCTTACCTGCTCACCTATTGCAACCTACACTATACAAATTTGAAATATCAATGTGAAACAGATGCCCTGCCAACAGCCAAGATGCAATCTGCCGACAATAACAAAACAACACAATTGTGAAGACAATTTCACATTTCAAGAACAATAAACAAAAATTGCTTTTTTATTTGCTTATTTCAATTCTCTTTCCTACATTTGCATGTACTACTCAATTAGTACACTAAATAACTGTAAAATGATTCTGTATGATTAGCGTAGAACATTTATCTTTCTCCTACAACCGTAAGAAAAGGAACGTTTTAAATGATATGACTTTTTCAATGGAAGAAGGCAAAATAACCGGTTTGCTCGGACGTAACGGTATCGGCAAATCAACCTTGTTATATTTGCTATCAGGACTAATGACACCTACAGCCGGGCATATTTATCTAAACGGACAGGACGTACGTCAACGACAACCGGAGATACTTAACAAACTGTTCATCATACCGGAAGAATTTGACCTGCCTAACCTGAGCCTGAAGAAGTTCATACAACTGAATGCACCTTTCTACCCTCAATTTAGCAAAGAAGACCTGATGCATCACCTCGAAGTATTTGAACTGACAGATGACCTGCATATCAGCGAATTGTCCATGGGACAAAAAAAGAAAGTCCTGATGAGCTTTGCACTGGCAACCAATACCCAATGGCTTTTCATGGATGAACCCACCAACGGACTGGACATTCCCGGCAAAAGTCAATTCCGCAAACTGGTCATCAACGAAATGAATGATTCACGCAGCATGCTGATCTCCACCCACCAGGTAAAAGACATAGAGAATCTTCTCGACCATATTATTATCATCGAACAAAGTAATATTCTGTTGAATGCATCTGTAAATGAAATATGCGACAAGCTCTGTTTCAAGAAATCTGAAACACCGCCTGATGAAACCGCATGGAGCAGCATAGCCACATTCAATGGATATGGCCTCATGCAGCCTAATACCCAAAATGAAGATACGGAATTGAATCTGGAACTGCTTTTCAACGGCGCTCTGGCTCATCCGGAAGAGATCCGACATCTGTTTACCACTTAAATTCATCTCATCTGACTCCATTTCAAACTCATGATATTCAAAGAAAGCAAACCGATTTATCTGCAAATTGCAGACCGGATATGTGATGAAATTCTCCAAGGCACTTATGGTGAAGGTGAACGCATCCCGTCTGTACGCGAATATGCCGCGCTGGTGGAAGTCAATGCAAATACGGCCATGCGTGCTTTCGATTTCCTGCAAAACCAGTCGGTCATCACCATGAAGCGCGGTATAGGTTACTATGTTACGGCAGGAGCAGGAAAACGGATCCTGACATACCGGAGAGAAACTTTCTACAACGAAGAACTTTATGAATTTTTCCATCAGATCCATACGCTTGGCCTCTCTATAGAAGAAATCACCTCGCTCTACCACAAGTACGAGCAAGCCATACAACAGAATGCCACATTTACTGAAGACAATAAAACCAAACCTCAAAAGAAATGAAAAATCACTTTGATTTCAAACGCATAAGTCTGCTTTTCAGAAAAGAATGGGAAGAAAAGCGCTGGTATTACCTGGCTACCTTATTGGTGTATTACAGTTGTACGACCATCGTATGTACATGGAACTCGTTGAATTGCATTCCTGATTATCCCACGGTTGAAAGTGTGGTTACAGAAAGGATACAAGACACATGTATAATCATTATCGCACTATTGGGTATTCTTGTAGCAGCCAGTCGCGGAACAGCTTTTTTCAGTGAGAACAACAAACGTGGCAACACGACATTCCTAAGCCTGCCGGCTTCAATGGAAGAAAAATTCTTTGTCAAATGGTGCTATGTTGTACCGTTAACCGGTGTAGCATTCCTGCTCTGTGTCATACTGGCTGACTACACGCGTATTTTCATCTGTTCACTTATATATCCTGAAAGCGATTTTTTCCGACCATTAATCAGAAAGTTGCCAAATGAGATGGGACTATTGTATGTCAGGTTATGGTTGGCCATACAAGCATTATTCATGCTGGGAAGTACCGTATGGAAAAAAAACGCATTCATCAAAACCAGTGCGCTTTCAATGACTTTACTTACAGTATACGTCATTACATCAAGCAACATTATGCAAAATCTGATTTCCGATGCCTATTATATTATATGGCCTGAAGAATTCATCAACCTATGGACAGTCTGGTTCCTCTGGTTATTTATCGTAGGCATGTGGATTCTGACTTACTACAGGGTCAAACAGACCGACATAGCATACGGACGTGTACGAACTACTTCATATATAATTATCGGTCTGACCGTACTTGGACTTTTAATAAGCATAATTTTACCTTATTATGTATCCTCTCATTTCCGTACTCCCCAAAAACGGATCAACTTGGCTCATTATAAAGAAACAACGGCAGTTCATGAATTGCCTGATTTCCGGCATCTGGTTCTTAAGGATCTGACAGCCTCACAACTGTCCCCAACAACTGCTGACACCACCCTAAGATCTCTCAACTACAGTAGCAGCGAAATAACACTAAGGATAGACACCGTTTCTGGCAATACACTTCATATACCGGAACGGATATGGACCTATTTGACTATTAACGGACATGGTGACACATTGGAAATCGGACTGAATTATCCGATCAGAAATTACATCAACAGTTTCGAAGACAAATACAAACTTGATAGCTTGAGCGTCTACATCGGTAATTGGACAATCAATGTGCAAGCATTGCAATCAGTCACTTGCGAAATTCCTGTGAGAAATTTAAGACTGACCGGATTTCATCAGGACAAGTTGACAGTAGGTTATCATCATGCAGAAATGGACAGTTGCCAGATAGAAAAACTTCACCTGAAATCCATAGCAATGCCCGCAAATGCGCTGATCAACGGAAAGAAAGAACCGTCACGCATCATTTCTTTTAAAAACAGCCACATCGGACAGCTTTACAGATATAAGGAAAAATATGTTGACTACGAAATACTGGACAATGCAAAGGTAGACAGTAACTTTATTCTTACCGGACTATAAATACCATAAAAATACGACTCAGACACATAAAAACTTACTATTCATGATACATCTGGAAAACATCCATAAAACTTACTTCAACGGACAACCACTCCATGTACTGAAAGGTATCTCGCTCGATGTAGAAAAGGGTGAATTAGTTTCCATCATGGGGGCTTCCGGATCCGGGAAATCTACATTACTCAACATTTTGGGTATTCTGGACAACTATGACGAAGGCCGCTACTATCTTGACGGAAAACTCATACAGAACTTAAGTGAAACCCGCGCAGCAGATTACCGTAATCACATGATCGGATTCATTTTCCAATCATTTAACCTGATACCATTTAAAAACGCCATGGAAAATGTGGCCTTACCTCTCTTTTATCGGAATATCGGACGCAAAAAACGCAACATGCTAGCCATGGAATATCTGGAAAGACTGGGACTGAAGGAATGGGCCATGCACATGCCCAACGAACTGTCTGGCGGGCAGAAACAACGTGTTGCCATAGCACGGGCGCTGATTACCCACCCACAAATTATCCTGGCCGACGAACCCACCGGTGCCTTGGACAGCAAAACCTCTGTGGAGGTCATGGAGCTTCTCCGGCAACTTAATGCAGAAGGGCAAACCGTAGTGGTAGTTACCCATGAAAGTGGCGTGGCCAACCAGACCGATAAAATCATCCATATCAAAGACGGTTTAATCGAAAGGATAGAGGATAATCACAACCATGATGCCGCACATTTCGGACAGAACGGTTTCATCAAATAATATAATCAGTTCCATTATGAATGACATCATTATTGAATTATGGCAGACCGTAAAACGCAATAAACTGCGAACGGCTCTCACCGGATTGTCCGTAGCGTGGGGCATCTTTATCCTGATCGTTCTTTTGGGAGCTGGGAATGGCATTCTGCATGCTTTTGAAGATTCTTCCAAAGGACAATCCATGGACGTCATCACTATCTTCAACGGATTTACTGCACTGCCATACAAAGGAAAACCGGCCAACCGATATATTGAACTGACTGAGACCGACGCGAAAGCTATCGGCGAACGATTCAGTGGTAACGTACGCAAAGTCATGCCACAACTTGAACGGGGAAACATCGAAATCAGCACAAAGAAAGACTATATCATGCAAAGCATCAAAGGAGTCTATCCGGAATATCAGGAAATAGAAACCGTCAATATCTGCTATGGACGGTTTCTGAACCGAATGGATGAACTTGAACGACGAAAAGTCATTGTGCTACACCGTGAAATGGCGGAACAACTGTTTTCTGACGTATCTGCCTCCATTGGCCAAACGGTCAGAGGCAATGGACTGGCATTCACTGTCATTGGAGTATATGAAGGACAAGGAAACACCAATAACCGAGTGGCTTACATGCCCTATTCTACCATGAATACTTTATACCGCACATGGCAAAAAGTAGACCGTATTGACCTGAAAATACATGATCTCAAGAGTGAAGCCGAAAACCAGAAATTCGAAAATCAAGTCCGACGAATGACGGGCGTTCGTAAAGACTTCAATCCTGACGAACCTAACGGAATCTTTTTCTGGAACAAGATTACCCAGAAAATACAAATGGACAAAGCTGTACGGATTCTGAAAACAGCACTCTGGATCATAGGTATCTGTACGCTGCTAAGCGGCATCGTCGGCGTAAGCAACATTATGCTTATCACGGTAAAAGAACGCACGAGAGAATTCGGTATCTGCAAAGCACTGGGTGCACGTCCGTTCACCATCTTGCGTATGGTACTACTCGAAAGTGTAGCCATTACAGCTTTCTTCGGTTATATCGGTATGCTGGCCGGCATCATAGCAACCGAATACATGAATACATTGGCAGACCGTACAAAGACCGAACTGGCCGGTATGACATTCCAGATGTTCAAAGATCCGTCTGTCGACATTTCCATTGCCATACAAGCCACCGTTACGCTTATCATCGCCGGGATGATAGCCGGATTCATCCCGGCGATGAGAGCGATAAGACTGAAAACCATTGACGCATTAAGAGCAGAATAACATGAAAGCAGACTTAGATACTTGGGAGGAAATCCTATCTACCATCACACGCAACAAAAGCCGGAGCATACTGACTGCATTCGGCGTATTCTGGGGTATCTTCATGCTGGTAGGAATGCTGGGCGGCGGAAACGGCATGCAGGACATGCTGTCGAGAAACTTCAGCGGATTCGCAACCAACTCTGCCTTTATTTTCCCGGGACAGACCGGAAAAGCCTATAAAGGTTTCCGTAAAGGCAGAACATGGAGTCTGGAAACGGCTGACATCGAACGGTTGCGACAAGCCATTCCCGAACTGGATGTAATCACTCCCGTACTGGCAAGATACAATGAAAAGGCAGTTGCAGGAGAACATGAATACACGTGTATGCTTCGCGGAATGTATCCCGATATGGGTAAGGTTTCAGAAAATGACATCCGTTTTGGCCGTGAATTGAACGATATGGACATTACAGATGAACGTAAGGTTTGCGTCATCGGAAAAGACGTTTATAAACAGCTTTTCCCGGAAGGCGGTGATCCTTGCGGAAAAATTATCAAAGTTGGCGGAATCTACTATCGGGTAGTAGGTGTCAACTATGGAACAAGCAATATCAACATTGGCGGCAATGCGGATGAAACCATACAGATCCCGTTTCCCATCATGCAAAAAGCATTGCACTACGGCAACCGTGCGGACATGATTGCACTGACTGCACACGGCAACTACAAAATCAGCACACTGGAAAACAGAATCAAAGCCGTCATTGCCAGAGCGCATTTCATTGCCCCGGATGACAAACAGGGTGTCAACGTATTCAGTGCTGAAGTAATGTTTACCATGATGGACAATCTGTTCCGCGGTGTCAGACTATTGGTCTGGTTCGTTGGTCTGGGAACCTTGCTGGCTGGCATAGTAGGCGTAAGTAATATCATGATGGTCACTGTGAAAGAACGGACAACAGAAATCGGCATCAGACGCGCCATCGGAGCCCGTCCGAAAGATATCCTGACCCAGATTCTGCTTGAAAGTCTGGTTCTCACCATCATAGCAGGTGCCAGCGGCATTTCTTTTGCCGTATTCGTCCTGCAGTGCCTCGAAATGGGAACAGCCGAAGAAGGTGTCATACAAGGTAACTTCCAAATCAGTTTTACACTGGCTGTCGGCGCAGCCATCATGCTGGTCCTGCTGGGGCTTTTTGCCGGTCTGGCACCAGCCTTACGTGCATTGTCCATCAAACCGATTGACGCCATACGTGAAGAATAAAAAGAGTATTTAACAAACTAAATCAAGACATCATATCCATGAAAAAGTATGTAAAGTATGTTTTTCTGTTTCTGATTATAAGTGTATTTGCAGGAACGTTTGTCTTCCTGTATCAGAAATCCAGAAAGAAAGAAGTGATTTACCAGACTGTATCGCCACAACAAAAGGACCTGGCCAAAACGACTATCGCTACAGGAAAAATAGAGCCACGCGATGAAGTGCTTATCAAACCGCAAATCAACGGTATTATTGCTGAATTGTATAAAAAGGCTGGCGAACAAGTCAAAAAGGATGAAGTGATCGCGAAAGTAAAGGTAATCCCTGAAATGTCTTCCCTTAATTCAGCAGAAAGCAGTGTCCGTCTGGCACGTATCAATCTGACTCAGGCTGAAAAAGATTTCAGTCGGATCAAGAACCTGCATGACAAGAAACTGGTCAGTGACGAAGAATATGACAAGGCGGAAGTGACTCTTTCACAAAGTCGGGAGGAACTGCGTAACCGCGAAGACGCCCTGAACATCATCAAGGAAGGTATATCGCGTTCGAACGCTTCATTCAGTACCACATTGGTAAGAAGTACGATTGACGGTCTGATTCTGGATATACCGGTACGGGTGGGTAACTCCGTCATTATGAGCAACACCATGAACGACGGAACGACTATTGCGTCTGTGGCCAACATGCACGATCTGCTTTTCAAAGGAAAGATAGACGAAACAGAAGTGGGACGAATACATGAAGGCATGCCGGTCAAACTGACCGTAGGCGCCTTGCAGGACAAAACATTCGAAGCGACCCTGGAATATATTTCACCTAAGGCCGAAGAAGTCAATGGTACCAATCAGTTTGCCATCGAAGCGGCCCTGCAGAATACGGACAGTGCAACCATACGGTCAGGATATAGCGCCAATGCAGAAATCGTACTTGAACGGGCAACAAACGTATGGACTGTTCCTGAGGGTTGCATTGAATTCAGCGGAGATTCTACATTCGTCTATATACTGACCTCTGAATCTCCCCAGACATTCAGGAAACAAAGCGTCATCACGGGTATCAGCGACGGCATCAACATAGAAATCAAAAAAGGAATCTCACCTGATGACCGGATCAGAAACGGCATCAAGATTATCGAATAATAGAAATGGCCATGAAACGTATCCAACTACTCTTTATCTTATTCCTCTGCCATGCTTCAAGTTGGGCAGAACAAGACATCTGGACATTAAAACAATGCATTGACCATGCCTTGACCCATAATATACAGATACGGCAGCAAAGCCTTCAGGTCAAGAACCAGGAGATTTCCCTTAATTCGCAAAAGATGAGAAGATTGCCGAATCTGGATGCTTATGCTAATGAATCCTTCGGTTTCGGACGTGCCCTGACTTCCAACAATACTTATGCTAACCGAAACACCCAAAACACCGGTTTAGGATTGAGCACCGGCATTCCGGTCTTCACGGGATTCGAAATCAAGAACAGTACCGAAAAAGCGCGCCTGAATCTGGAAGCAGCTTTAAAAGATCTCGAAAAAGCCAAGGAAAGTCTGGCTTTGGAGATCGCCTCTTATTATCTGAATGTACTTTACAACAAAGAACTGGCTGAAGTTGCCCGCCTCGAAACCGAAAGCCAACGCTTGCTGTTGAAACAGACCGAAGAATTCTGGAAGAATGGCAAAAAGGCTGAATCGGAGGTTTTTGAAGCCCGGTCACTTCTGGCACAGGCTGAATTATCGGAGGTCAAGGCTGCCGGAACCTATCAGCTTGCAGTGCTTGATCTGACTCAGATTCTGGAACTGGACTCTCCGGAAAATTTCACCATAGCTCCTGTAGAAGGAGATACAATGGCTGTCACTTTGGAACAACCGGAACTGATTTTCCTCCAGGCACAAAGCATCAAGCCGGAAATAGAAGCAGAGAAGATACGTCTCCAAAGCGCCGATAAACAAATCAAAATAGCCCGTTCGGGATACTATCCCCAAATCTCATTGAGCGCCGGAATAGGAACCAGTTATTATAAAACGTCAGGCTATAACTCAGCCAGCTTCAACCAGCAGATCAAAGACAATTTCACTCAAAATATTGGTCTGTCATTCAATATGCCGTTATTCGACCGCATGCAGACACGCAATGCCATCCGTACGGCAAAAGTACAGTATTCACTGCAACAATTACAACTGGAAGATGTCCAAAAAAAGCTTTATAAGGAAATACAGCAGGCTTACTATAACGCTGAAACAGCACGATCACAATTCCGTTCCTGCCAGTCGGCCCTGGTAGCTGCAGAATCAGCCTACCAACTTATGCAGGGAAAATACCTGAACGGCAAAGCGACATCCACAGAATTGCAAAACCAACGGACACAATGGTTAAAAGCCAGCAGCGAACAGATCAGAGCCAAATATGAATGGATATTGCGCAAAAAAATTCTGGATTTTTATGCCGGCAGAAAAATAGAATAAATCAAAAGAAAAAGAAATAATGCCTGACGTCACAATAAAGTAGCACTTTATCCGTTTATGAAATAATATGAAAAAGTTAGTCTATATTCTGTGTTCGGGTATAATGGCATTGTGGTTAAGCGGCTGCGGTGCTGAAAACAATGTCAAGAAGGGCGACAAATATTATGCTATCGGCGAATATTTTGACGCAGCGGCAGAGTATAGAAAAGCTTATATGCGCACCAAACCCAAGGAAAGAGAAAAACGTGGTGAACGCGCGTATAAAGCAGCCGACTGTTTCAGGCGCATCAACTATACGGCCAGAGCCATGGGCTCATATCAGAATGCGGCACGATACCACTATAAAGACAGTATTGTCTATTTCTATCTGGCCGAGATGCAACGTAAAAACGGTGACTACAAAAAGGCTATACAGAATTACGAACTCTATCTACAATACAAACCGGATGATATCCTAGCCAGAAACGGCCTGCAAGGTTGCCAACAGGCTCCAATATGGAAAAACAGACCAACTCTCTACAGCATCAAAAAAGAACCTCTATTCAATTCACGTAGAAGTGACATGTGTCCGGTTCTTGCCGGTGATGATTCCGAACAGCTTTATCTCACATCCACACGTCCACAGGCCACCGGAAATGAAATCAGTGGTATTACAGGCATTAAAAGCGGCGATATTTTCATGGCCAAAAAGGATGAAGAAGGCAAATGGCTACAACCGGAACTGATTGAGTCGGAAGTCAACAGCGAGTTTGATGAAGGAGCCTGTGCTTTTTCACCTGATGGCAAGACCATGTATTTTACCCGTTGTACTTACGATCCTGATTATCCCAGATACGCACAGATCTTCACATCCACGCGGTCTGACGCTTCATGGAGTACACCTCAAGTCCTGGAAATCACCAAAGACACCCTGTCTTCCTACGCTCATCCGGCAGTCTCACCGGATGGTGAATGGCTTTATTTCGTTTCCGACATGCCGGGCGGTATCGGAGGCCTGGATATCTGGCGTATCAAGCTGACAAGCAATGGACTGGGCGGAGCAGAGAATTTGGGCGAACCGATCAACTCACCAGGTGACGAAATGTTTCCGACTTTCAGACCCAACGGTGAACTTTATTTCTCATCAAACGGACACATTGGCATGGGAGGCCTCGACTTATTCAAAGCCCAACAGGACAGCACAGGAAACTGGAGCATCGAAAACCTGCAATATCCGATGAACTCATCTGGAGATGATTTTGGAATGACCTTCGAAGGGTTACACAACAGAGGTTTTTTCAGTACGAACCGTGGAGACGCCCGAGGTTGGGATCACATCATGAGTTTTGTCTGTCCGGAAGTGCTGCTGACAGTCAAAGGGTGGGTTTATGAGAAGGATGGTTATGAGCTGCCTGACGGTTTGGTTTACATGGTAGGCAATGATGGAACCAACCTTAAACTAAGTGTTAAAGGCGATGGTTCTTTCACCCAGGAAATCAAACCTAACGTGGATTATGTTTTTCTGGGCACCTGCAAAGGCTTCCTGAATCACAAGGAGGAACTTCGTGTGGACACCAGCAGTGTGAGCAAGGAATACGTCCTGCAGTTTGAACTGGCTTCCATCACAGCACCTGTACTTGTCGACAATGTATTTTATGAATTCGACAGTGCAGAATTGACTCAGGCCTCCACCTTGGCTTTGGACTCACTGGTAGAACTATTAAACGAGAATCCCAATGTCACCATCGAACTGAGTTCACATTGTGATTACAGAGGCAATGACGCATACAATATCAGACTGTCTCAACGAAGAGCGGAATCAGTAGTCAATTACCTGATTGCCCACGGTATTGCCACAGACCGTCTGACGCCTGTCGGATATGGTGAAAGTCGTCCCAAAGTGATTCGCAAGAAACTGACGGAACGTTATACGTTCCTGCATGAAAACGATACACTGACCGAGGCTTTCATCAAAAAGCTACCTGAAGACCAGCAGGAAATATGCAACGCTCTGAACCGTCGTACCGAATTCAAGGTATTGCGTACCACATACGGTCTCTTTGATGAAAACGGCAAGTTATCTAAAAGTGCTATTGAAAAGATAGCTCCGAAAAAAGATGAAGATGAAACCGTAGATGATCCTTCACAATTTGAAGGTGGCATACAATATTAAGAATATGTTTTTCTCAGCCTATATTCTGTCTTTGAAGGATTTCTTCAAAGACAGAATATAAAAAACAGTCTAGCTTCGTAAATTTGCTTCTGAACAAGGACCTGAACGTTCCTCCAATAACCGTTTGTCATGTTCTGTTTTCTCATCTTCATACTGATTATGGAATACGACTGCCATGATGTATCTATACCGTAAAATGTTTTTAAACAGTTTTCTCTAAAAATAATTCATTTTATATTGTCCGCTTATATAAAATATTAATTTTGCAAAAAAATAAAAAACTACAATAAAAGCATTCCTGTACTACAAAATTTCTCTGTAATAGAGATTATGATTAGCTTGAGATTGCTTTATTTCAGATTACTAAGATTCATTTCTGAATTAGATGGGATTCACTTTAACAAGAAAACAAAAATCAGATCAGACCTCACAACCATAATCATTAACCAAAATTCAACGCTTATGAAACGAACGATCATTACTTTATTTTCATTTCTGCTGGCCTTTACAGCCATGGCAGCGCAAGACATTATGAGTATGTCCGTCAAAGGACAATGGGTATGGGTCACCAGTACATCACAATATGTGATAGGTTATAATATGGAAACCGGCGAGAAACGACTTTACCGTTTTACTGACACTGCCCTCACTCCCTCTTATTTCACGGCCGTAGCAGAAAAAGACGACGGCACTATTCTTCTTGGTACCTCAAGAGACGGCATGTATGCCCTTTACCCAGACAATACATGTAAGGTGTATACAACCAAAGGCACAAGCATCGATGAAATCATCACATCCGGAGAAGACGCCTGGTACATCAGCAAGTCATACATCCGTAAAATTACGGATAACCTGGAAACCATGGAATGGAAATGTGCAATTGATTTTGTTTCCTATAGTGATATCTACGACATTACCCTTGATAAAAAAGGCCGCCTGTGGATCAGTGAAGCCTGTTACGGACTGTGTAAACTGGAAAACAACGAAATGACATACGTGGAAGAAAAGCGTTATAATATCGATCATACCAGCGGAGTCATGTACGGCAGCATTGCAGTGGATGAAAACAACGGCTGCGTCTATAACGCCAGTCGTATCTCAGGCAATCTTTATCGTTATGACATCGCAAAAGATACTACTTTCCTGGTGGAAAGTCTGCCATTTTCCGTCGCTTTTATGTGCTTGGACCAGGATGGTTCAATATGGATTGCAAACAACAATAATATAGCCAAACGAACCGATTCGGGATATGTCTCTTTCGAACCTGACGGTAATCCTACAATCAAATGCATGCAAGCTGACAGTTATGGCCATATCTGGTTCGGTACAAAAGACGGCTGCCTTCTCAAATTTGACGGCAATACATTTACTCGTATCCATTTATTCGATGAAGAAAGCAGCATAGAAAATGCCCGTACCACAGCATCTTCATTCTCTGTCACGGCCGATCGTTCATCAGAGCTTATCACATTATGCCTGCCTGACAGAAATACGGTAACAGATATTGAAATCTATGATGCTTCCGGACACCTTATACAAACCATAAGAAATTCCGCAACGGCTACAGAAGATTGCATACTAACCGTGAATGGAAACACTCTTCCTCATAACCAGTTTTACATTATAAAAGTCCGCTGCAAGGAAGCCACATATACAGATAAATTTATCTGGTAACATTGATATCGGATAAAGACAAAACCTGATTAAGAAAGCTTTATAATCACACCATAAAAAAAGAGGATTTACAGCTTTATTGTTGTAAGTCCTCTTTTTAGCAGGTTGCAACTCTGCATTCTCTGTATTTTTCTTTTTTATCAGATTGCAGGTACAACCTCCTCCTTATCATCTCCAATAAAATGTTCCTTGATAAATGTTTTCAGACGATCAACCAACGTTTCAAAACCATAATCCACCACTTCACTTTCCGTTCTGTAGGATAAATTACAAGCCATGTTGGTTTTCATTCCTGTCTTACGTTTGCAATAGTCCCAGAACAAATGAATCTTGCTCCAGCAACTATAATCCATAAACTTTGTAAGGAAGTCACGCTGCTTATCTTCCATTACAACGATAAGATCAGCGTCATCCAATACTTCCCGAGCAGAAGCTTCACTCTGTACAGTACTTCCTACAGTCAGAACAAGTCCCCACTCTGCCACATTAGCGGTTTCTACTTCCACGCCTGTCACGTCTGCTTCCAATAATTTCTTTTTAAAGATACTTTCGGCAAAAGGCAGTCTACAGGCACATCCAGATCCAATAAACAAGACTTTCATAATACCATCTTTTTAAAGGTTAAACTTATGCCTTTGATGAGATACTGCATAGCATATTCACCTAAGCGTTTCAGCGATCACACGCCCAAATATAATCTTTTTATTCAGAAAAACAAATTTATTAAAATCTAATTAATGTTTTTAACTTCGTTTTTACATACATTATACATTGTGCACGTTTTCATATTTAACAATTGAAAAATCAGGCAGAAATGAACTTCTGATCCGCCATTCCTGAGGATACAGGTTATTAGCACGCTGACCGATATTTTTAGCAAATCCCAAAGGAACACCGGCATAAGTCAATAAAACAAACCCTTTTGGCGTGCCTTCCGGAAGAGACGGCGCTTCCTTCCTAAGATAAGATACTGCAGCCTCATATTCCAAATCAACATTCGGAAAAGCTGCTCTGACCAAAGACAAACTCATTGCCAAGGCATGTGACGGCATCCAGTCCTTACCTTTTTGTTCAGCCACCGTCACGCCACAATGCAACACATTTACTTTATCGCGAACTGCATCACACCAATCCGAAAACTGTCCTGCCACAGCTGATATAACCGAACCATTAACACGGAAATCAAGAGTATCATCATTCCGGTAAAGCCAACTACGACAGATATCCGGTACGGTCTGAACACATTTCCCACAATGCTTACCTTTATTCCTGTTTTTCTTGTCTAATCTTACAACTACAGAATCTGCTTCTTCATCTGTTGACGTTTTATGCAATACGGCCAGGAAAAAGCCCTCACCGCGAGTCAATCCGGGGATAAAATGACAAACCGGTATACGTCCCGCTTCTTCAGCCTGAACATCATCGGCAAGCAGATTTCCACAGATTCCCCACTCTTCAGCCACGTCAACCGGCAGCACTTCAGCTCCCAACTGTGAAGCGATCCACTGCACATTTTCCTCATTCTCATATTGGTTCAATGTGCAAGTACTATAAACAAGCAAGCCACCAGATTTTAAGGCCGGCCATATCTGACTGATAATTTCACGTTGACGATCCCTGCACATCATGACATTCTCCATACTCCAACCGCTCACTGCATCCTCTTCCTTACGGAACATGCCCTCACCAGAACAAGGTACATCAGCAACAACCAGATCAAACATCTGATTCAACGCCGTAAAAGCATCAGGATAGCTGTTAGTCACCATCACGTCCGGATGCCCCCACTTGACCATATTCTCCGCCAACACCTGAGCCCTCTGACGTATAGGTTCGTTACAAACCAAGAAACTCCCTTCGGGCAAACTGGCACGAAGAACCGTAGATTTACCTCCAGGCGCTGCGCACAAATCCAACGCTTTCACCGGTGTTTTGACATAATGACGGATCGCATACTCCAAAAACATAGACGCTGCTTCCTGAACATAATAAATTCCGGCATGCAGTAAAGGATCTGCTGTAAAAGCGGGCCTGTCCTTCAGATAAAAAGCGCCATTGGCCCAAGGTACTTCGCCATCAAATCTGCTTTGATCATACTCCACTGATCCCGCCTTAAAGGGATTCAAACGGATACTTACTGACGGATCTTTTCCAAGAGCCAGCTCCAGCTTATCCCAACGCTGTGGCCCAAGAAGCCGAACAGCATAATCCTTAAATTCCTGAGGTATTGTATATTGCATAATGATTATCCTTTATAGATATAAAAATAGACAAAAAAAATGGTCTGTACAACAAAAATAGACCTAACACACCAATAAAAAAACTTATCTTTGTAAACAGAAACATTTAACTTCATTATTTTATGTTGACCAGACGTCTTCTTTTTCTGATTTCCATTGTATGGATTATCTGCACCTTACCAATGCTGACAGGCCACCTTCTTGTGGCACAGGATAGTCTGACTGTATTTTCCGATACGACATCCGTACTCAGTTCTACTGCAGACAGTTTACAGACTCTGCCAGGAACAGACGATTGGATAACAGATGATCTGCCCGAATGGTCTACCCCGTTCGTATCAGACGTTTTGTCGATGTTATTGGGTGCTGCCGGCCTGACCAGTATTCTGGCTGTTTTCATTATTCTGATCATCATACTGTTTCCTCTTATTGCAATCATCGCCATTATCGTTTTGGTGTATAAACTAACAAAACAGAAAAACAGAACCAACGAGTCTCAAAAACAGTCGGAACATTCATCAAGACGCGATTTCCAGTCAAGACAATATTTGAAAGACCAGGCTATCAACAGTTTTATGTGGGCTGTTGCCCTGCTGTTGCTATACTGGCTTCTAGGTTGGACCATATTGGCCATAGGCGGCATCATTTTCCTTTGCATTGCCGGCTCACAAATCTGGCGGTTCAAATCCGGTCAAGATGACCACCCTGACGCCAAACAGACCATGGATGAACAGACAAACGTCCCACCATCAGCAAACGATTCAACTGACAACAAAGCTAACGAATAAAATCATATATAAAATATATAATGAAACAATATCTTGATTTATTACAGCGTATTCTCGATGAGGGAACAGAAAAAAACGACCGTACCGGGACTGGAACCATCAGTATATTCGGTCATCAGATGCGTTTTAACCTGGAAGAGGGATTTCCCCTGTTGACAACCAAGAAGCTGCATCTCAAATCCATTATCTACGAGCTTTTATGGTTTCTCAAAGGCGATACTAATGTGAAATACTTGCAGGACAACGGAGTCAGAATATGGAATGAATGGGCCGGTCCGGATGGTGATCTTGGACACATCTACGGTTATCAATGGCGCTCATGGCCTGACTATAAAGGCGGTTTCATAGACCAGATACAGGAAGCTGTCGACACAATCAAAAACAATCCGGACTCAAGACGTATTATTGTAAGCGCATGGAATGTAGGTGACCTTAATAACATGAACCTGCCTCCATGCCATGCCTTTTTTCAGTTTTACGTCGCCAACGGCAGACTGAGTCTGCAATTATACCAACGGAGTGCAGATTCCTTTTTAGGTGTACCATTCAATATAGCATCTTACGCACTGCTATTACAAATGATGGCTCAGGTAACCGGTCTAAAGGCTGGAGATTTCATTCACACCTTAGGAGATACCCATATTTACAAGAATCATCTTGAACAAGTACATCTTCAACTGACACGAACACCACGCCAACTGCCCAGGATGATCATCAATCCTGATGTCAAATCCATCTTCGATTTCCACTACGAGGATTTCCAACTGGAGAATTATGATCCATGGCCACATATCGCTGGTCAGGTTTCCGTATAACCTTCAACCAATCACCATTATTATGCTGTCAATTATCGTCGCTACTGCACAAAACAGAGCTATAGGCTACAAGAATAAATTACTTTACTGGCTGCCGGATGATCTCAAACGATTCAAGTCACTGACCACCGGCCACACAATCATTATGGGACGCAAAACCTTTGAATCATTACCCAAAGGAGCACTTCCCAACAGACGTAATATCGTTTTAAGCAAACAGGAATCCTTTCAGGCACAAGGTACGGAAGTATTTCATAGTCTTGAAGACGCACTTAAACACTGTCAGACAACGGAAGAAGTCTTCATCATTGGAGGAGAAAGCATATATAGGGAAGCTCTGGACAAATCCGACCGGATTTATCTTACATTAATTGAAGATATCCCCCAAGAAGCTGATGCTTATTTTCCTGAAATAACAGACAAAGACTGGCAGCTGGTGTCATCCGTCGAACATCCTACAGACGAAAAGCACCAATATACATTCAGATTTCTGGATTATACCAAACGACAATAACTCAAATGGGCGGGACAAACAAATAATTCGTTTAAGTCCCGCCCATATTGTATCTGTTTATTCTGCCGCATCAGCGACTTCATCATCCCCTTGCAACTCATCAAATCGTGATCTTTCCTCCGGTTTTTCAAGATCAGGGATTGGCATCTGACGTTTAATTGCCTCATGAAATGAAATAATAGTCTCAGAACGCTGCAGACCCAATGGCTGCAACTTATCATGGATTATACTCAACATGTGGCTGTTATTACGGGCATAGATTTTAATAAACATGTCATAGTCGCCTGTGGTATAGTGGCATTCTACAACCTCGGGTATATGCTCAAGCTCCTCAATAACCCTATCAAAATCCGAAGGATCTTTAAGGAAAAGACCGACAAAGGCACAGGTTTCATATCCTATCCGTTCTGGATCCAATACAAACTGTGAGCCTTTCAACACCCCCAAACGTGTCAGCTTCTGAATACGCTGATGTATTGCTGCACCAGAAACGTGACAAGCTCTAGCTACTTCCAGGAAAGGGATTCTCGCATTATCTGCAATCAAGCGCAGAATCTGTTCATCCAACGCGTCTAAATTTGCTATACTCATAATTGTGACTAATTTGCTGCAAATTTAGTGAAAAAAAATCACTTTAGTTTTTTAATCATAAAAAAAACGACATTTCTTAATAATGAAATGTCGTTTTTTAAATAGTTTTAATTACGTTTCATTGCTGAATAATTAATCTTCAAAGCCCAGGACTTTCTCAGAACCTGTTTGATATCTGTCACGATACCCATCTGAGTCTTTTCATCAACCTTGAGGGAAACAGTCTGCGCGGTCTGGTCAACCATTGTAGAACGCTCCTCGGCGATAAAGTCCATTACCTCTGCCGGCTCAGCAAATTTATCATTCAACTGAATACGCGTACCTGAACCCATGGTCGGTCTCAACTGATCTGTTGGAGGACCTACATAAATAAAGGATACGGCAGACTTCTTTTCCAACTTCTCCAACTCGGTACCTGACGGTAGTGTGAACTTAACCTTCAGTGTCACTTCACGCATTGTCGTTACAATCATGAAGAAAAACAGGATCGTAAAGATCAAGTCAGGAAGTGAAGAGGTGTTCAATTCGGGCATCTCTCTGGAGCCTCCTTTGCTAAATCTGCTCATTGTTGTCCTCCTCCATATGTTTTAGGTTCAGCCTCAGAAATCTTCTGAGGATAATACTCTCGTATAGCCTCCTGCTGTTCTTCGCTCAAAGCAGCATAAGCTTTTCCGAATTTGGCTTTACTCAGTTCATCACGCAACTCATTATAAGCGCGGATCAACTCATTTTGCACCTGGAAATACACACTATAAGGCGTACCACGGTGAGTCTGTACAGAAATCACATGCTTTTCAGTTACAGCACACTGACCGAGTAACGGAATATTCTTCATGTGCTTTTCCGGCAAATTAGCGCGGTTATCTTCATTCTTGACAAACTCCTTAGCCTTGTCACACAACTGGTCTACTTCAATAAACTCGTCGCCGCACAAGACCTGACCACGCGCATTAACAAGCACCTTCAATACATTTCTTTCCTTTACGTCAAGCTCTGCATCCTCCTGATTATCTTCGGGTGGCGGCGGCAAACGTCTTGCCAAACCGGAATCCGTATCCATTGAAGTCGTCACAAGGAAGAAGATGAGCAAAATGAAAGAAATATCCGCTGTTGAACTCGCGTTCAAGCCAGGTACTTTTCTTTTCTTTCTTGCCATACTTTCTTTTTTTAAGACGTAAATTACTTTTTATTCTTTTTCATGAGGCCTGCCATATTCAGCACAGCAGCCAAAGCAGTCAGGGCCATCATGATATAAATTGAAATCAGGAACATGTCTGTTACAGTTACCATTGTGGCAGAAGTTACAGTACCATCTGCAGCGGTAAACTCAGTCTCATTCAAATTGGTCAGCAAACCGATAAGCAGTGAAGCTACCATGATGATAAAAGAGAATGCACTGATCTTTCCTCCCGGCACGCCACTGACATCTTCTCCATTGCCACCCATTGAAGACTTGATACCGCGTATCACACTCCAAATGGCCAAGATACATGTTATAAAGAACATGCCATACATTAACCACATTAATCCTTCCGTACAGTAAGGTGCGTTGTAATCACCTTCCGGATTATCATAACCATATCCGAAGAATGCCGCAAAGAATACTATAATAATAGCAAAGCAGGCATACAGGACATAGTATGACGTCATATATTTTTTTGCCGCCATGTTGCTAATTATTTTTTCAAGTTATACTTCATGCACATATCCAACAATGAGATTGTAGCCTCTTCCATGTTAGATGTGATCTCCTCAATCTTAGACAGGATGTAGTTGTAGAATACCTGAAGGATCAAGGCAACGATAATACCGAAGATAGTAGTAATCAAAGCCACTTTCATACCACCAGCCACAATGGTCGGAGAGATATCACCTGCAGCCTGGATCTGGTCGAACGCCATAACCATACCGATCACAGTACCCAAGAATCCGAGTGACGGAGCCATTGCGATAAACAAGGTGATCCATGAACATCCTTTTTCAAGGTAACCAGCCTGTACACTTCCATATGCAGTAACTGAACGCTCTACGTCTTCAACACCTTCATTGAAACGCATCAAGCCCTGATAGCAGATTGAAGCGACAGGACCACGAGTATCACGGCAAATAGCCTTTGCACCTTCCAAATCGCCTACCTTAAGTTTCTCTTCGATCTCAGCCATCAACTTCTTTGAATTGATTTCTGCAAGGCTCAAATAGATAATACGCTCGATGCAGAATGCCAAACCGAATACCAATGCAATAGCAACCAATGACATGAAGCCAGCATCACCTTCGATGAACTTTGTCTTGAGCTCTTTGTGAATGCTTACCTGCTCTACCGGCTGTGGCTCTTCTGTTTCTACAGCTGCTGTAGCTTCAACAGCTGCTGTGTCTTCTACGGCCGTGCTGTCTACCATCATTGAATCTGTAACGGCAGCTGCTGAATCAGCCTGTGCCATCATCGACTGAGTCGCGCCAAAAGCGAAGACTCCGAACATCGCAACAATTGCTAATAACTTTTTCATTGTGTGTCTAAAATTTTAAGATTAATTATTAATTTTATTTATTTGTTCTTCAATTAGATGCGGAGAGAGGGGGATTCGAACCCCCGATACGTTTTCGACGTATACACGCTTTCCAGGCGTGCCTCTTCAGCCACTCGAGCATCTCTCCTTATTTAAAACGGGCGCAAATTACTAAAAAAATACGATATTCACCGTTTTTCAGCTACAAAAATATTCTTTTTTTTCTGGACTATCATCATATAATTAAAAAAAAATTTCAACTTGATGAAAAAAAATATTTTTTAACACACCCTTTATGACTTATCGCACCTTGGGAAACACCTCCAGGGCATTCGTAAATGCCTGCAAAGCAACCTTCTCAGGGTCACAATCATAAATTTCAGCCATTTTGCGGAGTGTGTGGACAATATACGCACTTTCGTTCCGTTTTCCTCTAAACGGCACTGGGGCCAGATAAGGAGAATCCGTTTCCAGAACCAGCCGTTCAAGCGGAATCTGTTTAAGTACATCCGGCAGTTGCGTTTTCTTAAAAGTCAGCACGCCATTTATACCTAACTTGAAACCTTCAAAAGCCAATAGCTCCATGGCTTCATCCACACTTCCTCCAAAACTGTGGAATACCCCAGTCAAACCTTTTTCACGATACGGCGACAAGACCTCCAAAAGTTCTTTCTGCGCCGAGCGAGAATGTATCATCAGAGGCAAACCAAACTTCAGAGCCCATTGAACCTGACGGTCGAACACCTCTTTCTGTTCGTCATAATAAGTCCGGTCCCAATAATAATCCAAACCGACTTCACCAATGGCGACAAAGGGATGTCCCGCAACCAGCATACGTTCCATTCTGTCCAGGACCTGCTTATAATCCGGCGTCAAGTCTGTAGGATGCAGTCCAAGCATCGGGTAAAAGTAACCGGGATAACGCCGGCACAAATCCATCATGGCCTCTATCGAATCTTCATTAATATTAGGCAACAGGATTTTCTCTACCCCTGCCTCACGGGCACGCTGTACGACATCCTCAAGGTCATCCTTAAACTCATCTCCATACAAATGGGAATGGGTATCTATAATTTTCATCATTCTCTATGACTGACGGTTAAACAGACTCATCACCATGGCACGCAAATTGGCTTTCCGCGTATCCGGCAGTTGCACCTGATTCAGATATTGCTCAGCTTCGTCAAAATACGCCTTTATTTTCTCTTCACACAGTTGTCTGATGCCAATCTGATTATAGAGTTCGGTCACTGCCGCTATTTTTTCTTCGGGATTATACATCCCTTCCCGTACACCAAGCCAATATTCCAAATCGGCAAGCTGGCTGGAATCAGCTTTCTGACAGGCATTAATCAGCAGATAGGTTTTCTTGTTACAAAGAATATCCCCTCCTGTCTTTTTTCCAAACACGGCCGAATCACCATACACGTCCAAATAGTCGTCCTGAAGTTGGAATGCCAATCCTACACACTCTCCATATTTATATAACACTTCAGCATCTTCTGCAGGAGCATCAGCCATTACCGCACCTATCTTCAAGGCACAAGCAAGCAGGACAGAAGTCTTCAGACGGATCATTTCTATGTATTCGTCCTCGGTCACATCGTTTCTGGTTTCAAAATCCATATCATACTGCTGTCCCTCACCTATTTCCAGAGCAGTTTCCGTAAACAGGTCCATGACTTCCTTAATCCGCACAGACTCGCCTTTTGCCATATACTGATAAGCCAGCACCAGCATGGAATCACCACTCAAAATAGCGGTATTGTCATTCCACTTTTTATGCACCGTCGGCATTCCGCGTCTCATGTCAGCCTTATCCATCAGGTCATCATGGAGTAAAGTATAATTATGGTACGTTTCAATAGCCAAAGCCTGCGCATAAATAGACGATACATCTTCCTTATACAGATTATAAGCCAACAGCATCAGTACCGGACGTATACGCTTACCACCTAAAGAAAGGACATAACGTATAGGAGCATACAGTTTTTCGGGCTTACGGTCGAGAGCCATATTCCGGATCTCGTTATTGATTTGTTCCAATAATTCTTTCCAGGTATACATACGATTAAGATATTACCAAAAGAGGCTGCATTAAGCAGCCTCCTTTTCTACTATAATTATACTTCTTTTTTAATTCAGTCTGAATGTAATAGGCAATGTAAATTTCACACGTACGGCCTTACCTCTCTGACGTCCAGGCTGCCATTTCGGCATTTTCTTCAGTACGCGTTCAGCTTCTTTTGACATGTAAGGATCCGGGCTTCTGACAATGGTAATATCCACGATAGAACCGTCCTTATTAACGACAAACTGCGTAATTACACGTCCCTGAATACCCTGTTCCTGACAGATTGTCGGATATTTAAGGTTCTCATACAACCACTTCATCAAGGCTTCATCACCGCCGGGGAACTTAGGATTCTGTTCTACTACATCGTATACGATATTTTCATCCACATCTTCCACTACCGGGCCTACAGGACCTGTTGCAGTAGGAGTACCAGTACCGACCGCATTGGTTACAATAGCCTGATTAACCTCTTCAGAAGTCTCCACTTCTTCTTCCACCAATTCTGTTTCGTTGTCCACGATATTCAACACTTCTGCAATTTTCGGTGCTGCTGCTGGAGGCGGTGCAGCCACTTCTTCCTCCTGATGAGAAATAGGAATCATATCTTCCTCATACACGCTCTCATAGACCTGTTCCGTTTCCACCACTTTTCTGTCTTTCTGCGTCCATTCAAACGCAACGAACATGGCAGCTAAAGTGAGCACGTAACCGATCAGCAACCCCGTACCTTTTTTGCCTTCGAGGTCCGCCTTTAGTGATTTTTTAACTTCCATAATATTATTAGCTTTTTACGTATTCTTCATAACGGGACAAATGTAACACATTTTTTTCGATTTCAGATGTCTTTGCCCATTTTTTTTTCTTTTTGAATATATTTTTTGCACATCACACCCTAAACCCGATTTTTCCGCGTTTATACAGATGGATGAAAACCCAAATCAAATTAATGCACAAATATAATTCAGTTTTTTTAAAATTAATGTATCTTTGACGATAAATTTAACGCTGATATGAAAAAAACATTTTTCCTCTTTATATTTCTGTTACTAGCTGTCTCTGCAAGCAAAGCGCAAACAGGTAACTCCGTTTTCAATTTTCTGGAGCTGCCTGTATCTGCCCATGCCACGGCACTGGGCGGCCAGAACATTTCTCTCATAGAGGACGATGCATCACTTGTTTTCCTGAATCCGGCACTACTGAGTTCAGTCAGTGACAACACGTTAAACCTCAACTACATGACATACATGCAAGGATGCAACGTGGCCAGTGCCGCCTATACCAGGATATGCGGCGAGCGTTCCACATTCGGTGTCACCGCGCAATATGTACACTATGGTACAATGGACGAAACAACGGAAGCCAACGAAATCATCGGTTCTTTCTCTGCCATGGACATGGCTCTAAGCGGAATGTATGCCTACAATCTCAATGACCATTGGGCAGGAGGAGCTACCGGCAAATTCATCTACTCCAAATATGGCGACTACAATTCCATCGGTCTGGCTGTAGATCTGGGATTGAACTATTACGATGACAATACGGATTTTTCTTATTCTATCGTTGCTAGAAATCTGGGAGGGCAGATCAAGGCTTTCGGCGACAAGCACGAAAAAGTGCCTTTTTCCTTGCAGACAGGCTTCACCAAAGGGTTCAGTCATGCCCCGTTCCGCATATCCGTTACCCTGATTGATCTGACAAGATGGAAAAGCGACTATTATTTCAATCCCGAAAAAGATGAATCCTTCGGTACCATTCTGATGAACCATTTTGTAGCCGGTGTGGATTTTCTGCCTACAGACTTCATGTATGTGTCTTTGGGATACAATTTCAGACGGGCACACGAAATGAAAGTGGCAGGATCGTCTCATTGGGCCGGTTTCAGCGCAGGAGCCGGAATCCAGCTGTCCAAATTCAAGTTTGGCCTGGCGTATGCCCAATATCACCTGTCAACCCCTTCGCTGGTATTCAATGCGGCTTATTCATTATAAAAATCATATCTGCTATTTATGAAAAAAATCACTATTGCCATAGACGGTTTCTCATCATGCGGCAAAAGCACCATGGCCAAAGACCTGGCCAAAGAGATCGGTTATATTTATATTGACAGCGGCGCGATGTATCGTGCCGTCACCTTATACTGCCTCCGTCACAACCTTTTCGACGGCGACACGGTCAACACACAGAAACTGTCCGAACTGATACATGATATCCACATCAGCTTCAAACTGGACGAACAAAGCAGACAACCTCTTACCTATCTTAATGGCGAATGTGTGGAAAAAGAAATCCGCACGCTGGCTGTATCCCAAAAGGTCAGTTTCGTGGCTGCCGTAGGATTTGTCCGCGAAGAACTGGTTCGCCAGCAACAGCAGATGGGCAAAGAAAAAGGTATTGTCATGGACGGAAGAGACATCGGCACCACCGTTTTCCCTGATGCGGAACTGAAAATCTATGTAACGGCATCTGCCAGAATCCGCGCTCAAAGACGTTTCGATGAATTACAGGCAAAAGGAGAACCGGGCAGTTTCGAAGAGATTCTGGCCAATGTGGAAGAACGCGACAGGATAGACATGAACAGACCCGTCAGTCCTTTGCGCAAAGCCGATGACGCCATTGTTCTCGACAACAGCGAGATGACTATTCCGCAGCAAAAAGCCTGGCTGTTGGAGCAATACCAGCGTGTATCTGGCCAAAAGATATAATTCTTCATCTTCCAATACTGAATCAATATGACTATTGAAATAGATCAGGGATCGGGATTTTGTTTCGGAGTAACCCGTGCCATCAACAAGGCCGAAGAAGAACTTACCCAAGGCTGCAAGCTTTATTGTCTGGGCGACATTGTCCATAACGGCAAGGAATGTGACAGGCTGAAGAAAATGGGTCTGATAACCATCGATCACCAGGACTTTGAAAAGCTCAGCGATGTCAAGGTCCTGCTTCGGGCACACGGCGAACCGCCGGCCACTTATGATACCGCCCGTCAAAACAGAATAGAAATCATTGATGCCACATGCCCGGTTGTGCTTCACTTGCAGGAACGCATCAAGAAGGAATTCACTTCTTTGGAGTCACAAGACAAACAGATTGTCATTTTCGGCAAAAAAGGTCATGCTGAAGTTTTAGGACTGGTAGGACAGACCGAAGGCAAGGCCATCGTCATCGAAACGCCGGAAGACGTTTCCAAGGTTGACTTCAACAAAGACATCTACCTCTATTCACAAACAACCAAACCTTTGGAGGGTTTCCGCCAGATAGTGGAATACATCAGGACACATATTTCACCTACAGCCACATTCCGGTATTACGACACGATTTGCCGTCAGGTAGCCAACCGGATGCCGCATATCCGCGAATTCGCATCACGTCATGACGTGATTCTTTTCGTATGCGGCAAGAAAAGCTCGAACGGCAGGGTGCTTTTCAATGAATGCAAGAATGTCAATCCTCAATCCTATATGATTGACGCAGCCAATGAAATCGACTTCAACTGGCTGACCGGTTGCAACTCTGTTGGAATATGTGGCGCCACCTCCACTCCCAAATGGTTAATGGAGGAGTGCAAAGTAAGCATCGAGCAGTTTCTTGGCAGCCACGAATGAAGTCTGACGTCCGTTAAGAACCTGCTCTTCAGCCTCAGCGAGCATTGAAGCAATGGTTTGATTCTGGAAAAAGCTGTTGCGCAAATGCTCGTTGATGCTTTCATACATCCAATATTTAGCCTGTTCCCTGCGACGGTGTTCAAAATAACCGTTCGCCTTCACAAAGTCTATGTAAGCATAAACCATATCCCAGATTTCCTTTACACCCAGATTATAGAAACCGGAATAAGTCATCACCTGCGGTGTCCACCCGCTTTCCGGTGCCGGAAACAGATGAAGCGCATTCCGGAACTGCGTAGCAGCCAACTGGCATTTGTCTACATTGTTCCCATCACATTTGTTGATCACAATACCGTCAGCCATCTCCATGATACCCCGTTTGATACCCTGAAGCTCATCACCCGTACCGGCCAGCTGGATCAGAAGGAAAAAATCAACCATTGAATGGCAAGCTGTTTCACTCTGCCCCACCCCGACTGTTTCCACGAAGATTTTGTCAAAACCGGCTGCCTCACACAATATAATGGTTTCACGGGTTTTACGGGCCACGCCACCAAGTGAACCTGCAGAGGGACTGGGCCGGATGAACGAATCGGGATGCACGGAAAGCTTTTCCATTCTGGTCTTGTCACCCAATATACTCCCTTTGCTACGCTCGCTACTGGGATCAATGGCCAGCACGGCCAGTTTTCCGCCATATTGTTCCAGTACATGAATGCCAAATACATCAATACTTGTACTTTTACCGGCTCCGGGAACACCACTGATACCTACACGTATCGAATGACCGGAATAAGGCAGGCATTTCTCTATTACTTCCTGGGCTATGACCTGATGATCAGGGTTCAGGCTTTCCACTAGAGTGACAGCCTGTCCCAATATGGTCATATTTCCCTTAAGAATACCCTCCACATAATCACCGGCCGACATCTGGCGATGACGGTAACGCCCCCGCTTGAGATAAGGATTCACGATCGAAGGCTGCGCCACACCACTATTGACGGTCAAGCCTTTATATTCTGAGCTGTTTTCAGGATGTTCCATAGCAACAAGATTTTATCAGGGTTTCACTGTCACCGTTATGATCTCTTTTGAACGTGCCGGATCATTGGTAATCAACAATACACGCGGACGGTTCTTGATTTTCTTCAGATATTTGGCCGTAATGGTCACTTTCAGTACCTCACTTTTACCCGGTGCAATAGTCCGGTTACTCAGACTGAGCGACATGGCATTATTGAATACTTGCAGGCTCTTGATTTCCAAATTGGTTTTTCCGGTATTGCTGATTATGATTTCTCCGGTTCTCTTGCGTTTCCGTCCCATCTCGCCCAAATCCAGCGTATCAGCCGACAGCTCCATACATGGCGCCTTGGCACGTTCGTCAACCGACAACGAAGAAAAATCAGGCAACAGCACGGAAGACACCGTAATCTCATTCTCCTCTCCGACCTTATCTCCCGGACGTCGTGACAGGTAAACAGAAGTCTGGGTCAATCCCATCTGCATCAGTTTCTCACTGTCCAGCGTCAACAGGATTTTTCCCATACGGCCTCCATTCAGGACCTCCGGATAATACTGAGCTGTCAGATACGGTGGCAGGTGCATCAGCTGGGGACGATAACTCTTGCGGCTCAGGTTCACCAGTTGAATTTCCGCTACCGGCTTGTCTCCACGATTCACATTGTCGAATTCAATATTATCCACATTCAACCGGATATCGCCCATTTCGAATGGGAATGAATTGGAATAGTCCGACAATTTGGTCACTACGCGACCTTGCAGATGCAAATAAACCGGTTCTTCAGAAGCATTGGTATATACTTCAAGGTCTTTCTGAAACACGCCCAGCATCTTGGCATCATAAATAGCCGTAATCGAACCTTCCGCACCTGCACTGATCAGTTCACGGGTCCAGTCCACCGCCGTACAGCCGCATGACGGGATCACTTCCTTGATACTAAGAGGCTCATCTCCTGTGTTCTTAATCTTAAAGTTCACCTTGGCCGGCAACTGAAACATGATCTCCCCCATATTGGCGACATCACTTTGCACTGTCATTTCAGGTTGCGCAGCCATCGGACCAGCCAGCAATACACAAACAGCCCCTATGATTATTTTTCTTAATGTCATATCTCAATTTCTTTTTTGTACAAAGATACAATAAAATGTGGTTTTTCACTATTTCTGCCATTAATTTATCTGCCATGGGATTAGACCCGAATACAGATATCCTTTCCTGCAGGCATCATTCGCTTCACCGGTTCTGTCCGCCCACATTTTCCACACCACGTAATGCTGCTTCCATTCTTCTGACCAGATCACGCTTGTTGGTTCGAGGTGAATAAACAAATCCTTCCGTCACCACCATACGGCCTGCTGCAGGATCAGGATAGGCCAGTGAAACGAAAGGTCCGCCAATTCCTCCTTTCCGGACTTCCCAAAGGCCACGCATCTCATATACCCGCCGACCGGCTATTGTCAGGGTATCAAACACGACCAAAGGTACACCGTCTATCCTTGTAGTGGTCATCCACTGGTCCGGGTTGGAACCCGGAATATTCCGTTTCATGGCAGAATCCCGCTGCTCTATCCAATAATCGGACCACATCTCGTCTTCATTTGCCATCGGCATTGTATAGCACACATAATTCATGTCTTTATCTATACGGTTGGTTGAAGCCCACAGAAAATGATCTCCTTTCTTCAGGGAAGCCAACTCTGAAGGCACATGAACACTCACACCGAAAATCTGTCGTGAGGCCTGATCGACCTCCTTGTTGTATTTCTTTTTCAGACGGGCTGTTTCCAGCGCCAGTTCCGAATCTACAAACAGATCGGCTATCCGTTTTTTCTGCCGTCCTACGAATTCTGCCAGGGCTTGTTTGTCACCGGCTTCCACACTGACACAAATCTGCGGAGACGCTTCACTGTCATACGCCACCCCGATACGTGGTACTTTCGTTTGAGGATCAGTCTTGACAAAAAGGATATTCCGCATGGTCACATAGGTACGGACATAATTATCAGGAGACACCCGCAGCAGGCGGAACAAAGGTTCATTCTGAGGCAATCCGGGAACACTTCCTTCCAATACGACTTTAAGCGAATCGCCAGCCATACTTTTCCATATATCATCATCTACTACGACCAGCAATTCATAAGGCAGCCCCTTGGAAGCCACCTTCACCTTATGTTTCTCACTGTCATGGCGACACGCCGTAAACAACGTCATCAATATGACAATCAGACATTGCCATCCTAATCTGACATAAGATATTTGCTTCATGATTCAATATTTTATTAACACACCTGATTTAACTTTCCCAATGATCAAAATTAGTGTTTTTTTCTATCCTTCAAATACATTCCCCATCCAAAAAAATAACGATATGGCTATTTTACGTTTTTTTAAAACATAAAAGAATCCTGTTTATCCTATTAGACTTTTTAATGACAGTTTCTATTCAACATGGCATATTCCCTGCAAGATGCAGTTTCACCTCACCAAACAAATAGCAGACATACGGAAAAACCGATTTGCCAATCCGGGTTTTCAGGATTAATGCTCTGTAGATTCAAGATCATTTTGGGGCCCTATGTTTTTTCCCAAGGTGGTTTTTCCAAGGTACAATACCGGACCTGAAATCCGGGATTAAACCCACCGTCCCCAACTTATATTCATCTCCCCACAAGAAGGAATCCGGCCAAACCTGTTCACCTCTTCATCTTAATATATATTATACTGATATACAAACAATTACAGATGAATATCCTTGATTCATTCCGGTATTCTGTCTTTACACTCTCCAATTTGTTAAAATGTCAACAAATATCCAGAAACAGAATGGCCAGTTCGGTTTTTCCCGGAAAAAGTAAGGCTTACTTTCAAAAAAGTAAGGTTTACTTTTCCGAAAGTAAGCTTTACTTTTTTAAAAGTGTACTGATTTTTTATTTTTAATCATCAATTATTAATACAACCAAAAAGACTGTTTGAAGGACAGGTGAAGGAGTAGTGAAGGAGCAGGTTCACCCTACAATCAGCATAAACAAAGGGAAGTGAAGAGGTGAAGGACTTTGAAGGGGAAATATTCACAGGGTATATAGCAAGAAACAAATTACAACAATGCTGTTTCCTGAAAGAAATCCTTCACCAACCACGCCCACCACCAATCTATGGTAATATGACTACCCTTATCCAGTCTTTCAGATGACACCATTTACGTCCATATCCATGCTGGGAATCACTGATCATCAGTAGTGTCTGTCTGCCGTCTTTCAATACAATACCCGGGCACAATCCTTCATAGTTGGCCAGACGCTGGCCGATCAGTCTCATCTGCGTATTCCATTCGGCTACCTTGATCTTCTTTACGGCATATTCAGTTTGAGACAAACAGGCAGAAAGGGAATCCTGATTTTCGAAAATGACCCGATAGAGTTTCTGACGGACCCTACTTCCCAAATAATGCTTTTTTACATCAAACTCACGCTCCAGCGCATACATCTGTCCATCAGGAAGCACACAAAGCGCCACTACCCCAAAAGCATATTGCCGGCCTTTCCGTTTGGCCTGAGGAGTGTCCAGCCAGTAAGTATACTGCCGTTCAGGCTGACCGGACGGTGTAAACGCCTGTAACCGTAACGGGAAAGGGCCTTCATGTCCAGGCGCAGCCACCTGTCCATCGGCTTTCAACACATTTTCTGTCACAGTCCAAAACAAATGGCGGTGCGCATCGTAAGCCAGCGCTTCAAATCCATAATTGGGACAGATCTTATCCTTGGCCAAACAGAACGGCACTTGCAGCTCGCGTTCCAATGCTTGTCCTTCCTGATTATAGGCAACGATCCGCTGATCACTCTCTCCGCTGATCCATAATGTGGAGTCAGTCGGGAAGAAAGCGATACCTTCCGCATCACGGCCTGCCTGTCCATTGGTTTCTTTCCCCATGGCCATCCAACCATACATATCCGTCACCTGCCCCGTAAGGGAATCCTGCCTGATACCCACCACATAAAAGCCGTCACGATCGGATTTATCACTGACTATTGCGTAAGTCCGATTGCCAATAGGAGTAATCCCACTGTAATCACCATAAGGTATCTCCCATCTGGAAAGATTACGTGGTGATAACAACTTGGCAGTCTGGGCTTGCAGAAGCAGGCTGCCGAAAAGGCAGCCTGCTATCAGAGTTATTCTTTTATTTGTCTTCATTATGGCTTCACTTTAATCTCTACGGATTCTGAATGTGCCGTATACTCCGGCGCATACACTCCCGAAAGCACGGCCGTACCGGATTCATAAGTTCCCGGTCTCTCCACATAATAATCTATATCTATGATATGAGTACCTTTGGGCAGACGTTCAAAGAAACAATTGGTCGAAGCGTCACGTACATCCCTGTAATAATACAATCCATTATTATGGGTATATCCGGCTCCTGTTTCTACAGGTTCCACACAAGCCGGACGGCCGATTTTCAGGGAAACATAATCATAATCACGGTCGGAGGTGATCAGGTAATGTACCGTCACACGGTCGCCCACCTTCATCGGGCCTGACGGCCATTCCTGGGTAATCCGCATACCGGAAGCCTGCGAAGCCACCTGCTCAAGCGGCATGCTGAACTGGGCATAAACCGCTCCCCAGGCATTGTCAGACTGGCCCTGACGGATACGCAATTCACGTACTCCGTTCTCCAGTTCCGAACCACTCCACTGTGACCTGATATATCCCAAACCAGCCAGCTTACTCTGAGCGGCATTGACCGTTTCCACCTTTCCATCTGCAAAAACGAGCTGAAGGGTATCCTCTACAGCCTCATGGAGCTGGTCGCCCTGCGCCTTGACAAGAGCATAAACGGCAGAAACAGTAGCCGTATTCGTCGGCCAGTCCTGCACCCGCTTTTGTGACAGCAGCCAACGTCCTAAACCGTTCATCAACGCCTTGTCATCAGGCTCCAACAGTTCAACGGCTTCCATGATCTGTACATGTACGGCTATTTTACGGTCCATCAGATCATAACGGTTGGACGGATAGGCCAAATGGCAGCCATAGGCATCTTCTACCAGATACTCATGCAGCGATTTCATCATTTCGTCTGCTTCTGAACGTTTACCGGCACGGAATAGAATAATGGCAGCCTTGGCCTTGTCATTCAGATCAAGTTTATAACGATCCCTGACAAGAGCATCCAATGCGTATCGGGCATCCGAGAGGTCAGTGCGGTTCATCCATGACTGGTCTGACAGACTGAGGAAATAGAGGTAGTCCAGCCATTGTGTGGCAAAAGCTTTTGTTTCACGTTCTTTGTCACGTTCGATCATCTGATGGACTTGTCCGGCCAGATAGCGTTGCATCTTCGGAATATCCACAGAAGAAGACAGGTCGGCAGACTTTCCTGACAATACGCCGGAACGGGCCAGCCAGCCGGCCACCCTCAATGTCATGCCATAACTGCCGGACATACCCTGGAACCAGCTGAAGGAGCCGTCAGCATATTGCAAACGGCCAAGCTGTTCGCCAAAACGGCGCAAACGCTCTTTACGCTGATTTTCATCAAACAAGGTTTGCAGACCGGCCAACTGCTGTGCTTCATCTTCAGCCTCTACAGCCCAAGGTGTTTCTTCGACAAGCAGCCCGCTCAGTTCTTCCTTCTCCGGCCATGAAGCTGCCTGCAAGGCTTCCGGTGAAAGTTGCCATTGACGCAGGGTCTGTTCCAATACAGGATAACGCTGCATCAGTTGTTCTGTCAGTGTGGCTGCATAATAGGCTCCGGCCAGATCAAGTGCATTGTGGGTACGCGGGTTAAGCAGAACGGGAAGAGACTGTACGGCATACCAGACCGGATTGGCTGTATATTCCAAAGTCAGACGCCGCGCTCCGGCCTGCCCGTGGTTATTCTGGAACAAACTCGTGAGCGGTACGACAGTCTCACCGGATTCTGAGGTCTGGAAAGGTCTGGTTTCCGTCAACCACTCCTTATTCTCGAGAACCGGCAGATAACGCTGTTCACCATCTGAATTCCGACCAGCCTTCCAAATGACACGGCAGGCTACCAGTGTATGCTGGTCTGTCGGTTTCCAGGTAAATGACACCACTGTATCTGACACTCCTTCTACCGTCATCTTGCACTTGTCTTTCCAGATGATTTTCTCCGTGGCCGGATCGAATATTTCCATTGTCACATCACCCTTGACACGTTTCTGCGTCTGGTTGTAAAGCGTGGCGGTCAGGGTCGTCTCATCGCCTACTCTGGTGAAACGCGGAAGATTCAGCTGTGCCATGATATCCTTGGTGGCTACAGCATCGGCCTTGATTTTCCCGGTCATCAGATCATCTGTATGCGCCAGTCCGATAAACCGCCATGAAGTCAGGCTCTCGGGCACCGTAAACGTCATGACCACATGCCCATTCTCATCGGCCCTCAGTTCCGGATAGAAGAAAGCTGTTTCCTGCAGATTTGTCCTGACTGCATGATCAGGAACGACAGTCTCTTCGGGTGCGTTTCCTGCACCAGCCGTCTCTTCTTCCACTACGTCCTGCTTCATATTGGCCAGCCCGGCTATGACTCCCATCCGGTCTGCTGCCACTACTCCACTGCCAACGTTGGCCAATGCAACCTTCGGTTTCGACATCATCACATCCATTATAGTATAAAATATTCTCGAACTAAAAGTAAATCGAAGAGAAGCGTCAAAATCCCCGAAATCACAATACCGGTATCCCGCATTACCGTCCGCATAAGATTTAGGATGACGGATGACCTGATAATGTATTCTTGAAGCCGTATTGACCATATTGACATAAGGTAAAGTGACAAACTGAGGCATTTCCAACCACCAGTCATGAGTGGCAAACTGTTCGAGCGAGGCATCATAAAGTGTAGCCATCATTCTGGCAGAGGCCGGCTTACCATCGGGGGTCAGAACCTGCAACGTCCACGTTTCCTTATCACCGGGTTTAAGCTTGTCACGGAAACTGCTCCAGCTCAACTTCAACTGACGGTCCGGACGGGGATTATACAGATATTTCATTCGGGTATAGACCTTGTCGTTCTTGACAAAGACAAAGCAAGCCAACAGGCCGTCACCATATTCCGAATCCGGTTCATAGGCAAAAGTCAGCAATGAATCAGAAAAACAGATCATCGTATCCTTCAACACCTTCTCCTTGGCGAACAAGGTGTAATACAGTCTCACACTGTCGGCACTGCTGCCTATCTGTACTTTCACCGGCTTCTCCACGCTGAGGGTATCACCCGTATCGTAATACCAGTCAACCGTATCGACGACCGGACGCGATGCTTCCATATCGAAGCAGACAAACGGCTGGACAGTCCGGACCGTATCGGTTCCGGTCACAGCCTGAACCCTCGCTTCATATTTACCCGGTTCCCATTGTCCCTTGACTTTCAAATGATACGCCCGCCCTGCCTCAACGGCCTCATCTTCTCGAACGAGTTGCCAGGAGGATTGCCCCTGCTGCCTGTAAAAAGCGACTGTAATCCGGGCCGCAGTCTGTTGTCGGATCTGTCCTGACAAATCTACACGGAAAGTGGCATCCGTATGACGCTCCCACATCGTCGGCATATCCAATGAAATCTGAATCAAATCATTGGCCAACAGCACCATTTTCGTCGCCTCATGGGTTTCCCCTGCTCCGTTTGTGGCATTGATCTTACACTCGTAACCCAAGCCATAGATTCTTCCTTTCGCTTCCATTTTAGGAATCAAGATCCGATAACTGAACCGACCTTCTGCATCCGTAGAAATCGTATCAAGGGAAGTCTTTGCCTGATTCTGCGGCAAACGCATCCACCATGACCGGAAACCGGCCGTACCCGTCACACGGGCATTCCGGACCGACACACCATTATAGTTCGTCACGACACCACTCACCGTCAAGGTGTCACCGGTGTGGTACTGTTTCCGGTCTTCATCCAACCGGATTTCAAAGGTTGGGCGTTTATATTCTTCTACCTTAAAGGATACCGCGCTATTGCTTGTCCGGATTGTATAATAGCCGGACAGTCCTCCAACAGGCAATGCAAACGAAGCACTGAAACCTCCCATATCGTCTGTCACGACCTGTTTGGAAGTCACTTTTTCATTATTGCTGTTACACAGTTCCAAGGTGACCAGTCGACCAGACAACACTTTGGCCTTGCCGTCTTTCTGCCGATAGAACACCCCTGCTACTGAAACAATCTGACCGGGACGGTAAATGGCCCTGTCAGTATAAAGCCTGACTTCCTCATTCTCGATCTGTCTTTCATTATAAGAATAGATATTTCTGAAATTGACATGTGGCAGGAATACATCATCTCCACAAGTGGCGCCGACCGTCAACTGAACATTCTCATCATCAGGAGCACGCAGACTGATACTTCCACTGGCATCGGTCATACCGGCTACCAGGCTTTTTTCCAGACCTTTTTCCATGCGATACAAGTTGACTTTGGCCGCACGGACCGGGGCACCGCTCATGGCATCGACGACACGGCACCGCACACGGTGATCAGGCCAGGAAGCCAGCAACAACTTCAACCCTGATACGCTGATCTTGCAAAACGTACCTTCATCGGTCTTACCGTCTGCCGTCACCCACAAGCCGTAAACACCGACACCGGGTATATCCATCTTCAAGGTATCTTCCGTATAAAGGTACTCCGACCTGTTAGCGATACGGAAGTCCTGAGTGTTGACAATCTTACAGTTCTTCCGGCAATAGGCTATTTTCTTGTCACGGGAAAGTTTGTTCAGTTCCTGACATCCTTTTTCATCCAGACGAAACCAGACCATCCTGACTGTGGATATGTTACGGCTGCTCACGACGCAATCCCACTGCCGGTCAGGATACATAAGTTGTGGGATATTCCACTTCACTTCCGGAGTCGTTTCTCTGTCCCTCCATCTCGCAAACCATTTCCAGCAGTCGCTGTTTTCATAATGGCCACGGGCTTCTTCATACCAGTCCATCCTGCGTTTCAGGGATATCTCATTCCAATTCAACAACCGCCAATAAATTTCAGAAGCCAACGGCAGATCACCAAACTGCTTCAACAATGAGAAATAAGCCTGATAACGACTGGACGTCAAAGCCTCACGTTCTCTCATTTCATCCGTATATGATCCGGGATAACGCAACGGTACAATAATGGCCTCATCACAGAATCGGTCTACGGAGTCGAGCATCCACCATAATTCGGCCTCACGCATGTTCTTCTGACGGTAGACAGACAACACCGAAGCATACCATTTTCCGGCATACAACGCCTGATCCTGGCTGGACAGTCTCATATCATCCAGATCCGACAATGCCCGACGGGTGATGATATGCAGCAAATCGCCGTTGAAGATCCCGTCACATTTACCTTGCGTAATGAAAGGGACGTAATCCCGTGCCTGTACATCAGCCAAAAGCCCGGGATTCTGCATGGACAGACAATAGTTTTTGAAAGCCGCTTCCTTACACTGATCGTACGACCACTCTTGCAGACTGTCAAGACTGGCTTGACGGGAAGTCTGCCTATAGGCCACCGAATTGGCAAAATCAACATAAACTTCACCCAACAATGAGGCAATTACAGCTTTGTCTGTCTGATTTGGAATATTTTTTCGGGCTTCCAGTTTCCTTATATCATTATAGACACTGTCCGGCTGCCATTTCTGACGAAGCCTGCAGCCATAAAGCCATGCCGAGAAGGCCTGCCCCTTGATTTTTTCCGCTTCCGCCTTTTTCAATATCTGCAAAGAAACCTGATAGGCAGACTGCGGCAAATCCTTTCTCTCATAATCTTTGGCTTTTTTCCACAATGAATCATAACTGTCTGCTCTTACACTGCCATAAGATACCAGACACACCATCAAAGCCCAAAACCATCCGTTCAGTTTCATAGTGTTAAAGTTTAATCGTTTTTATAGTCGAAAGATAAATAATCAAGCGGAAAATCAGAAAAAAAGAAAGTTATAATATTTTAAAACCCAGAATCCACAAACGACAACATACATTTTCCGTTTCACAGGCATCCCGCGCCAATAAGATAAGACCCGTACTGATTATCACCTATAAAAAATGACATTCCGACCAGTCTGTAAACTACATCGGAATGCCATTTGTCATTATTCAACCGGCATCAGCCGTTTTTCAGTTCTTTTCAGGAATCTGAGCCAACAAAGCCTTCAGGAAGGTCCAGAATTTGGCTACAGAAGGAATGTTGCAACGCTCATCAGGTGTATGCGGTGAACGCAAGGTAGGACCGAAGCTGACCAGATCCATCTTAGGATAAACCTCACCGATCAGACTGCATTCCAATCCGGCATGTACCACCTGTACGACTGCATCTTCCTGGAACAGTTCCTTATAGATCTTTACCATCTGTGCTGTCACTGGAGAATCGAAATTAGGTTGCCATGCGCCGTAATGTCCATCAAAACTAACCTTCATGCCAATCATATTGAAAGTGCATTCCAACATGTCGGAAATGTAATCCATCATACTCTCACTTGAGCTACGGGCCAATATCAGTACTTCAGCCTTGGTCGGATTGATCTTGACAATAGCCAGATTGGAAGAAGTTTCAACGATATGAGGCATAGACGGGATATTGCGCAATACACCATCATGACAAGCCATCAGCGCATCTACCAGATTGTCCTGAATATCTTCTGGTACCTGCTCGGCCGGAGTCTCTACAGCCTCCATTGCCACCACAATATTTTCTTCTACACCTCTGTATTCTTCCGTAAAGATATCCGCACAATAATCTACCAGTTCCTGCAAGTCAGCCACACTCTCAGCCGGTACCGTAATTACAGCCTCACACTCGCGGGGAATCGCATTTCGCATGTTACCGCCTTCCCATGCACACAGACGGGCTTCGTAACGACTGATAGCCAATGTCATCAAACGTGCCATCAGTTTATTGGCATTAGCTCTGTTCTCGGATATTTCCAGTCCTGAATGTCCGCCACGCAATCCTTTTACGGTTATCTTGACTGCCTTGTCTCCTTCTTCCACAGCCACAGGCTTATATTCCATTGTAGCAGTTACGTTCACACCACCTGCGCTTCCTACCACAAATTCGCCCATCGTTTCATTATCAATATTCAACAGGATATCTCCCTTGAGCGTAGACGCATCCAAATGATTCACACCGTACATACAGGTTTCCTCATCAGCTGTAATCAAAGCTTCGACAGGACCGTGAACCAGTTCTTTATCTTCCAATACGGCCATAATGGCAGCTACACCCATACCGTCATCTGATCCTAAAGTCGTACCCTTCGCTTTAACCCAGTCTCCATCAATATAGGTTTCGATCGGATCGGTCTCGAACTGGTGCTTGCTGTCTTTAAGTTTCTGAGGTACCATATCCATGTGTGCCTGCATGACCACAGTCTGCCGGTTTTCCATACCCGGCGTAGCCGGTTTGCGCATCACGATATTCTCGCCACCGTCCTTAAAAGCCTCAATACCTCTTTCTGCAGCCCAGTCCAGAAGGAACTGCTGTATTTTTTCCAAATGTCCGGAAGGACGCGGAACCTGAGTCAAAGCATAAAAATTACGCCATACAATCTGAGGTTCCAGTTTTTTAATTTCGTCACTCATAATTATTCGTTTTAAAATGATTCTTTAACTTTTATGATTCAATCATATTAGCCTCGTGCTTCTCTTTCGGTCTGGTCCACACGAAAGCCAACAGCGCATACACTCCCAACAACAGAACAAGAAGTGTCTGTAACGTATGTACGACCAGCACAAACATCACTCCCTGCTGGGCAGCCACACCATATAGGACCAGTACGGTTTTCACTGCGAAATGCCAGGGACCTGCCCCGTTAGGTGTAGGTACCAGTACAGCAAAGCAACCTACAATGAAAGCAACCAAAGCAGCAGATGCGCCTAGTCCGGAAGTAAACGTAAAACTGTAAAAGGTCAGATAGAAATGCAGGAAATAAGCCACCCAGATCCCTATTGAATAAAAGAGATAGAGAGGTATGTTTTTCAGCTTTCTCAATGACAGGATGCCATCCAGAATATCACGAAACAGATTCTTGGTTTTACTGAACCACGCCAGTTTATATGCCAGGATCAGGACAAGAACCAGGATTGCCAGTATGGAAGCCACCGTGACCCAGAATCCTGCCATCGTAAAACGTCCGAACAACCCTTCTATGCTGACTCCCGTCTCTGCAAAAAAGACCATAAAGACTTTAATCTGCAAAAGGACTGAAATCATGGCCAGCAACAGAATCAGGATGGAATCGACCATACGTTCCGTTACCACCGTTCCCAAGGCTTTCGTAAAAGGAGTCTGTTCGTAACGGCGTAACAAACCGCAACGCAACACTTCACCGACTCGCGGCACGACCAGACTGGACGCATACGACATGAAGATGGCATTGATACAGGTATGAACCCGTGGCCGCTCACCTAACGGAACCAATGTCTGACGCCAGCGCAAAGCTCTGAAGACCTGAGCCAACACACCAAAAGGCATAGACAGCCACATCCACGTCCAGTTCATTTCATAACTGAGCGCACGTCGTAATTCTTCCCAGTCGAAATCCCTATACATCCACCACAAAATCATCCCTGCTGCAAACAACGGCAGGATGATTTTCAATCCACTCGATATAATCTTAGAAGCACTAATGCCTTTCACTTTGTTTTTTTATTTATCTTTGTATGCAAAAGTAACATAAAAAAGTAAGAATGAAGTCAGTCAAACCTAAAAAGTTTCTTGGACAGCATTTTTTAAAGGATTTAAAAATTGCGCAGGACATTGCGGATACCGTTGACGCATGTCCTGATATCCCCGTCCTTGAGGTCGGACCGGGAATGGGCGTCATGACCCAGTTTCTCATCAACAAACCACGCCCGATCAAAGTCGTGGAAATAGATTTTGAATCCGTAGCCTACCTCCGCCAACGTTTTCCCCAACTGGAAGACCACATCATTGAGGACGATTTTCTGAAAATGCACCTAGAAAATACGTTCAACGGCCAGCCTTTTGTCCTGACCGGCAACTATCCTTATAACATTTCCAGCCAGATATTCTTTAAAATGCTCGACTATAAGGAACTGATTCCCTGTTGCACAGGCATGATCCAGAAAGAAGTGGCCGAACGAATTGCAGCCTCACCGGGCAACAAGACCTATGGCATACTAAGCGTACTGATCCAAGCCTGGTATAATGTGGAATACCTGTTTACGGTTCATGAAAATGTGTTCAACCCTCCCCCCAAAGTCAAAAGTGCCGTGATCCGTATGACCCGCAACGCCACAACGGACCTGGGATGTGACGAACGGTTATTCAAACAGATCGTCAAAACAACATTCAACCAACGAAGAAAGGTGCTGCGAAACTCCATCCGTCCCGTATTTACCCAGCTCGACCAGGCCGCCAGCCAAAACGGTTTGCCGGTCAAGGATCATACTCCGTTCCTGAGCGCAGAAATTTTCAGCAAACGGCCGGAACAGCTTTCTGTTGCCGATTTCATCGAACTGACCAAGGCTGTCACCCAAGAAACCACAGCCTGATTACTCAAAATTGACCAAAAGAATCCAAAAAAGTAGTTATTTTAAAATCTTTATTGTACTTTTGCAGTGCAATTAATCATAGTGTTTACCAAAGAATGGACGATTATTACGCGGAAAATATTAATTTCAAGGACTGAGGTTCGCATCAAAAGGAACCTCCGTCCGATTTACCAATGGAGGATTTCTCATGCGAACATACTGGAATACAAACGGCGGATTACGCACACTCGAAAAATGGGAGCCCAACTGCTGGGTTCAGGTTACTTGCCCTACACAGGAAGATATTGACTATCTGGAAAACACGCTACACATTCCTGATTATTTCTTAATGGACATCGCCGATACGGACGAAAGAGCCCGTTATGAATTTGACGACGGCTGGATTCTGATCATCCTGCGAATTCCCTATGTCAAAGAGGTCCGTTCGCGTACCCCGTATACAACTATTCCGCTTGGTATCATTCTTAATAAAGAGGTCTGCATCACAGTCTGCAACTTTGAAACCAACATGATGATTGACTTTGTCAGCTACCAGCAAAAACGCGGCCTGGGATTTACGGACTCCGTAGACATGGTCTTCCGGCTGTTCCTCTCTTCTGCCGTATGGTATCTGAAACGTCTGAAACAAATCAACACTCTTATCGAAAAAGCCAAACAACATCTTGACCGGAATGTCGACAATGCTGATTTGATCAGCCTGTCACGCCTGCAAGACAGCCTGACGTATTTCATCACCTCCATCAGAGGCAACGAAACCTTACTGTCAAAACTGAAGTTCAAGCTTCCTGTGGACGAATTGGACGCAGACCTGATTGAGGATGTCAATATTGAAATGAGCCAGGCACGGGAAACTACCTCCATATATGCCAACATTCTGGATTCCACGATGGATACATACGCCAACATCATCAATAACAATGTGAGTAGCGTGATGAAAATGCTGACTTCCATTTCCATTATCCTCATGTTCCCCACATTGGTAGCCAGCCTTTTCGGTATGAACCTTATCAACGGCATGGAAAATTCAGAATGGGGATTCCCGCTGGCATTGGCACTGACTGTTTGTATCACAGCCGTCTTTATATGGTATTTTCGCCGTAAATCATGGATTTAGAACAGAAACAACAAAAAAAATATATCATTTTTTAGGTTTACAAATATTTTTATACTTATTTTGTGCCTGATATTAAAAAATGAACAGGAAAACCAAATCAGATACTAAAAAGAAGTAATATGATGGACGCTCAAGAAAATCCTTCCCTGGAAGGCAACGAACTGGAAGAGAAAGTATTCGAAACTGAAGCATCTTCAACAGACGGAACAGAACAACCAGCCGTTGTTCTGCCACAAACACAAGAGGAAGTTATCGCCAGACTCAAAGAACTTGCACAATCTGACGAAATTGCCGAAAAACAAGAACTGGACTCTCTCAAACAGGCATTTTATAAAATACATAAAAACAATATAAATACAGCAAGAAACAAATTTATCGAAGACGGCGGAAACCCACAAGACTTTCTACCAGCTCCAAATGTTCTTGAAGACGAATTCAAACAGGCCATGAACGCTATCAAACAAAAAAGAGCGGAAGCCATGGCTGAGCAGGAACGTATCAAAGAAGAAAACCTGCAGAAAAAACTGGCTATTCTGGAACGTATCAAGACCTTAAGCAATACTCCGGAAGAAGCCAACCAGGCATATAAGGAGTTTAAAGACCTCCAAAACCAGTGGAAAGAAATCACTCTCATTCCCGCATCCAAAATCAACGAACTCTGGAAAACTTATCAGCTTTATGTAGAACAGTATTACGATCAACTGAAGCTCAACAATGAATTCCGGGAATATGATTTCAAGAAAAATCTGGAAATCAAAACAAAAATCTGTGAAACCGCAGAGAAACTGGCTCAGGAAGAAGACGTAGTATCAGCTTTCCAGCAGCTTCAGGCTCTGCATCAGGAGTACAAAGAAACCGGACCTGTCGCCAAAGAACTCAGAGAAGAGATCTGGTCCAGATTCAAGGCTGCATCAACAACCATCAACAAACGCCACCAACAGCACTTTGAAGATCTGAAAGCGCAAGAAGAAGAAAATCTGGCCAAAAAGACTGCATTGTGCGAAAAAATAGAAGCTATCTCCATTGATTCCATAAAGAAGGTTACAGAGTGGGATACCTATACCAAGGAAATCATAGACCTTCAGACCGAATGGCGTAGTATCGGCTTTGCACCTCAAAAAATGAACGTCAAGATTTTCGAACGTTTCCGGAGTGCCTGCGACAAGTTCTTCACAGCCAAGGCTGAATTCTTCAAGAATCTGAAAGAAGAACAAAACAAGAACTTGAGTCTTAAAACCGCATTATGCGAAAAAGCAGAAGCATTAAAAGACAGTACGGACTGGAAAAAAACTGCTGACACACTGGTACAACTGCAGAAAGAATGGAAAACGATAGGTGCAGTCCCCAAAAAATATGCCGAAAGTATCTGGAAAAGATTCATTGAAGCATGTGACTATTTCTTTGAACAAAAGAACAAAGCCAATGCCAGCCAGCGCAACGAAGAGAACGATAATCTGGAAAAGAAAAACAATATTATCGAGCGACTGAAGGCTCTGATCGAAGACGAAAGCGAAAATAAAGCAGAAACCTTGAAGGCCCTGATGAAAGAATGGAATGAAACAGGTTTTGTTCCATTTAAAGAAAAAGACAGAATCTACAAGACTTATCATGAACTTGTAGACAACCTTTATAAGGCTCTTAACATCAGCGCTGCACGCAAACGTCTGGACAACTTCAAGAACAGCTTGAAGGCGGGAGCCAAAGAAGGCGGCAACTCACTGGCAAAAGAACGGGACAGACTGATCCGAAGTTATGAAATCAAGAAGAATGAAATCAAGACCTACGAAAATAACCTTGGTTTCCTGACCAGCAGCTCCAAAAAGGGCAATAGCCTGCTTAACGAAATGAACAAGAAAATGGAGAAGCTGAAAGATGAGCTTAACTTGATCAAAGAAAAGATCAAAGCAATCGAAAAAGAAATGAGCAATAAAGAGGAACAGTAAAATAAAAACCTCAACAACCATAAAAAACGTACTGAAGAAGTTCTTTGGTACGTTTTTTTATTATCTTATCATCCTATCTTGCGATCACTTTCGGACATAAAAAAAAGCTCCCCTTTCGGGAGCTTTCTGTTGGGCTACCTGGATTCGAACCAAGAAAAACAGGACCAGAATCTGTTGTGTTACCATTACACCATAGCCCAAAAAAATAAATTATATATGAAGAAAGTTGGGCTACCTGGATTCGAACCAAGAAAAACAGGACCAGAATCTGTTGTGTTACCATTACACCATAGCCCAATGTCTCGTTTTCGAGTGCAAAGGTAGCTACTTTTTTCGAACTGACAAATTTTTCAGGCTATTTTTTTAAAAAATATCTATATTTTCAAACTACACCTATCCCCAACATGACATTGTCCACTCCAAACAGCACATGTCACCCTGCCAAGGCATGTCAGATTATATTCCTTTGCTCCTTTACACAATCCATCGTATGACTATAAATCCGAACAATATTATCTGTGATATTACATAAAAAAAATAAAAGCCTTATTTTTTTAGGCTCTTTAATTACGAATGTTACATTTAATATGCTATCTTTGCCTGTCAATTTGTAATATATTAATAAAATAGAATGAACGAAACAGAAAATTTGGTTAAAACCATTACAGCTGGTATACAAGAGAAAAAAGGAAAAGAAATAGTAATAGCCGATCTGAGAGAAATCGGTGATACAATCTGTCAATATTTTATTATCTGTCAGGGCAATTCACCATCACATGTCAGTGCCATAGTGGATTCCGTAGAGGAATTCGCCCGCAAACAGGCTCAAACCAAGCCTGTAGCTATAGACGGTCTCAGGAATGCGGAGTGGGTTGCAATGGATTATTCAGATATTATTGTACACGTGTTCCTGCCTGATGCACATGATTTTTATGATCTGGAACATCTTTGGGAAGACGCCAAACTAAGTTATTTACCCAACATAGACTAAACAAAACAAACGCGTATGAACAACTCTGAAAATAAGAATAAGATGCCAAGGTTTAACATGAGCTGGATATATGGTATCATAACCTTGGTATTGCTCTATCTGTTTTTCACGGGAACAGACCATAGTGCGACCAAACCCGTTGCATATACCCAGTTTAAGGAATATGTCACGAAAGGTTATGCCAGCAAAATCATCGCCAACAAAGATGACGGAAACCTTACGATGTTCGTTAAGCCCGAACATATACGGGATGTGTTTGGTGAAGGCGTTAACCAGGTAGGCCGCTCACCCTACATTCAGGTAGAATATCCTTCAAACGACAAACTGGAGGATTTTATCGAACAAGCACAGGCTGCACAACAGTTCACGGGAGAACTTAGCTACGAACGTAGCAACAACTTCATGACAAACATCCTGTGGAATTTCTTGCCGTTCATCATCATCATCGCTATATGGATTTTCATTATGCGACGCATGAGTGGAGGCAGCAATGCCGGTGGTAATGTTTTCAACGTGGGTAAGAGCAGAGCCAAACTGATAGAAAAAGGCAATGGCACCAAAGTGACATTTAAGGATGTAGCCGGACAAGCCAGCGCCAAACAGGAAGTAGAAGAAATTGTGGAATTTCTGAAGAGCCCGAAAAAATTCACTGACCTGGGTGGTAAAATTCCTAAAGGTGCATTGCTGGTTGGTCCTCCGGGAACCGGAAAAACACTCTTGGCGAAGGCAGTGGCAGGCGAAGCTGATGTTCCGTTTTTCTCAATGTCTGGATCTGATTTCGTGGAAATGTTTGTCGGTGTCGGTGCCAGTCGTGTACGTGACTTGTTCAGACAAGCCAAGGAGAAAGCGCCATGTATCATTTTTATAGACGAGATTGACGCTGTGGGAAGAGCACGTGGAAAGAATCCGGCCATGGGCGGCAATGACGAAAGAGAGAACACATTGAACCAGCTTCTTACGGAAATGGATGGTTTCGGCACCAACAGCGGTGTCATCATTCTGGCTGCCACCAACCGCGTAGATATTCTGGATAAAGCCCTGCTGCGCGCCGGACGTTTTGACCGCCAGATTCACGTAGACCTTCCTGACTTGAACGAAAGAAAAGAAGTTTTCCAGGTTCATCTGCGTCCTGTCAAAACAGACAAGACTGTCGATATTGATCTCTTGGCCAGACAGACTCCAGGTTTCTCTGGTGCAGATATCGCCAATGTTTGTAACGAAGCAGCTCTGATTGCAGCCCGACATGGTAAAAAATTCGTCGGTAAAGAAGATTTCTTAAGTGCTGTCGACCGAATTGTAGGCGGTCTGGAAAAGAAGACCAAAGTGATGACAACTGAAGAAAAACAGACGATTGCCTTACACGAAGCCGGACACGCCACCATATCATGGTTCCTCCAATACGCCAATCCGCTGATCAAGGTGACTATTGTTCCCCGCGGACGTGCCTTGGGCGCCGCATGGTATTTACCGGAAGAACGCCAGATTACGACCAAAGAGCAGATGCTGGACGAAATGTGTGCAACACTTGGCGGACGAGCAGCCGAAGAACTGTTCACCGGGCATATATCTTCAGGTGCCCTTAATGACTTGGAAAGAGTAACCAAGCAGGCCTATGGTATGATCGCTTATCTGGGTATGAGCAAAGAATTGCCTAATTTGTGCTATTACAGCAATGAAGAATATAATTTCAGCAAACCATATTCTGACCGTACCGCTCAACTTATTGACGAGGAAGTCAAGAAGATGATTAACGAACAGTATGAACGCGCCAAGGCCTTATTGACAGAACACAGTGAAGGCCATGCGCAATTGGCCAAGGTTCTGGTAGAAAGGGAAGTCATCTACGCAGAAGATGTGGAAAAAATATTTGGCAAACGCCCTTGGACAAGCAGAACAGAAGAATTGCTCAGTCTTAACGAAAAAGAAAATGCCAACAAGGATTCAGAAGAACTGACTGAGAACAAAGCTCAAGAGGCTGCTTTACCGGCACCGGATTCCAATGATGAGGAAAACGGCAAAACAGCGACAGAAGAAGACGGTAACAAGAATGACGTAAACAACAATAACGCAGATCAATGACCGACAAGAAAAGAAATCTAATCATACGTACCTTAACCGGAATTGTTTTCGTAGCCATTCTGGTAGGAGGTATTTTGTGGAGCTGGATGTCTTTCACCGTTCTCTTTATGCTAATCACTGCATTAAGCATCAAGGAATTCTGTGATATCATCAATCAAAAAGAAGATGTGCAAGTCAACACCATGATATGTACCGTGGCAGGCACCTATCTTTTTGGCGCCATTTCGGGTTTCTGCAGTCAGCTGACATCGTCTGCAGTTTTCATACCTTATCTTCTGTCGATAGTGTATTTGCTGGTTAGCGAATTATATCAGGACCGCCAATATGCACTCAACAATTGGGCGTTTACCATGTTCAGCCAGATGTACATAGCCTTGCCTTTCGGTACGCTCAACGCCTTGGCGTTCCAAAATGACCCGACCAGCTCTATCGGTGTGGTCTATCAAAGCATTTTGCCTCTGTCTGTCTTTTTATTTTTATGGAGCAGTGACAGCGGAGCCTATTGTTTCGGTTCGCTTTTCGGCAAACGCAAACTTTTTCCAAGCATATCTCCCAACAAATCATGGGAAGGTTCTGTTGGAGGTGGAATTATCGCACTGGCCGTATCACAGATTCTAGCCTCCTATTATCCCATATTGTCACGAATGGAATGGTTGGGGTTTGCACTGATTGTCGTTATATTCGGCACATGGGGCGACCTGGTAGAGAGCCTGCTTAAAAGGCAGCTCGGAATTAAAGACAGCGGACATATTCTCCCAGGCCATGGCGGAATGCTGGATCGTTTCGACAGTTCGCTATTAGCCATCCCCGCTTCTGTCATTTACATTTATACGCTGACTTTATTTTAAAGCAACCCATAAAAGAAAAATCCCCGCCGCATGAGAGCTCGGGGATTTTTCTTTTATATCTAATAATCTGTTTTCCTACTTGAACGGGAAGAACCAAGAAGATGATACATCTGCTCTGCTGCTTTTACGGGTGCACCGACATCTCCCAGCCTTAGCCTTACTTTCCGGTATCCATCCAATTGTTTAAGGCGCCTTCTTCCTTCCGGCAATATATCTCTCAAGTTCTCAGTCAGATTATCCACCGTCATTCCATCTGCAACCAGTTCGACGACGACTTCTTCATCAGCTACCAGATTAACCAATGAAATATATGGTACCTTCAACAAATGTTGACGCAAAAAACTGACAAACTTACCACAAGCCGTATAATAACAAACCACTTGAGGCACATTGAACAATGCCGTTTCCAAGGTAGCGGTTCCGGATGTAACCAAAGCTGCCGTTGCATGACTAAGGAGCGGATAAGTCTGGCCGTATAGCACCTTCACTTTATCTGTATCTATAAATTGACCGTAGAAATCCTTTTCAATATTGGGCGCTCCTGCCAATACCAATTGATACCGGTCAGAAAAAACAGAAGCAGCCTTGATCATGAGAGAAAGATTATCCTTTATCTCCTGTTTCCGACTGCCCGCCAACAAAGCAATGACGGGACGATCATCCAAGTGAAACTCTGCACAAAAATCAGAAAACGGTACATTATATCCAGATTTGAACTGCTCCACCTCATCCAAAGTAGGATTTCCGACATAATGTATGGGATAATGATGCTTATTCTCGAAAAAATCAATCTCAAAAGGCAATATGGAAAAGAGTTCATCCACATCGCGTTTGATATTCTTAATCCGATATTCTTTCCACGCCCAAATCTTTGGAGAGATATAATAATATACCGGAACAGCAGTATGAGCATGTACAAACTTAGCTATCTCCAAATTAAAACCCGGATAATCTACAAGTATCAATACATCAGGCTGCCATGACAGGATATCCTTCTTACAATAACTCATATTACGCAGAATTGTACGGACATGCAACAGCACAGGAATAAACCCCATATAAGCCATCTCACGATAATGTTTGACACATTCTCCTCCCTCGGCTTTCATAAGATCACCTCCATAAAAACGGAACTGCGCCTCAGAATCAAGCCTTTTTAACTCGCGCATCAGATGAGAAGCATGCAAATCTCCGCTTGCCTCACCTACAATCAGATAATACTTCATAGATTCTCAAGATCTTTCAAACCAGACATTGCCGAATAAGCTGTCATATCAACCTGTATAGGCGTTACGGCGACAAATCCGTTGACCAGGGCCCATGTATCCGTATCCTGCATATCCGGTTCTGTATTGATAAATTCACCTGTCAACCAATAATATGATTGTCCGTGAGGATGATCCATTTTAAACCATTCATTGGTCCATTTTCCTTTCGACATCCGACATACCTTAACCCCGAGATAGGAACTTCTCTTGGGAAAATTAACATTAAGACACACCCGCTCCGGCAATCCTTCTCTCAGCACCCTGCTGACAATCGCACGAACATACCCGCTCATCGCACTGAAATCGGCATCACGATCAAAATCGCATAACGAAAATCCGATAGAAGGAATACCCTTCATACATCCTTCCATTACAACTCCCATCGTACCGGAATAATGCACATTTACCGAGGAATTGTCACCATGATTAATTCCACTCACTACCAAATCCGGCTTGTGTTCCGTAAATAACTCCAAAGCCAATTTTGTACAATCAACCGGAGTTCCGTTGCAAGCATAAATCTTCACTGCCGCGCGATCCTCTACACATCTGTAAGTCAATGGAAGATGAGACGAAATGGCACATGCAGAACCAGAACGTGGACCATCCGGTGCCATCACAATAAGATCGGCCAAAGGTTCCAACATGGAAATGAGTTCGTTCAACCCTTTTGCCTGTACGCCATCATCATTAGAAAGTAATATCAGTGGTTTCATATTTTCATTCTTATTACTACACAAACATACAAAGATATTCATTTTTAATTCATCATACAACCCCCTATTGTTCAAAGTTTATTTGAAAAACCCAAGAAGCAGATATATTAATATTTACAGACAACAAATCCTATTTTATTCTTTCACAGCAACATTGCATACATGTTAAAGTATCCCCTTTTAGCTATGAATTATACGAAAAAACCTTTAAAACTTAAACATTTGAAAGAAAAACATTATCTTTGCAGAAAAAGGTGTGACAAAAGTTATTAACAATCCTATTGAGTTTTCAACAATTTAACGTTTCTCCATCCTAAATATTAGGACTACAAACAGAGAATACGTTACTTTGCAGCAACCAATTGATACAAAAAATGGGAAAAATTATAGCTTTAGCCAATCAAAAAGGAGGAGTTGGAAAGACCACTACTTCTATGAATCTGGCAGCCTCATTGGCTACTTTGGAAAAGAAAGTGTTATTGGTAGACGCTGATCCTCAGGCCAACGCCTCGTCAGGACTGGGTGTGGACGTATCGGAAATTGAAAGTTCTATTTATGAATGTATTATCGATCATATCGATGTTCACGATGCACTCTACACTACGGATATTGACGGTCTGGATATCATTCCGTCACACATAGACTTGGTCGGTGCTGAAATCGAAATGCTCAATCTGCCAAACCGTGAGAAAGTGCTCAGCCATATTCTCACTCCACTAAAAGCCGAATATGACTACATCCTTATTGACTGTTCTCCGTCTTTAGGACTTATCACAGTCAATGCACTCACAGCAGCGGACTCTGTCATTATCCCAGTACAATGCGAATACTTTGCACTTGAAGGTATCAGCAAACTGTTGAATACAATAAAAATCATCAAATCCAAACTAAATCCTTCACTGGAAATAGAGGGCTTCCTTCTGACCATGTACGACAGCCGCCTGCGCCTGGCTAATCAAATCTATGATGAAGTCAAAAAGCACTTTCAGGAGTTGGTATTCAATACGGTCATCCAACGTAATGTCAAACTGAGCGAAGCACCAAGCCACGGAGTCCCAGTCATTTTATATGATACGGATTCTACCGGATCAAAAAACCATTTGGCTTTGGCCAAAGAAATCATCGAAAAAAACAAATAACGATATATGGCTGTACACAAAAAATTTCCTGCTTTAGGACGAGGACTTGACGCACTGATATCTACCCAAGAAGTCCATACAAGCGGATCTTCCACTATAAACGAAATTGAACTTGATAAAATAACGGCCAATCCCAACCAACCACGCAAAGAGTTTGACCCGACAAGTTTGCAAGAACTGGCAGACTCCATTGCAGAAATTGGTATCGTACAACCTATCACCCTGCGTCAAATGAGCGATGATACTTACCAACTCATTGCCGGCGAACGCAGATGGAGAGCATCAAAACTGGCCGGATTACGCACAATTCCTGCATATATCCGCACGGCAGACGATGAAAATGTCATGGAAATGGCATTGATTGAAAATATCCAGCGAGAAGATCTTAATTCAGTAGAAATCGCATTGGCATATCAGCATCTCATTGAACAGTATGATCTGACTCAAGAGAGACTAAGTGAAAGAGTCGGCAAAAACCGTTCCACTATCACGAATTATCTCCGTCTTCTCCGCTTGCCTGCCCCCATACAGATGGCTCTGCAAAATAAGGAAATCGATATGGGACATGCCCGAGCATTACTTGCGTTGGATAATCCGACACTGCAAATCAAGCTGTTTCATGAAATTATAAAAGAAAAGCTCTCCGTAAGGAAAGTCGAAGAGATGGTCAAGGCACTACTGGAAGGAGAAAGTGTTAAAGCCGGCAGTAAAAAGATCACACCCAAAGGCGCCAAACTTCCTGAAGAATACAATATTCTTAAGGACAGCCTTTCCAAATTCTTCCAGACCAAAGTACAACTGACTTGCTCAGAGAAAGGCAAAGGGAAAATCAGCATACCATTTACCAACGAAGAAGAACTAGAACGTATTATAGAACTGTTTGATCGTCTGAAAAATTGAAAAAAAAACATTTCACATATCATTTTTATATTTGTTTCCTGCTTGGTCTTCTCATATGGCCATGCGGGAACAATAGTCTTTGTGCACAGACGGACTCTTCTCGCGTCATGCCTGACACCTTAACCTCTGTTGCACAAGCACATGCCAGACTTTTGTCTGACAGCATTCCCGCACAAGCCGATACCTTACTGAACCACAGTAAACAGCAAATTCAATCCAAAGACAGTATCATCGTACCTGCCGTTAAAGAAATTCAGGATTCTGCCACTATCGTACGACAAACAGATTCCTTGCTTCATCTTAATGACTATAAAGCAGAAAAACGTTTTATACCCGATCCGCAACGTGCTTTATGGCTTTCCTTGATTATCCCGGGAGCCGGACAGATCTACAACCGTAAACTATGGAAAATCCCCATCGTATATGGTGGTTTTCTAGGATGTCTTTACGCACTTACCTGGAACAATCAAATGTACAGTGATTACTCACAGGCTTATCTGGATATTATGGACGATGATCCAAATACCAAAAGCTATATGAATATGCTCCCCATGAATTATGATATCACAGGAAAAGAAGATCAATACAAAGATATTTTCAAAAACAAGAAAAATTATTACCGGAAATACAGAGATATGAGTATCTTTGCGATGATTGGAGTTTATCTGCTTTCAGTGGTTGATGCTTATGTAGACGCAGAACTCTCTTCATTTGATATTTCAAAAGACCTGGGACTGAAAATAGAACCAGCCGTTTTTAATTCCGGAAGGAATATGGCCAATTCATCAGTCGGCATACAATGTAAACTTAACTTTTAAAGAATGATAAAGAAAATAGGATTAATATGCACCGCTTTCATTCTAAGCCATAGTTTGGTTTTTGCACAGAATGATATTACTATACATGACGAAAATACGGGTAAAGACGAATCCATAGAGTTACCTGAAGGTATGACCTATGAAATAGACAGTCTTTTGATGGAATGGCATTCTAAAAATTATCTGTCTTTTGACGAAAACTGTGAAAGTTCAAACGAAAATCCCACATTTTCAGATCAAGAATATATTGACAGACTTAAACGACTGCCCAATGTAATAGAAATGCCTTACAATGAAGTCGTCAGAAAATTCATTGATATGTATTGCACAAAGTTGCGCAGTTCAGTTTCGTATATGCTGGGAGCCAACAATTTTTATATTCCTATCTTTGAAGAAGCTTTGGAAAGCTATCAGCTTCCACTCGAACTGAAATATTTGCCTATCATTGAATCAGCTCTGAACCCTAAGGCCACGTCACGTGCTGGAGCTGCCGGACTTTGGCAGTTTATGGTTACCACAGGAAAACGATACGGACTGGAAATCAACAGTCTGGTAGACGAAAGACGTGACCCTATCAAATCATCCTATGCTGCAGCCCATTATCTGAAAGACCTTTATGAAATATACGGTGACTGGACATTGGTCATTGCAGCCTACAATTGTGGACCAGCCAATATCAATAAAGCCATCTATCGTGCAGGAAAAGTAAACGACTATTGGAAGATCTACCCTTATTTGCCCAAGGAAACCAGAGGATATGTACCGGCATTTATTGCAGCCAACTACGTTATGAACTATTACTGTGAGCACAATATATGCCCCATGAACAGTAAACTTCCGGCCAGTACAGACACTATTCTGATCAACAGAGATGTACATATTGAACAGATCACAGCCATGTGCAATGTCAAGCCTGAAGAAGTACGGGCTCTTAATCCACAATACCGCACAGATCTTATTCCCGGTGGCAAAACATCAGAATGCATTTTACGTTTGCCTACACACGGTATCAGCGCTTTCATCAATGCTGGTGATTCTGTATACAACTATAAATCAGATGAATTGTTCACAAACCGTTCTATCGTAAAAGTTGAGGAAGAAAAGGCTACGAAAACAACGACCCGCAAGAAGAGCAAGTCGAGAAGCAGAACCGTAACAGTACGACGCGGAGACACTTTATCAACAATAGCGAAAAGGAATGGAACAACAGTGAGCAAACTTAAACGTCTTAACGGACTGAGAGGAAACAGCATACGTGCAGGAAGGAAACTAAGAGTCAGATAACAACTGTCAAAAAAGGAGGGTCCGATGGAAGATATCATGCAAAAACAACTTGATGACGAAAAAATGGTTAATGATGCCTACCAGCATCTTATTGACACCTATCTGGCATCACGTCACCGAAAAAAGGTTGATATTATCAATAAAGCCTTTAATTTTGCCAAACAGGCTCATAAGGGAGTAAGACGCTTGTCTGGTGAACCTTATATCATGCACCCTATAGCTGTAGCGCAAATTGTCTGCGGCGAAATAGGACTGGGATCTACATCCATCTGTGCCGCCTTACTCCACGATGTAGTTGAAGATACGGACTATACCGTAGAAGATATTTCAAATATCTTCGGTCCTAAAATAGCACTTATCGTAGATGGTCTGACCAAAATTTCAGGTGGCATATTCGGTGACAAGGCATCTGCACAGGCCGAATCATTCAAAAAACTACTTCTGACTATGAGTGACGACATTCGCGTCATTCTTATCAAGATATCAGACCGCCTGCATAACATGCGTACACTGGGATCTCAGCAGCCCAACAAACAGTATAAAATAGCCGGTGAAACGCTTTATATCTATGCCCCTCTTGCTAATCGCTTGGGATTAAACAAAATAAAAGAAGAGCTTGAGGATCTCAGTTTCAAATATGAACATCCAGAAGAATACAGACAAATAGTTGACAAACTGGCACGTACACAGGCACAACGAGATTCAGTATTTGAAGAATTTACCCTTCCGATCAGAGAAGAACTTGATCGGCTTGGAGTCAACTATACCATCAAGGCCCGTATCAAGACACCTTACTCTATTTGGTGCAAAATGCAAAACAAGCATATCGGCTTTGAAGAAATTTATGACATACTGGCAGTACGCATCATTTTTGAACCTCAAAAATCAGAAGACGAGATAACAGAATGCTTCCAGATATATGTTTGCGCGAGCAAAATATACAAGCCTCATCCCGAACGTCTTCGCGACTGGCTGAACCATCCGAAAGCAAACGGATATCAGGCTCTTCATGTCACTTTAATGAGCAAAACCGGCCAATGGATAGAGGTACAGATACGCTCCAAACGAATGGACGAAATGGCGGAACAGGGCTTTGCTGCACACTGGAAATACAAAGAAGGCAGCAAAACGGCAGTAGACAGCGAAAACGAACTGGAAAAATGGCTACATACAATCAAGGAAATCCTGGACGATCCTCAACCTAATGCCTTAGACTTTCTTGACGCCATCAAGCTTAACCTCTATGCATCCGAAATTTTTGTAGTCACCCCGAAAGGTGAATTCAAAACCATGCCGGCAGACTGTACTGCTTTGGATTTCGCTTTCAGTATCCATACTTTCTTAGGCAGCCACTGTATTGGTGCAAAAGTCAATCACAAGCTTGTACCATTAAGCCATAAGCTTCACAGCGGAGATCAAGTGGAGATTCTGACCTCTAAAACACAACGTGTACAAAAAGAATGGATCAATTTTGCCACTACAGCAAAAGCGAAAGGAAAGATCCAGGCCATTTTACGCAGGGAAGAACGAGAATTTCAGAAACAGGGCGAAGATATACTCAATGAATTCTTTGAAAAAGCTGACATTGAGCCTAACAGCATGAATATAGACAAATTGTGTGATCTTCATCATATCAAATTCCGGGAAGACCTGTTTCTGGCCATTGGCAACAAAAAGGTCGTACTCGGACAGGAAGATCTGGATGTTCTGCACAATAAGTCACAGACTAAAACAGAAAGCAGCTGGACACAGTATATTCCATTCCTCAAACGGAAAAAGAATAAAATCACTCACAAAGAACAAGAGTCTCAGACAGACAATCCTGTCGTGACCCTCAATAAAAAAAATGTCGTTTTAAACGAAGAGAACATCAAGCGTTTCGTTATAGCAGAATGTTGTCACCCAATACCTGGTGATGATGTGTTGGGCTACATTGACAACAACCAAAGAGTCTATATTCACAAACGCCAATGTCCAATAGCCGCCAAATTAAAAGCCAGCGACGGCAACCATATCATTGCAGCGACATGGGATATCCACAAAACATTGTACTTCCCTGTCACTCTCAAAATAAACGGAATAGACCATATCGGCATACTCCATCAGTTGACAGGTGTCCTCTCAGACCAATTGAACATTAATATTAACAAACTGACAGTAACAACTACAGATGGCATATTTGAAAGTGAAATCCAACTTGGCGTACATGACGTTGAGGATGTCAAATCTATCTGTCAGAATCTCAAAGCGATAGAGGGCATTGAAGAAGTCACCCGTATCAGCTAAATCCTTACAATAAGAATAATAAAAAAAGAAGGAATTAGACCAATCCGTCTAATTCCTTCTTTATTTTAAGCAATTCATCACGTACTGCCTGCAATCGGCTGATAACTTCCGCTGTCTGCTGAGTACCTTCCTTGTTCTTACGTAAAGCTTCACGAGCTGCTGAAAGTTTCATTCCTCTCACCTTTACCAGACTATATATCAACCGAATCTGTTCTATATCATCCTTGGTATATTGCCGCACATTACGACCTGCCTTTTTGGGAGCTATAGTCGGAAATTCTTTCTCCCAATAACGCAATAAAGTTTCAGATACACCTATTATATCCGCCACTTCCCCGATAGTATAATACAACTTTAACTCTTTACCGGAATTCAAGACCATAATTTAATCAGACAGCATTCGTTTTCAAGCTTTTCCTTGCAAAAATAGGCAAAACAAGTTATCTTTGCAAAACTTTTTTCAAGAATATATAACGCAAAATTTGAAATAATGATGACTGCAAACGAAATCCGCGACTCGTTCGTCAAATTTTTCGAGTCAAAAGGACATCTTATTGTACCATCAGCGCCTATGGTTATCAAGGATGACCCCACACTGATGTTCACCAATGCCGGAATGAACCAATTCAAAGACATTATTTTGGGCAACCGTCCTGCTACAAGCAAACGTTGTACCGATTCACAAAAATGTCTCCGCGTCAGCGGCAAACACAACGACCTTGAAGAAGTCGGCCACGACACTTATCATCACACCATGTTCGAAATGCTGGGTAACTGGAGTTTCGGTGACTATTTCAAGAAAGAAGCTATTGAATGGGCTTGGGAGTTCTTGGTTGACGTCCTGAAAATAGACAAAAGCAATCTTTATGCTACTGTTTTTGAAGGTGCACCCGACGAAGGTCTGGAACGTGACAACGAAGCTGCAGGTTATTGGGCCAAATATCTTCCCGAAGATCATATTCTGAACGGTAATAAGCATGACAATTTCTGGGAAATGGGAGCTACTGGTCCTTGCGGTCCCTGTTCAGAAATTCACATTGACTTACGCCCTGATGAAGAAAAAGCAAAGATTCCCGGACGTGAATTGGTCAATAAGGACAATCCACTTGTCATAGAGATCTGGAATCTTGTATTCATGCAATATAACCGTAAGGCAGACCAGTCATTGGAACCTCTTCCTGCCAAAGTTATTGATACTGGTATGGGATTCGAGCGTCTTTGTGCTGTCATGCAGGGCAAACGCTCCAACTACGATACTGACGTATTCCAACCTATCATCAAGGTTATCGGCGAACTTTCAGGTTGCCATTATGGTGACGATCCAAAGAAGGACGTCGCTATGCGCGTAGTTGCCGACCATTTGCGTACCATTGCTTTCTCTATTGCTGACGGTCAGCTTCCAAGCAATGCCAAAGCCGGTTATGTCATTCGACGCATCTTACGCCGCGCAGTACGCTACGCTTATACATTCTTAGGACAGAAAGAAGCATTTATGTATAAACTCCTTCCTGTTCTGGTACAAGAGATGGGCAAATCCTACCCGGAACTTGAGGCACAGAAAGTACTGATATCTAAGGTTATGAAAGAAGAGGAAGATTCATTCCTCCGTACTCTTGAAACAGGTATTCGTCTGCTGGACCGCGTCATGGAAGAAACCAAAGCTTCCGGTAAAAATATCATCGACGGCGTACAAGCATTCACCTTGTTCGACACTTATGGTTTCCCGCTCGATCTGACAGAATTGATCTGCCGCGAAAACGGTATGAGCGTTGATGAAGAAACCTTTAATGCGGAAATGCAAAAACAAAAGGAACGTGCCCGTAATGCTGCTGCCGTAGAAACTGGCGACTGGGTTGTTTTGGCAGAAGGCGAAACTCAATTCGTCGGCTGGGACTACACTGAATATGAATGTCATATTCTGCGTTACCGTAAAATCACCCAAAAGAAACAGACTTTATACCAAATCGTACTTGACACTACTCCGTTCTATGCCGAAATGGGTGGACAAGTCGGCGATAAAGGCGTTATCTGTTCTGAATTTGAAACTATTGAGATTATCGATACCAAACGCGAAAACAATCTTCCTGTTCATCTTGCCAAAACTTTGCCGCAACATCCGGAAGCAAACTTCATGGCATGTGTAGATACTGACGCTCGTGCAGCCAGTGAAGCAAACCACACTTGTACTCACCTGCTCGATCAGGCACTGCGTACCGTACTCGGTGAACATGTAGAACAGAAAGGATCACTCGTAACCCCAGACTATCTCCGTTTCGACTTTTCTCACTTCCAGAAAGTGACAGATGAAGAGTTGCGTCAGGTTGAACACCTTGTCAACGCAAAAATCAGAGAAAACATACCGTTGCAGGATCACCGCGACATGCCTATTGAAAAGGCAAAAGAACTGGGAGCCATTGCTTTGTTTGGTGAAAAATATGGAGACAAGGTTCGTGTTGTACAGTTCGGTGACAGTGTAGAATTCTGCGGTGGTTGCCATGCCAAATCTACTGGAAAGTTAGGTATGGTGAAAATCCTAAGCGAAAGTTCCGTTGCAGCAGGTGTACGCCGTATCGAGGCAATCACGGGAGAGAAAGTTGAACAAATGATCGATGAAATGCAGGATCTTGTAAACAGCCTGCGATCTATGTTCAATAACGCTCCAGACGTCAAGGCCGCTATCACACGTGCCATAGAAGAAAACGGTACATTGAAAAAACAGCTGGAAAACGTAATCAAAGAAAAAGCCGCTCTGACAAAAAAAGAAATTATTCAAAATGCCAGAACCATCAACGGAGTTACCTTATATAGCCGCGTAATCCCGATGCCGGCAGACATTGTTAAGGATATGGCTTTCCAATTACGTAATGAGACAGAAAATGCAATTGTTATCATCGGAAGCATATACGAAGACAAACCTATGCTGACAGCAGCTGCATCCGACACAATGGTTAAGGAACACGGCATTAATGTAGGTCAGATCATTCGTGAAGCTGCCAAACTGATCCAAGGCGGTGGCGGTGGTCAGGCACATTTTGCAACAGCAGGCGGAAAGAACAAAGATGGTTTAAGTGCCGCTGTAGACAAATTTATCGAACTGGCCAACCTATAAGGCGCATTTGATAATCAATTGGAAAACGCTATAAATTATTCTCTATAAATAAAAATGCGGAATCTTTTTCTGGATCTCCGCATTTTTTGTTTATAAACATAGTTCCACACACGAATTACCATTTATTTTATATGTATTGGTCGCCGTTAAATATATCTTAACCTATCAGGAACAGAAATCATCAGAATAACCGATTATAGAATCGGACTTCATCTGAGCCTAAGACTCTTTCAAGAAATATATTTTCATTCAGTTACAATAAATTCACCGTCACATAAGCCCTAACCCATGAAAATAAGAGTTATTTGGAACGTCATCTTATGCTATCTGAAAATAAGAAAAACTCTGCCCAAAGACTTTATCAGAAGTCGCATTGAACAGGAAAACAACGACCCTTTGATTGACATCTCATACTGCTCCGAATTCTTTTTTAAAGAAAACATTCCTTTTCCTGTAATGATACGAAAAGGCACATATAATATACTGCTTTCTGCAACCCAAAAACTGCCGGAAGGTATGCATTTTAAAATTTATGATGCATACAGATCAGCAGAAGAGCAAAAAGACCGCTGGGAAAAAAGACTACAAGAAACAAGAAAAGAGCACCCGAATACATCCCACACAGAACTCATCCGTCTGACCCGTCTAAAAGTAGCTCAACCTGATGGATCAGGTTACGGAGGTCATCAAACGGGAGGGGCTGTTGATATCACCATCTGTGACCAATCCGGTCACGAACTGGATATGGGTGGACAAATATCCTTCTTCGACAAAAGATCAGAAACGTCCAATAAATACATTACGCCATTACAACTGAAAAACAGGATGTTACTAAAAAACGTACTGGAAAATGCCGGCTTTAAGAACTACCCACGAGAATGGTGGCATTACAGTTACGGTGATAAAATGTGGGCAGCCTATTCCTTTAAGAAAAAAGCTTTTTATGGATTTATTGAACCATCCTCGATTGGTACTGAATAGATCCAATACCCGCTAATCCCATCACTTCCCTACTGATAACAGTATAGAAATTACTCTCAATAGTCCTCACTTATCTTATAATAGCCTGAAATGTATATTCCGACCTGCCTGTTCATTACATATCATTAGTCTAATACCATTTTTTACGCTTGAAATAGAGATAAACAAATAAGGCTATAACCAACATCAACACCCAAGCCATTACATAACCATACCGCCACTCCAGTTCCGGCATTATTTTGAAATTCATTCCCCAAACACCTGCAAAAAATGTCAACGGTATAAACAAACTGGAAACCACTGTAAGCTGTTTCATGATACTGTTCATACGCAAATCATTGTTTGAGAGATACAAGTCAACCAAAGCAGACAAAATATCACGACACGTCTCTAAGGATTGGAGAATAAAATGCAAATGATCATTAACATCACTGAAAAAAGGACGATTCTCATCTTTTATCAAGTCATTGTCTGTTCGGAACAAAGCATTGATCTGTTCCTTCAACGGCATAATGGTCTTTCTGATCAACCGATAACTCTTTCTGTATTTCTGAATATCTTCAATATCAGAACTGTCAGTTCCCAAATGGTCCAGTAAAGCTTCTTCCATATCTTCCAAATCATCTTCCATATTCGAAAGAATCGTCATAAAATGCGTCATCACACTATTCAAAATTACACTCAAAAGAAAATCAGCTGTCCGATTCCTTACCTTTAACACATTACGCTGTATAGCCGCTATAATCTCATTAAAAAATTCGGTTTCTTTCTCTACGAAAGTCAAAACATAGTTACACCCTTGTATAATAGACAACTGATGGGCTTCAAATTCATTTTTGGAAACCGGAATCAACAATTTTATGATAACTACATTATAATTATCGTGCTGTTCGATTTTGGTGAGATGTTTGGCATTCAGGATATCCTGCATGACCAGAAAATCAATGTCAAAATGCGCACAGACCTGCTGAATAGTACCCGTATCCTGCAGTCCATGAATTTGAATCCAATTAATGCCGTCCGGTTTTAATCTATCGGTCACCCTACTAAAATCCTTGTCACTATGAAATTCCACGTCTTTACTATCATAAGCGCAAAGATGAAGATGAGTGGGTGTCTGACTGTTACCGTTATAAGTCAGCTTATCCTGTAGCAAATTGTTTTTACTCATATTTTTCTTTTTAACAGGTCATTACCAGTATCACCTCATTTCTCAACAGACTGCGAACTCACGTACAGATACACCACTTCCGATATGTCAGCAATTAATTTTGAAGCAGACTGTAAAGACATTCCTGCATCCTTTACCATTACAGCGATGGTATAGTGTCGTCCGTCTGGTAAAAATACAAACCCAATGTCATTGACACCTATTAATTTACCTTCATGATTACGGTCTCCGGTTCCTGTCTTGTGTCCCAGTCTTGCTCCCGTCTTTTCCAATGGTTTCCAAAGCCTGTCTTTTCCTGTTTCACAATCCAACATGGCCTGACGGATATATCCCTGATCATCGATATCCGTTATATCATTGTTAATCAACTTATCCAACAATATTGCAGCATCAAGTGGTGTCGTCCAATTCCGATAGCAATCCTCCAACCTGCGATGCATATCATCCTCTGTCACTGAAATGGCAAACTGATTAAGTCCCAACGAACGAATATAGCGATCCACGGCTTCCGGGCCTCCAATTAATCCGAACAAAATATCACATGCATTATTATCACTCATTATCAACGAATAATCCAGCAAATCCTTCACTGTCAGAGTAAGATCACCTGTAGGATAACGTTTTTTCAACGAACTGTAGGTATCCGATTTAAGTGACTGCTGAGGAACATGAACTTTCATATCCAGATTCTGATCATTCAGCTGCAGAAAATGACATACAGCCAATGCCTGATGAAATTTCATCACGCTCATCAAAGGATAATGTACCTCATTATTAAATGAAAGCGTATCCTTACCATCAACAATTACAGCAACACCGACTTGCGCATCCGCACGTTCAACCAACTGACGAATGGCGTTAGTCTGAGAAGAGATTCCCTGTGCCCAAACCAACATTGTACAACAACAGTTTAACAGACATAATCCAAGCTTACATGCGATATCATTTTTCATGACCGTATACCTTTTTCCACATTTTCTATTTCAACGATCTCTACCACTTCATATACACCATCATAATCGGCAGCAAATCCTTCATTTGATTTTCCTTTATCTATAACCCTCAATTCAGCCCGCACTGGTGTATACGGCGATGCATCAATACCTACTGCCGAATCATACAAAGCCTTCAACGTTCCTGAACGGTCTATAATCCAATACACCAGACTGTCACCATCCGGTGCAAATGAACGAACCTCATGCCCGATAATCAAATTACCGGATAATGTCATCACCGAATCAACAACCAGTGTATCCTGTTGCTGCACACCTTGTGACTTTTCATGGGTATTCGTACAGGCACACAATGCCACAATCACAAAAAGCATAAAAAACAAGTTCTTCATATTCTTTCATTTTCTAAGGTTTATATACTCATTGGTTTTTACAAAAATAATCTATTCACATTAAAGCTGCAAAATCGTTTAATATTATATTCTTCTAACGAATATTAATAAATTATAAGAACCCTGATTCCCACTGTTCATTTTACAACCGCTTGACGTACATAATCTTCAAATGAGCGGGGATGGCCATTATAAACATTAATATCCACGTCACCATGAATCCCCTTTACCTTACCATCAGGTGACAGTTGCCAATATTGCAAATGCACATAAGGTTTATATTCTCCATATCTGGCAATCCATACCGGATACTTTTTCAATTCATCCGGTGCTAGAGGAATATACTTGTTAACATAACTCTGACTGATATAAAGTATCGGAACAGTGTGACAATGCTGTTCTACCAACTTTAACCAAACCAGTATTTCCTCAAACAGCACATCTATGCCTCCCATCGATTTAATTTGGGCATCGGTCAATTCCACATCAAGCATCGGAGGCAAATCTCCTTTCTGTGGACGAGCAGTTTTTAAAAAGAATGCAGCCTGACGAACTGCCGGCCGAACAGACATGAAATGATAAGCTCCTACGGCATAACCATGCCGCCGGGCTTCTCTGATATCCTTGCTATAATACGGATTGATCACCGTCTGCCCTTCGGTTGCTTTTATATATACAAATGAAACCGGATAATCGACTTCTCCATCGATTTTCTTCTTACTGATGTGCCCCAAATTAGTAATCCTCAGATCTGACCAGTCTATGGAATAAACCCTTCTTCCTATACGATGCTGATATTTTGAAATATCTATTCCATAAATCCGGTTTGTATTATACAACATACGTTCTCCTTGAAAGCGATCCTTCTGCCATATTCCACACTTCACAACATCTTGTGGGGCTACTGCAAATCCAAATCCGTCCCTTAGTCCGTTATGCCAACTTCCTACATAATAATGTCCCAACGTATCTGAATATTCTCCTTCGCCTTCAGCCAGAAGTTCTGTATTAAGCGTTCCTTTATAGATACCCATACTGTCCCTGCACATTCCTGAAGAAAGAGAATCTGCTCTCCAGTCACCTTTGATACGACGCCCTTGGGCATCTTTGAGCTCGCCGTAACCATCACGTCTGCCGTTTTTCCATGTTCCACAATAAACCTTGCCATCCGGACAAATCTCTGTACCCTGTCCGTCTCGCAAGCCGTGGACAAAATAGCCGTAATAAACCGTATCTTTCACTTTCAAATAGCCATAGCCATGATACACTCCTTTTTGCCAATTCCCTTCATAAACAAGAGAATCTTCCGACGAAATATATCTACCATATCCTTCCGGAGCGCCAGAAGACCATTCCCCATGATATACTCCGCTTTGATATTCATAAGTCTTTTCCCCACAAGAACAGAAAAATACGAATACGATTAAAACGCCTATGACCTTATTAATATATTTCATATCACTCTTCTTGTTTTATTCCACATCCAGGCTATCCATGAAGAAAAATCCTCTACCAAACTATTTCCCCATCCAAAAACTTCGTTCTGCATAAGATATATCCTCCATAAAGGAACCAACTGTCCGTTTACATTAACTCCAACCAACTGTCCCATAGAATTGAAAACAGGAGCTCCATTACCACCATCCGTCAAGGGCAATGAATAAGTAGCCCCTTCTGCTTTCAGTACTGCCGGTTTCACTTCCAGATCTCTTTCACCAAGCCAATGGCTGTATCCCCAGTTTGCCCATATCCTGACTTTTGCAGGAAATGAAAGAGAAATCAAACCAGACCATAAATTAATTCCTAAACGAGACAAATCTTCCGGCAATTCTCTGTTTCGGCATTGCCACAACGCGATACCATAATCTGAACTACCAGCGTTCTCACACCACGAACTGTCTATCTTTCCTTCCGCATTTTGCCAATAAACCAAACATTGCTGTCTTAAGATAACTCTTGCAGAATCTCCATTCACAATATGCAACATACATTCTCTTATATGCTCTGTTTCTTTTTGCTTCTCTTTAATTGTTTCATTATAAGACATAACCAGATGGTAACCGTTATCCACTACCGTATGGGTCTTGTCATAATAATCCATTTCATGACGTAACCCCTCATAATAAGTCATACGACGATTCAATCTTTCTACTGTCGCAGAAGCCGCATCACGTATTTGTCCGTACGACCATTCTAATGGCAAACAAACTGTATCCGAAGCTGTTATAACACGTCCGGAGAAAGAAGAAAAAAAGGCATTGGAAACAAATTCATTCAAAGCCTCCACCGAATCGACCGACAAATGCCTTAATACCGGACTGGGCCATTGAGCATAAAAATAGAGCGTATCGTATTGAGGTATCTGCAACTCATACCACCTGAAAGACTTGGCCAATAATACATTATTTCTACATTTTTCATCTGTATACGGCCAAAACGCCAAGACCATCAAAGCTAAGCTTATGGTTGTCAAAACAATATATTTTTTTCTTACATTCAATCTCATCTTCTTGCCAAACAGATCATTAAACAGGAATTAGTATAAAATATACACGAATATACAAAAAGACTTTAATTAATTTTGCCAATTAAATTAATATAAGTAATTTAGCACAAAATTTTTTCTTTTATTAATCTCAATCATTAATCATTTCTATCATGAAAATTCATTCCCTGCTTTTAGGTACAGCGTTTATGGCCTCTGCACTTTCCGTTGCAGCCCAAGACAACACCATCACTGTGCAGACCAAAAAAATTGGCGCAGAGATTCAGCCGACCATGTATGGTATCTTCTTTGAAGATATTAATTTTGGTGCAGACGGTGGTTTGTATGCCGAACTGGTCAAGAACCGGTCGTTTGAATTTACACCAGACCATTATATGGGATGGAAAATGTTTGGAAACGTAACGCTTCAGAATGACGGTCCCTTCGAAAAAAATCCACATTATGTTCGTTTAGGATGCGCCGGACACGGAGATATGTGGACAGGTATACAAAATGAAGGATTTTTCGGTATCGGTTTGAAAAAGGATGCAGAATACCGCTTTTCCGTATGGGCAAGAGTACCTGATGGCAATCCTGTCACACTCATGGTACAATTCATTGATCAGAATACCATGAATGATGCCCAGCAGTTCGTAAGCCAGGATTTGAAAATCGATTCCAAAGAATGGAAAAAATATACAATGGTCATGAAATCAAACCGCACGATTGCCAAGGCCAATCTGCGTATATTCCTTTCTAATGACCAGCACCGTTCCGGAACAGGAACCGTAGACTTGGAACACGTTTCTCTTTTCCCAGTCGATACATGGATGGGACATGAAAATGGTATGAGAAAAGATCTGGCACAGGCTCTGTATGACATGCGTCCTGGCGTATTCCGCTTCCCGGGAGGATGTATAGTGGAAGGAACAAACATGGAGACCCGCTACCAGTGGAAAAACACTGTCGGACCTGTTGAAAACCGCCCGTTAAACAAGAACCGTTGGGAATCAACCTTCATCAACCGTTATTATCCGGATTATTTCCAGAGCTACGGATTAGGTTTCTATGAATACTTCCTGTTAAGTGAAGAACTTGGAGCAGCTCCTCTTCCTGTACTCAACGTAGGTATGTGCTGCCAATACCAGAACTACAACAATGAGAAAGCACATGCAGAATGCTCTGCTGAAGGTTTGAAACCTTATATTGACGATGCACTCGACCTGATTGAATTTGCAAATGGTGGTACAGATACCGAATGGGGTAAAGTCCGCGCTGAAATGGGACATCCGGAACCATTCAACATGAAATATCTGGCTATCGGTAACGAACAGTGGGACAAATTCTACTTCGACCGTTTGAAATTCTTCGTAGAAGCTATCCGGAAAGCTCATCCGGAAATTCTGATCATCGGTTCATCCGGCCCCGATTCTGAAGGACATAACTTCGATATAGGATGGGAAGATATGAAGAAACAGAAGGTTGATCTTGTTGACGAACACTTCTATCGCCCTGTTGACTGGTTCAAGAACAGCATGAACCGTTATGACGATTATGACCGTAAAGGACCGAAAGTATTTGCCGGCGAATACGCCTGTCACGATCATGGCAACCGTATGAAATGGAATCATGCCGGTGCTTCAATCTATGAAGCCGCATTCATGACTACATTGGAAAGAAATGCTGACATTGTACACATGGCTACTTATGCACCTTTGTTCGCCCACGTTGAAGGATGGCAATGGCGTCCGGATATGATATGGTTTGACAATCTCAACAGCGTCAAGACAGCCAGCTACTATGTACAGCAAATGTATGCTACCAATATGGGTACCAATGTCATTACCGCACAACTGGCCAATCCTACTCCCAAAGGACAAGACGGTCTCTTCACCAGTGCAGTCTTCGACAAGAATACTAACGAATACATCGTTAAAGTTATCAATACGACCGACAAGGCACAAACTGTAGACATCAAACTCGATGGATTGAAGAAAATCTCCGGACAGGCTACTACCATTACCTTGGATTGCAGCGATTACACAGCTGACAATACACTCGAGAATCCGGTTGCCGTTGTTCCGGTTGAAAGTTATACCAAGACTGAGGGCAACATTATTAAAGCCAACGTAGGTGCCAAATGCTTCGTGATTTATAAAGTTAAGAAATAACAGACAAATTATACACATGAAATCCCGTATCCTTATTCCGCGATACGGGATTTTTTATTTTTCAATCCCTCCTGAAACCTAATTGTCAGAGAACACCACATAAGTTTAACTCTTATGTATCCGGCTAAATACAAACTACCAATACCTCGCAATTTACCAATGTGAGATAACCTATAAAAACAATTTAATCCATATCCCTGTTAACCCATACTCATATTTTTTTTCATTCACTTCAAATCCATTTCCTATTCCATCTATTTTTTTGTATCTTTGTCAACTATGTTTTAAACCATACAACAAGTCTGTTGAAAGAAGAATGAACGTTATTGATTTAATACAAAACAATAAAGGCACTGCCTTCTCATTTGAGGTTCTGCCACCATTAAAGGGCACCGGCATAGAAAAACTGTTTCATACCATAGACACCCTGAGAGAATTTGACCCGAAATACATCAATATTACCAACCACCGGAGCGAATTCGTTTACAAGGATATGGGGAACGGACTTATGCAACGTTCCCGACAACGCCGGCGTCCCGGCACTGTTGCGGTAGCAGCAGCCATTCAACAACACTACGGCATCCACGTGGTACCTCACATATTATGTAGTGGTTTTACACGCGAAGATACAGAATATCTGCTTCTGGATCTTCAATTCTTGGGTAACAGCGATTTACTGGTTCTCCGTGGTGACAAAGCCAAGGAAGATGCCATGTTCAAGCCTACTGGCGATGGCTATTCCCATGCTACAGAACTGATTGAGCATATCAACACTTATAATAAAGGCCTTTTCATTGACGGCTCTCCTATCAAGAATCCCGGAGTACCGTTCTCATACGGTGTAGCCTGCTATCCTGAAAAACATGAAGAAGCTCCCAATCTGGAAACCGATCTGGAATATTTCAAGAAAAAAGTAGAGGCAGGAGCTCAGTATGCCGTAACCCAACTATTCTACGATAACGAAAAATACTTTGATTTTGTTCGTAAAGCCCGTGAGGCCGGTATAACCATACCCATCATCCCCGGAATCAAGCCGTTTTCAAAATTATCGCAGTTATCGGTCATTCCCAAAACCTTCCATTGCGATCTGCCACAAGCATTGGCTTTGGAAGTCAAAAAATGCAAGACAGACGAAGATGTCAAACAGGTTGGCATAGAATGGGCCATCACACAATGCAAGGAATTAATGGCGCATCAGGTTCCAAGCCTGCATTTTTATACCGTTTCTGCAGTTGACAGCATCAAGGAAATAGCCAAACAAATATATTAAACACTATCATGAGGAATCCGGTCTTTGGTCAGGAAGAAATACAGAGCAGACTTTTCCGTGAAATACAACACGGGCAGATGCCTCATGCACTTCTTCTTCACGGACCGTCAGGATGCGGTAAACTGGCTATAGCAATAGCTTATGCACAAAGCATATTATGTTCTCACCGCACGACAGAAGGCGAAGGTTGCGGAGAATGCCAGTCCTGCAAAATGGTCAGTCATCTGGTTCATCCCGATCTCCATTTTGTATTCCCTGTCATACGCTCCAAAAGTGGTTCTACTCCTGATATTTCTGATGATCACATCAAGGAATGGAGAGCCCTGGTACAGAAAAGCCCTTATTTCGATCTGAGCGACTGGCAAGCCTGTCTGAAAGCCAACGGCAATATTCAAGCTACCATCTATACCGTTGAAAGCGATTCCATACAACGGAAAATGGCACTCAAGCCTGCCTTGGGAGAGCACAAGGCCATGATTATATGCTGGCCAGAAAAGATGATGACGGAATGCGCCAACAAACTGCTTAAGTTGATTGAGGAGCCGCCTTCAAACACTCACTTCATATTTGTAAGCGAAGAACCGGCCAGAATCATCCCCACACTGATCAGCCGCATGCAGCGTATAGAATTGCATGCCGTGACTAAGACAGACCTGATAAGGTTTCTTGTGAATCACAAACAACTTCCTTCAGACCAGGCTGAAAACATAGCCAGCCAATCGAACGGAAGTCTGTCACAGGCATTGAAAATCCTCAATAACGAAAACAACGACAATGCCATATACTTCAACCTGTTCACCACCTTAATGAGAGCCTCATGGAGAAGAGATGTAAAAGCCATGCGGACATGGAGTGAAGAACTGGCAGACATGAAACGTGAGCAGCAGCTTAATTTTTTGAATTACTGTCTGTATCTGCTTCGAGAGAACTTTATATATAACTTTCATATCAAGAACCTGAACAGCATGACTGCCCAAGAGGCAGAGTTTGCCGTACGTTTCGCCCCTTTCATTCATGAGCGGAATGTCATTCTCATAAAAGAATTGTTCGAGAAATGCTTTTATGACCTTCAACGACAGGTCAATGCCAAAATGGTGTTTTTCAACATGACACTGCAGATCTCTGTGCTGATCAGGAAATAAATTCTAAAAATAAAATATATGGATAATAAATTTAAAAACGGCTGCTCCGGACATGGCATATGCGCCAAAGGCTGTTGTCAGTCAGACAAACCGCTGACTGTATACGATTATCTGGCAGATATCCCCGGAAGCAGTGAACTTACCGACCTTGTCGAAGTTCAGTTTAAGAATACACGAAAAGGCTATTATAGGAACACAAATCATCTTCCACTGGAAAAAGGCGACATTGTAGCTGTTGAAGCCACTCCCGGACATGATATCGGTGTTGTCACCCTGACCGGACGTCTCGTACAGTTGCAAATCAAGAAAGCCAATCTCAAAAATGAGGATGACATCAAAAGAATATACCGTAAAGCGCGTACAACCGACCTGGAAAAATATCAGGAAGCCCAAAGTCGCGAACATGACACCATGATCCGTGCACGTCAGATCGCCCTCAATCTTGGACTTGAGATGAAAATCGGTGATGTGGAATACCAAGGCGACTGTGGAAAAGCCATTTTCTATTATATTGCAGACGGAAGAGTGGACTTCAGGCAATTAATCAAGATTCTGGCAGAAACTTTCAGAGTCCGGATAGAAATGAAACAGATCGGCGCACGCCAGGAAGCCGGACGAATAGGAGGTATTGGTCCGTGCGGACGCATTCTATGTTGTGCCGGATGGCTTAAGAACTTCGTTTCCGTATCCACTGCAGCAGCACGTCTTCAGGATCTGTCTCCCAATCCTCAAAAGCTGGCCGGACAATGTGCCAAGCTGAAATGTTGTCTGAACTTTGAGGCCGACACCTATATGGAAGCATCCAAGAAACTGCCCAGTAAGGAAATTGTCCTGTACACACAGGATGCGGAATATTATTATTTTAAGGCGGATATTCTTAAAGGTGAAGTCACCTACTCTACTGACCGGAAAGTCGCATCCAACCTTGTTGTATTAAAGACTTCACAAGTCTTTGATATCATCGCCATGAACAAACGGGGAGAGAAACCGGTAAAACTGACTCTGACTAATGAAGAAAACAAACAGTCTACTGACCTTGCGCAGCAAGACAGCCTGACAAGATTTGACAGAAAGAAGAAGAATAAAAACCGGAAAAAGAACGGCAACAACAACTCTCCGGAAAACAATCAGCAATCAACCTCACCGTCAACAGATTCCAACAACGATGACAACAAACAGGATTCTCCTAACGGCATTGCCAATGAAAACAAAGAAAGGCAACGGGATCCTAACAGAAGGAAGAAAAACAAAAAGAACGAAAGAAACGCCAATGGAAATGATGCTGCTGTCAATGAAACAAAAGACGGCAACGAAAAAAAACGAAACGAACGAAACGAAAACAAAAAAAGGAAGGAAAGGGAAAGAAACAACAGGCCGCGTCCTGACACTACCCCCAACAATCCCAACAGTCAGAACGACAATACTGGTATAAAACCAGAATAATAATCAGCATGTTGTATTCACATCATAAAATATCAGTGTTTATTTTCACGGTCATGAGTATTTTACTCATGGCATGTGAAAATAATACCCTCATCCACCACTACAAGCCTATCCCCACTGAAGGTTGGAAAAAAGGAGATACGATCTGTTTCCATATTGATACTGTCCGACAAAACAATATTTATGCATTCAGTATCGGATTGAGAAGTACAGCACAATACAAATACAGTAATTTATGGTTAATTATTGAAAGTAAGTTTTCCAATCCCGAATTCTCCAGAACAGACACCATCGAATGTCTGATCAACGACAGGAAAAAGGAAAATGCCCAAAACGGCACCTTTGTTCATAACCATTGTTACGACTTACCTCCATTAAACCTTCAGGAAGGGCAAACCGGAAAGATCATTATCAAGCATTACATGTATAACGACGAACTTTCAGGACTCTCTGACATCGGAATCAGAATCAGCAGATAAAAATCATCATCTGGCTTTCCTACATCATCGCTTGTCCCTGTCACGGGCTGCGTCTATACGCAAGAAAACAAACAGCAATATGGTAAATCCCCAAAGGGACGAACCGCCATAGCTGAAGAAAGGCAAAGGAATACCTATCACCGGCGTCAACCCCAAAACCATTCCCACATTAATGAACAAATGGAACAGGAATATACTCATCACGGAATACCCGTATATGCGCCCGAAGGCATAAGGTTGTCGTTCCGCCAGATGAATCAATCTCAAAATCAGAGAAAGGAACAGCAACAACACACCGCTGGCTCCCCAAAAGCCTTCCTCCTCGCCTACCGTACAAAAGATAAAATCGGTGTCCTGTTCCGGCACATATTTAAGTTTGGTCTGTGTGCCGTTCAAGAATCCCTTACCCATCAGTCCGCCTGATCCTATGGCAATCTTCGCCTGATTGACATTATATCCCGCTCCAGACGGATCTTCAGTCAAGCCTAACAACACGTTTATCCTCACCCTTTGATGATCTTCCAGCACGTTATTCAATACAAAATCCACAGAATAGAAGAAGGCCAAAGATCCCAAGGTAAAAAACATAATATACAGGTAATTAGCCAGACGATCCCTCAAAAAAAGATATATCAGGAATACGGCAAGCCCTATACACACCGCCAATAAAACCCAGGATATATCAAACGGTATGACAAAAAGAGAGAAACATATCGCCACTACTGATATACCTAAGCCATAGGCCGCCATTTTCACCAACGGAGCAGTCTTACCACAATAGACTTTGACCATCCCAAGCGAAGAAACAAGAATAAGCAACAACACGACAAATTCTCCTACACTGGTAGGCGTATATCCTAACATAACCTGCTCAAATCGTACTCCGACCACAAAATAGGCTACGGCAGCAATTCCGGCAAACAGAATAGAACCCGGCATGCCCTCCCTGTACAAGACCAGAAAAAATGAAAGGTAAACCAATGCTGACCCTGTCTCACTCTGCGCTATAATCAGAACAATAGGCACAAAGATTATCGCCAGACTTAACAGAAAATCTTTCCAACGCGAAATTTGATAACCATACGTCGACATGAACTTTGCCAAAGCCAAAGCCGTCGCACACTTGGCAAACTCGGCAGCCTGAAAACTGAACGGACCTATTTTAATCCAGGAATGCGACCCTTTGATGTCGCGGGCCAGGAATGGGGTGATAAAGAGTAACACCAGCATGACCGCATAGATTATATAGGCCAAAGTATCATAAAGCCTGTCATCAAGCATCATCAGAATAAAGCCCAAAGCCAAGGACGTGCCGATCCATATAATCTGCATACCCGAACGCGAACTGAATGAGAATATATCCCCTTCCTGACTAAAATCATAACTGGCTCCACAGATACTGATCCAGCCAAAAACCATCAATGATATATAAATGGCTATGGTCAACCAGTCTACCGTACGCCATACGCTTTTTTCCGTTTTATCATCTTTCCACGTCTCCATATACAATATGTCTGTTTTGGAATACTTCTGCTTTCTTCTCACTTTCCGGAGAAAGCTTGCCATTCAAATATTGTTCAATCATCAATGCGCCGATGGGCACACCATAAGTAGCTCCCCAACCTCCGTTCTCCACATAAACTGCAATCGCTATCTTGGGAGAATTCATTGGGGCAAATCCCATAAAGACAGAATGGTCACTTCCTCTGTTCTGCGCCGTACCGGTTTTTCCGCAAACTTCTATACCGGGAATATTGGCAACCCTGCACGTACCTTGCAGGACAGCCCGCCGCATACCTTGCACCACCAACTCATAATTTTCCTTCGAAACCATCGTATAATGTTTCTTGGTATACATTGTATCCAATGGCTCACCCTGTACTTCTTTCACCACATGAGGAGTGATATAATATCCTCTGTTGGCAATGGTTGCCCCCAGATTAGCAATCTGCAACGGGGTAAGATTGACCTCTCCCTGACCTATAGAAATACTGATTACGGTCAGACCGTTCCATGCCCCCCTGTATGCCTTGTCATAAAACGGTGCATTCGGAATCAGTCCACGCTTTTCACCAGGCAGGTCTATACCCAATTTATAACCAAATCCCATTGAAACCATATAATCCCGCCATGTCGTCATGGCATCCTGCACCGTGGGATACTTGCTCCTGTTTGAGAACATATAATACAATCCCCAACAGAAATAAGCATTGCAGGACGTACCTATGGCCGGAATCAGAGGTATCGGAGCAGCATGTGCATGACAACCTACCTTGAGTCCTCTGAACCTGAAACCTCCCGTACAGGGAAATGCTGTCTGGGATGTAATAATACCTTCCTGCAGGAAAGTCAGAGCCTGGGAAGTCTTAAATGTTGATCCCGGCGGATACTGACCCATTATGGCACGATTTAACAAGGGTTTCATCATATCCCTGCTCAAACGGAGATGGTTCTTTCCACGCTGGCGCCCCACCATCAAACGGGGATCATACGTCGGCGATGAAACCATACACAGGACCTCGCCCGTAGCCGGTTCAATAGCCACGATACCGCCGATTTTCCCTTCCATCAGACGTTCTCCCAAAGCCTGCAAGGCGGAATCAAGTCCTAATGTCAGATTCTTGCCGGGAATAGTCGGAGTATCATGCCTGCCGTCCTGATAACGCCCTTTTATTCTTCCGCGCGCATCCCTTAACAGGATCTGAACACCTTTCACTCCCCTGAGCTGTTTTTCGTAAGAACGTTCCACACCTTGCTTGCCTATAAAGTCACCACCCTGATAGTAGTCATCTGCCTCTACATCTGCCGGGGAAACCTCGCCCACATCACCCAGGATATGAGCGGCATGTGAGGTCCTGTACTGACGGATGGAACGCCGTTGCACATAAAAGCCTTTAAAGCGGAACAGTTTCTCCTGAAACACACAAAATTCCTCACTCGACAACTGACTCATAAAAAGCTGTTGCGTATACGGTGAATAGCCGGGATTACGATAACGGTCCTTGATTTCAGCCATGCGTTTCTCGTAATATTCTTTTGTTATGCCCAGACTCCTGCACAAATCCAATGTATCTACCCCCTTCTGCTCCAACATCACCACCATAATGTCATACGCCGGCTGGTTATAAACCATCAGTTTGCCGTTTCTGTCGGAAATTACGCCGCGAGCTGGATACTGTATCCTTTTCAGCAAAGCATTGGAATCGGCATTTTTCTTGTAATCATCACTCATGATCTGAAGCGTAAAAAGCCGTAATATGTAGAGTATGACTATCAAGACAGCCACACCTGCTATTACAAATTTCCGCTTTTCAAATTCATAGTTAGCCATATCATGTATAATGGTTTATTTGGCCACGACACGTTTTTTACGTTTCAAATGACTGAAAGCAAAGATAATCATCAGAGTCAGCACACAACTTCCGGCCCAGGTATACAACATGTGAAGAGGATGGAAGAAAGAAAAGACCTCCAGCAAAACATAGACGGCATGATGGAACAAGACCATCAAGACAGCATAACGCCGGCCTGCACTTTCCTTCAAAGACAATACCCCATGCTTCTCTTCCAAATCATCCTTGGGCGCAAACAGACTCATCATCCATGGGGCAAACATGGCCGTCACTGTCATCGATGCGGCACAAAGCCCTGGCGTTTCAGAGAAACAATCTACACACAGTCCTGTCATAAAGCCCCATAACAGCCACGCATTACGCGACAAATCCTGCGGCAACAGGCATAATATATAAACATATGGCATAGGCGTAGCATATCCAAGAAAACAAATATTATTAAAGAACAATACTTGCATGAAGACCAATGCTATGACCCACCAAAGACGAATGAAAAAATCGTGAGCTCCCATTTTATTTAGACCTATCTACCGTTCTGTCTCTACCATACTTTCCAGACTGTCTATCTCGTTCTTAGCCGGATTGCTCAATACAAAAACATCCCTTAACCTGGAAAAGTCCGTACTTAAATTCACTTTTAATGTATATGAAAGTCCATCTTCCGAGTTGTGCACTTCACATACCTTTCCTACAAAAAGACCTGCCGGAAACACTTCCGAAAAACCACTGGTTTCCACACTCATTCCAACCTTAACCTTTGCATGTCTGGGAATTTCACCCAAATAGGCATACAAAGGATGTCCGCCGTCCCAACGCAGATATCCGAAATAATCCGTACCACGCAGACGGCAACTGATTGCTGTCAGACTGTTAAGTACAGGCATCACAATGGCATAATGTGAAGACACCTGATAAACGATACCGACTATACCTCCACCACATACGACTCCCATTTCCGGTCTTACGCCATCCGATTCACCTTTGTTGATAGTGATGTAATTGTTGCGCTTTCTTACCGTTGCATTGACAACTCTTGCTTCAATGACAGTATAATCCGAAAACCGTTCTTCTATGACAGAATCCTCCGAGGTTTCGTCCAATAGCCGCTGCAAAGCCTCAACCCGGCGTTCCAGCACCAGATTATGTCGGGCCAACTGCCTGTTTTTCTCCTCCAGTCCTATGTAGGAATGCACATAGGAAACACCCTCCAATATCTGTCCGGACAAGGCAGATGCCGAAGAAACCCCTACGCTGTGATGATATACATTGAAACGAAACAACAAGAATAGGCTTACGCCTAACAGGATCCCAAAAAGGAACCAATGGCTAAACCTATTCAAGAATTCTAAAAGATTATGCACTGAAATATGCTTTTAATCTATACCCAATACTTTTTTACCTTTTACATCAAGAAAGAGAAGTTATTCACATTCTTCAAGGCTATGCCAGTTCCTTTTGCCACACTATGCAACGGATCCTCAGCTATATGGAACGGAATATTGATTTTGTCCGTCAACCTCTTGTCAAGTCCTCTCAAAAGCGCACCGCCACCTGTCAGATAAATGCCATTATGTACAATATCGGCATACAACTCAGGCGGAGTATTTTCCAATGCGCTCAATACTGCCGTCTCAATCCGGGCAATGGACTTCTCCATACAATGTGCCACTTCCTGATAACATACCGGCACTTCCATCGGCAAAGCCGTAATACGGTTAGGACCATGCACGATATAATCCTCAGGTGCATCTTCTCCCAGTTCGGTAAGGGCTGCACCCACATGAATCTTGATGCGCTCAGCCATTCTCTCACTGACCTTCACATTGTGCTGACGGCTCATGTATTCCTGAATATCAGCTGTCAGGTCATCTCCGGCTATTCTGATTGAATTATTGGATACGATACCACCCAAAGAAATCACAGCGATCTCTGTAGAACCGCCACCTATATCTACAATCATATTGCCCTGAGGAGCTTCCACATCAATACCGATACCGATAGCAGCAGCCATAGGCTCGTAAATAAGATAGATATCACGTCCACCGGCCCGTTCTGCCGAATCACGTACGGCACGCAACTCCACCTCAGTTGAACCGGACGGTACTCCGATTACCATACGCAAGGAGGGAGAAAACAAACGGCTGCCTCTGTGAACCATACCTATCAGACCACGCATCATCTGCTCGCATGCATAGAAATCCGCGATCACACCTTCACGTAAGGGACGTACGGTCCGGATGTTGTCGTGAGTCTTCTCATACATGAGTTTCGCTTTCTCGCCCACAGCTATCATCTTGTCTGTACGACGGTCCAACGCTACCACAGAAGGCTCATCCACTACGATCTTACCATCACTGGTAATAATCGTATTGGCCGTTCCCAGGTCCATGGCTATTTCTTGAGTAAAAGAAAAGAATCCCATTTTTATGTTTACGCTTTAGTTTTATTTACCGGTTTTTATTTGCTTTCAAAATAAGCGTGGATAGCAGTATCATAGTGGCTGCTTACACCAAATGCGTGAGTAGCGAACCACAAACGGTCTTCAATATCGGTCTGCGCACCTTTCTTATCCAGGATCTCCTGCAATGCGCTGTATTCAGCCTTGCTCGGAACGATAACCACATCGTTATAATTCTTGGCAGCGGCTCTGATCAGTGAAATACCACCTATATCAATTTTTTCAATAATCTCTGCAGCTGAAGCTCCGCTCGCTACGGTCTGTTCAAACGGGTACAAATCAACGATAACCAAATCAATTTCAGGAATCTCATATTTGGCCATCTGAGCCTTGTCGCTTTCCAGATCACGACGTCCCAATATTCCGCCAAAGATTTTAGGATGCAGGGTCTTTACACGGCCACCCAAAATAGAAGGATAGGTAGTCAGTTCCTCAACGGCCTGACAAGGATAACCCAAACTTTCTATAAAGGCCTGTGTACCACCTGTAGAAAGGAATTTCACTCCATCCTTATGCAAACTGGCAAGGATGTTTTCCAACCCGTCTTTATGAAAAACTGAGATCAGAGCTGTCTTGATTTTTTTTGTTTCCGCCATAACGTTCTCTTTAAATTAAGTTCTTTTGAAATGCAAAGATACTAATTTTATAATATAGGTAACTTACAATTAATTAAAATTCGTACAGAAACAACAAAAAAGTTGCATATAAAAGAAAAAGTTGCACTTTTCAGTGCAACTTTTGTAGCGGGACCCGGGATTGAACCGGGGACCTCATGATTATGAATCATGCGCTCTAACCAGCTGAGCTATCCCGCCGTTGTTTCTCGTTTGCGGTTGCAAAGGTACGCATATTTTTCAAACTACCAAAACATTTCGAAGTTTTTTTTCGAAAAAAATCTTTTTTCTCCTCTGACACCTTCTCAAAATCTCCCGTCCGACCTATTTATATAGGCTTAAAATCAGATATATTGAAAAACATTCTTAATTTTTTCTTCACCTATACATTTTTTATCGTAACTTTGCCCGTCGATTCGAACAGACATAAAAAATGAAGCTTATAAAAAAGATAGACATCTTTGTCTTAAAATCCTACGCGCTGCTTTTTGTCGGTACATTCTTTATTTGCCTATTCGTATTCATGATGCAATTCATGTGGCGTTATGTAGATGAGCTTATCGGCAAAGGGCTCACATTGGACGTACTCATACGCTTCTTTTATTATTCCAGCCTGACACTCATTCCCATGTCATTACCTTTGGCCATTCTGCTGGCCTCACTGATCACATTCGGAAATTTTGGTGAACGGTTCGAATTGCTGTCCATGAAAGCGGCAGGCATACCGCTGACCAGAATATTGCGCCCCATTTTCATATTCACGCTTTTCATCAGCCTGGGATCATTTTATTTCCAGAATGTAGTAGGCCCGGATGCCACCAAGAAACTGCTTACATTGCTTTTCTCCATGAAGCAGAAATCGCCGGAACTGGAAATTCCCGAAGGCGTGTTCTACAGTGAAATACCGGGATTCAACATATTCGTGGAAAAGAAAGACAAGGCTACCGGTATGCTCCATGGCGTAATGATATACAGTACCACCGACGGTTACGAAGACGCACAAATCGTGCTGGCCGATTCTGCCAGCCTGCAAACCACCGGCGACAAGCAACACCTTATGCTGACCATGTATGCCGGCGAACGTTTCCGCAACATGCAGTCACAAGGCGGAGCCCTGAGACGCACCAATGTACCTTACATGCGCGAAACATTCCTCAAGGAAATCGACCTCATCCCATTTGATGCCAATTTCAACATGATGGATGCCTCGTTGCTCAGCGGAAATGCACAAACCAAAAGCCTTCAGGACATCCAGGCCAGCATAGACTCTCTGGAACAGAAACGGGACAGTACAGGACGCGCTCTGTTTGCAAGTACGAGCCGTACCACTTATATGGCTGAACTGGGCAAAAGCAGTCTGGCCGACTCCGCCAGACTCACCCAAAGAGCCCAGACCGAAATCAATACAGACTCCGTATTCAGCCGTCTGACAGACAGTCGCAAGCAGGCAGCGGTACGTTCTGCCATGTTCAAGAGCAAAAGTGCAGCCAACGACTATGAGTTCCGCAAAATGATATCAGAAGACCAGAATAAGGCCATCAGAATGCACTGGGTGGAATGGCACCGTAAATTCACGCTTTCGCTGGCCTGCATTTTCTTCTTCTTTATCGGTGCACCACTGGGTGCTATCATCCGCAAGGGAGGACTGGGTGTGCCTGTCGTCATTTCCGTGATCTTCTTCATATTTTATTATATTATCAATGCCTCCGGCGAGAAACTGGCCAAAAGCGGTGAATGGGTTGCCTGGTTCGGCTGTTGGCTAAGTTCCATGGTATTATGCCCTATCGGCGTATTCCTGACCTACAAAGCCAACAAGGATTCCGTACTTTTCAACACCGAGGCATACATGAATATCATACGGAAAATATTCTGTCTGAGAATATCACGGCATATCTCCCGAAAGGAAGTCATTATCCACGATCCCGACTACCCGTCCGTCAAGACTGAATTGGGAGCGCTTTGCGAAGAATGGAACAACTATGCCCAAAAAACCCGCCTGATTTCGCCACCCAATTACCTCAAACTGTTTTTCCGCAACAGTATAGACGAAACGGCAGTCAAGTTAAACGAACGTTATGAGGAACTCATAAGCATACTGTCCAACAGCCGTGACCTGGCCATTCTGGACACCCTGAACAGCCTGCCCGTCATATCACCGAATGCCCATACCCGGCCATTCCACGACTACAGGCTGAACATAGCCGTCGGTATCATCTTCCCGATAGGTCTGTTCTTCCTCATCAGAATCTGGATCTATCGTCTGCGGTTGTACAAAGACATTCAGCAGATACAAAAATGCAGTGCTGGCATCATAGCACGAATCGACAAGTTAAATCAAGCATCACAATAAAAAACTCACACCATTATGGAAAAATTCAAACTTAACACGATAGAAGAGGCCATAGCCGATTTCAAGGAAGGAAAATTCGTCATCGTAGTAGATGATGAAGACCGCGAAAACGAAGGTGACTTCATCACCGCTGCCGAAATGATCACGCCGGAGAAAATCAACTTCATGCTCCAGGAAGGACGCGGTGTTCTCTGCGCCCCTATTACAATTTCAAGATGTGAGGAACTCGATCTGCCCCATCAGGTTTCCAACAACACCTCCATGCTGGGCACCCCATTTACCGTAACCATAGACAAACTGGAAGGCTGCACAACCGGCGTTTCCGCACATGACCGTGCCGCCACCATCCGCGCCCTGGCCGACCCCGCATCACGTCCGGAAACATTCGGGCGTCCGGGACACATCAATCCGCTATATGCCCAGGACAAAGGCGTGCTCAGAAGAGCAGGACATACTGAAGCAGCTATCGACCTGGCCAGACTATCCGGTCTGCAGCCTGCAGCTGCCCTTATCGAAATACTTAATCCCGACGGCACCATGGCCAGAATGCCTGAACTGGAAGTCATCGCAGCCCGTCACAACATCAAAATCATCGCCATCCGGGATCTGATCGCCTACAGACTCAAACAGGAGTCCATGGTAGAACGTGGTCCGGAAGTGGACATGCCGACTGATTACGGTCATTTCCGCGACATCACATTCAGACAGATCAGCAACGGTCTGGAGCATGTAGCCCTGATCAAAGGTACATGGGAACCGGACGAACCCATCCTTGTACGCGTACATTCATCCTGCGTTACAGGTGATATCTTCGGCAGCCAGCGGTGCGACTGCGGCGCCCAGCTTCACAAAGCCATGAGAATGATAGAAGAAGCCGGCAAGGGCGTTCTGCTCTACATGAATCAGGAAGGACGCGGTATAGGTCTGTTCAACAAAATGAAAGCTTACAAATTGCAGGAACAAGGTTTAGACACGGTAGACGCCAACGTTCATCTCGGCTTCCTGCCCGATGAACGGGAATACGGTGTCGGCGCACAAATACTGCACGAGTTGGGCGTACACAAGATGAGATTACTCACCAATAATCCGGTCAAGAGGGTTGGTCTTGAGGCTTACGGACTCGAAATCGTAGAGAATGTGCCGATTGAAGTCCCTGTCACCCCATACGACGAACGGTACATGCGCACCAAGAAAGAACGAATGGGACATACGCTCCATTTCAACAAATAAAGATCTCACCCCGACAGATCCTCTCTGTTTGTCATCAGCAAGCTGCCATAGTCAACCGATACAAACAAAGAGGATCTGTTTTTACAGATAATAAAAAAGTGCAATTCTCTTATTCTTCAGATCAAAAAGTCAGTTTGATACACAAAAAGCTAAAAAAAAGTAGGATAATAAGAGAAAAAGCATTAATTTTGCAAGCAAAACAAAACAACATCAATAAATAATATAACATGAATCAGTTATCCGACCGTCTTAACAGACTATCTCCATCTGCCACATTGGCAATGTCTCAGAAGAGCAGCGAGCTAAAGGCTCAGGGCATTGATATCATCAACCTGAGCGTAGGTGAACCCGATTTCAATACACCTGATCACATCAAGGCTGCCGCCATCAAGGCTGTAGAAGACAATTTCTCACGTTATTCTCCCGTACCGGGTTATCCCGCCTTGCGCAATGCAATTGTGGCCAAGCTGAAAAACGAAAACGGTCTGGATTACACTCCGGCTCAGATCTTATGTTCCAATGGTGCCAAGCAGTCTGTCTGCAATGCCATCATGGCTTTGGTCAACGCAGGCGACGAAGTGATCATCCCGGCTCCCTATTGGGTAAGCTACCCTCAGATGGTCAAACTGGCGGAAGGAGAGCCGGTTATCGTTGAAGCCGGCATCGAGCAGGATTTCAAGATTACTCCGGCTCAGTTGGAAGCAGCCATCACACCGAAAACACGGGCTCTGATCTTGTGTTCACCGAGCAACCCGACCGGTTCAGTTTATTCCAAGAAAGAACTGAAAGGTTTGGCTGACGTATTGGTAAAACACGAAAATATCATCGTTATTGCTGACGAAATCTATGAGCACATCAATTATATCGGCAAGCACGAAAGCATCGCCCAGTTCCCGGAAATCAAGGACCGCGTAGTCATTGTCAACGGCGTGTCCAAGGCTTATGCCATGACCGGATGGCGTATCGGCTTCATTGCCGCTCCGGAATGGATCGTAAAGGGCTGCAACAAGTTGCAGGGACAATACACCAGCGGTCCGTGCTCCGTATCACAGAAAGCCGCAGAAGCTGCCTATACCGGTTCTCAGGAATGCGTAGAGACCATGCGTCAGGCTTTCGAACGCCGCAAGAACCTGATCGTCAAACTGGCTAAGGAGATCCCGGGTCTGGAAGTCAACGATCCTCACGGTGCATTCTATCTGTTCCCCAAATGCAGTTCTTTCTTCGGAAAGAAAGACGGCGACCGTGTCATCAACAACTCTACCGACTTTGCCATGTATCTGCTTGAAGTAGGCCATGTAGCGACTGTAGGTGGTGACGCATTCGGTTCTCCTGAATGTTTCCGTATGAGTTATGCTACCAGCGATGAAAACATTATTGAAGCCATGAAACGCATCAAGGAAACACTGGCCAGACTCAAATAATTAAAATCCATATTTTTTCAACTTAAAAAAGGAACGTACTTCTGAAAAATCAGATACGTTCCTTTTTTTATCCTCTGAGATTATTCCTCATACAGATACAAAAAAAGCTTCCCATCAGGGAAGCTCATTTTTACTTTTCCAAACCGATTGTTCTCTTAGAGAGAGATAGCACCAGAAGGACAAACATCAGCACAAGTACCGCATTCAGTACATGCTTCTGCGTCGATTACATACTTTTCGCCTTCTGAAATTGCACCTACCGGACATTCGTCAATACAAGTGCCACATGCTACACAATCATCACCAATTACGTAAGCCATATAGTTTTGAATTTAAGTTGTTAATATCTTGTAATTATTAATATGCCGCAAAGTTAGTATTAAATTGAATTTCTCCAAAATTTTTATCACTATTTTTAGTGATTTGAATTAGAAAAACAACGTGAATATGCAATAACCTGCGTATCTTTGCGTTGAAAAATAATAGAGATTAATGAGTTATGAAAAGAAAGCTGATCTGTATTCTGTCCCTCCTGCTTTGCATCACTGCATTTGCCCAGGAACAAAAACTTCAGAACCGTCCCTATATTGACCAACGGAAATTCCATTATGGCTTTTTCGTCGGTTTCCACATGCAGGATCTTGAACTGACCAACAACGGATATATTGATCCGGCCAGCGGTGAACAGTGGTACGCAGACGTTGACAACTACAGTCCGGGATTCAGCGTGGGCGTACTGGGCGAGATGCGTCTCAACACCTACCTGTCCCTGCGCCTGACTCCAACCATGCACTTCGGACAGAAACACATTTCTTTTCACGAACAGGTAAGCGGCCGCGACAGCACCCAGAACATGAAGTCTGTCTACATCTCCATCCCGTTAGACCTTAAAATCTCGGGACCGCGATTCAACAATTACCGTCCATATATCCTGGCCGGTGTCAATCCGATGATAGACCTGACCACCAAGAAGCAGAAGGCACTACTGATGAAACCGTTCGACTGCTACCTGGAAATAGGTATGGGATGCGACATCTACCTCCCGTTTTTCAAACTTATTCCCGAACTGAAGTTCTGTTTCGGACTGGCCAATATCCTGCAGAAGAACCGTACAGACCTTGTTGACAAGAATCTGATGAAATTCAGTAATGCCCTTGACGATGCCTCAGCCAAGATGATCGTACTGACATTATATTTCGAATAATCAGTTTCCTGCCGGATCTACATGAAGGTGAAGCACACCGACATAACGGCCGTTCTTACCCATCTGATTGCAGATCACGTCCTTACCATCCGCATTCTTCACTATCTCAGGATGCTCGAAGTAGGTATGCGAATGTCCGCCGAGCACCACATCAATATCGCGGGTTGCAGGAATCACCTCTACATCATCAATTCCTTCGATGTCCCAACCCAGATGGGAAAGGCAAATCACGACATCACAATGCTCTTGTCCTCTCAACAAGCCAACCACTCTTTCAGCCGCACTCACCGGGTCTTCAAATTTCACACCCTTGTAGTTTTCGGCCGACACCAGTCCATCCATCTGCGGACTTAGGCCGAACACCCCTATCCGGAGTCCTTCTCTTTCCAAAATCACATAAGGCTTGACAAGACCTTCAAGAACCGTACCGCTGAAATCATAATTGGCACATACTATCGGAAATTGGGCCATTGAATAAATCCGCTTCATATTGTCCATCCCGAAATCAAACTCATGATTACCGATGGTTGCCGCATCATACTTCATCTCGTTCATCAGGCTGACTTCCACCTCACCTTTATACAGGTTATAATAGGCTGATCCCTGCGAGAAATCGCCGGAATCGAACAACAGCAGATGAGGATGTTCTTCACGCATCTGCCGGACAAACGAAGCACGACGGAGGAAACCACCTTTATCTGCCTGAGCCGTATCCGACGAAAGCGGATTGATCGGCATCACACAACTGTGCGTATCATTGGTATGAACAATCCACAAATCCTGCGCTCCGGCTTCCACCGAAATCACCAAGGACAATATGGCCAGCAAAGAGCGGCCTATTTCTTTCACGTTCATCATAATTTTCATTGTTTTGTTATTCGTCCTTCTACCTTAGCCGTCACTTTCCGACCAGCCGACTGACTGTACATCACAGCCTCCATAAGCAGGTCGCGGACTTTAAAATCGGTTTCTTTTTTGAAAAGATGGTCTTTCAGAGCATACAGTCTGTCATTACCCTCCGAAAGATAGTCCAAAGTGGATATCACATAAATGCCATTCGGATCAATCGGCTTTCCGTTGATTTCCGCATTCAGCAGACGGCCGTCCTTGGTAATCACCAGTTTGACGCCCCTGCTGACGCCTTCACCGCCAACCGCAGCAATCTGCTCCATCAGTTCCTGCAATTTATTGCCTTTCAGTGCCAGGATACACAGTTTGTTCTCAAAAGGAGAAATTTCCAGTATATGGCCGTAAGTGACCGGTCCCTTCGGCATGGTACTCCGTAATCCTCCCATATTACACAAGCCTATATCCGCTTTCTTTCCTACCCTGACGGAAGCATCAAGCAAAACGTCTGCCACAAAATTAGACAACGGACTTTCCGGACGGTCAACCCACATATACACCTCGCTTTCCCCCAACACCGGCGACATGATGCTGTCTACCGCCTTACGGTAAGGAGCCACTATGCGCCAGGCTGCGCTGTCAGGAACCGCATCCCACTTTTTCGTCATCTCATAACGTCCGGCCTCAACCAGGCGGACCGTTTTCTGCGCCCATACGGTTCCGGAAACCATACACAGAAGCAGAAAGAAGCCTATTTTACTACACCTCATTTTTAAAACTATTAAACCAATCAAAAATAGCAAAAAAACAAAAAATGAGCAACTTATTAAGAAAAAAACAAGGTTTTAATTGTTTTTTTGACAGATTATTCGTTACTTTGCACCCGCTTTCCGCGCAATCGCTGGCAGGATGCAGAGTTCCCTGTTATGTTGCGCCGGGACGACAAACAATTTCTAATTAATAAAAACAAAATGGCAGATTTAATTAAAATTGCTGAAGAAGCATTTGCTACAGGTAAGGAATTCCCTAAGTTCAAGGCTGGTGATACTATTACAGTAGCATACAAAATTGTCGAAGGTAACAAGGAGCGTATCCAGTTGTACCGTGGTGTAGTGATCAAGATTTCAGGTCACCAGAACAAGAAGCGTTTCACTGTTCGCAAGATGTCTGGAACTGTAGGTGTTGAGCGTATCTTCCCTATCGAAAGCCCGAACATCGACAGCATCACTGTAAACAAGGTTGGTAAGGTTCGTCGCGCTAAATTGTATTATCTGCGCAACCTCACCGGTAAGAAGGCTCGTATTGCTGAAAAGCGTACTATTGCTGCTCAGTAATCTGGTTACACCCAAAAAGATTAATAACAAGTGCCGGTTCTTTCTCCACGGAAGTCCGGCACTTATTATTTACCGGATATCGCATCTCAATCCGAAAAACCGATTTCCGTCCTTCACACCTTCTTCACCGCATTCTTCCCGCTCATTCATTTCTCCTTCACACCTTCACATCGCCCTGCAGTAGCGCTATTCAGGAAACCTGCTCCTTCACCCCTCCTTCACCGCAACATATCGCAACCTTCATTTCTTAACCCTGATTATTTTCGATCAGCCCCTATTCCGGCACAAGCACAGATTCGTATCCGGATTTCATACTTCCACTCGCCATATTATAATATACAAGGCACTATTCTACGCTTACCCATCTCCTTTATACGGTTTCACCTATCTTGTTTTGGCCCTATGTTTTTCCTGAAGCCGCTTTTTTTGTCAGAAAGAAAATCTGCCGAAACTGGATTTTCCGGTACCTCAATGCCCTGATTTACTCCCTCCCCAAGAAAAGAAACTGCCAAAAATGATTCACCTCTTCACCTTATAATTTAACACACTGATAAACAAAGTATTACAAATGAATATCTATGGTTCACCTTCAGTTTAAGACCTTACACCCGACTTACACTTGATTTGTCAATAAAAACTTCGAAACACGCCGTTCCATCTTCGGTTTATCTCAAAAAAAGTAAGGCTTACTTTCGAAAAAGTAAGGTTTACTTTTTTAAAAGTAAGCTTTACTTTTTCAGAAGTGTCTTGTATCTTTACCTTGATGAATTCAGCCATTTTTCAGGTTCCGGATTTCGGTGAAGGAGAAGGTGAAGAGGTAGTGAAGGAGTTTCTTCACCTTACAGGCCGCATGTACAAAGGAAGGTGAAGGGGTGAAGGGGTTTTCTGCATAATGACGTGGATAGTATAACAAGGAAAATAACAGCACCTCACAAAAAAATACATTTGTAAAGAATCAGACTACTCTATATAATATTCCACAAAAAGCCTTCCTTCAAGTTTAACTTGATTTTCCAGCACAAAAAGCCGTGTCGTTTCTCCAAATAAAGAATCCGACACGGCTTTCTGTTTATTGCTAAAAATGATTCAGTTCCGTTATTGCACTACACCTAATCGCGATCCAGAAGAAGTCTGAATTCATCAGATATTCAGACCAGCTCAAGACCGTCATCACTGATCCTGATCAGGCGTCGTTTATAAAGATCTCCCACGGCTTTCTTGAATACTTTCTTGCTTACACCGAACATGGCATAAATCTCTTCAGCCGGACTTTTGTCGCATAAAGTCGTTTTACCGGCATTGTTGCGCAAGTGCTCCAACAAGATATCCGAAAAATCCGACACGGCCGCCTTACCCTGTAAGTTCAATGTCACATCCAGCTTACCGTCTGGCCGTACCTGCTTGATATAGGCTTTGCTGCGATCACCAACCTGAAGATGACGGAACAGTTCGCTGTCATAAAGCAGACCGCCGAAACGGTTGTCCACAATCACCTTAAAGCCCAGATCGGTCTTTTGCCATACCAGTATTTCCACCTCATCACCTTCCGCATAAGGCGGCATTTCCTTGGAAAGATAACGTTCCACTTTGGCAGATGCCATGATACGATAACTCTCCTCGTCAATATGCAGATGAACAATATAGCTGCGGCCTTTCTGCATCTTCATTTTCTGTTCGCGGAACGGCACAAAAAGATCCTTCATCAATCCCCAGTCCAAAAAAGCCCCGAAATTATTTACCCATGCCACCTGAAGGAATGCGAAATCTCCAACCATTGCTTTTGGCTTTTCAGTAGTGGCAATCAGTCTTTCCTCGCTGTCCAGATAAAGGAAGACATCTATCTCGTCACCTACCTGAACACCTTCGGGCACATAACGGGACGGCAACAGGATTTCTCCTTCCCTTCCTCCATCCAGATATAACCCGAAATCCACAAATTTCACCACCTTAAGCCGGTTGATCCTGCCTAATTCTATTCTATTCATGCCCATAGTCATTATTCATTCATGTCTGCATCCAATATCATACCATCCTTCATACGAATCGTACGGTCTGTCAGTCTGGCCAGGTCCGTATCGTGCGTAACGATGACAAAAGTCTGACCGAAACGGTCGCGGAGATCAAAAAACAACTGATGAAGCTCGTTCTTGTTTTTCGTATCCAGACTGCCCGAAGGCTCATCGGCAAAAATAACGGCGGGATGGTTCACCAGTGCGCGGGCCACTGCCACACGCTGCTTCTCTCCGCCTGACAATTCCTTCGGCTTGTGAGACGCTCTGTCCGAAAGTCCCATGAAATCCAACAGTTCACGGGCGCGCTCGCGCGCCTCTCCGGCCGGAGTATGCCCGATCAGAGCCGGAATCATCACATTCTCCAGTGCCGTAAACTCCGGAAGAAGTTGATGGAACTGGAAAACAAAACCGATCTGCCGGTTACGGAATTCGGCCAAAGCCTTACTCTTCAACTGATGTACGGCCGTCTGATTCAGCATGACGGAACCACTGTCCGGCTTGTCCAATGTTCCCATAATCTGAAGCAAAGTCGTTTTACCGGCTCCGCTGGGACCGACAATACTGACCACTTCCCCCTGTCCGATGCTCAGGCTCACTCCTTTCAGGACTTCCAGATTTCCAAAACTTTTTCGTATATCTTTTACTTCTATCATAACTATAATCTCTCTATTACATATTGCGCCAGATAGCAGCCGAACACGGCCGGCATATAGCTTACCGTACCGGTTGTCGTCTTCTTGTTCCGTTCTCCATCGACCTTGACTACAGCTGCCGTATCAGCCTGCTGTGTACAGAACACGACAGGAAGCGGACGTCTCATCCCTGCCCTCTTCAGACGCGCACGCACGGCCTTGCTCAAGCCACAATGATAAGTTTCCCAAAGATCTGCAAAACGGATCTGCGTAATATCCGTCTTGGCTCCGGCTCCCATACTGCTGACTATCGGTATCCGGCGTTTCATGGCCGCCATGATCAGGGCACATTTGGGCGATATGGTATCAATGGCATCTACGACAAAGTCATAATGAGCCTCATCCAGAATCCGCTCAGCCATTTCCTCATCCAGATATTCGGGTCTGACAGTCAGTTCCAGTTCCGGATTGATATCCTTATACCGGGCAGCCAGCACCTCTGTCTTATTCCGTCCTATTGTAGAATGAAGGGCGCACAGTTGCCTGTTGATATTTGTCGGTTGCACACTGTCGGCATCTACCATTGTCAGACGACCGACTCCGGCTCTGACTATCATCTCTGCAGCATAAGCTCCTACACCACCCAGTCCGACAACCAGCACATGGGCCTGCTGCAAACGGCCGAACCTTTCTTCGCCCAGCAACAGAACTGTCCTGTCATACCATCTTTCACTATTCATGATTCTTGCTTTCGTTATTTTCATCATGCCGGTTCAGCAGATTCTTATACCACTCTTTGGCCGCTTCATAACGGTCCGCTACAGACAAGGGCTGATTGACAGACACATCTTTCGTCGCCGCTTCCGCGTAGACATCCGGAAAGATCAGCATCAAACCGGTATTTATATAGTAACGCTTGATTTGCTGCGGGATATGGTCAAATGAAGGCCGGAAGGATATGGAACCGCGACGGGCCAGCACCACGATCAGCAAATGATCTTCATGCACCTCCTTTGACAGGCGTTTGAGTTCATTGCCTCCGTCCGTCTGCACGAATTCCGCCCTGATATTGGCATGGTACATCTGCAAATAACGTTGCAGGATACGCAAAGTATCCCGATGACCGTGATAAATGATCCGGCATCCCAGCCCTTCAGCCAGACGGGCCACCCGTTCTACCCAATGATAGAAACCGGCTTCAAACTGGGCCTTGGCTGGAATAGTCACATAAATACGACGAATCGTATTGATAGGCATTGTACAACGAACCATGGTGATCTGACGGTTCAATCCGTTCAAAAGATTCAGCAGGACAGGTCCGAAGAAGGATTCCGTAGGTGAACTTTGCACATGAAGTCCCACTACCAGTTCCGAATAATCGCTCTCCTTCATCGTATGAATGATACCATTGGCCAGGTTCGTGGCCAGACGCACCTTGGTCTGCATCTGCACATTGGCAGCCAGAGCAATGGATGCTGCCGTTTCGAGCAATTTATGTCCTTGCTCCTGTGCCCGGGCATCATTCTCAAGCACGACATTGATGGCACTCATAGGAGCTTCTGACTTTTCCTTGCGCATCATCAAAGCCATATTGACCAGATTATCGACCGTTTCAGGGTAAGCCAGGGCAATCAGTGTGGATTCTTCATCCAACGGTTTTTCTTCATTGATATTGCCACCCCGCAGGGCCAGTTTACGGGCTGCCGATTCGGTTATAAAGGAACTTACCACACAAGTGACCAATATCAGCAGAATGGTACCGTTGAGCACTTCTTCATTCAACAGACGTTCACCGGAGGGAAGGATAATATTATAACCCACCAATACAGCCGCCAAGGTAGCCGCAGCCTGCGCATTGCTCAATCCATACATCAGATCGCGTTCCAGCCCCGACATTTTGAACATTTTCTGAGTGACCCATGAAGCCACCCACTTGCCGGACAAGGCCATGACAATCATCACGATGGCCACCTTCATGGCATCACCATGCCCGAACAACACCCTCAGATCGATCAGCATACCCACTCCGATCAGGAAATAAGGAATAAACAGGGCATTGCCGACAAACTCCAGATGATGCATCAGAGGAGCCGTACGCGGGATCAGCCTGTTCAGGACAATACCTGCGAGGAATGCACCAAGAATACCTTCCATACCCACAAATTCCATCAGACCGGCAGCCAGGAATACCATGGCTAGCACAAAAATATACTGCAGAACCGCATCATTATAACGTCTGAAAAACCAGCGGCCTATCTGTGGGAAGGCATAGATGATAAATAAAGATACGGCTATAACTTTCAACAACATGACTATCCAGAAATAGCCATGAACCTCCTCACGGAACATGCCTGCAATGACGGCCAGCACCAGTAGGGTCAGCGTATCGGTCACGATCGTGCCTCCCACCGCTATACTCACACTACGGTTACGCGACACACCATAGCGGATCACGATGGGATAGGCTATCAGCGTATGCGAAGCATACATGCTGGCCAACAGGATGGAAGTGACCACCGAATATTTCAAAAAGAGATAATTGGATACAAAACCCATCACCAGCGGAATGACAAAAGCCGTCAGTCCGAGCGTAATGGCCTGCCAGCGGATTCTTCTCATATTCTGCATGTCCATTTCCAGACTGGCCAGGAACATGATGTAATACAAACCGACCTTGCCGAACAGTTCAAAACTGCTGTCACGCGCCAGTATATTAAACCCGTAAGGGCCGATCATCACTCCGGCCAGTATCATGCCGATAATGTGCGGAATACGCAGTCTTCCCAAAAGGAGCGGTGCAAACAGGATAATGCTCAATACAAGAAAAAATATCCAGGTAGGATCTGTTATGGGAAAATATGAGGACCAATCAGGCAAATGCATGGTATCAAATATTGATTTATCATGCAAAGTAACGAAAAAGTTTCTATTTTGTATAGCAAATCGTAATAAAATATCTATTTTTGCAATCAAAATCATCAATACATTAAAAAAATATAGCAAATGAAAGTAGCAATTGTTGGTGCGAGCGGCGCAGTAGGACAGGAATTTCTGCGCGTACTCGACGAAAGAAACTTCCCGTTAGACGAGTTGGTATTGTTTGGTTCTACACGTAGTGCAGGTTCTAAATACACATTCCGTGGTAAAGAGATTGAAGTCAAGCTCCTTCAGCACAATGATGATTTTAAGGACATCGACATCGTATTTACATCTGCCGGAGCCGGCACCTCTAAAGAATTTGCAGAAGATATCACCAAATACGGAGCTGTCATGATCGACAACTCCAGCGCATTCCGTATGGACAAGGATGTACCCCTCGTGGTACCTGAATGCAATGCAGCCGACGCACTCGACCGTCCGCGCGGCATCATTGCCAACCCGAACTGTACCACCATCATGATGGTTACAGCCCTCCAGCCCATTGAAAACCTCAGCCATATCAAGCGTATCCACGTAGCCAGCTATCAGGCTGCCAGTGGAGCAGGTGCAGCTGCCATGGCCGAACTGGAACAGCAGTACCGCGAAATCATCGAAGGCAAACCGGTAACAGTCAACAAATTTGCTTATCAGCTGGCCTACAACGTGATTCCTCAGATCGATGTATTCCAGGACAACGGTTACACCAAAGAGGAAATGAAGATGTTCAACGAAACGCAGAAGATCATGCACAGCGACGTACAGTGCTCAGCCATGTGCGTACGTGTACCGGCCCTGCGTTCTCACTCTGAAGCCATCTGGATCGAAACTGAAAAGCCTCTGACCGTAGAAGAAGTACAGAATGCCATTGCCAACGGCGAAGGCGTACAGCTTATGGACGATCCTGCCAACAAGGTTTATCCGATGCCTCTCTTCCTGGCCGGCAAGGATGACGTTTACGTAGGCCGTATCCGCAAGGATCTGGCAAACGAAAACGGTATCACCCTGTGGCTCGTAGGCGACCAGATCAAGAAGGGTGCCGCACTGAATGCCGTACAGATCGCTGAATACCTCATCAAGGTGGGCAATGTGAAATAACGATATGCCAATATTCAACACCTTTGATTTGTTTAAAAATCAAAAATAACTGATAAGAGGGGGCATCATTGATGTTCCCTCTTATCAGTTGAAAAACTGCCGTTTTCTGTTCGTATTGATAAAATCAAATCTACCAACAACTTATAGGCATCTGATTGACTGCTTTCAAAGCGTTTGTACAATGGGCTTGAATTCTAAATCCGAAACTTGGATTATTAATATCCTATAGGCTCATTCTTGTTTATGGGAACCGGGATTTCCATGTTCTTCCCGTCCCGGATAATTCTAAACAGAATACTGTCCTCTTGGTACACTGTTTCTTTTTGTTCCGGTGTGAGATCCTTCAATAAGATTCCATTTGCGGAAATAATTTCATCGCCTACACGTAAACCTGCTGTATAGTAGGTGTTCTCCTTATTGTCGGCAATGGTCTCAACAATGAAACGTTGTTTCAACTTAAGTATTTTAAGTTCAGGGTCAGAATATAATATGCATTTTATAAAATAAGCAGGGTTCCAAGCTGAACTGGATACGCACTCTTGTGACGGCATATCTCCAGGTGCTAATGAAGGATGCCGAGAAACCAACGTTGAGTCTAAAAGTGGAGACCCTCCAATACCTGTGTCAAGAACTAATTTAGCGGGAATGCTGTCCTGCAATGTAACGGGTATTAAAAGTTTGGGAGCATCATTGCTAAATTCAAATGATATATATTTTTCGTCTATTTTATTACCGGCATCACAATTGCTTTGCGATATAGCAAATAATAAAATGAGCAGATATACGCTCATTGCCCTGTTTATATTGTGGGAATACATATATTTTGTTGATTAAAGATTAAACCTCTAAAAAATGTCACTTAAACAATGTTCATTTCCTATTTCATTATTGTTTATACCTATTATTATCAATTCACCAAACAATCCGTAATGATTTTGTTTTATTAATATCCAATAGGCGCATTCTTGTTTACAGGAACCGGGATTTCCATGTTCTTTCCGTCCCGGATGATCTTAAATCTGATGTAGTCCCCTTGGTACAATGTTTCTTTTTGTTCCGGTGTGAGATCCTTCCATAAGATTCCATTTGCGGAAATAATTTCATCGCCTACACGTAAACCCGCTGTATAGTAGGTGTTCTCCTTGTTGTCGGCAATGGTCTCAACAATGAAACGTTGTTGTTTGGTTATAATTTCAATATTGAATCCCATATGATAGCGTCTTGCATGCTTGTCTATGATTCTTTCAAAATTCGGAATGGGCTTCAATCCCAGCACCTTCCTCTGAAAATCAAAATACACATTAAAATGCTTCAAAAAGTTCAGTCCTATAAGGTAACGACCGGATACATTGGATTTATGGTCATACGTCGTCACACGGAACGAATCATCCTCATACTCTCCCAGACTTACTTTTATCTCATGATTTCTTGTGTACAGTCCGTTATAAGGTGTGGCAATCCATACTGCATCTTTCTTGTTGTCAAAGAATGCAAGTTCGGGAGCTTCAGATGTAAGAATAATGTCGTCCCACGCACCGGTATCAACAAAAAAATCACGGTGTATCGTCACCGTATCTCCGTCAGAGGTTTGTACTTTCAGCGGAAGATTAACATGGATTGTCATACCTACTCCCGGATAAGTGACCACTTTCATCGGAAACTGCATATATCCTTTTGGCATCTCAAAGCTGTCTGCCTCTTGTATGGTTATATAGTTGTCCTCGAAATTGAATCCCCAAACCTTTGTACTGTCTGCACTGGGAATACCCGTAATTCCATCCGCATCATTTACACCCAAAAGCTGACGAAAGTTACCAATACGCCAGTAGTCAAACTTCATGGAGGGTTCGCCTAACTTTAACTTAAGAAACTCGAAATGGGGATCAAAATATAACGTAGCTTTTCTAACAGAAGCAGGATTCCAGGCTACCCCCAACTCGTATTCTCGTGAGGGTATGTCTTTGGGTGTTAATGAAGGATATTGGGAAACCCATGTAGAGTCTAAAGTTGGAATTCCCCAACCTGTGTCAAAAACTAATTTAGCGGGAATGCTGTTCTGCAATGTAACGGGTATTAAAAGATTGGGAATCTCATCACTAAATTCAAAAGGTATATGTTTTTCGTTTTCTTTATTACTGGCGTTACAACTGATATGCGACAGCATCAATAGTAATATGAGCAGATATGTGCCACCGCCCAGCAACTTGCACATCTCACTTTTTTTGAGACGAGTTCTTGAAATGTCATTCCGTTTTGATCTCATGGCCGAAATTTTTAGTTATTATAAAGCTGTATTTGTTCGCCGATAAATAGATGTATGGAACAAATGTAACATGCTCTATCCCAAGATGCAAAAATAGTTGCTGACATTTGCCTGGCATTTACTTGACATTCTGCTGATATTATTCTAAATGTTTGATAGTCAATTGGTATCTGCCGCACCTGTCCGCGGTTATTTTCAGGCTTGTATGTTGTTCTATAATTGGTTTCAGTCTCCGAACAAGGGTGTACAAGGTATCATTGGCATCTTCTTTTCCGGGCCAGAGTGCTTCACAAATCTCTTTCTTGGAGAGTGCGTGCGATGGAGCTTTCCATAACAAAGTCATCAACTGCAGTTGCAAGGGGGTGAAATGAACAGGCAAGAGAGTGGCATCATAGAAACGTCCTTCGTCTTATGCTTTTATTTTTATTCTTCCACCAGCCATTTCTCGATGCCACGGATGGTATTGCTGAAATTCACTCCGATTTTAAACAGTTTCCGGAAATCGGATGCGAAGGGCAAAGTATAATGCTTCTCATTGATCTGCTGCAGGGCTTCCTCGGCCGTTCCTTCCAGTTTGAATTCCATCACGTAAATATAGTTCGGAGTCTGCACCACAAGGTCAATCCTGCCTTCCGAGGTATGATATTCCGCCTGCGTATAGAATCCCAAAAGCTTGAAGACGATAAACAGCACATTCTGATAGTGCCGTTCCAGATCGCGTGCCAGTTCATAGGGACAATCCGCAAAGAAACTCTGCAGGCGTTTCATGAAGGCATCGACCTGTCCGCTGCGCACTTCCTGTACAAAGCGGGTCAGCTCGAATGCGGAGTTTCCGGAAGGCAAGTGCGCATAGTGCGGAAGCAGGAACTTGGTAAATCCTTCTTCCACCTCCTTGTTCGGGAATCCCAAGGTGTAGTATCTGAACTCCCGATCGTAGTCTTTGATGGTGAGATATCCGCTCTGATAAAGGATCGGTACGGGATTCTCTTCCATGGAATCAATCCCGTTGAGAGAATCCGCCATAGCCATTTCCTGGGTCAGGCGATGCAGGTCATAATGGCAATGCTTCAGCAATTCCACCAGGAATGTCGGTGTGCCCGTTTCAAACCAGTAGCTGCCGAACTGCCTTTGTGCAAAAGTATTGAGCAGACTGAACGGATTATAAATATCTTCGCTTTTATCCGAAAAGTGATAGCCGTCATACCATTTTTTCAGTTCTCTGGAAGTTTGTTCTGGAGACAGACCATTGCTTTCACCCAGTAATTTGATGTCTTCTTTGAAAAAATGTTGCAGTTCCTGTTCCGTGATTCCACAGATAGAAGCAAAGCGGGACGACAGCGAGATGTCCATCAGATTGTTCAGATCACTGAAAACACTGACCTTGCTGAATTTGGTCACACCCGTCAGTAGGGCAAAGCGCAGGTACTTGTCACAACTCTTCAGTACGCCGTAGAAAGCTTTCAGGGTGTTGCGGTATTCTGTCTGCAGCGCTTCGTTACCGATGGCCTGCAGCATGGGCTTGTCGTATTCGTCGATCAGAACAACCACTTTCTTTCCGCATTTTTCGGCAGCACGCTGAATCACTCCTTGAAAGCGCAGGGAATGGGTGGTTTCGCTGGGGCGTGTTTCATATAGACTTTCCCAAGCGCATAAGGCATCATTGAGTATACTGTACAGACTTTCCGGGGTATCATACTTTTGGGCATTCAAGTCCAGATGCAATACCGGGTAAGTATTCCATTCCTGTTCCAGCTGTTCGACCGCCAATCCGTGGAACAGTTCCTTTTTACCTTCAAAGTAAGCCTCAAGAGTAGACAGCAGAAGACTCTTTCCGAAACGTCGCGGACGACTCAGAAAATAATATTTTCCACTCTGTACCAACTGATACATCAGGGCCGTTTTGTCCACATAACAATAGCCCTCTTTGCGGAGGTCCTCAAAGTTCTGTATGCCTACCGGATATTTTCTGATCATAGAGTTGTTTCTTTTTGTCTTATTACAAATATAATGGATTCCCTACGCTTGAGCAAATAAAAGTTCTGTTCACCAAACGAACCGTAATGTTTTTTGTCTTATTAATATCCAACAGGCTCATTCTTGTTTATGGGAACCGAAACGGCCGGATACATTGGATTTATGGTCATACGCAGTCACACGGAACGAATCATCCTCATACTCTCACAGACCTACTTTTACCGCCTGATTTCTGGTGTATAGTCCGTTATAAGGTGTAGCCATCCATACCGCATCTTTCTTGTTGTCAAAAAATGCAAGTTCGGAAGCTTCAGATGTAAGAATAATGTCATTCCACGCACCGGTATCAACAAAAAATCACAATGTATCGTCACCGTATCTCCGCCAGACGTTCGTACTTTCAGCCTTTGTCAGTCACAGGCATTATTAATTTTGCCCTGATTCTGCACACTTCCATTTGATTAACCTAACGTTAATTCGCATTAAACAGGATATAAGTCTTGATCAATTTCTGGACATTGGCATCAGGCATCTGATTGGCCTTGCATTTATTGACAATATAATCTTCCAGTTCTTTTGGCATATCAGTCGATTTCTTCCATACGTCATGACGGTTTTTCCATTGTCCGGTGAATGTATTGGCGTCCACCAGATTCAGATTGCTGTTTTCACGTCCCATTTCCACATAATTGCCATCCTTGAAAGAATAGGTACCGTATTCGTGAGGCACAACCGTCACTTGACCGTTTCTCAGCCGGGCAATCTCCGCACAGGCATATTCTCCGTTCGCCCGATAGACCTTAACCTGACTGTAATTCTTACCACAGACCACCTTTTCTTCTCCTTCAAAACAGTAGGAATCCATTATCCACACACCTATCAGTTCCTTATCCGCCACCTTCTGTTTTGTTTTAGCCTCAACAGTATTACATACGGCTACAACAGCAAGCACAAGCATTACACATAATCTTTTAAAAGAAATCATTTTCATACGTCATTAATTTTAAGATCAATAAATTTGTTTTCTACTCTCGTCACAAATTTATCGGCATGAATTCAGACTGGCAAGAAAATGACTTGGCAAATGGTTGGCATTTTATCTGGGCCCCCTTAAAACAGTTTGCAAACAGTTTGCAAACAGTTTGCAAAAGCCATTTAAACAGCTTATAATGAAAGAATAAAGTCATCCCATGATTTTGAACCTCCATTCTGGTTAAAAACTTTTTTATAAAGCCGCCCACGTATACTGCTGATGGTACTGATGTCCTTACAAAGTGCTGCTGCAATCTCGGAAGGAGAAAAACGAAGCTTGATCAGCAGACATACACGATATTCCACAGGGGACATCTTGCACAAATCGGACAGGCGACGGACAAAATCGGGGTAAACCGGCCTTATGGCCAGTTCAATCTGATCCCAATCTGCCGGTTTCAACAAATTACCGGCCAGCACCTGCTTACGCAGCCCCGTATAATATTCCGAATGAAAGAACTCGTCTTCCACCTGTCTCAAGGCATTTTTTACCAGTTGAGGCCGGGCTTCACGTTCCTGTGAGATCTGTAACAGCTGCCTTTCAATATGTTTCTTTTTCCGGGAAATTCTGCGCAGGTAATACAATACCAGCAACACGATGGCAACAAGTGAAACAACGATATAAACCAACAGGTAATTGGTGGCCTTTAACTCCTTTTCCGATGTGGAAAGGACATAACGCATCACTTCCGCGTTATCGTCACAACTGTCGTTGGCTATGATTTCACGTATACCGTTCAGCCGCTCTTCCGTCATATCATTATTTCGGATCCATTTATAACGCCTTCCGTTTCTCTGAATGAACAATGTGGTATCGTCAACCATTTTAAGCGGACGCGTGTGTCCTTTCTCAAAATACAGAAATTCGTTGTTGCCCTTGGCAATGATTTCAAAATCACCTTTATCTTCAGGAATGATGATGATACCGGACGGACAGAAATACAACTGGCAATCATAAAAGGTGGTATCTGCAGTAAATATACGACAATAAGCTCTTCCATTATAAGGAAAAGACAAGGTATCTCCTATGGGAAAAACCACAGAAGAAAGATTCCAGGCACCAGGAAGGCCATACAGGTCCTGACGGGGCGAGCGTTCATGACATCCCGCCAAGAGCAATACCACCCATATCCAGATGCTCCACATCACACATTTCCTTTTTGTCTGAATCAAATCCACTTCTCAATTGATCTTATTGTCGTAAACACATACAAAAATACATTAAAACAGGCAAAAATACTGATAAAGCGCGTCTTTTTTCACTAATAAAAAAGAGGAGCACGCCTAAAAACAACAGCGTACTCCTCTGATGACATCAAAATATCCTTATTATCGCGACTTCCAGGCCGGAATTTCATCTTCCGGTTTGAAATAATCCACCAGAACTATGTGAAAAGTCAAAGCGGAATAAGCCGGAATTGTCGTCTGTTCCTGACTGCCATACCCCAGTTCCGTAGGAATATACACCAGCCAGTTGTCACCTACATGCATATACTGCAATGCCGTGGCAAAACCGGCAATCGAAGATGAAGTTCCCATCAAGGCCGGCACGGCAGTCTGCATATTCAGATTGCCATAATAAGACTGCGAGAAGACTGTACGCACATCGCGCAACTCACCGTTGACCATATTCTGTGTCGGCATCAGATAACCACGATAATGTACCCTGACGGTATCAGACCACTCGGGACAGCCTTTTCCATTGCCTCGTCCAAAGATATGCACACAAATGGAATCTGTCACATCACCTGCCACATTAGGCGACTTGGTAGTAGACTGATACATCCGCCACTCACAATGATCTTCCCATTCGTTGCCATACTGGGCTTTGGCTTCAGCAATCGCCCTGCGGGCGGAATCCGCAACTTGCTCGAAATAGGCAGAATTACGTGAAGCCCAGTCTGCATAAGGATCATAAGCCTGATCGTCTTCACTGCAAGACGCCACACCTACCCATACGGCCAGACACACACATAAACCTTTAATAAGATTCTTCAAAAGCTGTCTTTTCATGTATTTGCCTTTAATTACATAATTTTTTTAAGTAAGGAGGTAATGCTCACCTGATCCTCGATCAAACCGCGAAGTTCGTCTATATGCACGCGCTTCTGCTCCATCGTATCACGGTTACGCAATGTGACCGTATTATCCTGCAATGTATCATAGTCTACAGTCACACAGAACGGTGTACCTACTGCATCCTGACGACGGTAACGCTTGCCGATAGAGTCTTTTTCATCATACTTGCAGTTGAAGTGGAAACGGAGATCGTTGATAATGGCATGAGCCTTCTCAGGCAGACCGTCTTTCTTGACCAACGGCATCACGGCCAGTTTAACCGGTGCCAAAGCTGCAGGCAACTTCAGGACTACACGGGTCTCGCCATTCTCCAGCGTTTCTTCCTGATAGCTGTGACACATCACAGACAGGAACATACGGTCTACACCAATAGAGGTTTCGATGACGTACGGGGTATAGCTTTCGTTAGTTTCGGGATCAAAATATTCGATCTTCTTGCCTGAATATTTGGCATGCTGGCTAAGGTCGAAGTTCGTACGGCTGTGGATACCTTCCACTTCCTTGAATCCGAACGGCATGTGGAACTCAATGTCAGTAGCGGCATTGGCATAATGAGCCAGCTTGTCGTGGTCATGGAAACGGTAATTCTCCGCACCGAAGCCCAAAGCCTGATGCCAAGCCATACGGGTCTGTTTCCACTTGCTGAACCACTCCAGTTCCGTACCCGGTTTTACAAAGAACTGCATCTCCATCTGCTCGAATTCACGCATACGGAAAATGAACTGACGGGCTACGATCTCATTACGGAAAGCCTTACCGATCTGGGCAATACCGAACGGAAGCTTCATACGACCGGTCTTCTGCACGTTCAGATAATTCACGAAAATACCCTGTGCTGTCTCCGGACGAAGATAAATGGTAGAAGTACCTTCTGCTGTAGAACCGACTTCCGTCTTGAACATCAGATTGAACTGACGGACATCCGTCCAGTTATGAGTACCGCTGATCGGGCAGACAATACCTTCATCCAGAATGATCTGTTTCAATTCGTTCAGATCATTGGCATTCATGGCATCACTATAACGCTGGTGAAGGGCATCACGCTTCTGCTGATGTTCCAACACGCGGGGATTGGTTTCACGGAACTTGGCCTCATCAAAGCTGTCACCAAACTTCTTGGCAGCCTTGGCTACTTCCTTGTTGATCTTCTCATCATATTTGGCGATCTGATCCTCAATCAGTACATCCGCACGATAACGCTTCTTGCTGTCGCGGTTATCAATCAACGGGTCGTTGAAAGCATCCACATGTCCGCTGGCCTTCCAGGTTGTCGGATGCATGAAAATAGCCGCGTCAATACCGACAATATTCTCATGAAGCAACACCATGCTCTGCCACCAATACTGTTTGATGTTGTTTTTCAGTTCCACACCATTCTGACCATAGTCATAAACCGCGCCCAGACCGTCATAAATATCACTTGAAGGAAAGACAAAACCGTATTCCTTGCAATGTGAAACGATCTTTTTAAATACATCTTCTTGTGCCATGTTTTTATCTTTTATTTGATTACTTTGTATTTCTTCATCTATTGATACAGATTGCAAAGATACAGATTTATAAATAAAGTGCCATACAAAATTCTTTTTTTAGACGAGTTTCACAAATCTATCGTCAACTTTCAGACTTTTAAGACCAAATGTTTGATGTGACATCACCCGTAATTTGACTTTTTTTCGTATATTTGTCCAATTTGAAACCAAAGAGCAACAACGGAACAGATTAATCACCTATGAGCGAAGACATACTGGATAAAGAAGATTTAGAAAAAGAAGAACATTCCAATTACAAGCCGGACAATCAGGGAGGCAATGACCAGGTTCATCACCTGAGCGGCATGTACCAGAACTGGTTTCTGGACTATGCCTCGTACGTCATACTGGAACGGGCAGTCCCCCATATCATCGACGGCTTCAAGCCTGTACAGAGACGAATCCTGCACTCCATGAAGCGAATGGATGACGGACGCTATAATAAGGTAGCCAATATCGTAGGACATACCATGCAGTTCCACCCGCACGGCGATGCCTCTATCGGTGACGCCCTTGTGCAATTGGGCCAGAAAGAACTGCTTATCGACTGTCAGGGAAACTGGGGTAACATTCTCACCGGCGACTCGGCAGCCGCTCCACGTTATATCGAAGCCAGACTGTCCAAATTCGCCCTTGATGTCGTATTCAATCCCAAAACCACAGAATGGAAACTGTCTTACGACGGACGTAACAAGGAGCCGGTCACCTTGCCGGTCAAGTTCCCCTTGCTGCTGGCTCAGGGTGTTGAAGGCATTGCCGTAGGCCTGTCTTCAAAGATCCTGCCCCATAATCTCAATGAAATCTGTGATGCGGCTGTCCATTATCTGCATCATGAACCGTTCCAGATCTATCCCGACTTCCTTACCGGCGGCAGCATCGACGTTAGCCGATACAACGACGGACAGCGAGGCGGCGTGGTAAAGGTAAGAGCCAAAATTACCAAAATAGACAACAAGACGCTGGCCATCAAGGAAATACCTTATGGAAAGACGACCACAACCTTGATTGATTCTATCCTGAAGGCCATTGAAAAGGGAAAAATCAAGGTAAGAAAAGTAGAAGACAATACGGCTGCCGAGGTGGAAATCCTTGTCCATCTGACACCGGGTGTCAGCTCCGACAAGGCTTTGGATGCCCTGTATGCCTTTACGGATTGTGAAGTCAGCATCTCACCGAACTGCTGCGTCATCGACGATAAGAAGCCCTGCTTCCTTACTGTAAGCGAGGTACTTAAACGTTCCGTCGACCACACCATGGCACTTATCCGGCAGGAATTGCTTATCCGGAAAGGAGAGCTTGAAGAAAGCCTTCACTTTGCATCACTGGAACGCATCTTCATCGAAGAACGCATCTACAAGGACAAGCCTTTCGAACAGGCCAAGGATATGGATGCTGCCTGTGCACACATTGATTCACGCCTGACGCCTTATTATCCCCAAATGATCCGCGAAGTAACCAAGGATGATATCCTGAAACTGATGGAGATCAAGATGGCCCGCATTCTGAAATTCAACAAGGACAAGGCCAATGAAGCCATCGCGCGGATGAAGGACGAAATAGCCCGCATTGAACACGATCTGAACAACATGGTGGAAGTGACCAGCAACTGGTTCCGCATGCTGAAAGCCAAATATGGCGAGGATCATCCCCGCCGAACGGAGCTTCGCAACTTCGACACCATAGAAGCAACCAAGGTGGTGGAAGCCAACGAAAAGCTGTATATCAACCGCGAGGAAGGCTTCATCGGTACTTCATTGAAGAAGGATGAATTCGTGGCCAACTGTTCCGACATTGATGACGTCATCCTGTTCTACCGTGACGGAACCTACAAAGTGATCCGCATCAGTGACAAGGTATTCGTAGGGGAAAACGAGAAATGCAAGGCCGAAAAGCGCAAACCGGAAATCATACATGTCGATATTTTCAAGAGAAATGACAAGCGTACGATCTATAACGCGGTATACCGCGACGGTAAAAACGGATTCTACTATATCAAGCGCTTTAATGTCACCTCTATGGTGCGCGACCGTGAATATGACCTCACCCAAGGAACACCTGGATCGAAAGTCATTTATTTCACAGCCAATCCCAATGGAGAAGCCGAAGTGATCAAAGTGACCCTCAAGCCTCAGCTCCGACTGAAAAAAGTATTTTTCGACAAGGATTTCAGCGACATCAGCATCAAAGGCAGAAACAGCCGGGGTAATCTGCTGACGAAAGCTGAAATTTTCAGGATCGGACTGCGCGCCAAAGGCGGTTCCACATTAGGTGGCCGGAAAGTATGGTTCGACCATGACGTCAACCGTCTGAATTATGACGAACGTGGTGAATACCTGGGCGAATTCCATAGTGAAGACCTGATTCTGGTCATACTGAAATCCAATGAATTCTATACGACCAATTTCGATATCAACAATCACTACGAACAGGAAATCCTGCGCATAGAGAAATTCTCTCCGGAAAAAGTATGGTGTGCCGTATTGTTTGACGCCGATCAGCAAAACTATCCCTACGTCAAACGCTTTATGTTTGAAGCCAGCAACAAGCCTCAAAGTTTCACCGGCGAAAACAAGAACAGCCAGCTCATCCTGCTGACCGATGAGGTCTATCCCAGACTGCAGATCACATTTGGCGGAAACGACAGATTCCGTGATCCGCTGGAAGTGGATGCGGAAAGCTATATCGGCTTAAAAAGCTTCAAGGCCAAAGGCAAAAGGCTGACCACGTACGAAGTGGCCGAAATCACAGAACTGGAACCCATCAGACAACCGGAACCTGAAATCACGGAGGAAACAGAAAACAGCCAGGAAGAGGATGCAAACGAATCCGGAAAAGCCAGTGAAACAGAAGGTGATTTCCCTCATGCCCCGGAAAGACAGATGGATCTTTTCGGAGAAGATGAATAAGCCATTATGCAAAAAATCCTGTCTCTCATCATTATCTGTCTGATCAGCCCGCTTGCCTTAACCGGCTTACGGGCTCAAGACAGTATCCTGACCGATACTCCCTCCAACCGGCATACGACCCACTCCGTACTGTTCGGAGCCGGTTTGAGCAACCTGTATGATACCTATCTGTCACCCGTCACATACAAAGGCCCTCATTTGTCTTTCCTGAGGGAGACTTTACGCCCTACACACTGGCTTGACGGAAAAATCAGTGTACAAACGATGTTCAACGGGTATTTAGCTTATGCTGAAAACAGAGCCAACACCGGAAATGAAATAGGCGGCATGCTCAATTATGCCATAGGCTGGCACTACAACTGGAAATGGCTTAACGGATTGCGGATCATGGCCGGTGGAGATATCCATGCCGGACTGGGTGCTCTTTATAACCTCAGGAATTCGAATAATCCGGTTCAAGCCCGTGCCCAGCTCTACATGGCTGCATCGGCCATGGCCATTTATCCTTTCCGGATCCGGAAACAACCGTTTACCGCCCGCTACCAGATCACACTTCCCCTTCTGGGAGGTATGTTTTCTCCCCAATACGGACAATCCTATTATGAAATGTCGTTAGGCAACTATGACCACAATGTCTGCCTGACTTATCCGGGAAACAGTCCTTCCATGAGGCATTTCCTGACTATTGATTTCCCGATCAAAGGCTTGACTTTCCGTGCCGGCTATCTCTGCGATATATGGCAAAGCAAAGTCAACGGAATAAAGGCCCATACCTGGAACCACTCGTTCATGATAGGATATGTCAAGCATTTTACTTTCATCAAGCGTAAAGAACAAGCTCACCGAACATTCATTCTCTAGACATGCGATATTTATACTCCATTCTGATTTACTGTCTGACTTCCTTCCTGTTCACATCATGCATCAAGGAGGAACAGCCCGACGATACACCAGAAAACAATTTTGAAGCGCTATGGCAGATTATCGACCGGCAATACTGTTTTCTGGACTACAAGGCTGAAGCATACGGACTGGACTGGAACGAAGTGTACGGCCGTTACAGACCCCGGATCAGTTCCTCCATGACTTCCAGTCAGTTATTTGAAGTTCTGTGCGAAATGTTGGCAGAGCTTCGTGACGGCCATGTCAATTTGTACAGTGCGGCAGATGTCGGACGTTATTGGAGCTGGCATGAAGACTATCCGACCAATTTCAATGAAGAAATCCATCGTCTTTATCTGGGTACGGACTACCGTATTGCCTCCGGCATCAAATACAAGATTCTGGACGACAACATAGGCTATATTTACTATGAAAGTTTCAGCAGCGCCATCGGCGACGGCAATCTGGATGAAGTCATGAACTATATGAGCTTATGCAACGGTCTGATTGTAGATGTCAGGAACAATTCGGGCGGTACACTGACTTATGCCGAACGGCTCGCTTCACGCTTCACCAACGAAACCCGTCTGGTCGGTTACATCGCCCATAAGACGGGACCGGGACACAGTGATTTTTCCACCCCCGAAGCAGAATATATCGAACCGTCCAACGGAATCCGGTGGCAAAAGAAAGCGGTTGTGCTCACGAACCGCTCATGCTACAGTTCGACCAACACTTTCGTCAGAGACATGAAAGAATGCCCATTGGTAACCATCATGGGAGATCGCACCGGAGGAGGTTCCGGCCTGCCCTTCTCCTCAGAATTGCCCAACGGATGGAGCATCCGCTTTTCCGCATGCCCAATGTACGATGCCCAAATGAACCACATCGAGTTCGGCATTGAACCCGACATCAGTATCTCCCTGGATTCCACGGATGTAGCCCAAAAAAAGGATACATTAATAGAGACGGCAAGAAAATTTCTCAATCAATAATTTGGCATATCAGAAAAAAAGATATACCTTTGCGGCCGTAATCCTGCGCCTGTGGTGAAATTGGTAGACACGCCAGACTTAGGATCTGGTGCTTTGCGGCGTGTAGGTTCGAGTCCTATCAGGCGCACCATTAAAAAAGAGATTTAACATCAAATGTTAAATCTCTTTTTTGGTATATGACCTATTCCTGCGGTATGACTTCCTGCATATAGATGGCAGCCAGACTCCACGTAGCGGCATCATTGGTGGCCATCTTCGGATTTTCGATGACAGGCGCCGGCACTTCCGGCACTTGCACTTCACGTACCTCAAAAGGAATTTCCGTTTGACCTGTACCATTCCACAATTCTTCCCAAGCCTCGGCTGCCCAGTCTTTCCGACCGGTCTTATAAGCCGCATAGGCTTTCAGACGGGTAACGGGAAAACGGTTGTGCGTAATGGTATGGGCTTTCTCTCGGTATTCTGCCGCATGCTGAAGCCAAGCCTTATTCCAGGCCGGTACATTAACCATTTCCATCAACTCATTCATCACCTGAAAACCACCCATAATCGTCATCAAATGATTCGTATTCTGAACAGACGGATCACCCTCATAACTGACTTCACCCGTTGCCGGATCAAATCCCAATACGCCGGGACCGCAAAACAGGCCGTTAGGCAGAGCTGCAATCGTTTTCATTCCCGTAATAATCTTGTCCCGATAACGTTTGTCACGCGTACGTTCCCATTCTGTCATCCAGTTTCCGGCATAGGCGAGCCAGTCCGGACCAACCCTTAACCGGGCAGGTGCCGTACATGGATATTGACTGCGCGGAAGTGCCAGTCTCATGGGATCTATCGTATAGAGTTTCTGCTCTGCATCTTTCACTTCTGTCATCAGGTCGCCACAACGTTCATCCGTAGTCAGATAATAATAAAAACGGTTCCATGCGGCCTGACTGATACGTGCTTCCTTGGCTCCGCATCCCCAATGGCTGACATTATGACGGGAACCTAATCCGGCATAAGGTCCGAGATGATAGACATCACATTCTGCCGTGTGACGGGTCATGGCTTCTGCCAGACGCCAGATATCGGCACGTCCGGTCCGGAGGAAACTGTACCACAGCCACATATTGGAGGCCAATTCCGTATTGTCCCATGCATAACCGCCGACATCATACTTCCATTCATGACGCACACCATCATACGTATGCATAAAGTCACCATAATTCCAAAAACCATACCATTTATGCTGGTCAACTGCTTTCAGATAAAAATCCAGATAATCATCCAAACGTTTTTCTACCTTGGCACGCCGTGCATTACTGCGGTCAGGCAAGCTCCATATTCCAAAAGCATGTTTGGCATGAAGATATTCCGGTGTACAGACCAAAGGAGCATCTTCTGACAACTGAGCGGCCAGAAGAGCCGTATGCTCTTTTCCTCCATAAGCTTTTTCGGGAACAAGCGTCAATACATGAGTACGGGCAACGCCATAAGGAGTACTCATTCCCTCCTGAACATCTTCATAACTGGCCTCCAGATCATGTGCCACACCATCATAATGTCTCAGATCCATCGGTTCACTGTCCGGGCTCCAGAACCAGACCGTCAGGTAAGCTACAGACGCACAGGCACTGTCCACCTGTAAAGCAGTGGGATAAGACTGCCAGAAATCTTTCAGATGAACACCAAGCCCGCCACTGACATCACCGACAAAAGCATATCCAGGAGCACGTGTCCCTGAAAAAGTTCCAATCCACGGACGGTCCGCATGAGTCCGCTTGCGTATTGAAAAGGCATCAGGTGAATCCTGACTCAAACGGAATCCGTTCCACGACGCCCAATTATCAAGCAGATGACGGTTCTTGGCATCAAATTTTTCATAACGCGGAATACGCTCGCCACGCATCTGCCGTTCCTGCCAGGTTTTATCACCATCCAATGTCAGAATACGGCGACCGGAAAGAGGCTGTACCGGTTCGGCCCATACACCACCTCCGGCTGTGGCAAAAGCAATATGACGATTATACAGAGCTTCCCGCATCGGTACTTCAAAACGTACACCCAAACTGCGGATAAAATCAGTATTCATATCGCCATCAAATACAAAAGAATGCACCATCCGGATCTGTTCACTGCCGGCATAAAAATACAAACGAACGACGAAAGGCAGCCACTCACGCCCTGAAGCCAGCTGATAGCAGCCTTCCAAACGCAGAAGTGCCCGGACATTACCGACACGTTCCACGACCACCTTATTCACCTTACTCCGATAATTCTCAAAATGTAAATTTTCCAATCCTTCGGCATAAGGTTTGTCCTGTGTCGTACAGTGTAATGCAGCCCCACCGCATACACGGCGCCCTGATACGGAAAGACTATCCAGAATATACTGCCCCTGCTTGGGTACGTAAGCAGCAACCTTACCTGTATTGACACAATAATAAGTAGGCAACTCTGTAATATGAATGGCTGTTTTCAAATCCCGTTTCTGTATGGCCCGTCCTTCAGCTGTCTCAAACGACACTGCAGCCCCTGCCGGAACAACAGCAGCTACCCCGGCCCACTTGACAGAACCATCCGGCCAATATGCCAATGGCCAGTAATCAGAAGGAATGATTTGTCCAGTAGAATCTTTCAACTGTACCTGTCCGCGGGATTTCAACTCACCTTTCGAAAAAGGAATACCAAAGCTTACCGGTTTGTCTGCAACCGGACGTTCACCGACCCATCGTAATATTCGTGACTGGTCAGACCGTTTTCCACCAAATACCGGCAAAAAGGTCAGACCGGCTAAAATTATCGTAATTAAGCTCTTCATACTTTTAGACTTATATTCTACAAAATTGAATATATTTTATGAATTATCCAATTTTACCCCACAAATTCTACCCTCTTTGGTGGAATTATCCGTATCTTTGTCATAATTAAATTTCATTTAACCTATTTTTAAAACCATGAAACAGATTAAGACACATTCGATGATGGGGCTGATTCTATTGGGATTGACATTCCATCTCCCATCCACCATTGTGGCACAAAATTCCAATCCGGAAATCAATGACATGACAACTCCTCTCCATCTGCTCAAACCAGACTACAAAGTTCCTTATGGTGAACTGACCGTTGAACAAGTCAAAGCAGATATAGATAAAGTATTCAATTATATCGAGAAACAGACACCTTACCGGGTTCTTGACAAGGATGGTAAAGAAATTACCAGTTACAAGAATCTTCCGCATGGTGCCGTTCTGGAAAGAGGTGCTTTCCGCATAGGCAGCTACGAATGGGGAGTGACTTATCAGGCATTGCTGGATGCCGCAGAAGCTACAGGCGACTCCCGTTACAAAGACTATGTCATCAACCGCTTCAAATTCCTGGCCAAAGTAGCTCCCGGATTCCGCAAACTATATGAGAAAAACAAGGAAACGGACGCTCAAATGGAACAAATACTCCATCCGCGTGCACTTGATGATGCTGGAGCCATGTGTTGCGCCATGATGAAAGCCATGACATCCGATCCTTCATTAGGACTTGAGGAACTGATCGAGAATTATTTCCAGTTTATCGAACACGGACAATACCGTCTGCCGGACGGCACATTTGCCCGTCACCGTCCACAGCACAACACACTATGGCTTGACGATATGTTCATGGGAATACCATCCATTATATACAGAGGAATCTACAAGAAGGATGAAGCCTCAAAATACTTCAATGAAGGAGCAAAAATCGGCCGTCAGTTTATCCAAAGAATGTATGTCCCGGAAAAGAACCTTTACCGGCATGGCTACGTTGAAGGCTTGCAGCAACAACCGACTTACCATTGGGCACGCGCCAACGGATGGGCTATCCTGACCAACTGCGAAATTCTGGATGCACTGCCTGAAAACCATCCCGACAGACCGTTCTTCCTGGAACAGTTGCGCAAACACATCAAAGGACTTACGTCCTACCAAAGCTCGGAAGGCTTTTGGCACCAGCTCATCGACAGGAACGATTCTTATCTGGAAACATCAGCTACAGCCATTTATGTTTACTGTATAGCCCATGCCATTAACAAGGGATGGATCGAAGGAATCACCTATGGTCCCGTAGCCCAATTGGGCTGGCATGCCATCTCTACCAAAATCATGAGCGGCGGACAAGTAGACGGCACGTGTGTAGGTACAGGTATGGGATTTGATCCGGCATTCTATTATTACCGTCCGGCCAACTATCAGGCAGCTCATGGTTATGGGCCGGTACTGTGGGCCGGCGCCGAAATGATCCGCTTGCTCAAAACCTGGTATCCTCGTACAAACGACAGCGGCCTGCATTACTATTCCGTCAAACAAACCAATCCTTCACCGCTTTTCTATCTGACTGAAGACGGCAAAGGAGAAGCCGTAGAATAAACAAAAAGCCATCACATGAAAATAACATCCAACCATTATATCACAGCAGGCCTTCTGGCCTGCTTCCTTTGTTTCAGCAACCGGTCAGTTGCCGAGGATTTTGCCTTGACTGTCTCGATAAAGAATCCACTATCAACAGCACGAAAGGCCGTACCCGTCGTCATTCCTCTGGAAAAGTATTTTCCGAACCGGCATTTTACTTCTGCACAGGTTCTTGGCAACGGCACAGAAATCGCATCCCAACTGGATGATCTCGATGGTGACAGGAAAGCCGATGAACTGGTTTTCGTCACTGATATGGCGAAAGAACAGACTGCCACATTCCGAATCGCACTATCTGAAACGGCAGAATCAAAGTCCTATCCACGTAAAGTAAGGGCTTACCTTAAATTGCACGACCAGAAAGGCAAACATCCTGAAATCAAATCCGTGACCTATCCCGGAGATGCCAACTTGCTGGACATGTATAACAGCATTTACGGACATGGAGCCGTTTTTGAAAGCGAACTGGCCGGATTCAGAATCTATATGGACAACCGGCAAAGCATCGACATTTATGGAAAGACCAAGCCTCAACTCGAACTGGACCATACGGGATTCTACACCACACGCACACAGCTGGATGAAGGATACGGCTGCGACATCTTATGGGCCGGTCAATCTGTAGGCGCCGGATCATTCCGCGGTTACGACCAAGGCTCTCCATGCTATATCGACACTACAGACTGGCGTAAACAGACTGTCATAGCAGACGGCCCCGTAAGAACAATTGTGGAAATGGAAGACTGCAACTGGCGTTACCACGGCAAACAGCTTCAAATGACCCAACGCTACATCCTATATGCCGGACACCGCGATATAGAGGTAAATATCGACATCACCGGAACCACCCCAGAGGAGGTGTTCTGCACCGGTGTACAAAAACTGGAAAACCAGAACGTAGGATTCATCACAGCCGACGGACTTGCCGGAAGCTGGGGTTCCAACATACCGGACAAATCAGATACCACATGGATAGAAACAGCCGGACTGGGACTGTTTGTCGATCCAGTATATCAGAAGAGCTGTCGGGAAGACGACATCAACTACCTCTTTCTGCTTCAAACAGATTCCGCTGACCGGATATGCTATCATGTCAGTATCTGTGCCGGAAGAGAAGAAAAAGGCTTTAAGAGCAGCAAAGAGTGGTTCGATTATCTAAAGTCCTGGAAAACAGAACTTACAAATCCCTGCCATATCCGGATCAACAAGGCCGGATAAGAACAATTCTGAAACATAAAAAACACGGATGCAGGCATTCTTATTCATGATACCTGCATCCGTGTTTGACTTCGTGGAGTGGAGCTGGAGGGATTCGAACCCTCGTCCAAACAGGGAAACCATACGCTTTCTACACGCTTATCCCGGCCTTCGATTTTCGTGCACAAGCAAGACCCGGGCCACCCACTTATGCCTTATCCTCTTAGAATTTCATTTACAACGCAAGGCCGCTGCAAACTATCTCCGATTTAGCTGCACCACTGGATCAGAATACTTCGGAGCGACAGTTTCTGAGTGATGTCCCGTTTCAGCACCTTGTGCCGAAATTAAGGTAATCTACTATACTTCGATTACGCAGCGAGAGCGTAGTTATTTTCGCCAGATAAATTTTTGGTCACTGAGATTATAGAGGAAATAACCGACCCTCTGCGTGCTTACATACCATTCCATCCTGCTGTCAAATCCATGTCAACCCCAATGGAATTTTGCAAAAATACGCCTTTTTCCACTAATCAAGAATTATGCATCTTGTTTTTAAGATTTTTTATACTTTCGCATGACTGTTACGATGCTTAAACCAGATGCCATGTAATCTGAGACGAACTGCTATCACATCGACTGCCATAATCAAGACAAAAAGGGCAAAACCAATTGATATGGTCATCATCATACTGCCTTCCGGAAGAGAAGTGTATATATTGGACAACACCGGCAAATAAACCCCTCTGGCCATCCACACACCACCGACTGCCACCATCCAGACTGTCAGATTAATGCTTCCGGCCAACAGAAAATACGGCCAGGACACTCCACGCACGGAATAACCCAACAGAAAAAGATTATCTATTTTCTCTACCTGTTTCTGCAAAATCAGATAAATACCCAGCAACAGGATATACAGAGACAAGCCACTGACTACAATACCTATGGCTATCACAACACCGATAGCAATACGCAGGAAATACGCTACCCGGGCAGATTCACTGTTATCCTTTTCCTGTTCAAATCCGTTCCGGACCACATAGTCTTCAAACTGATCGGGTTGACCGGTCTCCACAATCAGACGGGTAATCGCCGGTTCCTGCCCTGTAGCCAGACGCGAATTGGCCCAATCCATAAATTTCTGAGGAACCAGTATCGTATTCAAACGGTTGGAAAAACCGGCAATTCGCCCTTTCATCTGCAATTTGCCGGTCGGCCCGCTAAAGACAAATGACAAACTGACTATGGACGTCATCCCCTCGGATATCTTAGGTAATCCTCGACTTTGGGCATATCCGAAATTATACAGATTCAAATAGTTACGCGGCAGGATTATCGGTATTTCCTGATCGCCTTCCTTAAAAGTCCAGTTCGAAGAAGAATAATCCACGAATCGGTCAGGTACAGCCTCCAGAAACATTTCCGTACCCATGCCCGGTCCGTTACCGACACCTAATGACGCATAAACAGAAAAAAGAGAAGGAGTAAAAGCTCCTACCTTACGGACAAAAGTCTGTTTTTCCAGATCAGCGATCTCATCAGACGAAAACGATACGGCCTTATCGGGATTACCGGCCGAAGACTTGATCTTTTTAGCTATGACGGCATAATTGTTTTTCATAAAACTGTCATTCGCCGTAAAAACAGGAATGATATCCTGATAGAACTGTATGCCTATCAGGATAATCATCATTCCAACCAAATTGGCTCCAAAGAAGCCCAGCAGCTGCAAGCCGCTAATGTTATGTCCTAATACCTTCCAAACTAAATTTTTCATTTTATATCATTTCATCGCTTAACTGCAATCCGATGTTTACAAAGAAAGCCAAAGCATTCTGTTTCTTATCCTTCAGATAGATATGACATTCGGCCTTTGTACTTTCCTTGCTGAATATTTCCATTCTGTCGAACTGACTGGCCAGAGTCCACACTGTCGGTCTCGCGCCGGCCGCCTTGGCCATAGCCTCTACAGCCGGATTTTCCGTAATCGGTTTTACATTCAATACAAAAGCTACGCTTTTACCCTTGAACATATCCGCATCAACCGGATCAGCTACCTTTTCATTACGGACCATATCTATCTTGTTACTCATCAGCATGTCGTTACCGTCCACTTTCAGGTAAAGGTACTTCACCATACCCTGCTGAACTGGCAAGGCGTAAATTCCGTCTGCATTCTTTGTCAGATCTCCCATACCCATATCGGTCATCATCTGTTCAACCTTTGAACCGTCCTTTACCTTGGCATAAACGGTCACTGTGGCCTCGCCCGGATTCATAGCCAGCATCATCGGATCAGCCTGCATGGCCATCACGACATCACCATCCAGGTTGGTCAGAGCCTTTTCCAGAATGGCCTTTGCCTCATCCGGCATGACATCCATACTGCCTGTTGCCTTTAACTGTTCCCAAAACTTTTCCCCTTTCACGTTCAAGGCCATCACAAAAAGTGATTTCTCCGGAATCCGTGAAAAATAGGAATTGCCTATTTTTCCAGCCAATTGGTTAACTGATTCCAGATACTGACGGGCTTCATCCGTCTTGGCTACCACTTCCATACTTAAGGCTATTTCTCCGTTGGCAAAGTTCACATCAACCAGTCCGGCCATATCTTTGGCGTCAATACCTGACGGATACACAGAAGTCAGCATTTGCATTTCGTCCTTCAGCAATTCCTCCATATATCCGGCATTTCCAAGAAGCTGCATGTCACCCTTGCAAGCGTTCATCTTCTTAAAACCTTCATCATCAAGAATACTCTTTTCGGATTCCGCATTCATAATACTCTTGACTTTATCCATGGCATCAGCTCCGGCACCGGCCCGTTCCATCATTACAAGCGTTGTACCATCACTGGCCATCAACAGGCCATCCAAAGAAAGACAAGTCAGATTGCCTTCCGTCATAACCTTTTCGGAAGCATCGGTTGCTATTGTTTGAAGCAGTTCCGTCAAAGCATCCTGATCATTGACCCGTGCTACCACCATAGCGCCGGTACCCATGACTTCTCCACCCACAGCCAGATAAACCGGTGACTTAAAGTCCAGACCTGACTTGGCGGGATCTTCCACAATCACGGCCAGTTTTTCCGAAAGTTCAGGAGTTGCCTGTTTGTTGATGACAGACAGCAGTTTTTCTTTCAGGAATTTACCATTATCAATTCCACACTTGTCCAATAACTGAGCAGCCTGCACCCGACAGACGACTTCGGCATCTGCTGGGATCACACGGGCATAATCAGAACTTTTCTTACATGATGTCATCATGATGATCATTGACAAACATCCCAGAATGGAATACCAAAACGCCGTTCGTTTCATAAGCATAAGATTTATGTGAATAACTTGATTTTTACAAAGAAAAAAAATAAAAAATCAAATCGCAACTTTTCCGACCATATTTTTCAAAAAAAATCCTTTCATACACCACCGTGCATGAAAGGAGTCACTATATACACAAGAAGGGATTATTTCTCTTCTTATAGCCTGTTTTTATCTGGTCCAACCGGACATCCACATATTGGATGCTTCCACAGCTCCACGGCCATCGGTCATACCAACAAATCCATCTGTAAGGTTAAATGTCTGATTGGCCAAGTTGCCTGACGCTGTAAACAGATCATTCGTATATATCGCATTCTCAGAAACAAGTTCACCGGAGATGGCCACATTCTGAATCTTGGAAGTTCCATTCTTCAAGGCATTTTCTGTCTGAGCGGTCTCCACTGTAAGAGCCTTGGATTTACCTGTAATCTGGGCATTGGTCAACTCTACCTGAGTGCCGGCACGCAGACGCACACCTCTCGTGTTTTCCGTACTGTTGTTGCCGACCAATGTCAAATTGCTCAATACCGGATGAGACACTGGCGTAGCATCAAAGTTATCTCCGTTGTTATCAGCCTCAATCAGGCAATCACACTGCATACCTACAGAAGAACCGGCATCCTGATAAGCGACAAGATAACGTCCCGTACCGCTCCAGCCTTCTGTCCAGTCGTAAGAATCATCCGTACAGTCTACAACCACACAATGGTCGATATTGACTGTTCCACCGAAAAACTCCAGACCGTCATCAGCTCCGCAATAAGCCTGCACATAAGATACCTGCGTGCCATTACCTACGCCATAGAAAGAAATACCATTTGACTCATGTTCTTCATCGAAAGCGAAGCCGGTATATTCCAGACGCACGTATTTCAAGACACCGGAATTGTCACTGGCATTGTTTCCGCCATATACCGCATTACCGATTTCAGAATAACCTGTACCCACATTGGTCGGTGCGTCACCGCAGATGTGCAATCCACCCCATGCACCGTCTTTCTTAACTTCAGCTGTCATCACGATCGGCTTCTGTGCTGTTCCCTGAGCATTAATCTTAGCTCCCTTTTCAATCAGGATGTAATCCACCTGTCCGTCATTGTCGGCCGTGATGGTCACTCCTTCGGGTATAGTCAGGGTTGCCGGTGCCTTGACCTGAAGAGCACCACTCAAGGTATAGGATTTTCCAGCTTCCAGAGTCAGATCGGATGTCACATTGCCTCCCAGGACATTTGTTTCGGTATCCAGTCCGTTTCCGCCGGGATTCGTTCCGGTATCATTACCATTGTCATCACTGCATGAAGTAAATGCTACCATTGCTGCACACACGGCCATAGCCCATGTTGTTGATTTTAAAAAATTTGCTTTCATTTTTTCTTTTTTTTGAATATGTTTAACTTATTTGAATTGATTTCGCTGTTTACAATGCATAAGTCACTCCCACGCTCACACCAACGCCTTCCTTGAAGCGTTCCACTTCCTCTGTAATACCGCGTTGCGGAATCTCCTGCCGGAATATGACATCAGAATCAAGCAGGTTTTTGACCTGGAACTTAACGCTCCAATGAGTATTAAAGCGCATGTTGGCATTGAAGTCAAGTGTATGCAAAGCCTGTTGTTTGACATCGCCTATACCCTGTATACCAACAGCCTGTATGCGTTCTCCCTGTAAATTATAAAGTAAAGCCAAAGACAACTGTTTTCCTTCACCGAACTGCGGTGCATAGGTAAGATCCGCGTTGACCAGATAAGGAGAAGCTCCTTGCAACGGACGTTCCGAATTAGTATAGACTCCACCTTCCGGCAGTTCCACATTAGTATACATGAACGACGCATTGACTCCAACCCGCAAAGACTTGATCACTTCCTTACGCGCTTCTAGTTCCACTCCGGCTGCCAAACCGTCTGAAGCATTCTGGAAAGAATGCATCATGGCACCTCCGGCCGTGGTCTGCGTGCGCTCAATCGGACTCTCCAGGTATTTGTAATAAGCCGTAACGGCCACCATGTCTGCAGAAGACGGACGGAAAAACTCATATCTTAAGTCTACGTTATAGTTATAACCGTTTTGCAAATCTGCATTACCCCTGACTTGTGTTCCGCCGTAAGACTCCTGATAAAGGAAAGGCGCCATTTCCACAAATGAAGGTCTTGTTACCGTACGTGATGCCGAAAGACGAAGACTGTTCTTTTTATTCAGCGTATACTTCATATTCAAAGCAGGGAACAGATCGTCCGTATCCAGATTTCTGCGATAAGGCTGTCCTCCATCATCAAAATAATCAACCCATTGACGGCTGTTCTCCACACGAAGTCCCAGATTGATCAGGAATGACTCAACAGGATAATAGTCGGCCTCCACAAATCCGGCAAGGATACGGCTACCGGCGGTATATCCGTCACGTTTCTGACTGTTACGTGTGATCTCGATTGTCCCATTCTGTACATTGGCATAATTCAGATAACCATCCGTATGCATAGGATCATCAACGGCCATATCCAGATTATCTACATTATAGTAAAATTTAGTACTGGTAAAATCTCTGGATTTATCTTTCATGGCCACACCGAAACGTACTTTGTTTGCTTCCCCGAAACGATATTGGGTGTTCATATCGGCCACCCACTCGTCTTCATCAAGGGCACCATAATAACGCATCGTTCCCTGTGCATTCAAATTGAACAAGCCCATCGTACCATCTGACTTCTGCACAAACATCACCTGACGGCGATCCGGCTCATCACTGGATGTCAGGCTGTATGACCCGTTCCAATTGACATCCCACTTTCCCATTTCATGATGTCCGGACAACTGGTAGTTCTGCAGCATATAAATATGGCTGTTCTGGTTACTGCCGGTCAGGACATTGTCTTCCTCATCATAACCATCACGCAACATGTATGAATCAACGGCATTCCGCGCATAAAAGGCAGAAAGACCTATCCTATCCGATTTACGGAACTGGTAACCTACATTCAGAAGACCGGCCATCTGGAGTGTCTTCGTATATGAGTCATAATCAAAACGGCTCATTTCGTTTCCACTGGCCTCAAACGTACGCACATAAGCCCCGTCTATCTTTTTATTGTCCGTGTCAATTCCAAAAGTAGCCAATACATCCATTTGGTTGCTTCCGACATCAAATGTACGGCCAAAACCAAAACTACCGTTCAGATCCGGTATGGCTGTAGAGCGGCCCACTTCAAACGTGGTCGGAAAAATATCGTGATTTCTGCTATAATCGGCAAACTGCGCATAGGGAATATCCAAAGCCGTCTGATCCATTGAAGGAGCTCTGAACATCGTGTTTGCCCGGTCCATCTGATAGAAATCGCCAAAAAGCGTCCCTACCTTTCCACCCGTACCAAACGACACATTGAAAAAGTCTTTTGTGCCTCCTTCCTTTGTACTGATATCAACATGAGCACCGGAATAATCCGCAAACGTACCGGCTTCATACACCTTGCTCACCGTGATATTCTGCACAGCTGAAGACGGGAATATATCCAAAGGAATCAGTTTGTTGTCCGGATTAGGCGAAGCAATAGGCAACCCGTTCAATGTCGTTGTGCTATAACGGTCGCCAAGACCGCGAACGATAAGCTGCCCGGCCTCTGCAATAGATATACCGGTCAGTTTCTTCACACCTTCCTGCACGTTTGAAATACCCTTGACCGACATTTCACTGGCACCCAGATTTTCAATGGACAATACGGCATTTTGCCTTTCGGCCAGCAAGGCCAGCTCCAATTCAAGATTTTTCCGTGCGGTCACCGTCACTTCATCCAGCATATTATCGTCCTGCAACATATTGACCGTCACGACCACCTCACCCTTTGCCGGCACTTCCAACGTCATTTTCTGAGGAAAAAAAGAAACATAAGAAACTTCTATCGTATAGGTTCCCTTTTTCAATCCCTGCAATTTGAATTGACCATTCAAATCAGCCGTTGTCCCTAAATGTGTACCCAGGATTCTTACAGAAGCACCCATCAACGGTTCGTTCAGTTCCTTGTCGAACACGACACCTTTAATATCTCCGGCCTGAACGCCGATGGTACCTGCCATCAAAAAAAACAAACCTGTCTTGCAACGTTTCCTTAACGATTTATTCATGTATCCTACTTTTGATTTCGATGCAAAAGTAGACTTGGTTTATTTCATTCCATTTTCGATTTCATAAAGATTCAGCAACGACATAAAACATTAATTGCCACTACATATCACAGCAACAACCTTGTATTACCAATGTATTACCTGTCACAAATCCGGGCTACCATTCCATCAGATCCATTATTCCACGGCGGGTCAATCCTACCCTGAACCGTTTATAACCGGTCTTGCCCTGATAACGGTAGCGTATGACAAAATGCAGATAATAAACTTTTTCAGCCTGCTGAATATGAAAATCGCCCTGACCTTCATTAATATAGACAGGCACATGCGGACTGTCCATTCTCCTGAGAAAATCCCTCAGGTTAATCCGTATGATATCATTTAACCCTTCCAAAGGGAAATGACTCAAACGCCGCAATTGTTTGCCCAGAATCGACACCCGGCGACGATAAACGAGTACGGTTTCACGCAATGCACAATACCCGGCTTCCAGCTCCGACACTCTTCCGCGCTGGGCCCGGATTTCATAAGGCAACTTTTCTTCATTGACGAAATCACAACCTTCCTTGGCCCATCCGACAGCATCACCATGCAAGGCCAGTTTCATCTTGTAATCATAAAATTTACTGCCCAGCTTATTGGCAAACCAGTAATGCATCAAATCCTTTATCCGGTCCTTGAACATATAGCTTACCACCAGCGCAATGAACAACGGAAGGGTAAAATTGCCGTAAGTCTGCTGAAAGGAAAAGGAAATAACGGTTGCAAACACCATACTCAAACCGGCGGCTATCATGAAAAAGACCTGTTGCCAGAAAAAGACGTTACTCTTCTTGTCGCTCAATATATACAAGTCACTTTCAATGTATTTCTTCAACTGCCCCGTGCGGTGCAGAAATGACCGATTGATCTCCTGCTTTCCATCCTCGGGCAAAAGAAACCTGCACCGCCTCTGGTAATCGAGTTCTTCATCAAGAAAGTTGATTGCAGACTCTGCCACGTTACGATAATCAGGTAAGAAATGGCTTTGGGCATATTCCAATATCCGGAACAGATGCATATCAATGACACGGCAAAGATATTCCTCTCCCAAGCTATAACGCGAACGCAGTTCATAGTCTACACGGTCAAGGCCGGTCCTGGCGGGTATTTCACGATAAGATTTCAATATCCGTCTCAAATCCGCCACCACCTGATCCAGACTTTTGCGGAAGAGGCTGGCATCCGACAGGGCATACAGTTCATTAACGGCCTTTCGGAGAGCGCTTCTGGTAATACTGGCAAACATCTTGATCTGATGCTCATACGCTTTCTCATTCTCCTCATTCGGATTTTCCGCCAATCCGCTACAGCATTCATGAAGACGTGCCAAAGGTAACACACGCGGCTCCGCCACCTCTTCCAAGGTGTACACAGGAGTGATCAGCCTGGTCAAGGCTCTGAAATCACGATAGAAATTATTTTTGGAGTATGTCTTGGCATTGATGTAAAGCGGATCAGGAACAAATATCCAGGTATCCATCATAAACTCATTCACTGCAGCCGATGAACTGTAGCGTGAATACCCTACCTTGAATTCGAGAGTATAGCGATCGTGTATTTTTCCTTTAATGTCCAGCATAATCTATCCTTCAAACAAAACTAGCAAAAAAAAACGGTTTTTCATACCATCTGACTTGCTTTTTAAAACAGATTAAAACAGAAATTAAACGGTCTGGTCAAAACCGGACGTCACCATTACCGCCGGTCAGGCCTTTACCATTTTCAGCCTATCATCCGTCATTGACCTGAAAATATATTCTTCATTTCAAAAAGAACGGCATGTCCGGATTCTGTTCCGACATTATTTCGTAGTTTTGCTTATAGAAGTTACGAAAAGAGTGTAATTTATTGGAAATGAGCATTGGGTAATCGCTCATAATAGTAATAGGTTACGAATTAG
>URDY01000002.1 GCA_900546665.1 uncultured Paraprevotella sp. | reverse complement strand
ATGTGGGTACGGGCAAGGAACTGAGTATCCGCGAGGTGGCCGGTAAGATCATGGCGGAGATCGGTTTCAAGGGCGAGTTGCGCTGGGATGCTTCGAAACCGGACGGTACGCTACGCAAGCTGACGGATGTGACGAAGTTGCATAATCTGGGCTGGCACCACAAGATCGAGATAGACGAAGGTATCCATCGTCTGTACGACTGGTATCTGCAGGGTATCTGCATTAACCATCAAACGGTGTAAATCATTTCATGCAGGCTTGTTTTTATTAAAGGATGTCTTTTATAGGAAGTATCTTTTAATGAAAACATGCCTTTTATAAAAGACACATACAGTTATCATGTAAGATACTGAGAGGTCAAAAGCAGTTGTTTTTATTTAATTCTTTTCCGTCTGATCCACAACCATAAAACGGAAAAACACGATAAAACAAGGATACCGGCGTATTGGGCGGTTTCCTTTATTTCAGATAAAGACTCAGACAGACGTTTTTTGTTTGGCATAAGCAAAAGTAATGATTTATTTTTAATCCGGAAAATTTTATGAAGATCGTAGTGACGGGTACCCGTGGCATTCCCAATGTCATGGGCGGTGTGGAGACGCACTGTGAGGAACTGTTCCCTCGGATTGCAGCCATGGGAGCGGATGTGACAGTGATAAGGCGTAAGAGCTATGTGAACGACGGGCTGAAAGAATGGAAGGGCGTCAAGCTGGTGGATATAGAGACCCCTAAGAAGAAATCGTTCGAGGCGATCATCCATACTTTCAGGGCGGTGAACGAGGCGAAACGACTGGGGGCCGATATCCTGCATATCCATGCGATCGGACCGGCGCTGTTGGTGCCTTACGCGAAGATGCTGGGCATGAAGGTGGTGTTTACGCACCACGGGCCGGACTATGACCGTGACAAATGGGGCAAGGCGGCCAAGACTGTGCTGAAGCTTGGTGAGCGCATGGGGTGTCTGTTTGCGGATGAGGTGATTGTGATCAGTGACGTGATCCGTAAGCTGATCAAGGAGAAGTACGGGCGTACGAAACATGTTCACCTGATCTATAACGGGGTGTCGAAACCGGAGATCTGTGATTTCCCGGAATATTTTGAGGAACTGGGTATCCGGAAGGGACGTTATGTGCTGGGAATGTGCCGCTTTGTGCCGGAAAAGAACCTGCATCATCTGGTGGAGGCGTTTGCTCGTCTGAAGGGGAGCATACCGGAGGATGTCCAGCTGGTGCTGGCGGGGGATACGGACTTTGAGGATGATTATTCCAAAGGGCTGAAGGAGATGGCGCGCCGTAACGGGGTGGTGCTGACGGGTTTCATTAAGGGGCGTAAGCTGCATTCGCTGCTGACGAACTGTCTGTGTTACTGTCTGCCTTCGAGTCATGAGGGGCTTCCCATCGCATTGCTGGAGGCTATGAGCTACGGGGTGAAGGTGCTGGTGAGTGATATTCCGGCTAATCTGGAGGTGGGGCTTCCGGCTGAGGATTATTTTGCCATGGGGAATGTGGATGAACTGGCGGACAAGCTGAAAGGGATCATCGCACAGGGGGCTGAACACAGGGACTATGATATGTCGAAATATGACTGGGACAGGATTGCGGAGGAGGTTTTTGCAACGCTTTGCGTTGCAAAAAGGTAATGGCAACGCGGAGCGTTGCAGGTAAGTGCATCGCTTTGCGCTGCGAGGTAAGAGGCAACTTTGTTGCGGGTAAGTGCAATGTTTGGCATTGCAAGGTAAGTGCATCGCTTTGCGCTGCGAGGGAAGAGGCAACTTTGTTGCAGGTAAGTGCAATGTTTGGCATTGCAAGGTAAGCGCATCGCTTTGCGCTGCGAGGTAAGAGGCAACTTTGTTGCAGGTAAGTGCAATGTTTGGCATTGCAAGGTAAGTGCATCGCTGGGCGATGCAAGGTAAGAGGCAACTTTGTTGCAGGTAAGTGCAATGTTTGACATTGCAAGGTAAGTGCATCGCTTTGCGCTGCAAGGTAAGAAGCAACTTTGTTGCAGGTAAGTGCAATGCTAGGCATTGCAAGGTAAAAGGTATTTGATGCGTTTGAGATATTTGAAAACAAGTATAAACATTGAAAAACAATGAAATAATCGTTTATTTCGGTGAATTATTTTGTAGTATAAATAAAAATGGGTACTTTTACAAAGTTCAATGAACTATTGTATAAATTACAGAGAAATTGACATGACTATGATGACTATCGTTAATCCGGCACTTGGGAAAGGTTCAGGGTTGTTGGCTAATTTGGAGAAAGAAATTTCGACGAAAGAAGTTCGCAAACTGGAACGTTTGGGATATATTGAAAATGCGATATCTCCCAAAGGGGTTACATGGAAGTTATCAGCGAAAGGTAAGCGTATGCGTAAGTATATGCTTGAAAAACGTGGTATCCGTGCGCGTCTTTCCGATTTCTTTTACCGTCATATCCTTAAATTCAGAGCCAGTCTATAAGCCGGATTCATGAAAACTTCGTATGCGTTATGGATGCCGGTTCTTTTAGACGGAGAACTTAAGCTTATCTGTGAGGACATCAGGAGAAGACTGTGTGATTCGCCCGATTTAGGTGGGTTTGATTTGTCATGTGAGATTGATAAGCAGACACGTGATATTACAATCTGTTACAAGGTGTCGAGACACTTTTTTTCGAAGAAGAAACAAATCATATTACATAAAGAAAATGAAAATAAATATGGTTTTATAACTTATTCTTTTTATTGGCATGAAGGAAAATCTGATGCTTTTACTGCTTCCCTGAAAGAGAATATGCCTACTTCAGTGTATCATCTCATTAAGGATTTCTATCATGTGCATACAGACCATGATCCTTCACATGATAGTTTGCTGCAAGCTTTTACGAGACAAGGAGAAATAGATCTGGATGCAGAATTCGATGATATCAAAATGTTTTATCTGAGGCAATACTGGTATACATTGAAGGATTTTACTGAACAGACGCTGGAGTAGTTCGATTGTGCCAAGAGGAACATTGAGAGAATTTTTAATGTCCAGAAGGGGATAGGTACGTTGGCTGAAATTATAGATAATGGCAACAATGTCAAAGGGCAACTTAAATATATGGATTATTTGCTCCAGGTAAATCCTAAATGTGTGGTGCCAAAGGTTTTTCGTCGTGCGATTCAGGATAAACGGAAAGAAATGGAAGAGTTGCTTTATAAAGTATCTGCCGATTATGGTATGATTACCGCTGGACTGGGAGTAAGATATGGGCGTTATGGCATATATTTTGGATTGGCAGGTATTATAGTCAGTATTGTAACTTTTGTTGCATCCTTTATTTTTTCCGGTGATGATGATAAGGTTCGTGGCTATATTAATGATGCCGAAAAGCGGGTCATGCAATCCGATTCACTTAATTATAAGATCATACAGGAGCATTTGAATAGGATCCATGAGGATTTAAATCGGTTGAAAATAAAAAAGTAGTTTGATAATAGTTAAAGTAAGGTCTGTCTTGAAATCATATCTCCGCATATAGAAGCGGATATGTGTTTATGAGACAGCTCTTGTCGTTTATATGGTTTTGTGTAAGTCCTGACTAAACACCGGCAGGGCCTTTATAGATTCAATAAAAATTTTTGTATTCGTTTTTGGCGTTGGGCTGTAATGTTATGGCTTGATGTCGGATTTGGCCGTGTTCATTCTGTATGGACTGATGGGATGACGTGGCTTAAAGTATAGATGGATGTGGAATATGGTGAAGGTAGCAGATTTGTATCATACGATAGTGGGATTTATCCATAACCTCTGTAATCAGGAGGATATGGACGTGGAGGATTGGGCTGAAAGGCAGAAGGCGATCAACAAGGGACTGGCCGGGCTGCTCTCGATGAAGGGGAAGACGGACCAGGAGGAGGCGGAGATCTGCCTGACGGCTCTGATGGGTTACAGCGTGGCGCTCAGGGAAAGGGCGGCCGTGAAGAAAATGGTGGACAGGGCACTGGCCGTGTTGCCCAAACTGGGACCGGTATTCCTGAAATGCCAGTTGCTGGTGTATCTTTATGGCGAAACACTGGACGAGGGGCTGGCGGAACAGGCCAGAACGATTATGGCGGGATGGCCCGAGGCGACGCGCACGACAACGCAACAGGAACTGATCATGCTGCTGGATGATCTGGAAGAGGAGGCCGGATTCTATGAAATCACGGAGGATTAAGAACTGTTGCTTCCGGTCTGAAAGGGCGTCTTTTTGATGACTGGTTGTAAGCGCCGGTGCAGGGTGAACATCACATCCTGCACCGGCGCTTATGCGTATGGTGCTACATTCGCAACCATTTCCAGATGGGATTTATCCATAACCTCTGTAACCGGGAGAATATGGATGTGGAGGATTGGGCTGAACGGGCGACATTACGTAAAAAAGCGGAAGGCGGGGCGGGTTTTTCATCAAAAATGCGTAAGTTTGCAGAAAAATAATGTCATGTCGAATATTGAACTTTTATATATAAAGGATTTTGGTCCTATAAAGGAAACAACGGTCTGTATCCGGAGGATTACCGTCTTGATAGGTGAGCAGGGGGCTGGCAAAAGTTGTATAGCCAAACTGTATTCGTTGTTCTCTTGGCTGGAAAAGGCCTTGATGAGAAGAATGCTGACCATTAAGGATGTAGTCCGGTATGCACGGTTCAGAAAGATTTATGCGGCGTATAATAACCTCGACAGTTATTTCAAACAGACAACGATGCTGAGGTTTGAGGGATTCCATTATGTGTTCCTTTATACCAACGAGACGTTGGAGATAAAGGAAAAGGTGATGGAGAATGACAGTTTCAGTATTGCGAAGGTGATGTATGTTCCGGCTGAGCGTAATGTGTTGGGGGGAGTTGACCATCCGGCACGTCTGAAGGGACTGACTGAGCCGATGATGAATTTTCTGGATGAATATGACAAGGCCAGGAACGTTCTGAAAAACGGTTATGCTGTGCCTTTTGGAAATGTGGATTTTGAATATGACGCATTGAATGACATTTCCAAATTGCGGAATCCTGATTATGAAGTAAGGCTTTCGGCTGCATCAAGCGGTTTTCAGTCTTCACTGCCGTTGTTGCTGGTGTCCAGAAATCTGTCGGATATGGTGAGAGACAGTTCCATGAAAGAAGTCTTGTCGGACAGAGAACGCAAGGCTTTGCAAAAGGAAGTGGAAGCTATATTCAGTAATGGCTCTTTGAGCGAGGATGTGAAAATGGCTTCACTGAATATGCTTTCGTCCCGTTACAGGTATTCGCGATTTGTCAATATAGTTGAGGAAATGGAGCTGAATCTTTTTCCGGATTCCCAGAAAAATGTGTTGTATGAATTGGTGGGTGACGCCTGTAAATTGAGTGATAACAGGCTGGTGATGACTACGCATAGTCCTTATGTGATCAACTATCTGACTTTGTCGGTAAAGGCCAGTCAGGTGGCCGCGGAGATAACCCGGAAGAACCGGCCGGATTTACTTGAAAGGATAGGTGAAGTGGTTCCCGTGAAAGGCATGATCAGTGAGGAGGATCTGATTATATATGAAATGGATAAAGGTGTGGCCCGTGTTCTGGACAACTATGACGGTTTGCCATCTGACCGGAATTTCCTGAATGTAAGTCTTGAAGATACCAATCGGGCTTTTGACGAGCTTCTGGAGATTGAAGAAGAGTTGGGATGATATGGAGAAAATAGATTTTTTCAAAGATGAAATGCCGGTAAATGCTGACTGTTTCGGGAAGTATGAATTTTATTAACAGGTTAATATTGTACCGATGATCGATTATATGATGGAACTTATACGGTTCAGGGAGTTGGCGGTATTGAAGGATGATGTGCAGGTCGTGAAGAAGGGACTTGATTTCCTGCGTTATATAGGGGATGAGTACATGAGGCTGGAAGTTTATAATGACCAGTATTATGACGGGGAGGATTTTGGTCTGCAAGAGGTTCGGAAAGGATTGGCGGCGACACTGAGACATGAGGAGTTGCCGATAGACGTGGTACGGCACGTAAGGGACGAGATCGCCCGAATACGGAAGATGGAGGCTTATGCAGGTTATGGATTGCTGTCGTTTGATGATGTGGATGAGGCGCTTAGTTACAGGTTGGACGACCCGGATACATATCTGGCCGGGCTGGATAAGATGATTCGCTGGATGGGCAGGGATTACCTGGAGATGATGGAGGGCAAGGAAAGCATGAGCCTGTATATTCCAAAGGAACTTGGACAGTACTTGCTTAAGAAAGTGGATTATTTGCGGATGCACGGCAGGGATGAGGAGGCGGACAAGGTGATACGCGATTTCTGCCATGTGCCTGATATACGCTCCATGATCATAAATAAGTGTCTGGAGAAAGGGAACGATGAAGCGGCTTTGGCTGCCATTGACGAAGGAATCGGCTTCTATGGTGATGATTGTTTTAACACGACGGCAAAATGGCACAAGCAGAAAATAACGTTGCTGGAAAAGAAAGGAGACGTGAAAGGAATCATAGGCGAATACCGTTGTCTGTTCTGCCAGTACCTTTCAGACAAACAGACGTATTATGAAAAACTGAAAAGTTTGGTGCCGCATGAGGAATGGAAGGCTTTTGCGTCAGACCTGTTTGATGGTATACGGCATTTGACGGATGAGGAATGTATCTTGGTTTGTGGTATGATCGTGGCGGAAGGACTTGACGGCTGCTTGTTTAAATTGTTGATGAAAAACCAGAATTCGTTCAACTGTTCTGACATTTTTTCCCGTTATGCGGCTTATCTGAGCGAAGAAGAACAGGGACGGTTCATCGGTATGGTCATTGACCGGCTTCGTGGGAAGCTTGGTTATGCCAAGTCGAATAGATATGGTTATATCGTGAAGGAGTTGAAAGTATTATATGATTCCTGTGCGATTGGACAGAGGATGATATCGGAATTCGTGTCTGATATCAGGTGTTGTTACGGGAGACGGTCAGCTTTGATGCGGTATCTTAAAGACAGCGGGCTGTAATGTCGGTTTAAGACACTTGTCTACTTTCTTATGAGCCGGATGCTCGTCATATTTGAATACAAGCCAGTCTGGCTGGAAACAAAAGTTAATACCGCTTTCTTGAAAGTTATTATTCATAGTCGTTGATGTATTTTTGTTCCAACTCGTAAAAAGCTGCATATTCTTCTAAAATAGGATTATTCTGTATTGTGGCGAGTGTCTCGCCTTCTTCCATGCTGATAGTATTCCCTTCTTTATGAAGTCCGAAAAAGCGCATATTTATATTGGTGTACGCTTTATATTCGGAATAAAGCGAGAGGATGTGAGTGAGCAGATAGTCATGGGTCGCAATAAAGATTTGCAGACCACACTTCTGAAGTTCACGGATAAATTCAGCAACGACCCGTATCAGAGCTGGGTTAAGGTTTGATTCAGGTTCATCCCAAAATAAAATGGTATTCTGGTTTATTTCTCCGTTAAGAATAAGGTATAGGATGGATGCTAGTTTTCTTAGTCCTTCAGCTACAAGATGCGCTTCCATGGGGCCTTTGTCTGTTTTTATATAAAAGCGACCGTTCATTTGAAGTACATTGAATCCTAATTCCTTTTCCATTAAGTCTATGGCGGACTTTAACGGATTGTTCTCCAAATCGCGTAAGACAGGAAGGGCAAGTGAGTGTGCCAAGTTAATATAAGTCTGATCAAATGAGAGCTCACGTTTGTTGCTCAGGCCAATAAAACCTTCAAATAGAGAAAACATTTCGCGTGGTGGAATGTATATGAATTGGCATTCGTCCCATTTTTCATCCTTTTCTATTTTGACGGTTGTTCTGGAGGTCGCGGAGAAACTGAACGAGAGTTCTTTTCCGTCATTTTTTATACTGACGGTTGATTTGCCGGGAACAACATTCTTGTTTACCAGATTACCGATAAAATCCGGTTTGAAATAGTGGGTTATGTTTTCAGCCAGAATATACTCAAACTGCTCTTTGGAAGTGGTTCTTTTTTGCTGGAACTCATGGCGTGCCTGCAGGGCAGAGGCCAGACATTTGAGTATGTGGGTCTTTCCTGTTCCGTTTTTGCCAATGAGTATATTTATTCCATTGGTAAATGAAAAACTGTTATCTGTAAAGCCTGTAAAACCCTGTAATGATATGCTGTTTACCATTGTATTGCCTGAAATATATGAATTTGCTGCAAATTTACAGCAAAAAAGGGAAGATGCCAACGGAAATGCACTAAAAAGGTTTGTCGGTGTATATATTAAATATTAGTAGGATATACTGTAGAAAACGGCGCGTACTCTACGTGGAAGCTCTGCTCACGGCTGAAGGATGACGCTGGATTTTTTACGTTTTTTGTAGGTTTTAGGTCAAAAATAAACCGGATGAATAAAAAAAGGTGTATTTTTGCGTCCGGACAGATCCTGTCCTTAGGGTTCTGGTCCGATCGGGAGCATGTTGATGTTTTTTATGCTGCGGCGGAACAGAGAAAGCGGAATAACGAATGATTAAATGATAAAAGACTATGATTGGTGGAATATTAAGCGGTATTTTGGCCGGATATATTGCAAGCCGGCTGCAGAAGGGTGAAGGCAGCGGCTGCCTGGTGAACCTCTTTCTCGGACTGATCGGCGGCCTGGTCGGCAGCTGGCTCTTCAGCCTGTTCGGCCTGACGGCTTACAGCTGGCTGGGGGAAATCGTGATGGCAGTCATCGGGGCCGTAGTGGTGTTGTGGGTGTTTGCCAGACTGAGATAGACGGCGGCAGAAAATAAAAGAAAAACAAACGGGCCGGTCGGGAAATAGGTGGATCCTGACTGGCCCGTTTGGCGTGTATGAATGTGGACTGTTGATCAGTATTCGGGGTTGAGGGTGATCTCTCCGGCCAGATTGGTATTCATCAGGCGGCGGACTTCCTCTGTGGGCAGATTATGTCCGAGAAGGAACATCAGCTTGGTCAGCGCGCATTCGGGTGTGCTGTCGTAACCGCTGATGACTCCGGCTGCCAGTAATTGCAGTCCGGTGGTGTAACGGCTCATTTCCACGCTGCCGGCCTGGCACTGGGTGATGTTCACCACAATGATGCCGCGGGCGGTGGCATCGCTGATGAGGCGGATCAGCCACGGTTTCTGCGGGGCATTGCCCGAACCGAATGTCTTCAGTACGATGGCTTTCAGATTGCGGGCATGAAAGACGGAGGAGATCAGGCTTTCCTGAATGCCCGGAAAGAGGGTGAGCACCACCACATTGCTGTCGAACAGATAATGGGCCTTGAGGGGCTGGGTGGGATCCGGACGGTGGATCAGGTGGGTTTCATACTTGATATGAATACCGATCTCGGCCAGATTGGGATAGTTGTATGAACGGAAAGCATTGAAGTTTTCCGCATTGATCTTGGTGGTGCGGTTGCCGCGCATGAGCTGGCTCTCGAAGAAGATGCAGACTTCGGGCACCATGGGTGTGCCGTCGGCATGCTTGGCCAGCGCAATCTCGATGGCCGTGATGAGGTTTTCCTTACCGTCGGTCCGCAACATGCCCAGGGGCAGCTGTGAACCGGTGAGAATGACGGGTTTGGAAAGGTTTTCGAGCATGAAGCTCATGGCCGATGCCGTGTAGGCCATCGTGTCGGTGCCATGGAGGATCACAAAGCCGTCGTAGCGCTCGTAGTTGCATTCCACGATGCGGACAAGGCGCGCCCAGTGATAGGGTTCCATGTCGGACGAATCGATCGGCGGGTCGAAGGAATAGGTGTTGATGTGGCAATTGAAACGTTTCAGTTCGGGAATCATTTGCAGCAGATGGTCGAAGTTGAAACTTTCAAGAGCACCGGTTTCCGGATTCTCTATCATTCCTATGGTTCCACCCGTGTAGATCAACAGGATGGCGGGAGTGGCATCTTTCATATTTTTTATGGTTCTCTGACTTTTGGAACACAAAGATAGTATTTTTTTCTTAATCTCCCATGAATTCGGGAACGCTTATACCAGATAGCGTGCGATGGTATAGCCGCCGAAAACCAGCCAGAGGTAAAGCAGACCGGCCAGATAGAAGGGTTTGGCGCCTGCCTGACGGAACTTGTCGATGCTGGTTTCTGCGCCCAGGGCGGTCATGGCCATGGTAAGCAGGAAGGTGTCGACATTGTTGATGAAGCCGATGGTGCCGTTCAGAATATCAGCGGGAATGAAGGTGGCTGTCTGAAGCAGGGAGTTGATACCGATTACCAGAAGGAAACCGAAGGCAAACCAGGGTATGGTGATCTTGCTCTTGGTCTGCTGGCCGCCCTTGCGCTTGCTGCAGCGGGCCAGACAGAGACTCATGATGACGAGCACCGGGGCCAGAAGCATCACGCGGATCATCTTGGTGATGGTGGCGGCGTCGGCTACATGACCGCCTGCAGCGTCGATGGCATTGCCGGCTCCGACTACATGGGCCACTTCGTGAAGGGTGGATCCGGTATAGACAGCCCAGGCCTGGTCGTCAAGTCCGGGCATAAGGCCTGAACGGTAGAGGATGGGGTAAAGGAACATGGAGAGCGTACCGAAAATGACCACGGTGGAAACGGCTACGGCTGTCTTGTGTGCCTCGCATTTCACTACGGGCTCAGCACCCAGTACGGCTGCTGCACCGCAGATGGCGCTGCCGGTGGCGGTCATCAGGGCTGTCTCACTGTCCACTTTCAGCAGTTTGCCGAGAATAATACCCAGAAGGAGGGTTCCTGCCACGATGATAAGGTCGGCGGTGATGGCCGGAAGTCCGATAGCCAGTACCTGCTGGAAAGTCAGCTTGAAACCGTAGAGCACCACGCCGGTGCGGAGAATCTGCTTGGAGCAGAACTTGATGCCCGGTACCCATGTTTCGGGCAGCTTGTTGCGCAGACTGTTGGCGTAGAGCATACCCAGGATGATACCGACAATGAGCGGACTGAATGAAAGACTCTTGATAAACTCGAACTCTGCAATGTAGAAGGCTGAAAAGGAGAACAGCACAATCAGCAGAATGCCGTGAAGCACATCACTTTTGTTTTCTTTGAACATACCTTTAATGTTTTAGTGTTTTCTGACGGCAAAGATACGGCTTTTTCGCGTTCGGTAGTCATTGAATTTGGTTATGAGGGATAACGGCTGTTTATGGCTATGGCTCAAAGGGCGTGTTCGCAGGAGTGGAGATAGCGCAGAAAGTCTTCGGACAGGCTGTTCTCCTGTCCCTGACGCTGCACGATATGGAATAGCCGCTTGAGCGGGAGATCCTTGAGTTCGATCAGTTTGAGACGGCCTTCCCACAGTTCGCGACGGACGGCACGGATGGAGAGGATGGCCATGGCGTCGTAATTGGAAATGAACTGTTTGATGGCTTCGGAACTGCCCAGCTGGGCGATGACCTGGAGGGAACCGGGGGAAAGGCGGTGCTGCGCAAGGGCTGACTGCCAGACGGCCAAAGTGCCTGAACCGGGTTCGCGGAGAACCAGTGGGATATGGGGCAGATCGTCGACGGTCAGACTCTCGGTGGCGGCATAACGGCTGTCGGCACGGACAACGGCAACCAGTTCGTCCTGAAGCCAGGGTGTGTAGCGCAGGGAGGACTGGTGGCTGAGACCTTCAACCAGACCCAGATCGATGTCGTGGCGGATAAGGGCCTGTTCGATGTCGGCGGTGTTGCCGCTGACAAGCAGCAGATGGACATCGGGATAACGTGTCACGAAGCCGGACAGCAGGCCGGGGAGCATGTACTGGCTGATGGTGGTGCTGGCACCGAGGCGGAGATGGCCGCCGCAGCTGCCTTTGAGACGGGACATGTCATAGTCCAGCGCATCATACTGTTCGAGAATCTTTTCGGCATGTTCCAGAAGAGTGCGTCCGGCCGGAGTGAGCGTCAGTTTGCCGTTGGCGCGCTCGAAGACGCGAAGGCCGTATTCGGACTCTATCTCCTTGATGTGGCGGGTGACGGCCGGCTGGGAGATGCACATGACATCGGCGGCCTTCGTCAGACTGAGGTGACGGGCCGCCGCACGGAATACTTTCAATCGGAAATCAGACATAGGCTTATTGAGGAGACAGGTCGCGGGCCAGCGTACCGGTCGCTTTCTGGTATTTGATATAACTCAGGTAGTGCTGGAAGCGGGCATCGACACTGGTCTCATAGGCCTGTTGCCAGAGTGCCTGGGCTTCAAGATGGTCGGAGAGAGGTTCCAGTCCGACATCGTACTGGCTCTTGCTCACTTTCAGGTTCTCTTCTGCCTGGGCCAGGGAGCGGTCGGCCAGTTCGCTTTCCAGACGGGCTTCTTCGAGATTGTTGCCGGCTTGTGCAAGCTCGAGGCGCATCTGTTCGTTCAGGTTTTCCTGTGAAAGGCGTGACTGTTCCAGACGGGCCTTGGCGGCTTTCACCTTGTTGGTCCGTTCGCCGAAGTGGTAGAGCGGGATGCTGACGTTGAGCATCACGGAGAAGCTGCCGTTGTTGAACAGTTTCTCGTTGTTGAGCTTCAGACCGTTGAGATATTCGTATGCACCCATCAGGCCTACCTGAGGAAGCAGTTCGCTGCGGTTGAGCTTGATCTGCTGCTGTGCGATGTCGACCTGCTTGTGGAGTATGTCATATTCCGGACGGGCCGTAATGTCGGCATCTGCGGCTACCGGCCGGGTTTCGAATTCCGGGAAATGGTCGGACACCACGATGGGCGTGTCGAGCGGTTTGCCGATATAATGGCAGAGGTTCATCTTGGCCAGGCGCAGGGCGTTTTCGGCCTTGCGGAGGGAAAGTTCGCTCTCGTTGAGCTTGACCTGCACTTTCAGTACGTCGTTCTGGGGCTTGAGGCCGTGTTTGCGGGCACTCTCCACGTTGCGGTAGAGTTCCTGAAGCAGACTGCGGTATTTTTCGGCCACCTTTTTCATCTCCTGTGCCTTGATGACCATGACATAAGCTTCGTCAGTCTGGAGAATGATGTTGGTGGCGGTCAGGGTCTCGTTCATCTGAGCCATTTCGTGACCGAGTTCTGACATCTTGTAGGCCGCACGGATCTTGCCGCCCATGTAGAGCGGCTGTTCCAGATGGATGCCTCCCAGAAAGACCGGTCCCACCTTGTAATCGATGTCCAGTCCGGGGAAATAGGCAAAGCTGCCGTTGGGGATCAGCTGTCCGGTGGCTGTAGGCGTGAGGACAGGCAGGTTGCCGCCGGCAAAGTGGATATTGTCGTTGGCCGTGCTGTACAGACCGGTGCCGTTAAGGCTGAGGTTGGGGAAGAACAGTCCCTTGTAGCTCTTGACCATATAGCGTGCACTTTCCGTCTGTTTGGCGGAGGAGGCGATTTCCTTGTTGTATTGCAGGGCCATCTCGCGGCAGCGGGTCAGGTCGAGCACTTCCTGGCCTGCCACACGGACGGTGGCAGACAGCAGGCTGAGTGTGAAAATCAGAATATGTGGTTTCATTTGTCGGTGTTTTTGATGTGGAAGAATAATGCGTAAAGGATCGGCATGAAGATCAGGGTGATGAGGGTGCCGAAGAGCAGACCGCCCATGATGGAGGCTGCCATGGAACCGAACATGGCGTCGGACAGCAGCGGGATCATACCGAGAATGGTGGTGAGCGAGGTCATCATCACCGGACGCAGACGGCTCTGGGCACTGTTGACGAGTGCCGTGATGGGGGCATTGCCCTGGCTGAGCTGCAGGGTGATCTCATCCATCAGGACGATACCGTTCTTGATGATCATACCGATAAGACCGAGTGTGCCCACTATGGCTACAAAGTTGAAGGTCTTGCCGGTGAGGAGCATGACGGCTACCACACCGATGAAAACCAGCGGGATGCAGCAGAAGATGATGATGGGCTTGCGATAGTCCTTGAACAGCATGATCAGGATGGCTATCATCAGGATGATGGCCAGCGGGAAACTCTTGAACAGGTATTTCATGGACTTGGAGTTGGCGCTCTTCTCACCCTGCCACTGCAGAGAGTAGCCGGAAGGCAGTTTGATCTGCTCTATTCTGGAAGCAATGGCCTGACGGGCCTTTTCGGTTTCCATTCCGGGTACGGGCGAACACTGTACGCGCTGGCTGCGCTGTCCGTTGTAACGCAGGACGACGGGATCTTCCCAGTTGATGCTGATATCCTTGCTGATCTGTTTCAGCGGGGTGCTGCCCATAAGACTTTCCACAAGATATTCCTTGCTGATCTGGCCTGTCTTCAGTTTGACAAGGGTCTCTTCGTTGAGCAGACCGTTGAGTGAAGGCAGGGCGGAGAAGACCTGTGTATTGCCCAGATCCTCGATAGGCTGTCCGTTTTCGTCGAGGCATTTCAGATAAATGTTGTCGTGGTGGATGCCTTCATAAAACGAACCGATGGGGATACCGCCGGTGGCCGTCAGGAGTGACATGCTGACATCGCTGCGGCTCAGGCCGAGCGCGCGGGCGGCTGGCTGGTCGTATTCTACGGTGAGAACCGGAATCTGGGGATCCCAGTCGGTCGTGATCAGGCAGACTTCCGGACTCTGTTCCATGATGGCGCGGGCACTGTCGGCCAGCTGGTGGAGCACAGCCGGGTCGGGACCGGTAAACTGAGCCTCGATGGGGTATTTCTTGAACATCAGGTTGTAACGCTTGAGCTTGACATAAGCGTCGGGATATCTTTCCGTGAGGACTTGCTGTATGCTGTCGATATTTTCGATCAGGGCGTCCTCGGAAGTGAAGTCGATGATCAGCTCACCGTAGGCCAGTGAGGGGTTGGCGATGCTGCGAACCAGATTATAGCGTCCGGGAGTACCGCCGACGGACATGGTGACATGGGTGATTTCCTTACGGGTCTTCAGGTAGGCTTCTATTTCCTTGAGGTCGTGTGCCACACGGGCGGAACTGTGACCTTCGGGCAACTTGTATTCCATATAAAGCTGGTCGTAGACCATGTCGGGGAAGAAGCCCTGACGCATGTAGCGGTAGCCCACTACCGAAAGGGCAAGCAGGGCTATCATGGCAAAGACGGCACTCCAGCGATGGGACAGTCCGAAATGAAGGATGCCGCGCAGGAGGGCATAGGTGCGTCCCTTGTATTCACGCTGACCGTTGGCTCCGGCCTCTATGGCAGGATGAAGCTTGCGGTTGGCCATCAGAGGAACGTGCATGAGAGCCAGTACCCAGCTGAGCAGCAGGGAGACGGCCAGTACAATGAACAGGTCGCGGGTGTAGACACCTGCCGTATCGGGCGACATGAAGATGGGCAGGAAGGCGATGATGGCGATGAGCGTCGCACCCAGCAGAGGCATGGCGGTCTGACGGCCTACGGCGGTCATGGCTTCCATGCGGTCCTTGCCGGCCTTGAGGTCGACCAGAATGCCGTCGATAATGACAATGGCATTGTCCACCAGCATACCCATGGCCAGGATAAAGGCGCCAAGCGATACGCGCTGCATGGTACCGTCCATGGCATAAAGGAACATGAACGAACCGAATACGGTGACAACCAGACTGACACCGATGATGGCACCGCTCTTGAATCCCATGGCGAGCATCAGGATCAGTACGACGATGGCCACGGATTCGATCAGGTTGATGATGAAGGTACCCAATGAACTCTTGACGCGGTCCGGCTGGAAGAAAACCTTATGGATGTCGACACCGTCGGGAACGCGTTCGGCCTTGATGCGGGCGAGTTCCTTCTCCACTTCCGCGCCCACCTTGATGATGTCGGAACTGCCAGAGGCGGCGATCAGGATACCGATGGAGCGTTGTCCGTCGTAGAACATTTCATTGCGGGTGGGATCTTCGTAGCTCTTTTCGATCCTGGCAATATCACGGAGACGCAGCTGGTCGTCGTCGTGTCCCTGGATGAGCATGTTGCCGATGTCGTCCACACTGTGGAACTTGTCGCTGACGTTGACCCTTATGCGCATGTCACCATGGTTGAAGTAACCGGTATAGGTGGTTTTGTTCTGTCCGTTGAGGGTGGCCAGCACTTCGGCGGCCTTGACGCCCAGATTGGCCATACGGTCCTGAAGCAGGGAGATGTTGATGCATTCGGGGCGCTGGCCGTAGAGTTCCACGCGTTCCACACCTTCGATGTCGTTGATCTCCCGTTTGGCCAGTTCGGCATAGTCAGACAACTGACGATCGTTGAGGCCGTCGCCGGTAAGGGCATAGAACATGCCGTACACATTGCCGAAATCGTCCTTGACAATGGGGGTGCTGCACCCTTCGGGAAGTGAAGAACTGGCATCGTTGACACGCCGGCGGAGCATGTCCCAGCATTGTTCCACGTTGGCGTCCTTGACTGTGCTGAGCAGTTCCACCTGGATAATGGACAGGTCGTTGTAGGAATAGCTTTCAATATTGTCGACATTGCCCATCGTGCGGATGCTCTTTTCGAGCACATCGGTGACTTCCAGTTCCACCTGGTGGGCGGATGCGCCGGGATAGGTCGTGACGACCATCGCCAGCTTGACTTTCACTTCGGGGTCTTCCAGTTTGCTCATTTCGTAACTGGAATAGGCACCGCCGATCATCAGTACGGCTATCAGGAAGTATATCAGGTTCCTGTTGTTAAAGGCCCATTTGCTGTAGTCTATCATAACATGCCTCCTATGTTTGTGTTGCTAATCTGGGGAAGACATTCCACTTTCTCGCCATCCTTGAGATGATGGACGCCGGTCACGACAATCAGGTCGCCTTCCTTGATCTGGGATGAGGTGACGATGGTCTGTCCGTCACTGAGCAGGCGTACCAGAGTGACAGGACGAAGATGGATCGTTCCTTTGGAAGGAGAGTAGATGAAGACTTTGGCTTCATTGCCTTCCTTGAGAATGGCACCGCCCGGTATCTGATAAGGTACGGTGGTGTCGGCCTGGCTGCGGATGGTGACCATGGTGTTCATGCCGGGTGAGGGCAGGGGAGCAGACTGGGAAGTGAGCTGCAGACGCATGGTGTACAGTTGGTTGGCATTGGCCTTTGGAGTGACACTGATCAGTTTAAGCGGGTAGGTGCGGTCGGGGTAAAGGTCGAACGTGCAGGAATAGTCGCTGAACTTGTCGCGGTTGATGTATTCGTTGGCCGGCAGATTGATGACCACTTCTGGCAGTCCGTTGCCGATCATGGACAGTACAGGCATGCCGGCACCTACGGTTTCGTGTGCCTCAAACAGCTTGCTCTGGATGTAACCGTCGAAAGGAGCGTAAAGCCGGGTGTAAGCCAGTTCGTCCTTGTGATGCTTGTATTTGGCCGTGATCTGTTTCAGACCGTATACGGCCTTGTCGTAGTCGTTCGGTGTGGTTCCCTGATCCTCGTACAGGGCAATGACACGTTCGGCTTCGGCCTTGATCTGGCGGTACTGGGCTTCCGTGGCGTCAAGCTGCACCTGGTAGTCGGTAGGATCGAGATCTGCCAACAGCTGACCGGCACGTACGCGGCTGCCCTCCTTGACATATATCTTGCGGATGGTACCGCTGACACGGAAAGCCAGGTTGACGTCCTGTGCTGCCTTGACTTTACCGGGAAACTGAAGATATATGCGTTCGCTGGCCTGAGCCACGGTATCGATCTTGACTTTGGGAATGCTGGTGGACGTGTCAGTGGTACGTCCGCATGAGATAAACAGGAATAAGAGTCCGATATTCCATAAAATGCACTTAGTTCGTTTCATGTTGTTGATCTTTTTAGATATTTAAATTCAAAATTATGGGAAACGATTGACAAATAAAAGTACAATATGCGTTATAAATTGTCCGATATGTACGATTTTAAGGTGAAATCCGTTTGTAAGTTTCTACAATTTGTATTTTCTTTGTGGTAACGTATTAAATCAGACATCACAATGGAACAGCAGTTACCTTTTCAACTTAAAATTTTAGGCAGAACGGATCTGGCCGACCGGAAATACGGATTTTCGGGACTGGCTTTCGACAAGTGTGGCTTTTTCTTTTGCAGGAAGGGCAGTTTTGAAGTGATGCTCAACGGCAGGGAATACCGGATTGACCAGGGTAAGCTGTTTGTCTACATGCCCACTTGCCTGATCCGTTTCGTGCGGTGTGATGAAGAAGCTGAGGGGGTGACGGTGGTGTTTAACATCGATTCGGTGATTCCTATGGTGAACAAGGTGATAGAGACGGAGCAGCTGTTTTTCCTGAGAGAGAATCCTTATGTGGAAATGACCGGAGCGGAATACCAGGCTGTCAGTCACATGGCAGCTTTTATGGAAAGAAAACTGTCGGACATGAACAGCCGGCCCGACAACAGACCGGAGCGGAAACTGGCACTGGAGCTGTTGCGTTCGATGGCCCAGTCACTGTGTCTGGAAGTGCTGAATGTCTATTTTGCCCATCATCGGGTGATTGCCCAAACACCGTCCAAGCAGGATCTGGTGTTCCATCACTTCATGCTCAATCTGTTCCGTTCATACCGTCGGCAGCGGGATGTGACATTTTATGCCAGGCAGCAGCATCTGAGTACGCGTTACTTCTCGTCAGTGATCAAGGAACGGTCCGGCTATTCGGCATCGCAATGGATTGTCCGGCTGGTTCTAGCCGAATCGAAATATCTGTTGGAGACCACAGAACTGAGCATTAAGGAAATTGCCGACCAGCTTAATTTTCCGTCGCAGTCGTTTTTCGGAAGGTATTTCAAGCAGTATATGGGTGTTTCGCCCAAGGACTACAGACAGGAAATGCTTGAAGGTGAGAAAAGGCAAGTCGGAATCAGCGTTGGCGGAGCCGGTAGTCTTTAGGGGTGAAGCCGGTAGTTTTCTTAAACAGCCGGTTGAAATAGGAGAAATCCTCATAGGCGAGAGCCAGTGCGATGTTCTTGACGGAAACCGGTTGGGTCACCAGCATAAGCTGTGCCCGTTCGATCTTTTTCTGGTTGATGAATTTCAGGGGTGTCATGCCGGTTTCCTTCTTGAAAATCCGGATAAAGTGATCCTTTGAAAGACAGGTTTCGAGAGCCAGTTTGTCGAGATCTATGTCTTCACAAATGTGCCGGCTGATATAATCCAGAGCTTCTTCTATGCGTTTGTCCTTGGTCACGATTTTGGGTCTGGCATATTTGAAGAAGCGTGACAGCAGCTGGTAGACAATCCCTCTGGATTCGATTTTGTCACATAAGGCCCGCTGACGGTTTTTCTGCAGATTGCTGGTCAGGGTAGGCGTGTTGTCGTATGTGGCCGGATTGGAGCTGGCCAGCTTCATATTGGGATTGATTTCACAGAGGCGTGTGACAAGCGCCTTGTCGATGGAGGTGGCCGTTATTTCGGTAGGGAAATCCCATTTGTCCAGTATCAGTGCGTCATACTGGTGATCCTCATAAATATGAAGATAATAATGTTCGAAGTGAGCATTGCAGATATAGCTGTGCTGCATGAAAGCCGGGATAAAGTACAGGTGGTCGGGTTTGAGTTCGATGATGCCGTTGGGAAACCGGATCTGTGCATGGCCCTTGGTGATGTAATATAAACGGTAGAAAGGGCTGCAGACATTTTGCCAGTTCCAGTTGGCATCGTGAATAGCCAGACCGATGTTCAGTACGAGCGGATGAAGTTGGTCTATCAGTGAAGTCATGGTATTTGTTTTTTTGTTCTGTAAAGATAGATAAAAAACGACGGTAGTGCAAGTATGGCGGCCGGATATTGGGCAAAAATACCATTATATCGATAAAGTCTTATAAAATGTCGGTGAAGTCCAATAAATGAACTAAACTAACTTGCTATATTTGTCCTTAGAAATCTATTTATTAAAATTATACCCAAAAATGAAAAACAAAATTCTTTTCTTATCCCTGTTTTTTATGGCAGGATCAGTAGCTGGACAGAATTATCAGGTGCCCGTGTCGGAGGCCGATGAACCGATGATGAAAGGGCAGTTCGAGCCGACCTGGGAATCGCTGATGAACTATCAGGTGCCGGACTGGTTCCGCAATGTGAAATTCGGTATATGGGCACATTGGGGACCGCAGTGCGTGGAAGGTACAGGTGACTGGATGGCGCGTTCCATGTATATGGAAGGTACGAATGAATATAAATACCATGTAGAGCATTACGGTCATCCCTCGGAGTTCGGATTCAAGGACATCATTCCGTTGTGGAAAGCTGAAAACTGGGATCCCGACAAGCTGGTGGCCTTTTACAAGAAGATAGGTGCACAGTATTTCTTTGCCCTGGGTAACCATCATGACAACATGGACTTGTGGGACAGCCAGTACCAGCCCTGGAATTCGGTCAACATGGGACCCAAGAAAGATATTCTGGCCGGATGGGAAAAGGCAGCCAGAAAATATGGCCTCTATTTCGGAGTAAGCCTTCATGCCGACCACGCGTGGACCTGGTATGAACCTTCACAGCGTCATGATACGCAGGGACCGAAAAAGGGTATTCCTTATGACGGCAAACTGACCAAGGCTGACGGTAAAGGCAAATGGTGGGAAGGTTACGATCCGCAGGATCTTTATGCGCAGAACCATCCTATGAGCGAGAACAGCTGGAATAACGGTACCATTCACAGCCAGTGGGCGTGGGGTAACGGGGCCTGTCTGCCTACTCAGGAGTATTGCACGAACTTTTATAACCGTACGCTGGACGTGATCAACCGGTATAATCCCGACCTGTTGTATTTTGACGTAACGGTAATGCCGTTCTATCCGGTCAGTGATGCCGGTCTGAAGATAGCCGCCCACTTCTACAATCACAGTATGGCAACCCATAAGGGCAAGCTGGAAGCCGTGATGTTCGGAAAGATCCTGGATGAGAACCAGCGTAAGGCTTTGGTATGGGATGTGGAGCGCGGTGCACCGAACAAGGCTATTGAAGAGCCATGGCAGTCCTGCTCCTGCATCGGCGGATGGCACTACAATACTTCCATCTACAGAAACAACGGATACAAATCCGCTTCGTACGTGGTGAAGCTGCTGGTGGATATCGTCAGCAAGAACGGTAACCTTCTGCTGAGTGTGCCCTTGAGAGCAGACGGAACCTTTGACGAGAAGGAAGAGAAAATCCTGAATGAGTTTGGCGAATGGATGGCTGTCAACAAGGAGGCTATCTATGAAACACGCCCTTGGACCGTATTCGGCGAAGGACCGATTGCCAACTCCGATATTCCGCTCAATGCACAGGGATTTAACGAAGGAGCCTACAACAATGCGACTGAAAAGGAAATCAGATTCACGCAGACCAAAAAGTATCTTTATGCGACGGTTCTGGCATGGCCGGAAAGCAGAAACGTGACAATCAAGTCTCTGTCGGAAGGCAATGAACTGTTTAATGAGAAGATTAAGAAAGTGGAACTGCTGGGTTACGGCAAGGTGGATTTCACCCGTACGGCGGACGGACTGCATATCACCATACCGCAGGATGCACAGAAGAATATTGCTCCAGTATTCCGTATAAAAAAATAAATTGGATTGTAATTCTTGAATTATGATGAAAGAAAACGGATATCCGGTGAGGCAGTACACGGAGAAGGTGAAACGTTATTGCCAGACTCTGAATCTGAAGAATAATCCGGATCTGATAGCTGAATACAGAAAAATACACAGCCGTGAGGAAGCCTGGCCCGAAATACGGGCCGGCATCCGTGCGGTCGGTATTCTGGAAATGGAGATCTATATCAAGGGATGCTCGCTGTTCATGATCGTGGAAACACCTCTTGATTTTGACTGGGATGAGGCCATGGAGAAACTCTCTCATTTACCCCGACAGCAGGAATGGGAAGAATATGTGGCCCGTTTTCAGGAATGTGCGCCGATGAGTACTTCCTCCGAGAAATGGAAGATGATGGAACGCATGTTCTATCTTTACGATTAAAAAAATTCGGGAACTTTACAAATAATACTATGAATATCAAAGCTAATCATCATCAGAATAAAATAACCGGCAATATGCTGAGAGGAGGACTGATTCTTCTTGTCGCACTGGCTTTCCCCATGGACGGTCAGGCCGGAAGAGAACAGGCAGAGCATATCGACATACAGACCAGACAGGGTATGCTCAGGTTGACACCCATGAATGACAACGCCATCAGAGTCCGTCTGATGCAGAATAATTCAAAAGCTCAGGAAGAACTGGTCTTTTGTAATGTTCCCGAAAAAACTGATTATAAAGTCAAAGACAAGGATTCGTGCATGGTCCTGTCTTTGCCGGCCATATCCGTAATATATGGAAAAACCGATGAAACGCTGACTTTTAAGGATAAGACCGGCCGGATCATATTGAAAGAAATGGCCGGAGGACGAGTGATGTTGCCGTCTGTCGTCCGGGGAGATTCCACTTATCTGATAGAGCAGCGTTTCTTTTCACCGGCCGATGAATATCTTTACGGAACGGGACAGTTTCAGGACGGCTATCTGAATATCCGCGGACTGACACGCCGGTTGACTCAGGTCAATACGCAGATAGCCATACCATTTGTGCTTTCAAACAAAGGTTACGGGCTGTTGTGGCAAAACTACGGTCTTACGGATTTCAATCCTTCGGCCATGCAGGTCCGTCTGCAGGCTGACGGCGGTGAAGGACAGTCGGTGACGGTAGATGTGACTTCCACAACCGGCAACAAGCGTGAGGTCAGGAATATCCATGCCTTTGCGGCCGAAATCCAAATTGATGAAGACGGGCAGTATGCCCTGATGCTGGATGTGGGACAGAAAATGGCCCGCAAGTATCATCTGACTATAGACGGGCAGAATCTGGTGGACGTCAATAATTTGTGGCTGCCGCCTACAACGTCGCTGATCGTCAACCTGAAAAAGGGAAAACACAGAATAGAAGTGGAGGGAGACCGGAATGACAAACCGGTGGTTTCCTGGCGTAAGGTCAGGAATGAAACGGTGTTCCGTTCTCCGGTGGCAGAGACACTCGACTATACCGTATTTGCGGGTAACGCGGATGAGGTGATCGGAAGTTATCGTGAACTGACAGGAGGTACGCCGATGATGCCGTTGTGGGCCTTGGGATATATCCATTGCCGCGAGCGGTACAATACGCAGCCGGAACTGCTGGAGAATGCACGGACTTTCCGTGAACGCGAAATTCCGGTCGACATGATCGTGCAGGACTGGCAGTACTGGGGCAAGTATGGCTGGAACGCCATGAAGTTTGACGAGGACCGTTATCCTGATCCGGCTGAAATGGTGGACAGTCTGCACCGGATGGATATGAAACTCATGTTGTCCGTGTGGTCGAAGGTGGACCGCAATGCCGATCTGGGAAAGCAGATGAATGCACGTGGCTATTATATTCCGGGTACGGAATGGATTGATTTCTTTAATCCGGATGCAGCTGCCTTCTATTGGGAGAACTTCAGGGAGAAGCTGCTCAAACCCTACCGGATCGATGCCTGGTGGCTGGATGCTACGGAACCCGAGAACGACGATCTGGCCGGCAGAAGAATTGCCGGAGGAACTGTCAACGGGGAAGTGTACCGCAATGTGTATCCTATCTTCGTGAACCGCACCGTTTATGAAGGACTTCGTCAGGAAGAACCGGAAAAGCGGGCGATGATCTTTACAAGATGCGCTTTCTCTGGCATGCAGCGTTATGCTACGGCCACCTGGTCGGGTGATGTGGGCAATGACTGGGAAACGCTCCGGCGCCAGATCACGGCCGGACTGGGTATGATGGCAGCCGGATTACCCTGGTGGACTTACGACGCCGGCGGTTTCTTCCGGCCCGGCGACCAGTATACCAACAAGGCATATCATGAATGTTTCCTGCGTTGGCTTCAGGCTTCCACGTTCTTTCCTCTTATGAGGGTGCATGGCTATATGAGTCAGACTGAACCCTGGCGGTACGGCAGTGAAGTGGAAAATATAACCAAAAAATATATTGCCTTGCGTTACAGCCTGTTGCCTTATGTCTATTCGAATGCTGCGGAAGTGACGTTTGACGGTTCCACACTGATGCGGCCGCTGGTGATGGATTTTCCGGAAGATCAGCGTGCCTTGTCGTTGGACAACGAATATATGTTCGGCCGCGCCTTCCTGGTTGCTCCGGTCATGGAGCCTGGTGTAGGCACATGGCGTGTTTATCTGCCTGAAAACGAATCCGGCTGGATTGACTTCTGGACCGGTGAGTCGTACAAGGGAGGACAGTATGTGGATGTGGATGTAGACTGGGCCAAGATTCCTCTGTTTGTCCGTGGAGGTTCTGTCGTACCGATGGATTTCGGAAAACAGTATTCGGCAGAACGTACCGGAAAGCCGGTTGAAATCAGAATCTACAAGGGAGCAGATGCGGAACTGATGTGGTATGAGGATGAAGGCGACAATTACGGCTATGAGAACGGTCATTACAGTGTGATACCGCTGAAATGGAATGAACGGCGGGGCGTACTGGAAATCGGCCGGCGTCAGGGCGGATTCCCCGGTATGGATGAAACGAAAAAACTGAATGTCGTGGTGGTGAACAGGAACAATGGTGCCGGTGATCAGGCTTCCTTGACGGTAAAGGAAGTGACTTATGAGGGAAAAGCCCTTAAAATCAAATTCTAAATTTATATTTAACAGACTAATATCATGGAATATACGGAATGTGGAAAAACGGGCATGAAAGTGCCCAGACTGAGTTTTGGTGCTTCATCTTTGGGAGGCGTTTTCAGAGACATCAGTGAGGCTGATGCCATAGAAGCGGTCTTTACCGCTGTGGAGAACGGACTTAACTTTATCGACGTGTCTCCCTATTACGGCCATTACAAGGCTGAAACCGTATTGGGCAAGGCCTTGAAGGATTTGCCGCGTGAGGCTTATCTGCTTTCCACCAAAGTGGGACGCTACGGTCATGACGGTATCAATACGTGGGACTACTCCGGCAAAAGAGCCACGGAGAGTGTTTATGAAAGTATGGAGCGCCTGAATATAGACCATATTGATCTGATCAATGTGCATGACATAGAGTTTGCTGACCTGAACCAGGTGGTGAATGAAACGCTTCCGGCTTTGGTGGAGCTGCGTGAAAAAGGGGTTGTCGGTCACGTCGGAATTACGGATCTGCAGCTTGAGAATCTGCAGTGGGTGATCGACCGGGTGCCGGAGGGAACGGTAGAAACCGTGCTGAACTTCTGTCATTATACCCTTAATGACGACAAACTGGCTGATTATCTGGATTACTTCGAGTCGAAAGGAATCGGCGTGATCAATGCTTCGCCCCTGTCAATGGGACTGCTGACGCAGCGCGGTGTGCCTGCATGGCATCCGGCTCCGGCTCCTTTGGTGGAAGCCTGCAGAAAAGCTGCCGAATATTGTGCTTCACAGGGTTATCCGATAGAGAAGCTGGCCATGCAGTATGCCGTAAGCAATCCGCGCATATCTACGACACTGTTCAGTTCGGCCAATCCGAAAAACGTACTGAAAAACCTGCAGTACATTCAGGAGCCTATTGACTGGCAGTTGGTGGGTAAGGTAAAAGAGATCATCGGCGACCAGCAGCGGGTAAGCTGGGCTAATTCCTAAAAACAGTCTTAGGCTATGAACTACACGATTATTGATGCCCATTCCCATTTATGGCTGAAACAGGATACGGTGGTGGATGGTCTGCCGATCCGGACACTGGAAAACGGCCGTTCAATGTTTATGGGTGAAGTGAGACAGATGTTGCCCCCATTCATGACGGATGGCCGGAACTCGGCTGAGGTTTTCCTTTCCAATATGGATTATGCCCAGGTGGCCGCCGCTGTTGTGACGCAGGAATTCATTGACGGTATGCAGAACGATTATCTGGAGCAGGTCAGGCAACAGTATCCGGACCGCTTCTTTGTGTGCGGCATGTGCGAATTCCGGAAACCCGGTTTCTTTGATCAGGCTGTCAGTCTGTCCGAAAGAGGATTCAGGGCCATCAAGATTCCGGCACAGCGCTTGCTCCTTCCAGAAGGACGGGTCTGGCTGACCGGTGAGGAGATGATGAAGATGTTTCATCTGATGGAGGAGCGGGGCATGATACTGTCCATTGATCTGGCTGACGGAGATACCCAGACCGGCGAGATGGAAGAAATTATCAGTGAATGTCCTGACCTGAAGATTGCCATCGGACATTTCGGGATGGTTACCCGTCCGGGATGGCTGGCTCAGGTCCGTCTGGTCCGGCATCCTCATGTACGCCTTGAGTCCGGTGGTATAACCTGGCTTTTCAATGATGAGTTCTATCCCTTCAAGGGGGCGGTCAGGGCCATCAGAGAAGCTGCGGATGAAGTCGGATTCGAGAAACTGATGTGGGGATCGGATTATCCCCGCACGATTACGGCCATCACTTACAGAATGTCTTATGACTTCGTGTTGAAATCAGACGAACTGACCGATGATGAAAAGAGACTGTTTTTGGGTGAGAACGCCAGACGTTTCTATCAGTTTGGTGCTTTACCCGAGTTGCCGTATATTAAAAATATGTCAGAATGAAAAAAGAAAACCGTTTATTTCCTTTGGTGCTGATATTCAGCCTTTTCTTCCTGTGGGCAATCAGCAGTAACCTTTTGCCGACCATGATCCGGCAGCTGATGAAGACGTGTGAGCTTAATGCGTTTGAAGCTTCGTTTACTGAAACGGCTTACTGGCTGGCCTATTTTATTTTCCCGGTGCCTATAGCCATGTATATGAAACGTTTCAGTTACAAGTCGGGAATTATATTGGGTTTGCTTCTGGCTTCGTTCGGCGGATTTCTTTTCTTTCCGGCAGCCATTATCAAGTCCTATTGGGCTTATCTGGGCATTTTTTTCATCATTGCCACAGGTATGTGTTTTCTGGAAACGGCGGCCAATCCTTATGTGACGGTTCTCGGTGATCCGTCTACGGCTTCCAGACGACTGAATCTGGCACAGTCGTTCAACGGACTTGGTGCATTTGTTTCGGCGATGTTCCTGAGCAAGATGATTCTGAGCGGACACCATTATACGAGAGAGACACTTCCGGCTGATTATGCAGGCGGTTGGGAAGCGTACATCCAGTTTGAAACGGACTCCATGAAACAGCCGTATCTGATGCTGGCTTTGCTGTTGCTGGTCATCGCAGTGGTATTTGTGATTTGTCGTTTGCCTAAAATACCGGAAGAAGAGAATAAGCAGAACAAAACGGGAAAGCTGATCAATCCTAAGGTACTGAAGCGTTCGCATCTGAGATGGGGTGTAATCTGCCAGTTCTTCTATAACGGCGGACAAACCGCCATCAACAGTCTGTTCCTGGTTTATTGCTGTCTGTATGTGGGTATCCCCGAAAATGAGGCTACAACCTATTTCGGCATATATATGCTGGCCTTTCTGTTAGGACGATGGATCGGAACCGGACTGATGGGACGTTTCAAACCCCAGAACATGCTGTTGCTCTATGCGGTAATGAATGTTCTGCTGTGTGTGGTCATCATGTGTTTTGGCGGTTATGTAGGACTTTATGCCATGATTGGTGTGTCGTTCTTCATGTCGATCATGTATCCTACACAGTTTTCACTGGCTTTGACTGATCTGGGCGAGGATACCAAGAGCGGTTCGGCTTTTCTGGTTATGGCCATTATTGGTAACGCCTGTCTGCCTCAGCTGACGGCTTATTTCATGAACAGCCATCCCGAATCGTATGCGATGGCGTATGTCATTCCGCTGATATGCTTTATATTCTGTGCCTTCTATGGTTGGAAAGGCTATAAGGTAGTGGATTGAAAACAGAAGATAACAGGAATTTAAAAAAATATTCAGAAAAATGAAAGCAGTAAAAATATCAGCACCAGGACAGGTGCTGGTGGAAGAAATAGAGAAACCCCGGTTGAATCCCGGAGAAATCTTGTTGAGAATCAAATATGTAGGATTCTGCGGATCCGACCTGAATACTTATCTCGGACGTAATCCTATGGTTCGTATGCCGGTTATACCCGGACATGAAATCGGTGCGGTGATTGAAGAGACTGCTGAAGGCGTACCCGGAGAATATGTGGCAGGTATGAACGTGACGGTAGATCCGTATAGCAATTGCGGACATTGCCCTTCCTGCCGGAACAGGCGTTTCAATGCCTGCCAGCATAATGAGACGCTGGGCGTGCAGCGTAACGGGGCGATGTCGGAATATCTGGTCATGCCATGGCAGAAAGTGATCTCCGGCGGGAATCTGCCCGTGCGCGAGTGTGCCTTGATCGAACCGATGAGTGTAGGGTTTCATGCCGTTTCGCGCGGTCAGGTGACAGACAGTGATGTGGTGATGGTTATCGGCTGCGGCATGATAGGCATAGGAGCTATCGTAAGGGCGTCATTGCGTGGCGCAACGGTCATAGCCGTAGATCTGGATGATGAGAAACTGGATCTGGCCCGACACATCGGAGCAACCTGGACCGTTAATTCCAAAACGGAGAATGTGCATGAACGGATATTGGCTCTGACAGACGGAAGGGGGGCTGACGTGGTGATTGAAGCAGTTGGTTCTCCGGTAACTTACCAGATGGCTGTGGATGAAGTGGCATTTACCGGCCGTGTGGTGTGTATCGGCTATGCCAAAAGCGAAGTATCGTTCCAGACAAAATTGTTTGTGCAGAAAGAGCTGGATATCCGCGGATCACGTAATGCCCTTCCGGAAGACTTCAGGGCTGTGATCAAATATCTTAATCAGGGGAACTGTCCTGTTGAGCAGTTGATTTCCAATGTCGTGAAACCGGAACAGGCCGGGGAAGCCCTGGAAGAATGGTCGGAGAATCCCGGAAAGGTTTTCCGTATTTTAGTAGAATTTTAAATCAGATGAGGTTATGCAGGAATTAAACAGTCGTACCGCACACAAGGTCATCAGACCGGAACGGGTTATTCAGTTTGGCGAAGGAAATTTTTTGAGAGCTTTTGTAGACTGGATCATATCACAGATCAATGAACGTACTGACTTTAACGGCAGTGTGGTGGTCGTACAACCTATAGAAAAAGGACTTGTGGATATGCTGAACAGTCAGGACGGGTTGTATCATGTCAACCTTCAGGGTATGGAGAAAGGACAGACCGTCAATTCATACCGTCTGATTGATGTCGTGAGCAGAGCCATCAATCCTTATCGTGATTTCGATGACTATGAAAAGCTGGCCGAGCTTCCGGATGTCCGTTTTGTCGTTTCGAATACGACGGAAGCCGGTATTGCTTTTGATGCTTCATGCCGGTTGAGTGACAGACCGGCTTCTTCTTATCCCGGCAAGCTGACCCAATTGCTGTATCACCGTTTCCGGTATTTCAATGGTGATCCGCATAAAGGTTTGATCATCATGCCTTGCGAACTGATATTCCAGAACGGTCATGTCTTGAAGAAAACCATAGAGCAGTATATCGACCTGTGGAATCTGGGGGACGAGTTCAGAACATGGTTTGAAACGGCTTGCAGAGTCTATGCCACACTGGTGGACCGTATCGTACCGGGTTTCCCCAAAAAGGAAATTGACGAGATCCAGCGTAAACTGCAGTATCAGGACCGTATGGTGGTTCAGGGCGAGGCCTTCCATCTGTGGGTTATAGAAGCACCGGAAGAACTGGAACAGGAATTTCCGGCAGGAAAAGCCGGACTGAATGTATTGTTCGTCCCTTCGGAAGCACCTTATCATGCCCGCAAGGTGACGCTGCTTAACGGTCCCCATACCGTCCTGGCACCGGTAGCTTTCCTGTCGGGGATTGACATTGTGCGTGATGCCTGTCAGCATCCGGTAGTGGGAGCTTATGTACGTCGGGTTATGTTTGACGAACTGATGGAGACTCTGGATCTGCCGAAACCAGAACTGATGCAGTTTGCCGAAGATGTGCTGGAACGTTTCAATAATCCGTTTGTTGACCATCAGGTGACTTCCATCATGTTGAATTCCTTCTCTAAGTTTGCTACAAGAGACCTGCCGGGCTTGAAAGTCTATCTTCAGAGAAAGGGCAGATTGCCTGAGGGCATCGTAATGGGGCTGGCTGCCATCCTGACTTACTATAAAGGCGGTGTGCGTGCGGACGGTGTGGCTTATTCGCCGAACGATCTGCCGGAGATCATTTCCTTCATGCAGGAGTTGTGGGCTGCGGGAGACATCAGAAAACTGGCTGAACAGGTGCTGGCTGCCGACTGGATATGGCATGAGAATCTCAATGAGATTCCCCAACTGACGGATCGTCTGGTTTATTATTTGCAGGCTATCCGGCAAGATGGCATGCTGAGTGTGGTAACCGCGCAGATGAAAGCCTCAGATGATTCCTTAGAATAAGATAGATCCAGAAAACACAGACCACAGATGAAAATACGTTATATACAGATCAATCCGAAAGACAATGTAGCCGTGGCTTTGGAGAATTTGCCTTCGGGGACGGCAATCAGTGTGAACAGGAACGTAGTGAGACTGGCAGATGATATTCCATCCGGACATAAACTGGCACTTCAGGCGTTCAAGGCTGGTGACCGTGTGGTGAAATATGGTTTTCCGATAGGTGTGGCAACAGAAGCCATACCTGCCGGAGGCTGGGTCAATGAGCATAATATTCATACGGCACTTTCGGGATGTCAGGACTATACTTATGAGCCGGTAGTCTGTTCAATGCCTGATCAAACGGACGAACAACGTACTTTCATGGGATACCGCAGAGCCAATGGTGAGGTCGGTATACGTAATGAAATATGGATCGTGCCGACAGTAGGATGTGTCAACGGTGTTGCCGAAAAACTGGCTTCCAGACTGGAGGCTGAAACCAATCTGGAAGGTGTAGATGCCGTAGTAGCCTTTACCCATAATTACGGCTGTTCGCAGTTGGGAGATGATCATGAGAATACCAGGAAGATTCTCCGTGATGTCGTATTGCATCCCAATGCCGGTGCCGTACTGGTCGTCGGGCTTGGATGTGAGAACAACCAACCGGATGAATTCCGAAAGTTGCTAGGTCACTATGATACGTCCAGAATCCGATTCATGGTTTGTCAGGACGAAAAGGACGAATTACGGACCGGAATGAAGATGTTGCGTGAAATGTATGAGATTGTGCGGAAAGACCAGCGTACACCTGTACCGTTGTCTGCCTTACGTATCGGTTTGAAATGCGGCGGTTCTGACGGCTTTTCCGGTATTACGGCCAATCCTCTGCTGGGTGTCCTTTCCGATTATATGATTTCACGGGGAGCCACTACGGTCATGACGGAAGTGCCTGAGATGTTCGGAGCGGAATCAATACTGATGAACCGGTGTGTATCTCATGAAGTCTTTGAGCAGACCGTACATCTGATCAACGATTTCAAAGCCTATTTTATCGGTCAGGGATATCCGGTATACGAGAATCCTTCTCCGGGTAACAAGGCGGGTGGTATTTCCACTTTGGAAGAAAAATCACTGGGATGTACACAAAAATCAGGAGGTGCACCGGTCAGTGACGTGTTGTCCTATGGCGAGAGGCTGAAAACTGACGGTCTGAATCTGCTGAGTGCACCGGGTAATGATCTGGTCGCTTCAACGGCTCTAGGTGCTGCAGGTTGTCATCTTGTCCTGTTTACGACAGGACGCGGAACTCCTTTCGGCACTTTCGTACCGACCATAAAGATAGCCACAAATACGCGGCTTTTTGAGTACAAGAACAATTGGATGGACTTTAATGCCGGTTCGTTGCTTGAGGGGGAGGATATGTCGCAACTGTCAGCACGATTTATTGATTTTGTCATAGAGGTCGCTTCCGGCCAGCGAACACGCAATGAGCAGCTGGGGCACCATGAAATAGCTATTTTCAAGACGGGAGTTACCTTGTAACTCCCGTCTTTGTTTTTTACTGGTCTTCGTTCTTGACAAAGCCCTGTCGTGATGCAGGGAGACCAGACATGACCACTTTATATGCCTCTTCCATTGTTTCCTTGATATTTTCAGCACCTTTGCTTTTGGGGAAAATAGGTTTATGGATGGTCATGGACAGCTTGTGACGGCGTATAAAGGCAAATCCTTTCATTCGGGGCAGGATATCAAACGAACCGTCAATGGTTACCGGCACGACCGGTAACTGAAGTTCGTCAGCCAGTTGGAATGCTCCTTTCTTGAATACCCCCATGTGACCGGTGAACGTACGTGAACCCTCCGGAAAAACAACGAGAGAAGTACCTTCTTTCAGAATCTCGCGGGCGTTGTTATATGTCTCCTGTATTTTCTTCGGGCCTGATTTGTCTACAAATATATGTCGGGCACTTTCGCATGCCTTGCCTACAAGGAAGATCTTCCGAAGTGACTTTTTCATCATCCATTTGAAGTTCCGGCCTATGAAACCGTAAATAAGGAATATGTCGAATGCCCCCTGATGGTTGGCTACAAATACATAAGAAGTCTTTTTGTCGACATTTTCATGTCCGCGAACCTCTACCGGAATAAGCAGGACACGGCAGAATATGATAGACCATATTTTTCCAGGGTAATATCCCCAAAAATGGGCATTGCCTAACCAGGAACCGATAATCGTGATAATAGCAGTCAGAATGGTGGCTACCAACAATATGGGTAGGGCAATAAAAAGCTGATAAATTCGATAAAGCAGGGTCATGTTCTTGTTATATTGATTGTATAACGCAAAGTTATGTTTTTTTTATTTACGGTGCAACGTTATGACGTTTATTTCTGGCCACGCACCGAACCTGAAAGGCAGCAGTGCTCCTCCGATGCCAAGACTGACATGCAGCCCCCTTCCGTTTTCCGTGTAGAGCCCTCTCCATTCGGGGTAGAACAGGCATGACGGCGACCAGCCGAACAGGATAAACTGCATGCCGTGGGTATGTCCAGAAAGGGTCAGCTGGATATCTGTTTGGGGCAGAACCTTGCGTCGCCAGTGGGTGGGATCATGGCTGAGCAGAATCTTGAAAAATCCGGATGAAGATGCTGACTGACCATATCCCGGGATGTTCTGAAGTGCCTTTTTCAGATCCCCTCTTTCAGGGAATGGCGGTTGTCCGTCGTTTTCTACGCCAACAATGGCGATGCTGTCCTGTCCGCGACGGATCACCTGATTGGAATTGAGCATGAGATTCCAGCCCAATGAAGTGATGCGTTGTCTGAGTTGCTGTCTGTGGACGGCCTGTTCCTTATGGGACAGATAGCGTGCATAGGTCAGATAGTCGTGATTGCCCAAGACGGCATAGACTCCGTCGGGTGCCCACAGACGACTTAGCGGTTCTTCGAATCCGTCCATTTCGTCCACATCCGTACTGACCAGATCTCCGGTGAAAACAATCATATCTGCTTTCTGATCCAGGATTGTCTGTACGATATGGTCGACGATATGCGGCCGGTTTCTGAATGATGTCAGATGCATGTCCGTGAACTGTACTATGCGGTAGCCGTCAAAGGACGCAGGAAGATCCTTGGAATTGTATTCTACTTCTTTAACAACAAGATGTGAAGGTCCGTATGTCATACCTATGAGTATAATGATAAACAGTGAAACAGATATGATGGTGGAAAAAACTGTGAATGCTTTCCTGATTTTCTTGAATATCAGCCCCAAACCAAGTCCGATGATATCCAACATCATGAATAAGGTCTTGGGTAAGGCGACAAGCATATACATGTTGAAGAATATCATCATCAATGTCATGTTCTCAGGCGTATGACTTTCGGTGACGGCCAGCAGCAGGGCTGACAGCAACAGAATGGTATTGGGCAGGAAAAAAGCGATCTGTGCCCATAATGGTCTTTCCTTTCTGTACATCAGTTTGAAATACAGATAGGTGTCTGGAATGACCAGGGTGAGCAATAAAATATAAAGAATGCGTAGTACCATTTATCTGATATGATTAATTGTTTTAGAGATTGGCTGCCAGAAATTTACGGATTTCTTCCTTGCTGCGGTGTCGCCTTCTGGCGTAGTCTTCAAGCTGATCTTCTCCGATCGGACCGATGGAGAAATAATGGGATGCCGGATGGGCGATCATCAGTCCGCTGACTGAGCCGTGAGGTACCATGGCTCCGTTTTCTGTGAGATGAATACCGATTTCTTCAAAATCCAGTATGCGGGCCAGGTCGATGTTGAGACTTTGGTCTGGTAAGGAAGGATAACCGATTGCCGGTCTGATGCCCTGGAATTTTTCAAGAAACAGTTCAGCGGTAGTCAAATTCTCGTCGGGAGCGTATCCCCAGTAAGTCCGACGTACCTCTTCATGCATTTTCTCAATGGCAGCTTCGGTAAGACGGTCTGCCAAAGTCTGACATAAAAGATGCTTGAAATCGTCGGCACAGGCACCTTCTTCATAAAGATGTTCCACTTCCGGATCAATTGTGCCGGCAAAGACACCTACAGTGTCATAAACCTGTTTATGGCGGGGACTGACAAAATCCGCCAGACACAGGTATGGCCCCCTTTCGGCGTTATGTTGCTGGCGCAGCAGAGGAAGCCGATATTCTTTTCCTTCTTCAGTGAAAAGTATGATATCTTCATCTTCACTTTGAGCCTTGAACAGTCCAAAACGGACATGGGTGTGGAAATCCTTTGCCAAAATAGCCAGAACTCTTTGGGCGTCTTTGAATAACTGCATGGCTTCGCTGGCACGTTGCCTTTCATGTTCCGGAAATGAAGCCAACCAGCCGGCACGGCATGCATCGCAGCCATGTATGGAGCTGATTGTTCCGAAACGGGGCGGAAATCCCCAGGCATGAAAAAAGTAGGTCCAGTTGATATAAAGTATCAGATCCGGAATATCGTAATGTAGTGTCTTTATCATAATTTACCGTTCGAATGAAAGAGCCTGACCGCGATAAGTGTCATCTATCTGTCCGTTGTCATATACCAGATGTCCGTTGCAGAAGGTTTGTTCCACACGCCAGTTGAACGTATGTCCTTCAAGAGGACTCCATCCGCATTTGCTGAAAATCTGATCAGGCTGCAAGGTCCATGGAGAATGAGGACGAACAAGAACCAGGTCTGCCTGATAACCTTCGCGGATGAAACCGCGCCGATGAATCTGAAACAGTTTTGCAGGAGCATGGCACATCAGTTCGACTACGCGTTCGATGGACAGGATACCCTGGTCTGCCAGTGAAAGCATGCTGACGAGTGAGAACTGGATCATAGGCATACCTGATACGGCTTTGATGCAGCCGCCCTGTTTTTCCTTGAGCAAGTGTGGCGCATGATCAGTACCGACAAGATCTATCTTTCCGTTGGTCAGAGCTTGACGCAATGCTTCTCTGTCTTTGGGGGATTTGATGGCAGGGTTGCATTTGATGCGTGTTCCCAGTGTACTGTAGTCTTCATCCGAGAATAGAAGATGGGCAACACAGGCTTCGGCAGTTATCCGTTTGGTCAGTTGTCCGCTGTCGGCATCGTATAGAGGGGTATTGTCGAACAGTTCCAGTTCGCGTGCAGTGGAAAGATGGGCTACATGCAGTCGGGCATTCGTCCGGTTGGCCAGTTCCACTGCCAGGGCTGTGGAACGGTAGCAGGCTTCTTCATTGCGGATTACAGGATGGAAACGCACGTCAGGGTCTTCACCGTAAAGTTCACGGCAGTGTTTGATATTGGTGTTGATGATTTCTGAGTCTTCGCAATGGGTCATGATCAGGGTCGGCGCATTCTTGAATACAGCCATAAGAGTTTCGGACTTGTCGACTAGCATATTGCCGGTACTGCTGCCCATGAACAGTTTGACACCACAGACTTTACGGGTATCCAATAGCGGGAGCAGATCGGCATTGGTATTGGTGGCACCAAAGAAGAAGGAATAGTTGACGATACTTTTTTCTGCTCCGAGCTGAAACTTTGCAGCCAGTTTGTCAAGGTCTGTAGTAAGAGGCTGTACATTGGGCATGTCCATATAAGAGGTGACACCTCCTGCAGCAGCTGCCTTACTTTCACTGTAAATGTCGGCTTTATGGGTCAGACCCGGTTCGCGAAAATGGACATGGTCGTCAATGACACCCGGTATCAGATACAGACCTTGGGCATCAATAACCTTGTCGGCTTCAAATGTTTCTGTAACAGGAGCGTCTGACGGATAGATTCTGGCTATAATATCATTGTCGATCCACACGTGGCCTGAGAAAGATTGGCCTTCGTTGACTATTGTGGCATTTTTAATCCATGTTTTCATATAGTGCTTTTTAGAATGATAGACTGACTTTATTCTCTCACTGATATGGTTCATAAAAAAACCTATTCTTCCAGATTAACGTTTCATGATAAACAGTTAAGGTGAAGAGTAGGTTTGTGAGGTAAATGAAAAAAGATATTTGGTTCTTATTCCTTTTTGTCTTTGTAATGTGGATATTTCTTAAACCAGCCATCCAGACGGAGGCGGATCACGCCGAATACGGCTTCACCAAAAATACTGCTGTTCATCTTGCTGGTTCCCAATTCGCGGTTTACAAAAACAACCGGAACTTCTTTTACCTTGAATCCGCATTTGACAGCCGTAAATTTCATTTCGATCTGGAAAGCATAACCTTTGAATCTGACTTTATCCAGTTCGATGGTTTCCAAAACCCTGCGTCTGTAACATTTGAATCCGGCTGTGGTATCGTGTATGTGCAGACCTGTGACACACTGTACATATTTGGATGCGTAATAGGACATCAGCACACGTCCCATCGGCCAGTTGACCACATTGACTCCGCTGATGTAGCGCGAACCAATGGCTACATCATAACCTTCTTCTGCACAGGCTTTATACAGTCTGGGCAGATCATTGGGGTTATGGCTGAAATCGGCATCCATCTCAAAGATATAATCATATTTCTGTTCGATGGCCCATTTGAAACCGGTGATATATGCCGTTCCAAGTCCCAGTTTTCCTTTTCTTTGAATAAGGAAAAGCCTGTCTTTGAACTCGTCTGACATCAATCTTTTGACAATGTCAGCCGTACCGTCCGGCGAACCGTCGTCAATAATCAGAATATTGAAAGGCTGAGACAAGCCTAAAACGGCCCGGATAATATTTTCTATATTTTCCTTTTCGTTATAAGTAGGAATTATGACGATGCTGTCAGAGTACATAATCGGATGTTTTAAGGTAAATGTTTCCGTGGATTGTTAAGAACAAAGATAATTATAATATTAGGAAAGTAGGCAAAAAACAGAAATAATTTGATTGATGCGGCTGTTTTTTTAGTGATTCTTTGTATTTTTGTACAGTTTTAAAAGATGGATATACAAGAATTGCAGGCTCTCTTTGCAGAGCATAAACAGGTAAAGGCATTAGGCAAGGTTCTGTGTGATGATTCCGTGAAAAATATTTTCATGGAGGGTGTTTGTGCATCCGCGGTTCCGGTCATATTCAGCAGTATAATACTGAAGTCGTCTGATGCGGTGTCACGTCCGTATGTGTTTGTTCTGAATGATGCGGAAGAGGCAGGGTATTTTTATCACGATCTCGTCCAGATATTGGGCGATCCCCAGGTTTTTTATTTTCCTTCTTCGTTCCGGCGAGCAGTCAAGTTCGGCCAGCGGGATGCGGCTAATGAGATTCTTCGTACGGAAGTGGTGAGCAGGCTTAATGCGGGTCACTGGCCTTTGTTCGTGGTGACAAGTCCGGAGGCTATGGCTGAAAAAGTCGTTTCTTCCGGAGAGTTGAAGGTACGTACCTTAAAATTAAATGTCGGGCAGCAGGCAGAACTGGTCGATATAGAAAAAAGGCTGTTCGAATTGGGGTTTCAGAGGGTGGACTATGTTTATGAACCCGGCCAGTTCGCCGTAAGAGGAAGCATACTTGATGTTTTCTCATATTCTTCGGAATATCCTTATCGTGTAGACTTCTTTGGTGACGAGATTGACAGCTTGCGCTTGTTTGAAGTACAGTCGCAGTTGTCAAAAGAGAAAAAAGACGAGATTGTGATTGTGCCGGAATTAGGGACTGTTACTTCTGAAAAAGTAACCTTTACTGATTTTTTGCCGGTGGATTCGGTTTTTGTGCTGAAGGATATGTTGTTTCTGCGGGATGTTGTCGACCAGATCTATCATGATGGCTTTTCATCTCAGGCACTGATAGAAGAACAGGCCACAAGCGAGATGGACGCGGCTGAGCAGCGTCTGAAACTGAATGCAGAGTCACTGTTGGTGGATGGTGCGACGATTCTTAAAGGACTTCTGGGTTTCAGAAAAGTCTGGATCGGATCAAAGCCTGATGAAACGCCTCAGGTTACCTTGCATTTCAATATGCACCCGCAACCTATTTATCACAAGAATTTTGAACTGGTAAACAAAAGCTTTTATGATTATCAGGCAGACGGATACAAACTCTATATATTGGCAGACTCTGCCAAGCAGACAGACCGTCTGGCTGCGATTTTTGAAGAACAGGGATCGGGGATCAGTTTTATTCCCGTCAATAAGACATTGCATTCCGGTTTCCTGGATGAGGACTTGCGTGTCTGCTTGTTTACGGACCATCAGATTTTCGACCGTTTCCATAAATACAACCTGCGGAGTGACAAGGCCAGAAGCGGAAAGATAGCTTTGACCCTGAAGGAGTTGCAGGAATTTAATATCGGTGATTATGTGGTTCATGTGGATCATGGCGTGGGCAAGTTCGGAGGATTGCTAAGGATCCCTAACGGTGATACTGTACAGGAAGTCATCAAGATCATTTATCAGAATGATGATGTGGTATTTGTCTCCATACATGCTTTGCACAAGGTCAGCAAGTATAGGGGAAAAGAGGGAGAAGCACCCCGTCTGAACAAACTGGGTACCGGGGCATGGGAACGTCTGAAAGAACGTACCAAGAAAAAGATCAAGGATATAGCCCGTGACCTGATCAAACTCTATTCGCAGCGTCGGCAGGAAAAAGGCTTTGCTTTCAGTGCCGACAGTTTCATGCAGCATGAACTAGAGGCCAGCTTCCTTTATGAAGACACTCCGGACCAGTTGAAAGCAACCCAGGACGTAAAGGCCGATATGGAGAAAGACAGACCCATGGACCGTCTGGTTTGTGGTGATGTCGGTTTCGGAAAAACCGAAGTAGCCATCCGGGCAGCATTTAAGGCCTGTGCGGACAACAAGCAGGTGGCTGTACTAGTGCCGACAACCGTATTGGCTTATCAGCATTATCAGACATTCTCTTCACGATTGAAGAATATGCCCGTCAGAGTGGATTATCTCAGCCGTGCCAGAAGTGCAGCCAAGACCCGTGAAATCCTGAAAGAACTGGCAGAAGGTAAAATAAATATTCTGGTTGGTACGCATAAGCTGATAGGAAAGAGCGTGAAATTCAAGGATCTTGGACTCTTGATTATCGATGAAGAACAGAAATTCGGCGTAGCCACCAAAGAGAAGTTACGGCAAGTCAAGGTCAATGTGGACACCCTGACACTGACTGCAACCCCAATTCCCCGTACGTTGCAGTTTTCATTGATGGGAGCCAGGGATCTTTCGGTGATACAGACACCACCACCCAACCGTTATCCGGTTCAGACGGAAGTACATACGTTTAGCGGAGAACTCATAGCTGATGCGATTAATTTTGAGATGAGTCGTAACGGACAGGTCTTTATTGTAAACAACCGCATATCCAATCTTTATGATCTGGAGGCTTTGGTGCATAAGTACGTGCCGGATGCCCGTGTCTGTATAGGTCATGGACAAATGTCGCCGGAGGAACTGGAAAAGATCATTCTGGATTTTGTCAATTATGATTATGACGTATTGATTTCCACTACGATTATAGAAAGCGGTATTGACATTCCCAATGCCAATACAATCATTATTAACGGTGCTCAGAATTTTGGTTTGAGTGATTTGCATCAGATGAGAGGAAGAGTGGGGCGGAGTAACAAAAAGGCCTTCTGTTATCTGTTGGCGCCTCCTCTGGCATCGCTCAATCAGGAAGCCCGGCGTCGTTTGCAGGCCATAGAGAATTTCAGTGACCTGGGATCGGGTATACATATTGCCATGCAGGATCTTGATATTCGTGGTGCCGGTAATCTGTTGGGAGCCGAACAAAGTGGATTTATAGCCGATCTGGGTTATGAAACCTATCAGAAAATCCTTTCAGAGGCTGTCAAAGAGTTGAAAAATGAAGAGTTTAATGATGTTTATGCCGATGAAATAGCCAAAGGCAATGCGTTGGGAGGCGATGTGTTTGTAGATGAATGTACGTTGGAAAGTGATCTTCCGATGTATTTTCCTGAAGAATACGTACCGAGTAGCAGTGAGCGTATGTTACTTTATCGCGAACTCGACGGCTTTGAACGTGATGAGGACGTGGAAGCATTCCGACAGCGCATGATAGACCGTTTCGGTCCGATACCTCAGGAAGGTGAGGAACTGATCCGCGTAGTAGCCTTACGTCGTTTGGGCAAGCAACTGGGGGCGGAGAAAATCGTATTGAAAGCAGGCCGTATGGTCATGTATTTTATTTCGAATGAGGCCAGTGCCTATTATAAGAGCAAAGCTTTCGGCCAGTGTATCGCCTATATGGGAATGTATGCACAAAGCTGCCGCCTGCGTGATACCAATGGCAAGCACACTATGGTGATAGAAGAAGTTTCTTCTGTGGGGCGGGCTGTAGAAATCCTAACTCTGATTTCAGGGCTTGATCCTGTGGGATAATTCTATTTTGAAGAAGTGGGCCAGCTGTCAGTCAGCTGTGGCACCACTTTCTTCGTTTTTCTGTTTGTTTATGGCCGGTTGCCATGGCGTTTTGAGAGTAATTTGACGGCATTCAGCATTGTCCATTCGCGGAATGTCGCGATAGGAGGTCTGATAATAGCAGGCTTGAATGACACGGCAGATCAGTCCGTGGCTGACCACAAGCAGACGTTTGCCGTCGTATTCCTGACAGATCCTTTTTAGAAAACATGTAGCACGTTCAGCCATGGAATCCATCGATTCTGCACGGTTGTCTATTAATGTTCTTGCTTTCAGAATATCCATTCCAGTGAATGGTCCCCAATCTCTTTCTCTCAGATGAGAATCAAATTCTATGGGCAGGTGATGAGGCTCATTTAATATGGCTGCCGTGTCTGCACAACGTTTCAAGTCACTGCTGATCAATGCATCAAAATGAATTGTGCATAACTTGTCACGCAGTATCTCAACCTGTCTGACTCCTTCTTCTGATAGATGTCCGGGGATATGGCCCTGAAGGATATTCTGGGCGTTCTCTTCTGTTTGTCCATGTCGGACAAGATAAATTTCTAGTGCCATGATAAATCTTTTTCCAATTTATAAGCAAAGATAGTGATTACTCATGACATGCAGGATGTCTATACTAAAAAATAAAAAGAACGAATTTTTTGTCTGTTTTTATCTCTGAATAAGATGTTTTTTGTACCTTAGCTACATGTAACCTTTAAAATCAGAATAAATATGAAAGTAGTAAACAGTTATATTTTTAGAGCCGTCTGTGCTATTTTGGTAGGTATCTTGCTGGTGGCAAATCCGGAACGAATGACCGAATTGCTGGTACAGATTATCGGTGCTCTTTTTGGTATTTCGGGAATGGTTTCGATTATCAATTATTTTATAATTTCCTTTTCCGAAAAGAAGGCGCTTAAACCGGCTTTTCCAATAATAGGTTTGGGCAGTTTCCTGTTTGGTATTTTTTTGGCAGTTTTTCCTGGCTATTTTATCACTTATCTGATGTACATATTGGGTGGTTTGTTGGTGTTGGCTGCAATTAATCAGATCTTGAATATGATAAGATTAAGGAAATTCATACCGTTCACATGGTTTTCCTTGGTGTTGACATTGGTTGTACTGGGTGTGGGTATCTGGGTGATATTGAAACCCATGGTTTCGGCATCCTTGCCATTTATACTGTTGGGATGTAACAGTATAGTTTACGGTATTTCGGAAATGATCAATGCCATACGTTGGAGAGTGTACGACAAAAAGAATCAGGTCGTTTATAAGGCCAATTAAAGTTTATCGTATACTGGAAATGAATCGCTGAAAAAATATTCAAAAAAATGTAGGATAAACCTATCAAACAAAGGGAGACCATAAAATTGGCCTCCCTTTATTTGATAGGTTAGTTTCAAGAAAGATTATTCTTTCTTTTTCAGTTCTGCATCAAACTGACGTATTGCAGCCATACCTTCATTGCAGGCGCATGGGCCGCTGATACAGCCACCGGGGCATGCCATTACCTCTATCATTTTGGTCGGGCATTTGCCACTTTTGGCATAAGCACGTAATGTGGCGATATTTTTCTTGTTCAGGTCAGCAATGATGGTACCTTGAAGGTTCGGATCACCTACCATATTCTTCACAGCCGTGAACACGCCTCCGGTTTTGGCAAAACCGTGTGCATCATGTCCCGCATGTTCGTCAGGAGTGAACGGTGCGCATCCTTCAATGTCAATGCCCAGTCCTTCAAGTACGGCATCCAGTTCGCGGAATGTCCATACAAAATCTACGTTGGGGTCTTCACGGCCTTCTGCCTTCTTGGATGCGCAAGGAGCGATGAATACATTGATAGCTTCCGGGTGTTTCTTACGGGCATAAGCAGCCGTATAGCGCATGGGAGATCCCGTGCTGGAAATATATGGCATTAATTCCGGTATATGTTTGCGGGCCAGCTGAACATAAGCAGAACAGCAGCTTGTTGTCATAAATGCCGCACCTTCTTCGAGCTTCTCCTTGAATTCCATGGCTTCGTTTCGGATGGTCTCTTCTGCACCGTATGCCACTTCGATTACATCATCAAATCCAATGGCTTTCAGAGCGCCGAATACTTTTTCGATAGGCTGTTTGAATTGAGCCAAAACGGAAGGAGCTACCATGGCAACAACTTTCTTCTCGCTCTTGATGCGTTTCAGAACATCAAAGACAGCGCATGTATCAAAGATTGCACCGAAAGGACAGGCGTTTAAGCATTTGCCGCAGTAGATACATTTCTTGGGGTCAATATGTTCAACACCGTATTCATCTTTTGAAATGGCTTTTACGGGGCAGGCTTCCTCGCAAGGTACAGGGATGTATACAATAGCATGATACGGACATACCTGATGGCACTTGCCGCAGCTTATGCATTTGTCGTGGTCAATGTAGGCTTTTCCTTCGTTGTCGTATCTGATAGCATCTTTGGGACAGTTGTTATAGCAGGCTTGAGCTGCACATCCCCTACATAAGTTGCTGACTTCGTAATTAATCTTGACGCATGATGAGCATGCTTCATCCATCACACTTAGAATGCTTTTTTCAGGAGAAATGTTTTCGCGGTCGAGCATGCGTTGGGCGTAGGTTGACAGACGTTCGGTTTCATCGGTTTCATCAGTCATGTCGAATCCCATCATAGCCATTGTCTTGTATTTCGTAACGGCTCTTTCCTTATAAACGCAGCATCTTCCTTTGGGCTTTTGCTGACGCGGATGAAGCTCAACGGGGAGCTTGTCGATCTGTCCGATCAGTTCATTCTCTTTCCACATTTTGACCAGTCTGGCGAGCAACTGGTAGCGGATAAACATGATGTTGTTGTTGTATGCCATAGTTTGGTTAATTATAGGGAATAATTCTACAAAACTACAAAAAAAATAATAAGTTTTTATATCTTTGTTTTAAAATTATGATTGAATATAAAAATAAATGTTCGGATGAAAGCTTCAGCGACCTGTTTGACCGCTTGGTTTGCGGTAGGCCTGTAGAGCGGGATGAATGGCGGCAGTTATTGGTTCTGGAAGATAATGACAAACTGGAATTTTTTCGGAGTCAGGCTGAACAGATTATGAATGAACGATTTGGAAAAGGTGTATTTATAAGAGGTCTGATCGAAATCTCATCTTATTGCAGAAATGATTGTTATTATTGCGGACTAAGATGTTCCAACCTTCATGCGCAGCGTTACAGATTGACTGAAGATGAAATTATGGCCTGTTGCAGGAGTGGTTATCAGGCTGGCTTTTCCACGTTCGTTTTGCAGGGTGGAGAAGACCCCAGACAGGATGACGTATGGCTTGCAGGGGTGGTCCGTTCCATTAAGGCAGAGTTTCCGGACTGTGCCGTGACTTTATCCGTAGGTGAACGTTCTGCAGAAGCTTACCGTTTATTCAAATCGGTGGGTGTTGACCGTTATCTGCTGCGTCATGAAACGGCTGATGAAAGACATTATGCCGATCTGCATCCGGCCAGAATGAGTCTGGCAAATCGTATGTCCTGCCTTGAAATCCTGAAAAAACTGGAAATTCAGACAGGAACCGGTATGATGATCGGATCACCAGGGCAGACTGTTGACTGTTTGCTCGATGATATTGCCTTTATGGAAACACTACAGCCTGAGATGATAGGTATGGGGCCCTTTATTCCTGCTGCGCATACTCCTTTTGCAGCCTGTCAATCGGGAAGTGTGGAGATGACATTACGTTTGATCTCGCTGATGCGTCTGCGTTTTCCGGATGCTTTGATTCCGGCGACGACAGCTTTGGCTACATTGGATCAATATGGGCGTGAACGGGCTATCCGATCCGGTGCAAATGTCATAATGCCCAATCTGTCACCACGTGAGTTAAGGAAATGCTACAGCATTTATGATCATAAGGCTTGTACGGGAGGAGAGTCCGCAGAAGCATTGAATTTAATAGAACAGCAACTCGCCTGCATAGGTTATCATATAGAATATGGACGAGGAGATTATCAAAAAAGAGGAATTTAAAATGAATTATCAGGTAACATCATCAAAAGCAGAGGAATTTATTTCTGACAGTGAGGTTCGGGAGACAATAGCCTATGCGGAACTTCACAAGAGTGACAGGGAATTGATTAGCCAGATTCTTGACAAGGCCAGATTATGTAAAGGACTTAATCACAGGGAAGCTGCTGTCCTTCTGGCATGCGATCAGAAGGACCTGACCGAACAGATGTTTGCACTTGCCAAGGAGATCAAACAACGGTTCTATGGTAACCGTATTGTCATGTTTGCACCGCTTTATCTGTCAAATTACTGTATAAACGGCTGTGTCTATTGTCCTTATCATGCCAAGAACAAAACTATCAGAAGAAAGAAACTGACCCAGGAAGAGATACGCCGTGAAGTGATGGCCCTGCAAGACATGGGACACAAACGCCTGGCCTTGGAAACAGGGGAAGATCCTAAAAATAATCCGATTGAGTATGTTCTTGAAAGCATCAATACCATTTATAATATCAAACATAAGAATGGTGCTATCAGAAGGGTCAATGTGAATATAGCGGCAACGACGGTAGAGAATTACAGAAAACTGAAAGAGGCCGGTATCGGTACTTATATTTTGTTTCAGGAAACTTACAACAAGGCCGATTATGAAGCTTTGCATCCTACGGGCCCCAAGCATGATTATGCTTATCATACCGAGGCTATGGACCGTGCCATGCAAGGTGGCATTGATGATGTTGGTATTGGTGTTCTGTTCGGACTTGAAACCTATTGTTATGATTTTGTAGGATTGCTGATGCATGCCGAACATCTGGAGGCTGTATATGGTGTCGGTCCGCACACTATCAGTGTACCGCGTCTGTGTATGGCTGATGATATAGATACGGCTGATTTTAAAAATTGTGTGCCGGATGAAATCTTTTATAAGATAGTTGCTGCCATTCGTATAGCCGTACCCTATACGGGCATGATCGTTTCTACGCGTGAAAGCGTTAGATGTCGCGAAAGGGTGCTTGAATTGGGCGTTTCGCAGTTAAGTGGCGGTTCGCGAACCAGTGTGGGTGGTTATGTACATGAGGAAACGGCAGAGGAAAACTCGGCACAGTTTGATGTGACGGATCGTCGTACATTGGATGAAGTAGTATCATGGTTGTTGGATTTGGGATATATCCCCAGTTTCTGTACGGCGTGTTATCGTGAAGGACGTACAGGTGACCGTTTTATGACTTTGCTGAAGAACGGACAGATAGCCAATTGCTGTTTACCTAATGCCCTGTTGACCCTGAAAGAATATTTATTGGACTATGCCACACCTGAAACCAAGGAAAAAGGTGAAAAAATGATACAACGCATGTTGCAAATGGTACCGAAAGAAGTGGTCAGGACCAATGCTTCAAAGTATCTGGATGCTATAGAAAAAGGAAATCGTGATTTCCGCTTTTAATCATCATGAATTAATTATGAAAGAAGAAACACCACGGTCAAACAGATTCCATATCGGACTGTTCGGACGGAGAAATGTAGGCAAGTCTTCTCTGGTCAATGCTTTGACAGGCCAGCAAGTGGCCATCGTGTCGGATGTGCCGGGTACTACTACGGATGCAGTTTATAAGAATATGGAGTTACCGGGTATCGGAGCAGCCGTCATTGTTGATACGGCCGGTTATGACGACAACGGTGAGCTGGGTGAGTTGAGGGTTGCTCATACGCGAAACTTGTCGAAAAGAATGGATCTGGCTTTACTTATGGTATCCGGATGTCCCGATAATGTGGATTTTGAACAGGAATGGCTGGCTTTATTCAGAAAAGAGGAAATTCCTGTCATCTGTTTATATAATGACAAAGAGCAGTCTGATGAGACTGATCTGAACAGATGGATTTCCAGACTGGGGCGTGATTTTCTGCGGATCTCAGTGAAGTCAGGTCTGGGACTCGACCGGCTTCGGCTTGCGATGTCCGAAGTATATGGTCAACAGTCGGAATATGATGATTTGACCGCTTCATTGGTTCACGAGGGGGATACGGTTTTGTTGGTCATGCCGCAGGACATACAGGCTCCAAAAGGACGCTTGATCTTACCGCAGGTTCAGACCATGCGTAACCTTCTAGAAAAAAAATGTCTGATTTTCAGTTGTACGACAGACAAGCTTCCAGCCATGTTGCAAGCGTTGAAAAATCCGCCGGCGTTGATCATAACGGATTCGCAGGTCTTTTCTCAGGTGGAACGCCTGTGTCCTCCTGAGAGTAAACTGACGTCCTTTTCCATTTTATTTGCTCGTCATAAAGGAGATCTGAACGTTTTTCTCCGTGGTGCGGAAGCGTTGCGTCGATTATCTTCAGATGCACGTATACTGATAGCTGAGGCTTGTACTCATGTGCCACAGCACGAAGATATAGGCAGGGTTAAATTGCCTGCTTTGTTGAGGAAACGCCTGGGAGCACAGATTCACATTGATCACGTTTCCGGTCATGACTTCCCGAAAGATCTTTCAGACTATGATCTGGTCATACATTGTGGTGCCTGCATGTTCACACGTCGTCAGGTGATGGCCAGAGTGCATCAGTTGCAGGCATCCGGCGTACCTGTGACTAATTATGGTGTGGCAATAGCCTGCTTGAATGGAATACTGGATAAAGTTGTTTTTCCTGCATAGAAAATAATGTAAATCTGGTTATATGTCGTTAAAGTTTTGTAACTTTGCCGCTTCAAATTTATTTTTTAGAATCCAGAACATAGATTAGACGCATTATGAAGGCACTAAAAGAACGTATTTTACGTGACGGGAGATGCTTTGAAGGAGGAATCCTTAAAGTAGATAATTTTATCAATCATCAGATGGATCCGATATTGATGAAATCAATGGCAGTAGAGTTCGTAAGACGGTTTGCCGGCACCAATATCAATAAGATATTGACGATAGAGGCCAGTGGTATCGCACCGGCTATAATGGTGGGCTATCTTTTGGAATTACCGGTAGTTTTTGCCAAGAAGAAGAAACCCAGTACAATGGAGAACATGTTGTCTACCAAAGTCTTTTCCTTTACGAAAAACAATACGTATGATGTTTGTGTCTGCAAGGATTATCTTCATCCGGGTGACAAGGTCCTTTTCATTGATGATTTTTTAGCAAATGGTAATGCAGCAAAGGGTATTATCGATTTGGTCAATCAGTCGGGTGCTGAACTGACAGGGATGGGATTTCTGATAGAAAAGTCATTTCAGCATGGTGGAGACTTCCTGAGAGAACAAGGCATTCATGTAGAATCACTGGCTATCATTGAAAGTCTGGATAATTGTCAGATTAAGATTAAAGAATAAGCATTTGATTGAGATTAAAAAGATATGGAAGAGAATAAAACGAATAAGGATACCGGTTTGATTTATGGTCTTGAGGATCGTCCGCCATTGAAAGATACGCTTTTTGCGGCATTGCAACACCTTCTGGCTATTTTTGTTGCTATTATAACACCGCCGTTGATCATTGCCGGCGCATTGAAACTGGATCTGGAAACAACTGGATTCCTGGTATCAATGGCCTTGTTTGCATCGGGAGTATCTACATTTATACAGTGTCGGCGAATTGGTCCTATCGGAACAGGGTTGCTTTGTATACAAGGTACAAGCTTTTCGTTTATCGGACCTATAATTTCAGCCGGACTGACAGGAGGCCTTGCTTCTATCTTCGGTGCCTGTATGGCAGCTTCAACAGTAGAGATGTTGATCAGTCGGGTCCTGAAATACACCCGTAAGATAATAACTCCTTTGGTATCAGGAATTGTTGTGACCCTGATCGGTATGAGCCTGGTGAAGGTGGGTATTTCTGCGTGTGGCGGTGGTGCTGCGGCACAGGCTGACGGTACTTTCGGTTCTTTAAGAAATATTGGTCTGGCTGCTATGGTTCTGGTGTTGATTATCTTTTTCAACAGAAGTTCCAACCGCTATTTGCGCATGAGTTCAATAGTTATCGGACTGGTAGTCGGTTATGTGGTTGCCTGGTTCATGGGTATGGTAGATTTTTCATCAGTGCAGAGTTATGGCGGTTTTAATATTCCTGTTCCTTTTAAATATGGTTTGTCATTTGATATTTCGGCCATAATCGCATTAGGACTTGTTTATTTGATAACCGCTATTGAAGCATATGGTGATATTACAGCCAATTCATTGATTTCCGGAGAACCTGTAGAGGGAAAAGTTTTTGTGAAACGTGCTTCAGGCGGTATCCTGGCTGATGGATTTAATTCAATGCTGGCAGGAGTCTTCAATTCTTTTCCCAATTCTATTTTTGCTCAAAATAACGGAATGATTCAGTTGACAGGAGTAGCCAGTCGTTATGTAGGTTATTACATCGCAGGTTTCCTGATACTTTTAGGCTTGTTTCCAGCTGTAGGATTGGTCTTTTCCCTTATGCCGGAACCTGTATTGGGTGGAGCAACCTTACTCATGTTTGGTACGGTTGCAGCTGCGGGTATACGAATCATTGCTTCTCAGAAGATTAATCGGAAAGCCACTCTTGTAATGGCCTTGAGTTTTTCTTTTGGATTAAGTGTGGAATTGGTTCCTGATATTCTGTGTCAGTTACCCGAAACATTGCGTAATATCTTCTCTTCCGGTATTACAACCGGAGGTCTGACAGCCATTATAGCCAATGCTGTAATCAGAATAAAAGAAGATTAAAATAGTGTAAGTGGATATTGAGAAAAGGCCTGTCTGTAAAAATCATATACAGACAGGCCTTTTCCTTTTTTATTTGACAATAAACCAAGGATTCAGCAGATTTTCCTTATTGTATTCAAGAGGAGTCTTTTCATCAGTATGGTATATGTCCTTACCGGCAGCTTTAGCGATGGCGTGACCTGCAGCGGTATCCCATTCCATCGTAGGTGCAAATCTGGGATAGATGTCTGCATTTCCTTCTGCCACTCTACAGATCTTTAATGAACTGCCGCTGGAAATAAGGTCTACATCCGAATGGATTTGTTTTAGTTTCTCTATGTAACTTTCCGTTTCCGGAGAAAGGTGTGAACGGGAGGCTACAATTGTGAAGTGCCGTTGAGATTGTGGTAAGGGAAGTGGTGCGGCTTGGCTGATAAGGGTTTTCAGGTCAGTATCTGCCTCGGATGAATCTATATTGTTTATTTTATATGCTCCGGTTGTTTCTTCCGCAAAATAAAGTTCACGGGTAACCGGTACGTATATGACGCCAAGTACAGGTTTGCTGTCCTTGACTAATGCAATATTGACTGTAAATTCACCATTACGTTTGATGAACTCTTTTGTGCCATCCAACGGGTCGACAATCCAAAGTATATTCCATTCTTTGCGAGTCTGGTAATCATCAAGTTTGCCTTCTTCGCTAAGGATAGGATAAGGCGTCTCTTTAAGCAGGCTGGCAATTCTTTTGTGTGACAAACGGTCAGCAATGGTCAGGGGAGAATTGTCTGCCTTACGTTCAATATTAAAGTCTGCGTTCGGGTCATTGTATACGTCAAGAATATCCTGACCCGCCAGTAAAGCGGCCTTTATGGCGCATTGTAAAATGATGTTTTGCATATATATGTATATAAGTTTGAGTTACCATTCTTTCCAGAAAGCCGGGCTGAAGAGTACAAGTACGCTGAATAACTCCAAACGTCCGATTAGCATGAAAAATGAAAGCATCCATTTGGCCAGATCCGGCATGTTGTCCCATGAAAAGGCTGGTCCGTATATGCCGAGACCTGGTCCTACGTTGCCCAAGCTTGAGATTATCAGGCTTAAAGCTTCCATAAAATTGATACCCATGAGCATGAGTGCAATCCAACCGACGAATGCGCACAGCATGTAGACAATCGTAAATGTGACTACGGCGTTGATGGTTGCTTGTGGCAATACATGGCGATTGATTCGTATGGGAAGTACGGCATTCGGGTGAATGAGGCGTTTGAATTCGTTGACAATATTATAATAAAGAATCAAAATTCGCATATTCTTGATACCACCTCCGGTAGATCCTGTACATCCTCCGGAGAGCATGGCAAACAATAGAAGCATCCATGTATAAGTCGGCCATAAATTGTAGTCATCTGTAGCAAACCCGCATGAGGTGTGTATGGATGTTACCTGAAACAGAGCTCTCCTGAAAGCCAGTTCAAAATCATAACCCCGTTGGTATATTAATCCGATGGTGATAAAAAAAGTGATGACTGTAATGGAGCCTATGAACCATTTCACTTCGCTGTCGCGGAGCAGTCTTTTAAAATTTCCTTTCATGCAGGCAAAATAAAGGGAAAAGTTAATGCACGAAAGAATCATGAAGATGGAAATGACATACTCGATAAAAGGGGAGTTCCAGTGGGCTACACTGGCTTGTTTGGTTGAATAACCTCCGGTAGCTGTCGTACAGAATGCGTGACAGACCGCATCAAAGAGATCCATGCCTCCGATCAGCAAAAGAATAATCAATGTGATGGTCAGTATAGCATAAATGGTCCATATCCATTTCGTCATGACACTGATTTTAGGATGTATCTTATCGTGGGTAACACCTGTTGCTTCTGCAGAAAACAGTTGTTGGTTGCTTCCTCCAAAAATGGGTAGAATGGCAATGGTAAAGCAGACCATGCCAAGACCACCTATCCATTGGATGAGACTGCGCCAGAAAAGCATGCCATGGGAGAGGGATTCAATGTCGTTAAGAATGGTGGCTCCTGTCGTTGTAAAACCTGACATCGTTTCGAAAAAAGCATTGGCGGCGGTAGGGATTTCGCCACTTAACATAAATGGCAGCATGCCAGACAGTGAAGAAAGAATCCATGTTAGGGTGACAATGCAGTAACCGTCCCGACGGTTCACTCTGTTGTGTGCTCCTTTTCCGTACAGCATGAGAAGTCCACCAACAACAATGTTGATACCAAAAGTATAAAGAAAAGCCTTGTAGCTGCTTTCATGATAATACAAAGATACGCACATGCATAGCAAGAACAAACTGCTTTCTACCCATAACAGTATACCCAGAATTTGAGAGATTTTCTTGATATTTATGATGTGGTTCAATTGAGTTTTTGTGTGATGTAGTTTCACCGAATTTGAACTGTTCATTGTTTTTTCTTTTTATAGAACTTATATCATCATTGCAAAGATAGTTATTTTGATTTAAATGAACGGATGTTGTTCCTGATGTTTGCAGACAAGATGGGTAAATAACGGGTGAATAGGATTAATGACAGAAATATATAGGGAGTAAAGAGGCTTAATCCAATAAAAAATTGTATTTTTGTCCTCATTGTGTCTCAGATTCATTTTTATAACAAATATAAGATGACAACCTATGAGTGATGGTAATTTTAATAGAAGCTTGTTGCCACATAATCCTTATCACAGCGGTTTGCAGGCAGGAAAGTCTATGGCCCGTATGAAGGCAATAGAAGCTTTTAAGGCATATTGGATATTGACACATCCGGAAGCGGGCGATGAGCAGATTTTGGAGCAAACGGAGCTTTTCAAGAAAGTTTTGTCGGATAAATTAAGATGATTTATCTGTGTCATTCATAGTGGTTTAGCTAAATCTGATAAATCTTTTTATTAAAAAATAGACGAAAGTTTTTGCATATTCAAAAAAAAGCAGTACCTTTGCATCGCTTTCGAAAACAAAGTCTTCTTGACAAAGAAGTTTGGAAAGGTGGTAGAGTGGTCGATTACAGCGGTCTTGAAAACCGCCGTGCTGAGAGGCACCGGGGGTTCGAATCCCTCCCTTTCCGCAAGGAATTTAAAAGAAGAGTTTTTGCAAATATTGTAAAACTCTTCTTTTTTTATTGTCTAACTTGATTCTTATTTCAGAACGCACATGAATGCAATTAAACGTAATGCGGTACGTCCGACCGGGCTTTATTCTCATCGGGAGATTTTCAAAATAGCATTTCCCATATTGGTCAGTTTGCTGATGGAGCAAATGATTGGTATGACAGATACGGCTTTTCTGGGAAGGGTTGGTGAAGTTGAACTTGGTGCTTCGGCAATTGCCGGAATTTATTACCTTTCTTTGTTTATGGTCGGTTTCGGATTTAGCGTGGGAGCGCAGATCCTGATGGCACGTCGGAATGGAGAAGGGCATTTTGAAGAGGTTGGCGGCATATTCTATCAGGGATTGTATTTTATGGGAATTATGGCTTTGGTCATTTTTATTATTACCAAATCTATGACTCCTTTGGTATTGCCATCCATATTGTCTTCTTCTCACATTTATGCGGCAACCAAGAGTTATCTGGACTGGCGGGTATATGGTTTTTTCTTTTCGTTTGCAGCGGTGATGTTCCGTGCCTTTTTTATAGGTACAACTCAGACGAAAACGCTTACGTTGAATTCGCTCGTTATGGTACTCTCCAATATTGTATTCAATTATATTCTTATCAATGGTAAGATGGGTTTTCCCCGCCTGGGTATAGCCGGGGCGGCTATCGGTTCTTCTTTGGCAGAGCTGGTGTCGCTTGTGTTTTTTATCGTTTATACCTTGAAGCAGGTGGATCTGCAAAAATATGGGCTTAACAGGATCTGTCGTTTTGACCGGAAAAAACTGGCTAGAATACTGACTGTATCTTTTTGGACCATGATTCAGAATTTTGTTTCACTTTCCACTTGGTTTCTGTTTTTCTTGTTTGTAGAGCATTTAGGTGAGAGGGCATTGGCTATAACCAATATTATTCGAAGTATTTCCGGTCTTCTGTTTATGGTTGTGGCAGCTTTTGCTTCTACAGGAAGTGCTCTGATCAGTAATATGATCGGTGCGGGAAAAGATGAATATGTGTCTTATACTATTCGGCAGCATATTGGTTTGGCTTACGCTATCGTATTGCCGGTTTCATTGTTGTATGCTCTGTTTCCTCAGGTGATTTTAAGTGTATATACGGATATTCCGGATTTGCTTCAGGCTTCAGTTCCTTCCTTGTGGGTGTATTGCACAACTTTGTTGCTGATAGTCCCCGGTAATATCTTTTTTCAGGCTGTTTCAGGAACAGGAAATACACGTATGGCTTTTGTATTGGAGCTGTTTACTCTTCTTATTTATGTTTTATACATTTATGTTATTATAGTCCATTTGCGATTGGATGTAGCCTGGTGCTGGACTTCAGAGCATGTATATGGCTTCTTTATTCTGTTGTTCAGTTATCTTTATATCCGTAATGGCAAGTGGCGGTCTAAAACTATCTGATGCAACATTTGTTATGTTGGTATGATTTGAAATTCAAATAGTTATGTTGTATTAATACAAAATTGATGCAACAATTTTTATATCAGAAAATATATAAAAAACAATGATGAAACATATTTGGGATATTTGGAAACATACCTTATTGGACAGATCCGTAAGACAGCCTACCTTTGCATCAGTTATTTTTAGGTATAATGATATATAATAGATTAGGTTAAGTTTTAGGTTAGAATTTTAGGGTTAGTTTTAGTAAAAGATTAGTTTTTAGGAAAAGATTCTAATGGATCGGCTGGCTGCGGGGGGCAGCGTAAGCCGATCTTTTTTGTTATAGTAATAAAACCTCGTTTTATGATCTGATTGCTATTGCTGATAATGGTATATGGTATCCGATTAATTCCATTGGATAATACAGAAACCGGATTCCAGTAATAATCATCAGTCTGGATCTTCTGAATTGGTATGTACTATCTGCGTTTATTCAGTATCAGTATCGGCCAATTACAGATAATATTATGGTTTCTTTTGTTTGTGACACTCCATGACGTCTATGTGCTTCATTTGGTACATGATGGCTGTTTGACGTCGGAGGATATATCGTGAGGGTGACTTTGAACTGAACTTAAGCGGATTGGGTAGTGTGGCTGCTATTAAAGCGCAGTTAGTGCGGGTCAGTTCTTTGGCTGTTCTGTTGAAATGTTGTTGTGCAACAGCTTCCGCACCATATATACCGTCTCCCATTTCAATGGAATTCAAATAGACTTCCATGATGCGTTCTTTGGTCCAGAATAATTCAATCAATGCCGTAAAATAAACTTCAAAGCCTTTTCTGACCCAGGAAGATGCAGGCCAAAGAAAAACATTCTTGGCTGTTTGCTGACTGATGGTACTACCGCCACGCTGGCGTTCTCCCGCCAGTTTTTCTTCGATGGCATTACGGATTTCTATGACATCGAAACCGTGGTGCTGCAGGAATCTCTGGTCTTCAGAAGCCATGACAGCTACAGGAAGGTATTTTGAAATATCTTCCATTGGTACCCAATGATGTTTCAGTCTGATCTGCTCACCGCGTGACACCTGTTGTACGCATCTGATAATCATGAGTGGTGTCAGTGGAACCGGAACGAAACGGTATAGTATCACAAAAAAAATTGTGCTCCCGAAAAAGAGGAGCACAATCCATTGGATTATTTTCTGAATTTTTTTCATTGTCTGAAATTAGTTTCCGCTTTGAGCCTGAGCAGCTTCGATCATAGCCTGGCTGGCATACAGGTAGATTTCCACACGGCGATTCTGTTCCTGTCCGGCTTTTGTAGAATTGTCAGCTACAGGATCAGCTTCTCCCAGACCTTCAACTGATGCGATCTGTGAAGAACTTACACCGCATTGTTTCAGATAGCTGGATACAGCCTCTGCACGCTGCTTTGACAGATTCAGATTCTTCTGTACGCTTTCTGCTGCTGTACTGTTCTTCCAAGGCTGGTTATCAGTGTAACCCTTGATGGCTACATCCATATCCTTATTGACATTCAATACTGTGCTGGCGAATTTAGCCAAAGATGCAGTGGCATTGCTGCTCAAAGAAGAACTGCTGGTAGCAAACAAAATACCAGAATCGAAAGTCACCTTGACAGCCTGCAGTCCATTGGCGTCCGTTACGCTTTCAACCTGTGCGTTTTCTACTTCTTCTGCAGCAGCTTTGGCTTTGTCCATCTTCTTACCGATAAGAGCACCAACTCCTGCACCAACAGCTGAACCTACTGCAGCACCGATGCCGGCACCTTTACCTTTATTGTTTGAAGCCAAAGCACCGATAACACTGCCTAATGCAGCACCACCGCCTGCTCCGATAAGTGATCCTTTACCGGTATTGTTCATGTTACAACTGCTCAACAACATGCTGGCGCATAATACTAGCGCCGTGAATTTTAAACTTTTCATAGTTATACATTTTATTATTTAAACGTTGCAAAATTAGACATTTTATTTTGATATGAGCAATTATAATAAAGTTTTTTTGTAATTTTGCATTAAATTTATAGATAATGAATTATGGCAATAGAACTTAAAAATTTAACCAAAAGGAGTGAAAATTATTCCCAGTGGTATAACGAATTGGTGGTGAAAGCAGATCTGGCAGAGCAGGCAGATGTGCGAGGTTGTATGGTGATAAAGCCTTATGGTTATGCTATATGGGAAAAGATGCAGCGCGTGCTCGATGACAAGTTTAAGGAAACAGGTGTACAGAATGCTTATTTCCCTCTTCTGATTCCGAAGTCTTTTTTGAGCAAGGAAGCAGAGCATGTGGAAGGATTTGCCAAGGAATGTGCGGTAGTTACCCATTACCGTCTTAAGACTAATGAAGACAAGACAGGTGTAGTAGTCGACCCCGAAGCCAAACTTGAGGAAGAACTGATTATTCGTCCTACTTCAGAAACTATTATATGGAATACCTACCGTAACTGGATTCAGAGTTACAGAGACCTTCCTATTTTATGCAACCAGTGGTGTAATGTCATGAGATGGGAGATGAGAACACGTCTGTTCTTGCGTACTGCAGAATTCCTGTGGCAGGAGGGACATACGGCACATGCTACACGTGAGGAAGCTGAGGCGCGTGCCAAGCAGATGCTGAAGGTTTATGCTGACTTTGCAGAACAGTATATGGCAGTTCCTGTTATGCAGGGTGTTAAGAGCGAGACAGAACGTTTTGCTGGTGCATTGGATACTTACACCATTGAGGCCATGATGCAGGATGGAAAGGCTTTGCAGAGTGGTACTTCGCATTTCCTCGGTCAGAATTTCGGAAAGGCATTCAACGTGCAGTTTATCAATAAGGACAATAAGTTGGAATATGCCTGGGCTACTTCATGGGGTGTGTCAACCCGCCTGATGGGTGCGTTGATTATGACGCATTCAGACGATAATGGTTTGGTGTTGCCTCCAAAATTGGCACCTATACAGGTTGTTATCGTACCGATTTACAGAAGTGCAGAACAGCTTCAGGCCATTGATGCAAAAGTGGCTGGTATGGTTGACAAACTCAAGGCAATGGGTATCTCAGTGAAGTATGACAATGCCGATAACAAACGTCCGGGATTCAAGTTTGCTGATTATGAGCTTAAAGGTATTCCTGTACGTCTGGTTATGGGAGGTCGTGATTTGGAAAACAATACGATTGAAGTGATGCGTCGTGATACCCTTGAAAAGGAAACACGCAGTTGCGATGGTATTGAGGAATATGTAAAGGCTCTTCTTGATGAAATTCAGGAAAACATTTATCGTAAGGCTAAAAACTATCGTGACGAGAGAATCTATGAATGCGATAATTATGAAGAATTCAAGGAGCGCGTGAAGGACGGTGGCTTCTTCCTGTGTCATTGGGACGGAACGCCCGAAACAGAAGCAAAGATCAAGGAAGATACTCAGGCTACTATACGTTGTGTGCCTTTCGACTTTGAGCAGACACCGGGAATTGATATGGTTTCAGGTAAACCGGCCAAATACCGTGTGCTGATTGCCCGCTCATATTAACGTGAATTGGTCAGACGGAAAGTCTGAAGCAAAAAATAAACATCCGCAACCCAAAAGCTTCTCGAGTTGCGGATGTTTTTTATTTTTTTATGCTGATATTTAATTGTTGAAATAATAAATAAATATTGCAGTACCTTCAAGTGCTTTTTTACCGGTCTCCTGAATGTCAATCGTAAATTTGATCTCAGCTTTTACTGCACCTCTCAGATTAGTCAGAGTTTCCAGTTTGGTTGTCAGGCGTACGCTTTGACCACTAAGTACAGCCTGGCCGAATTTCATCTTGTCCAATCCATAATTGATCATCATTTTCAGGTTATTGACTTCTATGATCTGATTCCAAAGGTAAGGCAGAAGAGAAAGTGTCAGATAGCCATGCACGATTGTACTTTTGAATGGACTTTCAGTCTTGGCACGTTCTGTGTCTACGTGGATCCATTGATGATCCAATGTAGCATCGGCAAACAGATTGATGCGATCCTGATCTACTTTCAGATAATCAGATACTCCCAGCTGTTGACCAACATGTTTCTCGAAATCTTCGTAGGAGTTAATAATAAGTTTACTCATATACTTTTGTTTTTTGATTAGTACATTCCGTGTTTTTAGGTAAAACAAAGATGCAAATAATATTTTTACTTACAAAGAGTTTTTTTGTATTTTTAACCATTATAGAAAACAGTCTGACCATTAATACTGAAAGAACTGAAAGCAACGTTGTAATATCAAAGTAAAATAATAGACGCTTTGGTCTGTTCCTGACCAATGGATTATGGAAAAAAGAGACGAGTAAGGTGTTTCTTGACAGATTGAAGATTGTTCAAAATGTCGCCTGTACTTATTTCTATTTCCTTAAATTTCATATTTCAATGAATATTAATTATCTTTGTAGGAAACATAAACTAAAGAATTTAAAAATGAACCCTATATTTATAGCAGGTCCGTGCGTGATAGAATCTGCGGATTTATTGGATACAGTAGCCCGAGAATTGGTTCGTTTGAAGCAGAAACTGGGTGTGGAAATTTATTTCAAGGCTTCCTTTGACAAGGCCAACAGAACTTCCATTCGTTCTTTTCGTGGACCGGGACTGGAAAAAGGCTTGGTAATGCTTAATGATATCAAGGAAAAATATGGTCTGAAACTTCTTACTGATATTCATGAAAGTGTGCAGGCTGCTCCTGTGGGAGAAGTGGTGGATGTGATACAGATTCCCGCATTTCTTTGTCGTCAGACGGATCTGTTGGTTGCTGCTGCCCAGACAGGAAAGATCGTTAATATAAAGAAAGCGCAATTCCTTTCTGGTCTTGACATGCAGTATCCTGTAGAAAAAGCGCGTGAAAGCGGATGCAGTGAAGTATGGTTGACCGAACGGGGAAATATCTATGGTTATAATAATCTGGTTGTTGATTTCCGCAATATACCTGATATGAAAACTTTTGTGCCCAGAGTTATCATGGATTGTACGCATTCGGTTCAACGTCCTGGTGCAGCAGGAGGAAAAACGGGAGGTAACCGTGAGTTTGTACCTGCCATGGCTTTGGCTGCAAAGGCTTTCGGAGCCAATGGCTACTTTTTTGAGACCCATCCGGATCCGGAGAAAGCTTTGAGTGACGGTCCTAATATGTTGTATCTGAAAGATCTTAAATCTGTAATAACCTCATTGTTATGACAAAAATACGGGATATAGCCATAAAATGTTTCAAGGACGAGGCACAGGCTATTTTAGACCTGATACCCCAGCTTGATGACCACTTTGATGAGGCTGTCAATTTGATTTTGAAATGTAGCGGTAAGGTTATTATAACCGGAGTGGGCAAAAGCGGGCATATTGGAGCCAAGATGGCAGCTACGTTGTCCAGTACGGGTACACCAGCCTTTTTCATAAATCCGCTTGATGTGTTTCATGGCGATTTGGGAGTAATGACGGTGAATGACGTGGTGATAGCCATTTCCAATTCAGGACAGACTGACGAATTGCTGCGTTTTGTGCCTTACCTGCTTGAACATCATATTCCTTTGATAGGTATTTCCGGAAATCCGGAATCTCTTTTGGCCAAGTATGCCACGTGTCACCTGGATGTCAGGGTACGTAAAGAAGCCTGTCCGCTTAATCTGGCGCCAACCTCGTCAACTACCGCCACATTGGCTATGGGGGATGCGTTGGCTTGTGCACTGATTGAGATGAGACATTTTGAAGCCAAGGATTTTGCCCAGTTCCACCCCGGAGGAACATTGGGTAAACGGTTACTGACGACTGCTCGTGATGTGATGAGGAGCAATGACCTTCCGGTCATACCGCCTGAAATGAGTCTTGGTGAGGCTATTATTCATGTTAGCAAAGGAAAGTTGGGATTATGTGTGGCTGAAGTAGATCATAAGATTGTGGGGCTGATTACAGACGGTGATGTACGTAGGGCAATGGAAAGTCTGAAGGACAAGTTTTTTAATGTGCCGGTCAGTGCCGTGATGACACGAAAGCCCAAGTGTGTGTCACCGGATACCAAAATAGCAGATATACAGAAAATCATGCATAAGAATATGATCCATACCGTATTGGTGGTAGATGATGAGAATCATTTGCTGGGTGTAGTAGATCATTTCAGTTGTATGTTTTAAGGTAAAACGACTGTTGGGAGCAGTCAGCACAACCCCGTCGGGTGGCTGTGCGGAAAGGAATTCAGGAAATGAAGAAAAGTGTTGTTTTGTTTTTGATAGGGATGTTATGGATACATCCCTTACTTTTTGCACAATCAGTGTGCTGTGATTCGCTGACTGTTTCTTTATTAAAGGATAACGGAGCTGAAATTTCGGAAAAGAATAAAGTCGTTCTTCTGCCCAGCGGTCAGGAGAAATTTGATGATTTATTTAAATCAATATCCCAGGCTCGCCGTTATGTTTATTTGGAATATTTCAATTTTCGAAACGATTCTATCGGTAATGCATTGTTTCGGCTTCTGTCCAAAAAAGTCAGTGAAGGGGTTAAAGTCAGGGTCATTTATGATGATTTTGGCAATGTCAGTAATGACCAGCCTTTAAGAAAACGGAAAATGCGTCATATGCAGGGAAACGGGTTGGATGTGCAGGTATTTGATCCGGTGGTGTTTCCATGGATTAATCACGCTTTCCACCGCGACCACCGAAAGATTGTTGTCATTGACGGACAGATCGTTTATACCGGAGGTATGAATGTGGCCGATTATTATATCCATGGTAAGCCTGAAATAGGACAGTGGCGGGATATGCATTTACGGGTTGAAGGTGATATTGTGCCGGCGTATCGAGATATTTTTTGTGATATGTGGGAAAGATGTGGAGGTGAAAAGATTGACAGTACGGAATATTTGACAGATTCACTTCATACGGTTTTTTTTGCAGGATTGAAACCGGATATGGATTCTACAGCTGGACATAAGCTGATTGCTGTTGTTGACCGTGTGCCGCGTAAAACACCCACAGCTATCAGAAAAGCCTATATTCATTCCATAGACAATGCCGACAGTTGCATACAGATCGTCAATCCGTACTTTACCTTGGTCAGGAGCGTACGCAAAGCGCTCTATCGTGCGTTGGATAGAGGGGTAAGGCTGGAAATCATGTTATCTACTAAATGTGACGTGAAAGTAACGCCGGATGTGTCGGCTTATTATGCGCGTAAATTGATGAAGCGTGGGGCAGAGATTTATTATTATGAAGATGGGTTTCATCATTCCAAGGTGATGATGGTGGACAGTTCGTTTTGTACAGTCGGTTCTGCCAACCTGAATAGCAGAAGTCTGAAATATGATTATGAGGTGAATACATTTATTTTCGATCGTCCTACGACCAATCGGTTGCAGACCATATTTGAGGCCGACAAGAAAAAGTCAACATTGCTTACACCTGAAAATTGGAAAGAACGTCGTACCTTGGGGCAACGTATCAAGGGGTGGTTCTTTCATTTTTTGTCTCCGTTAATCTGACGAGGAAGGCAATAACAAATAAAAAGAGCCCTTCCATAAACTAAAAAGGGCTCTTTGAAACGGCTTGTTAAATATTTATTCGTTTTCACTGATCAGGCAATCACGCATCAGGCAGATATCCAATTCGTCAATACCATGTCCGATCAGTTCATCCCGATCGTTATCAAAGGGCTGAAGGTATGATTCGTTGTGTTCCGGCCGGTATTTTCGGATATATTGCCGATAAAGTCCGACGGCTTCACGTATGTTCCCTGCACACCAGGCAGTATGTCCGGCGTTGAGAAAGTCTTCCCAAGTAGCCTTTTCGTGATCCAGTAATTTGCGGTAATATTTTTCGGCCTGTTCGTAACGGTTCATCTTGAAGTTACACCATGCAATTGCACGCCAGGAAGGTATGACTTTCTCGCCGTTGTATTCCAGTTGGTAAAAACGTTTGGCTGCTTCTTCAAATCTGTTGAGCTGCATCAGACACAGACCGGTTTCAGAAAGCAGGCGTGCGTCATTGGCCGTTGTTTCACCCAGTTTCTCAAGACAGTTCAGGGCCTGTTCATATTTATCCATGGCAGAATAACACAGATACATCTGTTTGAGAATCCATGCATTGTCCGGATTGAGCAGGTCTGCCTGTTGATAATAGAATATGGCTTTGCTCGGATTTTCTGTACGCTGGTAACAGAATGCCATTTTCTGCAGTAGCTCTGCAGTAGCAGTTTCGGTTTGTAATACTTCCTCAATGTAACTGATGGCATCCTTATAGCATTTCCGTTTAATCAGAAAATCAGTCATTCCGGTAAGGTAAACCGGTGTGGAAATGATTCTTTTCAGTATCGGATAACTTGTAAAAAGCAAATCAGCTTTGAATGGATCCGTAAATTGACTTCTTTGGGGATATAATTTGAAGAAGCGGTAAAGGTTCTGCATGTAATTGCGGTAGATATTGGGAATGCTCAGATTCTCTGTTGCAATATCCTTGATTGTATCTTCGTTGCCTTCCAGTTGTGCACTGAACTGCGACATCATAAGGTCGCGTTGCGTGGGCATGATTTGCGATAGCATCATGCAGAGCGAGTATTTGTCCGAGTCGCAGAAGTTGCCTGTACCGATCAGCATTTCAAGCGGTGAACTGGTCTGGTTGGCGAAAATCCGGTTGATGTCAGGATGATTTTTGTCGAACGGCATGAACCAGTTGGCTGTATGACGGAAAAAGGCATAACCTTTTAATGCAGAGAAGGTACCCAGATTGATATCAATGCCTTCTTTGCCCATCTCAATGATTTTTTTCATATTGTCAGCCAGATGCTTGTTTCCTTTTTCCCACTCCAGGTTCGGTTCGCCTCTCAGTGCTTTCCCCAATTCGTCTTCCAGTTCGTCCAGTCCCATTTTGTGACGCTGATATCCTTTATTCTTCATCAGGTCGGGGAAAATTTCGTTTTGCAGTTTCTTTTCTGCTTCCTTGGTTTCGAGGCTGAGCAGGCATTGTCTTTGCAGAATCTCCAGTTCGTCAAGAATACGGCTGTCCTGAGCTAGCAAGATGAGGCCTTCGCACAAGTCAGGGTAGAGCTTCATTCTTTCTTCGTATTTGATGTACGTCCAAACTGTGGCTATCAGGGCGCGGGCACGGACCTCTGCAGAATCGGAAGAACAGAAATACAATATGATACGGAATTTCTGAGGATCAAAAGTTTCAAACAATCCAAGCATGATGGCACTGACTACTAATGGTTGCCAACGTATGTCGAGATTTGAAATAAAGTCTTTCAGAATGCCGGCATCTCCCGTATTCATGCTTTTTTCTGTCCATATCCAGTTGAAAACGGTGATGAGCTGTTCATATATTTTTTGATAGTCTTCTTCTAAAGAAGTCTGCTTAACTTCAGGATGAGTTAATGTTTGGTCATCTTTCAGTTTATCCGTCAGCAGTATAATTCGTGCAACAATGTTTTCGAGGGTATTCCCATCGGCTACGTGGCTTTTTTTATAGCATTCAGCAAACAGACTGTTATTCTGTCGTATCTTATGCTCGTGAGCGGCGTCTTCCAGCAAGGTGAATGTCCGTTGTATCAGAGCTTTGTATATTTTTTCTCTTTCAGGATCACTGGCGCCCTGTTGCATGAAGTGTAGCATCATGCCATAATCTTGCCGGATGGCATCCAGTTCGTTATGCTGTTCGGCTGCTGCAGTGTCGGCCAGGATACCTTGTATGCAACTGAGTGCTTCTGTGAGATGTCTGTTGAGAAGTGCTTTTTCGGCATCTTTGTAGAGTAGATCAAAACTGTCCGGGTTCATATCGTTTTATTTGATAAAGAGAGTGGAAATGAGTGTATCGCCTTTGTATTGGTTAGTGATAAGTGCTCTTTTTCTTAGGAAACGGATGGCTGTGGCCACTTGTTGGTTGTCAAATGAATGCGTCGGTTTGAATTGCGGCAGTTTGAGTGTGTCTATAGTGGCGGTTTCCAGAGGGTAGCTGTTCAGGATATGGACTACACTGTCTTGCTTTTTTTTCTGGTTGATTGCTCCTACAGCTTGATTGTATCCTTTGACTAACAGTTCAATCTGCTGTTTCTTTCGTTTGTCACCCACTGCTTTTGATGTGGCAATGAAGGTCATCAGTTGGATATGTTGTTTTTGGCTGCTGTAAATGCTTTTGTGTCCGGCAGCCCGTGCTTGTGTGGCATACGGTTCCGGCAGGAAGGCCGCATCGATGGTTCCATTGAGCAACATGTTGCAGCGCAGATTGATATCGTTGATTTGAGGATGATAAATACTTCCGGCATCCAGTTTGTTCTGTTGGATGATTGTGTCAAGCAGTAAATCTGTGATGGAGTGGCGGGCCATGGCAATCATGCGTTCCTTGAGATGAGCTGGAGTACGCATACGTTTGCTTTTGATGGTAACCAGTTCGTGATATCCATCGGCCGGTATAATCGCATAAAGTCCTGTACCCTTGCTTTGCATCAGGGCTGCTCTGATCAGGTCAGAGTATGCTACGTCCGTACGTCCGTTGATGACGGCCGTGTCACAATCCATCTGTGCCATGTATTTGGTGAGGCGTACGTCAAGGCCCAGACTGTCGAATATACCGCATTTTTCGGCATAAAACAAGGGAAGACAGTCAAGAGTAGGCATGACGGCTACTTTAAGGGCGAGTGAGTCACGTTGTGCCTGTTCTTTGGCTAAGACAGCCGGATCTGGTTTGATCCGGTTACAGCTTGCGCACAGCATCAGGATAATGAGAATGGGAAAGAATCTTTTCATCAGGATACAGATATGTGGTAAACAAGTAAGGGCAACCCGTAAGAAACAAGTCGCCCTTATAAATTATGATGTGAATCTGTTATTCAGAAGGATTAACCTTTGATGGCAGCTACACCCGGAAGCACCTTGCCTTCGATTGCTTCAAGCAAAGCACCACCACCGGTTGAGATGTAAGATACCTGGTCAGCCATACCGAACTTGTTGATACATGCTACAGAGTCACCGCCACCGATCAATGAGAAAGCACCGTTCTTGGTAGCTTCTGCAATAGCTTCTGCAATAGCGCGTGAACCGGCTGTGAAGTTATCAAATTCGAATACACCGGCAGGACCGTTCCAAAGAATAGTCTTGGCACCTGTGATAGCTGCAGCGAATGCCTTCTGGGTTTCAGGACCTGCATCCAGACCTTCCCATCCTTCAGGAATGGCATTGGCCATGCAAACCTGTGTATTGGCATCGTTAGAGAAAGCGTCTGCTGCTACGCAGTCAGTACCCAATACAAGGTTAACACCTTTGGCTTTAGCTTTGGCGATGATCTCAAGAGCCAGGTCAAGCTTGTCGTCCTCGCAGATAGAGTTACCGATCTGGCCACCCTGTGCTTTGGCGAATGTATAAGTCATACCGCCGCAAAGGATCAGGTTGTCTACCTTGTCCATCAGGTTCTCGATGATACCGATCTTGGTAGAAACCTTAGAACCACCCATGATGGCAGTAAACGGACGCTTGATGTTGCTCAATACATTGTCAACAGCCTGTACTTCCTTCTCCATCAGGTAGCCCAACATCTTGTTGTCAGCATCAAAGTAGTCAGCGATGACAGCTGTAGAAGCGTGTTTGCGGTGAGCTGTACCGAATGCATCGTTAACATAGCAGTCAGCGTATGAAGCCAAAGTCTTGGCAAATTCTTTCTGAGAAGCCTTCATAGCCTTCTTGGCTTCTTCGTATGCTGGATCTTCTTTGTCGATACCTACAGGCTTGCCCTCTTCTTCAGGATAGAAACGAAGGTTTTCGAGCAACAATACTTCGCCCGGCTTCAATGCTGCAGCGGCGTCAGCAGCTTTAGCGCAATCAGGAGCGAACTGAACAGCTACACCAAGTTTTTCAGAAACGGCGTCTACAATCTGGCTCAAAGAGAATTTGGCATTCACTTTGCCTTTGGGCTTACCCATGTGTGACATGATGATCAGTGCACCACCGTCAGCCAAAATCTTTTTCAAGGTAGGGAGAGCACCGCGGATACGGGTGTCGTCAGTGATTTTACCATTCTCATCCAATGGAACATTGAAGTCCACGCGAACGATTGCCTTTTTGCCGGCAAACTTGTAATTGTCAATAGTCATAATTCTTAATATTTTAAAAAGGTTTAAGATTTTCCTTTGTTGGTTATTCCTCGCTGGAACCACGCAAAATTAGCTTTTTTCTCTTAATTCTGCAAACTTGAAAGCGGTTTATTTTGTATTTCCAGATAGAATCAGGACTTGTTTTGTCCTTTTTCTTTTTTACTTTTGTTGTGAACGGTTCCAGTTTGTGGGCAGGGCTGTGCAGAAAGTTTGTGTTGGTTCTGGTAATGTTTGCAAATCATTACTAGTCCGCAGGCATCACATTTAGGTTGGCGGGCTATGCAGGTATAGCGTCCGTGCAGGATAAGCCAATGGTGGGCTTTTGGGATCAGTTCGGCAGGGAAATTCCGTACAAGTTCCTTCTCTACGCTGTATGGAGTGGTGCAACGTGCCGGAACAAGACCGATGCGATGGCTTACTCTGAACACATGTGTATCTACAGCCATGGCTGCCTTTTCAAAAATGACAGCCTGTATGACGTTGGCTGTTTTGCGTCCTACGCCCGGCAGGCGGACCAGTTGGTCAAGATCTGAGGGAACCTCACTGTGGTATTCATTGACGAGCATGTTGGCCATGCCCCAAAGGTGTTTGGCCTTGTTATTGGGATAACTGATGCTACGGATGTAGTCGAACAATACGTCCGGGTTGGAAGCAGCCATGGTTTCCGGGTCTGGAAAATCGCGGAACAGGTCTGGTGTGACCATGTTGACACGTTTGTCTGTGCATTGTGCAGAAAGAATAACGGCTACGAGCAACTGGAACGGGTTATTGTAATGTAGTTCTGTTTCTGCAACCGGCATGGTTTGTTCAAAATAGTCAATGACTTTATGATAAAGTTCTTGTTTTTTCATTGTTTTTTGCTTTGGATTTGCTCACGGAAGACTGATGTTCCGATTTGGGGTGCAATATTCGCAAATTTTCTTGAGTATCCCAAGTAAAAGTTTGCTTTTTTAAGGGAGAGTATTTCCGAAAGGTGGATATTTTTATTGGCTTTCTTTCTGAAAAAATTCAGCTGTTTTCATTTTATTTTGTATTTTCAGCCTTGAATTCTGAAACCTGCAAGCGATGTTAAAGAAAGGAATCTACGAGAATATTATCAATCAGGAAGTTGAAAGAAATATACAGGAAACCGAGGCGCATCAGTTGGTTTGTCTGCGCGAACAGATAGATGCGGCAGAGTCTTCCAAAATTCTGGCTGATTATCTGGCAAAAGCCATCCGGCAGAAGTTGGAAGACACAGAGAATGTACACGACAGGATGACCTTGGTTAATCGGATATTGGCGGAGTATGGTCTTGTAGAGGACGTGCTGATAGCCGATACTTCGAATCTCTTGACGGAGGTGATGACGCAACAGAAAGACCTGTTGCAGAAACACAGCCGTTCGGAAACCGTTCGTCCGCAGTCTGGTTTCCGGGTGAGCAATCTCTTTACCGGTGGAAATAGTGTTCTTTCATTAGGTGAAGAAATTCGTCGTGAAATCGCCAGTGCTGATGAAATTTATTTTATTGTCTCTTTTTTGAAGCTTTCTGGATTACGACTGCTGTTTGATGATCTGAAAAACTTTTGCCAACGTGAAGGTACTCGTTTGCGTATTATCACGACTACCTATTGTGGTGCCACCGAAGTCAAGGCTGTGCAACAGCTTTCCGAACTTCCTCATACGGAAATCCGCATTTCCTATCATACGGAGATCGAACGTCTTCATGCCAAGGCATATATTTTTATGCGTAATTCAGGCATGCACACTGCTTATATTGGTTCGTCTAATCTTTCCAAATCAGCTCAGACGGATGGATTGGAATGGAATATGCGTGTGACGAGTATAGAGAATCCGCATATCATCAAAACTGCTTTGGCTACCTTTAATCAGTATTGGAACAGTTCGAACTTTGAGGATTTTCGTGTGGGAGGTTTGGAAAAATTCCAAAATGAATTGCATCAGAATACTTTTAAAGAAAAATCAGATGTCTTCATTTACCAACGCTATGCCTTACTTCCTCATCAAAAGCAGATTCTAGACAAACTGAAAGTAGAACGTGAAGAGTGTGGTAACTTCCGTAACCTGATAGTGGCTGCTACCGGAACAGGAAAGACTGTCATTTCTGCTTTTGATTATCAGGGCTTTCATCATAGTCAATCAGAGAAAGGCCGGACCAGCCGTATTCTTTTTACTGCTCATCGGGAGGAAATTCTCCGGCAGTCGTTATATACTTATCGTAGTGTGTTGCAAGATGCCAACTTCGGGACATTGTGGGTTGGTAATGAAGCTCCGCAAACCGAAGCCGATTATGCCTGTCTTTTTGTTTCCGTCTCCATGTTTAACTCACGATTTGAAAGTCTTTTCTCACAGCTTCCGGCTGATTACTATGACTACATTGTTATAGACGAAGCCCATCATAGTCAGGCCGACAGTTATCGGAAACTCTTTTCTCATTTCCATCCTCAATTGCTGATAGGACTTACTGCTACTCCAGAACGTATGGACGGTAAGGACCTGCGTCCGGATTTTGGCGGACGCATTAGTGCAGAGATTCGTCTTCCGCAAGCTCTTCAGGCCGGACTGCTGACGCCCTTTCAATATCTTTGTGTGACAGATTGTACCGATCTGAGCGATGATTCCCTTTGGAATGGACAGCGTTACGTCATCGAACGTCTGGCTGACAAACTGTGTTTGCCAGAGCGGGCGCAGCGTATTGTAGACGCTTTGCATCATTATCTGGCCGATGAATATAAGTGTCGTGCCTTGTGTTTCTGCGTCAACAAAAAACATGCTGATTTTATGGCGCAGCAGTTACAGAAATATGGATTAGGCGCGCAAAGCCTGACTTCCGACACGCCGCAACCTCAACGTAAGCAATTGGCTCAAGATCTTCGAAACGGACAGGTTCACTACCTGTGTGTGGTAGACATTTTCAATGAAGGTGTCGATATTCCAGAGGTAGATACAGTACTGTTTCTTCGTCCAACAGACAGTTTGACTATATTCCTGCAGCAGTTGGGGCGTGGTCTTCGTCTTTCTCCCGGGAAGACAGAGCTAACCGTTCTTGATTTTGTGGCGCAAGCCCATAAAAAGTATGATTTGGCTTCAAAATTCAGAGCCCTGACCCTACGTCCGGAAAAGAACATCGTCCAGCAAATTACAAACGGTTTTACTTTTTTACCTGCTGGCTGTAACATTATCATGGAGAAGCAAGCCAGACAATACATTTTGGAGAATATTCAGCAAGCCATTTACAACAAGACTCGTTTGATAAAAGAAATCAATACCTATACGGCGTTGCCCACCTTGACCCAATTTTTAGATAATAATGGGCAAGACATCCGGATCGTATATGTGGGTAACAGATGTTGGACGTCTCTAAAACGGGCAGCTGGCCGTATTTCCTATTCAGACGATGCAGTTACAAGACGTCTGGAAAAAGGTATGGGTAATTTGATACATCACAATACGGTTTCTTACTTGCACTTCGTATCAGATTTTATGTCCGGCAGTAAGCGATATCTGAATAAGGACTGTCTGCCGTATGCTACTATGCTCTATTACAACCTTTATCAGGAACGGATAGACAAAACGGAACTGAAGGGGATGGGGGTGTATGAGGCATTGAATTTGCTTCACGACGACCTTTATAGATATTTCAAGCAGGAAGCCATGGAAATCGTATCTTATTTGTTGGCCCATTTGGAGATTACTACTACACCTCTCGGCTCAGAGATATTGCCGGGCATTGAACTTTACGGTTGTTATACGCGTGAAGAAATATTCACGTTAGTAGGACGACAAACTGAAGAGAAAAGAATGTCCGGTTCTGTTTCGGGTTTATTTAATTTGCCTGAATATAATGCCACTTTACTTTTTGTGACGTTGAACAAATCGGATAAGGACTTTTCGCCTTCCACCCAGTATGATGATTATGTCATCAATGAAGATTATTTTCATTGGCAATCCAAGAATACCGATTCACATTATAATAGGGGAGGGCGGATTTATACCGAACAACCTCAACGACATAACAAGATTATACTCTTTGTACGTGAGGAAAAGAAAGACGGTTTCGGAAATACCTGTTCTTTTCATTGTTTTGGTCTTGTGGACTATGTTTCTTCTCATGGTGATTTCCCCATGAATATCATTTGGCGACTGGAAAAACCCGTGATGCCACGGTATTTGAAAGTAGTGTAAAAACGAATCTATGCCTGTCACAATATGATAAACTCAGATTTCGCAGAAGCTATACTTAGCTATCCGTTGTCTGTTGCTGTCTTTTTATCATTGGTGTAGGTAGATCCTTTTTTAGTATGGGTGGGTCCCATGAAAAAAACTTTGGGGTGATTTTTTAAGCTCAGGAAATGACAGGAAGAAGGAAGGTTTGACTCTGTTTCAGGTCTGGATTTTCAACCTCCCCCATGTTAAATACAGGATGAAACAGCTTCACTTCTTCATTGTTGTTTTTATATTATTGAATAACAGGGTGTTACGGGTGAATAACTGTGCTTCATTTTCTTTTATTTTTACTTTGTATTTTAAGTGTTAATTTGTAAATAAAACATATCAACATCTTTCCGAAATCCGGCTTTTTTCAGAAAAAGTAAGGCTTACTTTTTTGAAAGTAAGCTTTACTTTTTTTGAGATGTCAGAATTTCTGAATTTTGGTGTCCGATAGGTTGGAAGTCTCAGTTCTGACTTGAAAGGCAGGTGAAGGAGAAAGTGAAGGAGTGGTGAACCATCTGATGTCTTGTGAAGGATGGTCATTCACCCTGAAAGCCGCATAAATAAAAGGGGAGTGAAGGGGTGAAGGGGTTTTTAAAGAAAAATATAGGAGTAGACGTTTGTTATCTTTTAAATTTAGAATGCCTGGACTATCATGTATATTGAAATTATATAATGCGAGAATAAGGAAAAGTCATTTCTTTGGAATATTATAAAAACAGAAACAGTTTGGGAAAGGAAATAATCCAACAGTATATTTCCCTTCCCAAAATATTAAAATCCATTGTGTCTGAATTATATTATCAAAAAATTTTCTTTTATATATTCCCTCGGTCTATTGCTTTTTTATCGATGCGATGCGTAACGGATGCCTTTTCAAAATAATTCAGTTTAGCTTTTTAGCGTAGTATTCTTTTCCTTTTTCTTATAGTGCAACAGGTATTCGTAATGAATGTACCCATGAAGGACAATTATCGTTTGGTTACGGTAATCATGAATGTAACGGCAACAATGGCGACAGAAATACCGATAATGATATTGGTTGTCAGTGGTTCTCCGAATACGAGTGTACCAACCACGATAGCTGTGATAGGTTCAAATACGCCGAGTACTGAAGCTTTGGTCGCTCCAATGTTACGCGATGCGATGGCTAGAGTGGCCGTGGAGACTATGGTTGGCAGCAAAGCCAGTCCCAAGAGGTTAAGCCAGTCGTGTGCTTGAGTGATTCCTGCGGTGATGACAGTGTCTGAAATGAGAATTTTACCTAGAAAAACGATTGCTCCCACAGTGAGGGCATAGAATGTAAGCAGGGTGTTGGAGATGTTGGCAATGGCTTTACTCCGGTTGATGATGACAATAAAAAGCGCATAGACTAATGCTGAAGCGATTGATAGCACGACACCGAAGGGATCAGTAGTCTGTGTTCCGTCGCTTTGCGTCATGATGAGCACACCGCCGAACGTTGCAGCGATAGCCAGCCAAACCGGCCACGAGGGCACGACCCTTAAAAACACCATGATGATGGCCACCAGCACAGGGTAGAGGAACACTAAAGTGGTAGCCAGTCCGGAAGCAATGTACTCGTAGGCCTCAAACAGAAAGAGACTGCTCATGGTGTAGAGAAGTCCTAGAACAAGCAATACGCCAGCTTGTTTTCCTGTGATTCGGAAACTTTGCCGACGGAACAGCAGAAACAGGCCCAGAATCAATACCGCAAAAATATAGCGGAAAAAGAGGATGGATTCCGTGGCGGCACCATGTTTCATGAGTGGCACTGCGAATAGTGGATTCAAACCATACGTAACACCGGTGATAATTCCAGCCGGATAGCCGATGATGGCATTCTTGCTAAGCTTTTTCATGTATTTGCAGAAGTATATATGTTTATTGGGGTGCAAAATTAATCATTAAAATAATAAATGCAGGTTTTTCGAGGGGATTAATCCGATGTCGGGGAATGATATTTCTACCAGGGATTGCTGTGTACCGGTCAATTTAATAGTGGCAGTATATAATGATTTTTAAAAAAAATAATGATTTGGTGTTTTTTATCGAAAAATATTTGATATTTTAAATACTTTTAATATAATTGCAGTCAATTATGTTGAATGGCAAGTCAATTACATCTTATCAAGGTCAAGTTAACAATCTGAGGCAAAATTATTCTAGATGAATTATATAAGTTAGGTGATTATTCAATAGGGTATACTTGCTTATTATGATTGAGTTGTATAGCTTTAATTCTATATGAAAATCCTTCTTCTGAAGGTAATGTTTAATTTCTTATGATGAGATAGACTGATTGTATTGCTATCTTATTACCGTGGTGATGAAGCTGATATTGTTGGTTTTAGTCAATATATAAGAATAGAAGTGAGTATGTTGTTTTTATAACAAGGTCAAGTATTTATATTATAGAGTTCAATGTTATGATGAAGTTGAATTTGTTACGTCATTTATGTTTAGGCGTATTGTTGTCCGGAGCAATGGTTGTCAGAGGGACGGATCTGGAAACGGCATTGGTGCTGAGTTTCAAAGATGGCACGAAGATGGCTTATCATCTGTCCGCGCGTCCTGTGTTATCTTTTAAAGGCTCTGTCCTTCATGTTGTATCAGGTGATGTGACTGTGGATTATCCATTGGATCAGGTTTGGAAACACACGTTTGAGGAGGTGGAGGCCAGTGCGGTGACTGAGCGGCATGCTGGCGTCGGTGTGGTCCGTGTTGTCGGTAATCAGGTTCGTTTTTCCGGTTTGCCTTCCGGTCAGGCTGTGTCGGTTTATTCGGCAGACGGTCGTCAAGTTGCCTGTTACCGTGTTGGAGGAGATGGTTGTGGCGAGTTGTCCTTGCAAGCTTGTCCGGCCGGTTTGTATGTGATCAAGTATGGAAAGTCTACACTTAAAATAATGAAAAGATGAGAACGGGTTTGTTAAAAATGCAGTCTTGTTTGTAGGGTTGCTGGCATCCGCACTGTCACCGGCCCAGAATGTGATCAGTGTCTATCAGATCGATGGTAGTGTGAGGGTGTATGACAAGGTAGACAGCATTGTCTGTACGACAGACAACCAGGAGATTCATTCTATGGGCAGGATCTACAGTTTGCCGGTTTCGGATGTAGACAGTGTGGTGTATGAGTCTTTTGCTGATTTTGTCACTCCCGGTCAGGAAGTGGATCTTGGCCTGAGTGTGAAGTGGGCCGGATGGAATGTCGGTGCAAATCGGCCTGAGGAGTATGGCGGTTATTATGCTTGGGGAGAGACGGAAGAAAAAGCGGGTTACACTAAGTCTGCTTATTCATATTATGACCAGACCAAAGATGAATGCATCCAGATTGGTTCAAATATCAGCGGTACGCAATATGATGTGGCCCATATCATTTGGGGAGACAATTGGCGTATGCCGGTCCAGACTGAATTCCAAGAGTTGAAAGACGAATGTAAATGGGAGTGGGTAATCTATAATGAGGTTTATGGTCAAAAAGTGACCGGTCCTAATGGAAACAGCATATTTTTTCCTGCTGCCGGGCATCGTACAGATGACTTGTTTGTCGGGCAAGGCACAGGAGGTGAATATTGGTCAGGTACGCTGTATGAAGGTTCTTCTTTGGCCACTTGGTATAATGGAATGGCTTATCTCGGCGCTTTTTCCGATGCAGGTAGCTATATGATTTATTATACGCGTGATGTAGGTCGTTCCGTTCTTGCCCATTAAATACAGGGTTTAAGTATAAAGAATGTTTTGTTTTCTTTTATTCTGTCAATGTGAAGGAAACAGGACAATGTAGATGGTTAGCATGTTCAGGGGTGTGCGGTTTTTCGGCATGCCCCTGTTTTTATTTACGTTGAAAAAGAACTGTTTTTTAGATCAAGAAAACCGGATTAAGTTTGTTATTGTAAAATATTATTTTTATTTTTGTGTAGGTTAGTCAAGTGTATCATTTTACGTCAATAAAAACTATTGTTATGAGAATCCGATTTTTACGTTTGTTCTCCTTGTGCGTTATTCTGACTTGTGCAAGGTCTTCCCATGCAGAAGATTTGAAACAGGCCCTGATGCTGGAACTGACAGACGGTTCCCGCGTGGCTTATTACCTGGAAACCCGTCCGAAGGTCAGCTTCAGCGGTACCGACCTGGTGCTGTCCGCTTCGGACGTGGAAGTAAGTTATCCGTTCGACAAGGTGCGTAAGTACACCTTCGAGATGGCCGATCCTTCGTCTGTGTCCTCCCCTTCGGGTGACGGGTCTTCGGTCCAGGTTTTGGCAGAGAGTGTCCGTTTCTCCGGTTTGCCGGCCGGATCGGAAGTAGCGGTCTATACGGCAGACGGCAGAAAAGTCTCTTTGCTCCGTGCGGATGCCGACGGGGGTTGCCGTGTGTCCCTGGCTACGATGCCGACGGGCGTTTATGTGATCAGTTACGGGAAGTGCAACCTTAAAATGATGAAGCGATGAAAGGGACATGGTTTAAGTTATTAGGCCTGATGTTGGGTTTGGTCCTGACGGTGCAGGCGTGGGGACAGGAAGTGTTTTATGTTTACCGTACGGACGGCAGCGTTCAGGTCTTTGAGCAGGCGGAAGTGGACAGCATGTTCTGCTCGCGCATGGATTTGTCGGGACGTGAGCAGGCTGGTTACGTGACCCAAGAGATCTGGACGCCGGACAGCGTGTACCGTATTCCGATGGCCGAGGTGGACAGCGTGGTGTTTGATGTGAACCGCCTGCAGGTGTCCGGCGATTACAAGGCGCTGGACGGTTATACTTACCATATAGATGCGGCCGATACCGGCAGCGGCCAGTTCACGGTGGCTTTTTCCGGTGAGGTGCCGGAATTCCAAGCTGGTGATGTAGTGGTGTTGCAGAGTGACACGGCCACTTTCCTGCGTCGTGTGAAGGATGCCGCAGCCGCAGGCGGGTATGTATCCTTGTCTACGGAGGCGGCTTATTTGTCCGACCTGTTTACATCCGGTTCCTTTGTGCTTTCCACTGAGCCTTCCCCGGTGGCAATGAAGCGTTCTTCTTCAGGCGATATGGTCTATTATCCGGTGGAAATCAGTTATTATGATGAGTCCGGGCAGTACCGCAGTGTGCGGCGCATGCCGTCCACGCAGGCAGAATTCGAGAACCGTGTGTTCAGCGAAGTTATAGACTATTCCGGTCAATCACTCCATAAGACGGATCATACCCATCTTTATCTGGAATCTTGCCGTTCTGATTTCAATCTGGATCTGGTGATGAGTTTCAATTTCAATTCGTTGAAGGAAGGTTGGGAACAGTATCATAAAGGCAACCTGGCCTTGTATAAGGCGGTGTTGCGTGGTAATGTGGAAACCGACTTCATGTTGCGTTTTGACGCGAAATATGAAAAGAATGAGGATTTTGATGAGATTCTGCTCAAGCGCAACGTGCATAAGCCCGTCGCTGTGAAGTTTGTCGTGGGGGCTGTCCCTGTAGTGCTTACTTTGAACACGCATTTGCTGGCTGACGGTGAATACAGCTGTGAAGGTGATTTTTCGGCTTATGCCGGTTATGCTTCCTCCACCACTGCCGAATTGGGTTTTTCATGGACACAGTCTTCAGGGTTGAAACCTTATGCCACATTCCATAATGATTTTATCTGGCATAAGCCAACTATTGAAGGCGAGGCTCATTTGAGTGAGAAATTGAGTGTATTTCCAAGGTTTAATTTTTCTTTATATGGTTTGGTCGGTCCGAGTTTTGACATTAAGCCTTATTTTCGTCAGACATTGGATTTAAGTTTCTGGGATGAACTGGGCAGCAATCCGAAAGATTATTATGGTTCGGAGTATAACATGTATACCGGTTTCGACGGAGCGGCCAGTGTGAATTTTTTGCCTTTGATTGGGAATGACCTTTTGGCCGGCCCCGTGGAATGGAATATCAACGACGCCCTGCTTTATACCTCCCCTTATGATATCTCTTTCAAAGAATCCTCTTCCGAGACCGTGATGGGAGGCCAGCCTGTTGAAGTAACTTTTTCAGTGCGGGATTACAACTACCTGTCCAAGCGTATGGTTACTCCCATTTTCCCATTGTCGGTGAAATTTGAAACCAACTGCGGCCGCGTGGAACGCGATTTTGCAAATGTGGATGTTTCCACCGGAGATGTGACTATGACCTGGATACCGTCAGCAGTTCCCGAAGGCGAAACGCCTTATCTCCAGGCCACGCTTTACGGCAGCGAAGGCAAGGTGTTGGCCGAGGACCGTTGGGAAACAACGATCCCTTCTGTCCGGACTTTGGAAGCCGGTTCCGTGACGGAAGAATCCGCTGTTCTTTCCGGTGAAGTGTCCGGTATTTCCGGTTCTTCTTCCGATTACCGTTACGGTTTCTTCTACGGCACCAGTTCTGTTCCTTCCGTAGGCGGCCGGGAAATCCGGGTTGGTTCCAATGGTGATGACAACTATACTTATTCTTTATCTGGTTTAAAGGATAATACGACTTATTACTATTGCGCTTATTTGTTAGTAGACGGTCATTATACTTATGGTGAAGTCCGTCAGTTTACGACCAAAAAAGCAGCTACGGTCCGGACAACAGATGCAAGTTCGGTAACGACATCCACAGCCGTATTATCAGGAATAGTATCCGGCCTTTCCGGTTCTTCCTCCGATTGCAGTTATGGTTTCTTCTACGGCACCGGACAGATACCTTCGGTTGACGGTCAGGAAGTCCGTGTAGGTACCAGCCATGAGGGCAGTTATACCTGTTCATTGAGTGGTTTGACAGAGAATACCACTTATTATTTCTGTGCCTATCTGTTGATTGATGGCCAGTATCGTTATGGTGACGTACTGAGTTTCAGAACGAATGGTTCCCTTTCCGTCCAGACTGGCGGTGTCAGTGAGGTGACTGCGAATTCTGCTGTGCTTTCCGGTGTGATTGATGGCATTTCAGGCGTTTCTGGCAATTATCGTTATGGCTTCTTCTACAGTACCAGCCCGACACCTTATAACGGAGGACAGGAATATGCTGTGAGCGTGAGTGAGAATGGTAGCTTTACTTATCCTGTTTCCGGTTTGGCGGAAAACACCACTTACTATTATTGTGCCTATTTGTGGATAGATGGCCGTTTCAGTTATGGCGAGGTTTATAGTTTTACTACCGAAAAGGCTTCACCGGTAAAGACACTTGGAACAGTTTCCGTGAAATCAACTTCTGCGACTCTGTCCGGATCAGTGTATGGCGTGGCCGGTTCTTATTCCGAATGCAGTTATGGTTTCTGTTATGGTACCAGCCCAAAACCCTATGTGGATGGAGAGGAAGTCGAGGCCGGTACTTATGAGGATGGCGAATACACCTTTAGCTTGTATGACCTGGATGACATGACCACATACTATTATTGTGCTTACCTCTCAATAGACGGGGAGTATTCTTATGGCGAGGTGCTCAGTTTTACCACACCGAAATCCAATACGGATATTACACCCGGACAATATGTTGACTTAGGTTTGAGTGTGAAATGGACCAGTTGCAATATTGGTGCGGATGCGCCGGAAGAATACGGGGGCTATTATTCCTGGGGCGAAGTGTCGGAAAAAGATGATTATTCCTGGGGAAATTATACCTATTATGATATGGTTCAATATAAGTGGATCAAGATCGGTACCAATATTTCCGGAACGGAATATGATGTAGCCCGTCGTCGTTGGGGAATAGATTGGCGTATGCCTACAAGAGAAGAATGGACAGAGCTGGTAGAAAAATGTGAATGGGAGTGGATCACCTATAAAGGTACCAAGGGTCAGAAAGTGACCGGGCCTAATGGAAACAGCATATTCTTTCCGGCTGCCGGGCATCGTGCAGATGACTTGTTTGTCGGGCAAGGCACAGAAGGTGAATATTGGTCTGGTACGCTGTATGAAGGCACTTCTTTGGCCATTTGGTATAATGGAATGGCTTATCTCGGTGCTTTTTCCGCTGCAGGTAGCTATATGATTTATTATACGCGCTATGTAGGCCGTTCCGTTCGTGCTGTTCTTGCCCATTAAATACAGGGTTTAAGTATAAAGAATGTTTTGTTTTCTTTTATTCTGTCATTGTGAAGGAAACAGGACAATGTAGATGGTTAGCATGTTCAGGGGTGTGCGGTTTTTCGGCATGCCCCTGTTTTTTATTTACGTTGAAAAAGAACTGTTTTTTGGATCAAGAAAACCGGATTAAGTTTGTTATTGTAAAATATTATTTTTATTTTTGTGTAGGTTTTTCAAGTATATCATTTTACGTCAATAAAAACTATTGTTATGAGAATCCGATTTTTACGTTTGTTCTCCTTGTGCGTTATTCTGACTTGTGCAAGGTCTTCCCATGCAGAAGATTTGAAACAGGCCCTGATGCTGGAACTGACAGACGGTTCCCGCGTGGCTTATTACCTGGAAACCCGTCCGAAGGTCAGCTTCAGCGGTACCGACCTGGTGCTGTCCGCTTCGGACGTGGAAGTAAGTTATCCGTTCGACAAGGTGCGTAAGTACACCTTCGAGATGGCCGATCCTTCGTCTGTGTCCTCCCCTTCGGGTGACGGGTCTTCGGTCCAGGTTTTGGCAGAGAGTGTCCGTTTCTCCGGTTTGCCGGCCGGATCGGAAGTAGCGGTCTATACGGCAGACGGCAGAAAAGTCTCTTTGCTCCGTGCGGATGCCGACGGGGGTTGCCGTGTGTCCCTGGCTACGATGCCGACGGGCGTTTATGTGATCAGTTACGGGAAGTGCAACCTTAAAATGATGAAGCGATGAAAGGGACATGGTTTAAGTTATTAGGCCTGATGTTGGGTTTGGTCCTGACGGTGCAGGCGTGGGGACAGGAAGTGTTTTATGTTTACCGTACGGACGGCAGCGTTCAGGTCTTTGAGCAGGCGGAAGTGGACAGCATGTTCTGCTCGCGCATGGATTTGTCGGGACGTGAGCAGGCTGGTTACGTGACCCAAGAGATCTGGACGCCGGACAGCGTGTACCGTATTCCGATGGCCGAGGTGGACAGCGTGGTGTTTGATGTGAACCGCCTGCAGGTGTCCGGCGATTACAAGGCGCTGGACGGTTATACTTACCATATCGATGCAGCCGATACCGGCAGCGGCCAGTTCACGGTGGCTTTTTCCGGTGAGGTGCCGGAATTCCAAGCCGGCGATGTGGTGGTGTTGCAGAGTGACACGGCCACATATCTGCGCCGTGTGAAAGATGCAGCAATAGCAGGCGGGTATGTGTTCCTGTCTACGGAGGCGGCTTATTTGTCCGACCTGTTTACATCCGGTTCCTTTGTGCTTTCCACGGAGCCTTCCCCGGTGGCAATGAAGCGTTCTTCTTCAGGCGATATGGTCTATTATCCTATAGCGGTTGGCTATTATGATGAATCAGGCCAGTATCATGTGGTACATCGTAAGCCGTCCACGCGTGCGGAGTTCGAGAAACGGGTGTTCAGTGACGTTATAGATTATTCGGGAAAATCTTTTCATAAAACGGATTATACCAATCTTTATCTGGAATCTTGCCGTTTTGATTTCAATCTGGATCTGGTGATGAGTTTCAATTTCAATTCATTGGCGGAAGGTTGGGAGCAGTATCATAAAGGGAATCTGGCCTTGTATAAGGCGGTGTTGAGAGGCAATGCCGAAACCGACTTCATGTTGCGCTTTGACGCGAAATATGAAAAGAATGAGGATTTAGATGAGATTTTGCTCAAACGCAATATACATCAGCCGATAAGTGTGTGGTTTGCTCCTTCCGGAATTCCTATTAATTTAACGTTAAACACGCACTTGCTGGCTGACGGTGAATACAGCTGTGAAGGTAATTTTTCGGCTTATGCCGGTTTTGCCTCCTCCACCACGGCCGAACTGGGCTTTTCGTGGACACAGTCTTCCGGTTTGAAACCTTATGCTACTTTCAATCATGATTTTACCTGGCACAAACCGACTATTGAAGGCGAGGCTCATTTGAGTGAGAAACTGAGTGTATTTCCAAGGTTTAATTTTTCTTTATATGGTTTGGTCGGCCCGAGTTTCGACATCAAGCCTTACCTTCGTCAGACATTGGATTTAAGTTTCTGGGACGAACTGGGCAGCAATCCGAAAGATTATTATGGTTCGGAGTATAACATGTATACCGGTTTCGACGGGGCTGCCGGTGTGAACTTCTTGCCTTTGATCGGAAATAATATTTTGGCCGGCCCTGTGGAATGGAATATCAACGAAGCCCTGCTTTATACCTCCCCTTACGATATCTCTTTCAAGGAATCCTCTTCCGAGACCGTAATGGGCGGCCAGCCTGTTGAAGTGACTTTCTCAGTGCGGGATTACAACTACCTGTCCAAGCGTCCGGTTAGCTCCACTTTCCCCTTGTCGGTTAAGTTTGAAACGAACTGTGGTCGCGTGGAACACGATTTTGCGAATGTGGATGTTTCCACCGGAGATGTGACTATGACCTGGATACCGTCAGCTATTCCCGAAGGCGAAACGCCTTATCTCCGGGCCACGCTTTACGACAGCGAAGGCAAAGTGTTGGCCGAGGACCGTTGGGAAACGATGATCCCTTCTGTCCGGACATTGGAAGCCGGTTCCGTGACAGAAAAATCCGCCGTGCTTACCGGTGAAGTATCCGGTATTTCCGGTTCTTCCACTGATTGCCGTTACGGTTTCTTCTACGGCACCAGCTCCGTCCCCTCCGTAGGCGGCCAGGAAATCCGGGTTGGTTCCAATGGTGACGGCCGTTATACTTATTCCCTGTCCGGTTTAAAGGACAACACGACTTATTACTATTGCGCTTATTTGTCCGTAGACGGCCAATACACTTATGGCGACGTGCGCAGTTTTACCACGGAGAAGAAGAAAAACGAGATCACTCCCGGCCAGATGGTTGATTTAGGCTTGAGCGTGAAATGGGCCGGTTGGAATGTAGGTGCAAGTAGTCCTGAGGAATATGGCGGTTATTATGCCTGGGGTGAATTGTATGAGAAGAGTGATTATGACTATTATACTTATCAGTATTTTCAACAAAAGACTGATAATCCGTGGGATGAAGAAAATTGGATGTTCATTGGTAATAACATCAGCGGCACCCAGTATGATGTAGCCCGGGCTCAATGGGGCGGTAGTTGGCGTATGCCTACTTTGGCAGAATGCCAGGAATTGATTGATAAATGTACTTGGACTTGGACTACTTATAATGGTGTGAAAGGTCAAAAAGTGACCGGTCCTAATGGTAACAGCATCTTTCTTCCCGCTGCCGGTTCTCGCCGCGGTACGAGTGTCTACGGTCAGGGCTCAAACGGCAACTATTGGTCGGGTACGCTCGACGAGGGCTACAGCCTCTACGCTTATTCCCTGGGCTTCGGCAATGGCTATGCGTACTGGATCTACTACCATCGCTACTACGGTCGCTCCGTCCGCCCCGTCTCAGAATAAAAGGAGCTTTAGCTCCGTGTTGGATTGATTTAAAGCGGGCTTGTCCCGCTTATTGATCTAAAAATCCCTGAAGCGGGTCGAAAATTTATATTTTTTGCTTATGACGATACAAGAGAAATTAGAATCCGAACAGTCTCGTCCTGATAGGACGATTCTGTTCATTGGTGAAGGCAACTTTTATAAGGCTTATCAGGAAAGTGCCTGGCTGGCCTGTGGTCTGCTCCATCGGTTCAAGGCCTTTCGGCGTTTTGTCCGGAAGGCGGGTTGCGAAGTGGTTTATATCGGTTTTCCGAAAAGCAGTCTGGAAAAGTTTGTGGCAGGAAGAAGGTATGAGATGAAGGGTGATACTGTTTTGGTCTATTTGAATGATGATGAGCCTGAGCTTTCCGAATATTATGCCACCTGGTTGGCTTCCATTCCGATTATCAGTCTGAACAATAGCACAGGAGAACAGGATTCGCTTCGCGCTTTATGCCAAAAGGTGTTGGATTATCCGTTGGAAGAAAGCACACCGATGGCATGTGTGGTGTTTTTGGCTGAACTGCGTAAGCAAATAAAAGAAATATGTGTGACAAAGAACTCTTGATAGTATGGCTATTTATTTTTAAAAACAAAATCCCTTAGGTTAGTATTATTAATGATTATAATCCCGAATAAAGGTTAACCATGAAATACAGTTTGGATGATTTGTTGCAAATGAATGTAAGTTGGCAGGAGACGGACTTCTTATTCTTTTGGGGACATGCCAACCGGACCGAGAAGTTGGCCAAATCTTGCCTTAGCCAATGGTATCCGGCTTCTTTTATCGTGGATGGGGTGTATTACAACTGTGCCGAGCAGTATATGATGGCCGAAAAGGCCAGGTTGTTTGGAGATGAAGATGTCCGTAGCCAGATCCTTTCAGAATATCACCCGATGGCTATAAAGAAGTTGGGGCGTAAGGTGAGGAATTATGATGACGCGGTTTGGAAAGCGAGACGGTTTGATGTGGTGGTGGAAGGTAATATGGCCAAATTTTTACAGAACAGCAAACTTGGTGATTTCCTGTTGGAGACAGGAGAGAAAATATTGGTTGAAGCCAGTCCCAATGATGATGTCTGGGGTATAGGACTGGATGAAAATTCAGCCGATGCCTGTTGTCCCTGCAAGTGGAAAGGTACCAATCTGCTCGGTTTTGCATTGATGGAAGTGAGGGACAGATTGAGATCAGATGAAAACCAGTCCAATCAGCCCCTAAATTCTTAAAAAAAACTAATTTTTCAGTGAAATCCATTTTTTGATCGTATATCAATTATTTAAGAACTTAAACGATAAAAAGCGATGATTAAAATTCTGAAGAAAACGATGTGGACCAAAATGGCTTTTCTACTAGCTGGATTCTGTTTGGTAAGTCCAACAGTTATGGCTAAAATTGTGGTTTATCTTGTACCAAAAGGCGTGTATTACCGGATGCATAATGATGATTTTACGGTTAAAGTCCGTCAAGCCGGAACGGAACAATGGCTGGATCTGTATGAGTATAAAGTCAAGGTGGACATGGATACCAATTCTGAGGCTTCGATGGTACAGTTCGACTTTTCCGGAAAAGTGGATGTCTGGATTCAGTTGAACAACGGTAATTTGCAAACAGTGGATATTCGTCCGCTTTCCCGCAATATACGTCCGAAAGTGGATGGTAACCAAATCATGTTTACGCTCGACAGACCACAAAAACTGTCCATTGAATGTAATGGTGATCGTTTGCATAACCTTCATTTTTTTGCTCATGCTCTTGAAGAACAGGTTCCTGATTCTACCGACAATCATGTGACGTATTTTGGACCCGGTATCCATGAACCGGCTGACAAGCAAAACCGGACATTCAAGATACCTTCACATACAACCGTCTATCTGGCTCCAGGGGCCATTCTGCGCGGATCATTGAATTGTGACAGTACGGAGAATGTGAGAATATGTGGCCGGGGAATGATTTTGGAAACGCCGAATGGTATTTCTGCTGCATGGGCTCGAAATCTTACGGTGGAAGATATTGCCATAATCAATCCCCGGTACAACAGCATGACGGCTGCAGTGGCCGAAAATGTGGTCATACGCGGACTGAAATCGTTCAGCCATCAGGGATGGGGAGACGGACTTGATTTCTATTGTGCCCGCCACGTCAAAGTGGATGATGTCTTTTTACGTAATTCGGATGATTGCATTGCCATTTACGGTCACCGTTGGAATTATTACGGTCATACGGAAGATATCCAGGTTACCAATTCTGTTTTGTGGGCTGATATCGCTCATCCTGTTAATATCGGTACACATGGTGATACCTCAACGGAAGGCGAAGTGATAGAACATATCCTGTTCCGCAACATTGACGTGCTTGAACATGATGAAGATGATCCGGACTATCAGGGTGTCATGGCATTGAATGCGGGCGACCATAACCTGTTGAGGCATATCACTTTCGACAGCATCCGGATAGAACATATACAGGAAGGACAGCTGTTTCATCTGCGGGTGATGAACTTGCCACGCTATTGCAGTGGTCCGGGACGGAATGTGGAAGATGTGACGTTCAGCCACATTTCCTATAACGGACCGTTCCGTGCATCAGTGATGCATGGTTATTCCGACGACAGAAAAGTCTGTCGAATCCGTTTTAAGGATATCCGGTTGAACGGTAAGCGGGTACGCAAGCTTGAGCAGTTAAATCTGAGCGTGGGTGACTTTGTGGAAGATGTCACTTTGGAGCGTTGACAAAAAAGTGCCGGTAACAAGAAAAGAAAGTAACTGAAAAGGTTAACTTTGCAGTCAGATAGATCAAATAACGTGCGAATATGAAAAAAACAATGCTATGTCTGGCCTTGGCTGTCTGTGGTATGGATTGTTGGGGGCAGGCTTTCGATGAATGGTTCGAAAATGCAACCTTGCGTCTGGATTATATCTTTGCCGGTACTAACCGTACTCAGGAAGTCTACGTTGACCAGTTGGTTAAACTACAGGGATGGGCTGGACGACGTCATCATCTTAAAGAGTTGCCTTTGGAAGGTAACGGACAGATTACGGTTTGTGATGAGGCAACCGGTGATACCCTTTACCGTCATTCTTTTTCTTCTCTGTTTCAGGAATGGCAGGCTACGGAAGAGGCTGTCAAGGTGAAAAAATCATTTGAGAATACCTTTCTGGTTCCCTTTCCCAAACGGCCGGTATGGGTCAATGTGACGCTCATGGATTCCCATCGTAAGCCGCAGGTTTCCATGAGGCATCTTGTGGATCCAAAGGATATCCTGATCCGTCAGATAAATGCGACGGGTAATGTACCTTACCGTTATATCGTAAAGGAAGGCAATCCGGAAAACTGTATCGATGTGGCCATTGTAGCAGAAGGTTATCGTCAGGATGAGATGACACGTTTTTATGCTGACTGTGATACGGCCGTGACTTCCATCCTGTCACATGAACCTTTTGCTTCCCTGAAATCGCGTTTCAACTTTGTAGCTGTGGCTGCACCGTCAGCTGAAAGTGGTGTCAGTATTCCGGGAAAAGGCATTTGGAAACATACGGCGGTAGATTCGCATTTTGATACGTTCTATTCTTCACGTTATCTCACTACGTTGCATCTCAAACAGTTGCATAACCTGTTGGCCGGCGTGCCCTATGAACATATCATTATCCTGGCCAATACGGACGAATATGGGGGAGGTGGAATCTATAATTCCTATACTCTGACAACGGCTCACCATAAGGATTTCCGTCCGGTGGTTGTACATGAGTTCGGACACAGCTTCGGCGGACTGGCTGATGAATATTTCTATGACGATCAGTACGAAAGTATTTATCCGTCGGATACAGAGCCGTGGGAACAGAATATTACTACCTTGAAGGATTTTTCCGTCAAATGGAAGGATATGCTGCCGGAAGGAACGCCAGTTCCGACATCGGCTACAGGACATCCTGATGAGGTTTACACCCGGATAGGTGTGTATGAAGGTGCCGGTTATCAATCGAAAGGCGTTTACCGTGCGTTTCAGGAATGTAGGATGAAGATAAATGAAGCTCCTGTATTCTGTCCGGTTTGTAAGCGGTCATTGGAGCGTCTGATCCGTTTCTATACAGAATGCGAGTAGAACAAGGGGCATCGTTTGTGAAACAGTTTTATCACAATGATAAAGAAAAAGGCCTCCATCCTTCATTTTCCGGGATGGAGGCCTTTTTCTTTTCAATAACAAATCGGCAGGAGTTTTGTTAAGTCAAAGAATTCCTGATCAATATTCAGTCTTGTCTGCTGTGTTCTCCCACAGTTTGAAAGCTTCAATAGCTTCATTCCTTAGCATGGTTTCAGAAGCTTTCTGACGGTTTTCCGGTGTCAGAGCCAGTTCGTCATAAATAAATGAATCATCGAAGCCGATGTCGGCGGCATCATGTTTGTTATTGCCATAATAAATCTTATCCAGATGAGCCCAGTAGATAGCTCCCAGACACATAGGGCAGGGTTCACATGAGGTGTAAATTTCACAACCGCTGAGATCGAATGTATTGAGCTTTTCACAAGCTGCGCGGATGGCGCTGACTTCCGCATGGGCGGTGGGGTCATGATTGGCTGTGACACGGTTGACACCTGTAGCGATAATCTCATTATCCTTGACAATGACAGCACCGAATGGGCCGCCGCCGTTTTTGACATTCTCAATGGAAAGCGCTATGGCTTTACGCATAAAATCCTTTTTATCCATACGCTTGTTTTTTTAATGGTGAGTATATACGATAATAAGAGAATCAGAGTGGTATTTTGGCTCATCATAACAGATGAAATACCGATCCGTTCCCCACAAAAATAAGAATTGGATTTGTTATTTGCAAGTATAATGGGCTGTTCTTAATTTATTTTAGGACTGTAGAAAGATATAATCCAGTCCATTGTGTTATAAGTCGTTATTGCCGGTAGAGACTTCTGATTCGTTTTTCTGTTTTTGTCTTCTTTTTTTAGGAATCAGAAATCTGAATATGTCTTTCCACGTGTTGAAGTCACGTTTTATGGCAATGCCTATACCTTGGGTTGTCAGAGAAGATTTGGTGAAATAACGGTCATTGGTTTTGCTGTAGGCCTTCAGACTGACATTACCGGACGGAGTCAGAAGCCACTGCAAGTCAAAATCGCCGATAAAGTTGCTGGCTGTGGTCGTATTGTCTCTGTAGCCAAAGTTGCCGTTGATGAGCAGGCGGTTGTTTAGCAGACGGCCGGAAAGCAATCCTTCAATATCCATATCGCTCCAGCCCTGGTCGCCGGTACTGAGATTGGTGCCGATATTCCAATTGCTGTTGTTACCCAGTATGCTGGAAAACATTTGATTCAGTTGTCCGCTTAAGGTAGAAGACAGCAGTGATTTCATGGCTACGGAGGATTGGCTCTGTTCGGTGTTGTTATAGTCATAAGTGTAGAAACGTCCTATTCCCAACAGATAAATGACCTGCATGTTCTTTTCTTCTTCCGTACTGATGAGGCTGCGCACCATCTGTTTTTCATCTTCGTTGACATTGGGTAAATCAAAGTCAAATCCGATTTTAGGGGAAGTGGCTTTGCCCGTAAGGTTCATGATGCAATTGACACGCACATTATTCTGGCTGAAAGTGGTACGTGCGCTCAAATCGTTAAGTGACACGGATGGAACCGTGTATATTGCCTGAAGGTTCAAATCAGCAAGATTAGGTGATCCGTTGAATGAAATGGTGCCACCAGGGCTGAATATAAAATCCTTACGGATTACATCCTGCAGCGAGAGTTTGTAGATACCGTTGTTAACCGTGTAGGAACCGTACATCATGAAATTTCCCTTGTTATAATAGCTAGCTCGGATATTGCCGCGTCCCCTAACTGCGATGTAGTCGCCAGCTTTAGGATCCATTAGAATTTTCATGGTGGCGTCTGGAGTCACGTTGAGATTAAAGTTCAGGCGCATGTCGGATTCGGGCTCTTCGAGTTCCGTCTGCACAGTTTCTTTAACTATAACTGTAGAATCAGCCTTTTCGTTTTTATAAGTGATAAACTGGTTACTTGTAAGTGTTGAAGGTGTAGACAGATTATAAGTGAATACCGTGTTGGCTTCCGGTCGTGCATCAATATTGATGTTGAGTACACCAGGACGGCCGTTGAATGAAAGGTGTCCGGTGGCATAGACCGTACCGCAAAATGCATTTTCTCCAAATTCTTTCTGGTCATAACCTAGAATATTATGTGTTTCTGCCGTAACGTCATAACGCAGATTGGAAAGATGGGTATGTTGCAGTACACCGTTTACGATAGCATAATGGTCATTTTTATCCGGGCCGCCTTGGCTGTCGTAAATCTTGGCATTCCTGAAATAAATATGATCAGGACGCAGTATGACAGAGTCGTTCTCAATGTGGTAGGCTACATTTGTTACGCCAATCTTAAGATCAGCTTTATTGATGAGCATGTCACCTTCCAGGTTGATGGATTTGAACGGACCGAATACTCTGGTCCATCCGGTTGCTCTTCCCCTAAGTTCTGAAAATATACCTTCAGTGTATTTGTTAAGGAAAGAAAGATCTATGTTTTCTGTGTTGATATTCAGTTCCAGTCCGGAATGAGGTTTGTGGCCGGGAACAATAGTTCCTTTGACGGTGGTACGACTATTATTCGAGAGATCCTTCATTGCTGCATCCAGAAAAATGGCATTGCTTTCCTTCTCCCAACCACCGTGTATGTTCATTTCTCCAAGATAAGCATTGTTGAAACAGAAATTCTTCACGTTGAGTTTGGCATCAATCAAAGGACTTTGAAGCAGGTTGGTGGCATATACTTTTCCTGTAGCCCTACCGGTGAAATCAACAGTATGGAAATTGATGATGTTGAAGATGTATTCCAGGTTGATGTCATTAAGATCCACGATGAGTGAATCCTCTTTTTCAGAAGTAACCTTGCCGTTTAGTACCAGGTGTCTCCGGTTTTGATCTATTTTGAAGTTATCTACATAAATGTGCTTAGGACGTATTTCTATTTCAGAATGATGGATTTGCCAGATTGAATCGTTGACGGTAACTTCTGATGGTAAAAACGTGATATTTGTCTGTAAAGTCTGGTCGTTGTCTTTTGAAAATCGGGTATTGGCCATTACAATGCCTTTGTAAACATTGGGGCGATGATTGTCCCAATACAGTTGCGTCTGGATAAAGTCGTGAGCGGCTTTGCTGCGAAGTCGGAATTCGACCGGGCTTTTGCCGACTGTTTTTTCCAAATCTGCACTGCATAAGATTGAATCACTCTGAATAGTAGAAAAAATACCTATGTTTTTGATACTTTGATCATTGTAGATGACTTCCGGAATAGAAGCAAAAAATCTCAGTTTATTGTTGGAACTATTGAAGTAACCTTCTATTCTGCCATTATCTGTAATTCTGATGGGGATTTGAAGTATTTTTTCAAGGGGAAGAAGATTGCGGATATCTGCATTGAATGACAGAACATCTTCTTCTTTTACAGGTTTTGCCGGAGATTTAATAAATGTTGGAATATAGTGATGCAGCATTTCCTGTCCGTTGACCATCAAGGTAGCAAATTTAAAGACTCCTTTAAGATCAGCATTCAAAAAATCACTCTCTATATTAATTTGACGATAATCGTTATTGTTATGGCTTGTCAAATAGAAATGGTTGAGACGGTAAGTTTCCGTTTCATTTTCCATCTCAAAATGATCCAGATAGACATGACCGGATATCTCATCGGATTTTATTCCTGTAATTTCTGAATTTAAATTGAGGCTGAAAAAGGTATTAGGATGTAATGTAGTTAATGATAGGGCATTGGGATTAAAATGTTTGAGGCTTCCATTTAACTTTATAATGGGTTTGCGTGCTTTGCGATCAAAAGATCCGTTAGCGTCAAGTTGGATATTAGGATCATTGACAGACACCATACCACTGATGTGGTCTGCTGCATATTTTCCTTCTATCTGAATGTCTTTGTACGTGTAATTTCTATAAGTCATTACGGGGATAACACCGCTGAATGAGAGTCTGGGACTGTGAGCCTTAGGCCAATAGCCTTCACATTTCAGGTCAAAAGCAATTTGTTGGAACTTATTGGTTACCAGACTGTCAATGTGAAGCCCTTTTGTGCGTGCCTGAACTTGCATACGTCCGTCAGAATGATATTGTCCATTTACGTTCAGTGTGCCTGCACTTGTTTCCAGATTAATTAGTGAGGCGATGGCATTGGGGCTTTTCTCGAAATTACCTTTCAGATTAATATGGCCTACGGCAGTTATGTAAGGTTGGATTTTATCCTGTAATGATGTGATTTTTGAAATTTCATTTAAAGCCGTAGATGAGATTTTCAGACTGTTGATTTGAGCTGAAATATTTTGGCTGTGCTTGGTGAACAGTCCGTGGATTATGCAATTAGCATTAAGATCAATTTGTTTGTCCAAACCGTAAATCTGTAGATTTCTGATCTGGAAAGAAGAATTGTCTCCTTGAAAACGAGTCGATATGGTCAGAGGAAAATCGATAGGAGACAGAGCCGGGACCAGTGATTTCAGATCCTGGAGCGTCAGATAACTCTCTGACATGTTTCCATTGATGGAGATATTGTCGGTAAGGTTTTTTATCTTCTTTTGGGTATCCCACACCGGATATTTGCAGCTGATTGAATCAAGTCTGATTTGGGAGTGGGGTAATTGCAGATTAAAATCTTCTAATAATGCATGATTCTTGTTTGCCCGTATTTTGAACTTGAATTGTTTGACCGTCAGACCGGATTTTTCTTCAAAATGTAATTTTTTAAGATTAAGATTTAAAGAGTCTTTTGAAAACTTCTTTAATGCAATGGTAGCACTGATATGATCGATATTCAGATGATCCGGATTAAATTTTTCTGGAGTTTTTGGACTGCTTAAAACATTATAAGATACTGATCCTCTACGTATCAGTATGGAATTAAACTTGAGATTTGGGATATTTTTCTCTTTTTTCTTGTTTTTTGAGGAAAAAGTGTCAATGATAAACTGGAGATTGATAGGTGAGTTCGGATTTTTTTTGTAAAGGTTGATATCAAATCCGTATATTTGGATGTTGGATAGGGTAATTTGTCCGTTGATTAGAGGGATAAGTTCGATTTTTGTAGCCAATCTGGCAGCATTGAGTAGATTCTGGTTGTTTTGGTCCATGATACGGACATCATCAAGTATGATGCGGTTGAATAGTCCGAGATCAATTCTTCCAATTTGAACCTTAGTATTCAGTAATGTACTGAGTTGTTTTGAAGCAAGGGCAGACAATCCCCTTTGTACAGCCGGGATGTATGACAGTACAATCAACAACAGATAAGAAGCCAGCAGGAATCCTACCAGTGTTTGAAATATTTTTTTAAGTTTTTTAATATCTAAATCAGTTTACCTGAACAAAATTAGTATTTTCTTTTTAGATTTCTTCACTTTATCATATTTTTAATGTAATTTTGTCCCGATTTTGATAAAACCAGTTTTTTTAATCCAAATATATGGCAAATGTAATTAAATTACGTAAGGGCCTTGATGTAAATCTTAAGGGCAAAGCCACAAAGGAACTGTTTCAAGTGAATAATTCGGGTATTTTTGCTTTGATGCCTGATGATTTTACTGGAATGAAACCGAAGGTGGTGGTCAAGGAAGGTGACATCGTGAAGGTCGGGGATGCCTTGTTTGTGGACAAGAACAATCCCGAAGTGAAGTTTGTCTCTCCTATCAGTGGTAAGATTGTAGCTGTGGTGAGAGGTGAGCGGAGAAAAGTGTTGAGCGTACAGGTTGAAGCATCAGCTGAGCAGCAGTACGTTGATTTCGGTAAAAAGAATGTAGCATCTATGGATGCCAAGGCTGTGAAGGACGTTCTCTTTGAAAGTGGATTGTTCGGCTTTATCAAACAGCGTCCGTATGATGTAACGGCTAATCCTGCAGATACTCCGAAAGCTATTTTCGTGTCTGCGTTCAATTCAATGCCGTTGGCTGCTGATTTTGAGTTTGTACTGAAAGGACGTGAAGCAGATTTCCAGACCGGACTCGATGCGTTGTCACGTATTGCCAAGACTCATCTTGGTGTCAGTACGAAACAGAGCGCACCTGCTTTGACAGCTGCAAAGAATGTAACTGTGACATTCTTTAGCGGAGCAGCTCCTGCCGGTAATGTTGGTGTTCAGATCAACCATGTAGATCCCATTAACAAAGGTGAAGTGGTTTGGACATTAGGTGCGGAAGAAGTTATCTTTATCGGCCATCTGTTCAATACCGGTAAGCTTGACTTCACGAGAGTTATAGCTTTGGCTGGATCCGAAGTGAAGAAACCAGCCTACTGCAAGGTTACCGTGGGGCAGCAGATCAGTTCAATTGTGAATGGCAATGTGTCTTCTGATCGTCATATCCGTATCATAAGCGGTAATGTAATGACCGGTCAGAAAACAACAGCTGATGGTTTCCTCGGCGCTCATGCAACAGAGGTGAATGTCATTCCTGAAGGAGATGATGTTCATGAAATGTTAGGATGGATTATGCCGAGAACAAATGAATTCTCTGTGAGCCGTTCTTATTTCAGCTGGCTTTTCGGTAAAAACAAGGAGTATACGCTTGATGCCAGAATCAAGGGTGGCGAACGTCACATGATCATGAGTAATGAATACGATAAGGTATTCCCGATGGATATATTCCCCGAGCAGTTGGTTAAGGCCATTATTACGGGAGATATTGATCGCATGGAGGCTTTGGGTATTTATGAAGTAGCGCCTGAAGATTTTGCGTTATGCGAATTTGTGGACTCTTCCAAACTGGAGGTTCAGAGAATCGTACGTGAAGGTTTGGATATGTTGCGCAAGGAAATGGCATAAAATTTAGTATCGTCGCAATTTAAATTAATAGTAAATAATGAACGCGTTAAGAAAATATCTTGATAAGATAAAGCCAAGCTTCGAAGAAGGTGGCAAACTTCACGCTTTCCGTTCTGTGTTTGACGGTTTCGAAACATTCCTTTTCGTGCCGAATACCACATCAAAAACGGGAGTGAACGTCCATGATGCGATAGATAGCAAGCGTATCATGTCATTTGTGGTCATAGCATTGATGCCGGCATTGTTGTTCGGTATGTATAATATCGGATATCAGAATTATGCTGCGGCAGGCAAGCTGGCAGAAGCTACATTCTGGCAGTTGTTTGGTTATGGTTTTCTGGCAGTATTGCCAAAAATACTGGTATCTTACATTGTAGGTCTTGGTATCGAGTTTATTGTAGCCCAGTGGAAAAATGAGGAGATTCAGGAAGGTTATCTGGTAACTGGTATGATTGTACCTCTTATCGTCCCGGTAGGCTGTCCGCTTTGGGTTTTGGCCATTGCTTGTGCTTTTGCTGTTATTTTCGCTAAGGAAATCTTCGGTGGTACAGGTATGAATATCTTTAATGTGGCTTTGATAACCCGTGCATTCTTGTTCTTCTCATATCCTACTGTAATGAGTGGTGACGCTTGTTGGGTAGCAACCGAGAGCATTTGTGGTTTAGGTTATGATTTGCCTGATACCTTTACTATGGCAACTCCGCTCGGTGAAGCTGCAGTAGGTGCTGCAACCACTTCTTCTGTTATGGATCAGTTTATCGGTCTTATTCCGGGATCTATCGGTGAGACCAGTGTGATTGCTATTGCAATTGGTGCCGTTATCCTTTTGTGGAGTGGTGTGGCCAGCTGGAAAACCATGTTCAGTGTGTTTGTCGGTGGTATTGTGATGGGATTGATCTTCAATCAGTTCGGTCCTGAAGGCAACGCTGTAGCATCTATGCCTTGGTATCAGCATCTTATTGTCGGCGGCTTCTGTTTCGGAGCAGTCTTTATGGCTACTGACCCTGTCACTTCAGCTCGTACGGAGTGTGGAAAATATGTTTATGGTTTCCTTATCGGTGCCATGGCAATTATTATTCGTGTATTGAATCCGGGATATCCCGAAGGAATGATGCTTGCGATATTGTTGATGAACTTGTTCGCACCGTTGATTGATTACTTTGTAATCCAAAGCAATATTGACAAGCGTGCTAAACGTGCAATAAAAAAATAACAAGGAATATGGCTACAAAGAAATTTAAGTGTAAAGTATGCGGCTATATACATGAAGGTGATGCCGCACCGGCCAAATGTCCGGTATGTCAGGCTCCGGCTTCCGAGTTTGAAGAGATCGTGGAGGGACAGCCTAAGAAGAAAGGAATCGATACCAGCAGCAATACTTATACCATTATATATGCTTCAGTGGTAGTGATTATTGTAGCATTCTTGCTGGCTTTTATTTCCAAGGCGCTGGAACCGCAATCAATGGCCAATGTCAGAATTGACAAGAAAAGCCAGATTTTGGCAGCACTCAATATTCGTGGAATAGATAAAAGTGAAGTTGAGAATACCTATAATCAGGTGATTGTAGCTGATAAAATCATTGCTTCAGACGGTTCAGTCGTAAAAGACGGTGCCTCTAAGGACAAAGATGGTTTTGCTGTAGAAGACAAGAATATTTCAGCTGACAATCTTCCGCTTTATGTATGTAATGTAAATGGAGAAACCAAGTATGTCATGCCAATGACCGGAAAAGGATTGTGGGATGCTATTTGGGGTTATGTGGCAGTCAATGCAGACAAGACAACCATTTACGGTGTATATTTCTCTCACAAGAGTGAGACTGCCGGTTTGGGAGCCATCATTACTGAATACGAGAAATTCCAGAAACAGTTTGAAGGCAAGCAATTGCTTAATGCCGACAAGTCAGCCGTGGCTATCAGTGTAGCCAAGAAAGGCAAATATGTGGAAGGACTGACAGACGAGAGTCGTTGTGATGCAATCACAGGTGCCACTCTGACCAGTGATGGTGTGAACAACATGTTGCACGACTGTTTGTCTCGTTATATGACTTTTTTAACTACTAATGAATAAAAAGGAGGACAGACAATGAGCAAGTTGTTTTCAAAAGAGAATCGTGAGGTTTTCTCATCACCTCTCAATCTTAATAACCCGATTGCAGTACAGGTGCTCGGTATCTGTTCTGCTTTGGCGGTAACTTCGCAGTTGATGCCTGCTATTGTCATGGGATTGTCCGTGACAGTTATTACTGCTTTTTCTAATGTGATTATTTCATTGATCCGTAATACTATTCCTAACCGTATACGTATTATTGTCCAGCTGGTGGTCGTTGCTGCATTGGTAACTATTGTGAGTATGATATTGAAGGCTTTCGCCTATGATGTCAGCGTACAGTTGTCAGTGTACGTCGGTCTGATCATTACAAACTGTATCCTGATGGGTCGTCTGGAAGCTTTTGCTATGATGAACGGTCCGTGGGCCAGCTTCCTTGATGGTATCGGTAATGGTCTTGGTTATGCTTTGGTACTCGTTATTGTCGGTGCAGTTCGTGAATTCCTCGGAAATGGAAGCCTGCTCGGTTTTCAGATTATCCCTGAGAGTTTCTATGAGATGGGTTATATGAACAACGGTATGATGACCATGCCAGCAATGGCATTGATTCTGTTGGGTTGTTTCATTTGGGCTCAGCGTGCCATTAATGATACGGAAAAGAAGAAATAATTCACACATACAATAATTAAAGAAAGATTATGGAACATTTATTAAGTTTGTTCGTCCGCTCTATTTTTGTGGACAATATGATATTCGCTTTCTTCTTGGGTATGTGTTCTTATTTGGCCGTATCTAAGAATGTGAAGACATCTTTGGGCTTGGGTGTTGCCGTTACCTTTGTGTTATTGGTAACAGTTCCTGTTGACTATCTGTTGCAGACTAAGGTTCTTTCTGAGAATGGTATTCTTGGTCAGGATCTGACATACCTTGCTTTTATACTTTTCATTGCCGTGATTGCCGGTATCGTGCAGTTGGTTGAGATGATCGTTGAACGCTTTTCTCCTTCTCTCTATTCGGCTTTGGGTATATTTTTGCCTTTGATTGCCGTTAACTGTGCCATCATGGGTGCATCATTGTTCATGCAGCAGCGTATCCTGATGGATCCTGCTACGAGCACACAGGCTATCGGTAATGTATGGGATTCAATTGCTTATGCTCTCGGATCTGGTATAGGATGGTTGTTGGCTATTGTTTCTTTAGCTGCTATCCGTGAAAAAATGGCTTATACCGATGTACCTAAACCATTGCAGGGATTGGGTATTACCTTCATCACTGTAGGATTGATGGCTATGGCATTTATGTGTTTCTCAGGTTTGAAAATTTAAAAGTTAAGGAATAGAACAATGGATATGAATTTTATTTTTACGAGCATTGGAGTATTCCTCGTGACTATTCTCCTTTTGGTTATCATTTTGCTCGTAGCTAAGAAGTATTTGTCACCCAGCGGTAATGTGAACATTACCATTAATGGTGATAAGAAAATCTCTGTGGCACAGGGAGGAAGCTTGCTTTCTACATTGGCTGAGCAAGGCATCTATTTGCCTTCTGCCTGTGGTGGAAAAGGCTCATGCGGACAGTGTAAATGTCAGGTTGTATCTGGTGGCGGTGAGATCCTAGATTCTGAAAAAGGTCATTTCACCCGTAAACAGATCAAGGATAACTGGCGTTTGGGTTGTCAGTGCAAGGTGAAGGCAGATCTTGAACTTAAGGTACCTGAATCAGTAATGGGTGTTAAGGAATGGGAGTGCGAAGTTATTTCTAACAAGAACGTGGCTACATTCATTAAGGAGTTTATTGTGGCATTGCCTAAAGGTGAGCACATGGACTTCATCCCGGGTTCATATGCGCAGATCAAGATACCTAAATACAAGATGGATTATGATAAGGATATCGACAAGTCACTCATTGGCGAGGAATATCTTCCGGCTTGGCAGAAGTTTGGCTTGTTCGGTCTGAAGTGTGAAAATACAGAAGAAACTATCCGTGCCTATTCAATGGCTAACTATCCTGCAGAAGGTGACCGTATCATGTTGACTGTACGTATCGCAACACCTCCGTTCAAACCGAAACCTCAGGTTGGCTTTATGGACGTAATGCCTGGTATTGCTTCATCTTATATCTTCACTCTGAAACCTGGAGACAAGGTAATCATGAGTGGTCCTTATGGAGACTTCCATCCTATCTTCGATTCTAAGAAGGAGATGATGTGGGTAGGTGGTGGTGCCGGTATGGCTCCGTTGCGTGCACAGATTATGCACATGACCATGACACTTAAGACAACAGACCGTAAGTTGTCATATTTCTATGGTGCACGTGCTTTGAATGAAGTATTCTATCTGCAGGATTTCCTTCAGCTTGAAAAGGAATTCCCGAATTTCTCATTCCATCTGGCTTTGGACCGTCCGGATCCGGCTGCAGATGCTGCTGGTGTTAAGTATACGCCGGGATTTGTTCATCAGGTTATTTATAACACATATCTGAAAGATCACGAAGCACCTGAAGATATTGAATACTACATGTGTGGTCCTGGACCGATGTCTAAGGCTGTGGTGAGCATGCTTGACAGTCTGGGTGTTGATCCGGAAAACATTATGTACGATAACTTCGGTGGATAGTATTGAAATAACTGCTTAGTACAGTTAGCATAATTAAATTTGAAGCCCTTGTGACGGTCTGTTCACAAGGGCTTCAGTTTTTACACGTTAAAGCATAATGCTTACGGTTAATTTTCGGTAAGGGAAACGTGAATGAAGAAGCTCTGTTCCCTTTTGTATATGTATCAGCAATAGAAGATAAAAGGCATAGAATATTGTCTTGTGAATAAGTTTTTATTGATGAAAAACAAATTTATTCTTCACTATCTTCCATTTGACATATTCTTTTGGTTTCTTCTCTTGCTATTTTCCAATTCGGAAAATAGCGGTCCATTACAGCATAAAAATCTGCACTATGGTTGGGAACAATGAGGTGAGCCAATTCGTGTACAACAACATGTTCGATACAATGAAGAGGGAGTAGTAGAAGATATACGCTGAAGGATATGCGTCTGGTTTTTGTCTGGCAACTTCCCCATCTTGATATGGTTGCTTTGTAAGTGATGGTGGAAGGTTGTACATTCATCAGTTTGGAATATTTCTCTATTAGTGGCGGAATGATTTCATTCATTTTAAGAGTAACGTTCAGACGTTGTTCTCTGGTATCAAGTGGAAGTTGTTCAAAAAATGACAGCCGCTTTTTCTGAGCTGCAGCGTTATTTTCCAAAGCCTTTTGTATCCAGTTCTCATTTTTTTTAATGAAGTCAAGTATTGTTTGTTTCGGCGTGTGATAGGGGGCAGATACATGTATGTCATTTCTGCTGGTAATTCTTATGCTCAGACGTGTGGTATTACGGAAGGTGATTTTAATAGCCATAGGATTTTATTCTTTGAATCCCATTAATATGGAAATTTTTATGACTTTGTCTTCATTGTTGCTGGTTAGAAACTGTAAGGCAAGGGATAAATCCGTTTTTTTATTGTAGGATAATATAATATGTTCAAGTTTCTGTATGGCTTTTACTGTCAGTTGACAATTTTGACCGGATATCAGTCCGATTATGGCTCGTGAAGGTATTCTGTTATAGTTTCGTTGAAGAAGCTCTGTGAGGCTTTCATTGACCTTTTCACAGAGCTCCGTTTCTTTGGCGTATAAAGTATAGGCATCAATTATTGAAGAATCAGCTTGAAGCATGATGATAGCTTCGTAGCATGAATCAAAATTGTCAGAGCCTTTTAAAAAGTCATTTTGAATGATCTGGTTTACATATTCCTTGTTCATCCATATTATTTTTGTTCCGCATTTTGGAATATTTCTTGTTTCAATACTTCTCGTGCTGTGTTGTCACCCAAGTCAGCCGCTTTTTGAAGGTTGGCAATACCTTTTTCACGTTCTTTGTTATAGATCTGGCAAATGCCTAGTATTCTGTATCCGTCAGTGTAGTCAGGAGCCAGTTCCGTCGCTTTTTGAGCCGATTTGATAGCCTCGGCGAACTCACCTATGGTGTAATAGACTACAGCGCGTTCAGCGTGATAAAGAGGCTCTTTCGGTTCCATTCGTATTGCTCTGTCGATGTCGTCTATGGCTTGTTGGTATAGTCTGCCTTTCATCTCAGCTTGTTCACGCAGGTAGTAGAAATTAGCATTCAGTTCATTTCTCATCAGTTTCTCATATTCGTTGAGATCGATAACAGCCTCTCTGTAACGTTCCATGGCCAGTTTTGTATTGGCTCGTGCCATAAGTGCAGGGGCAGCTTCTTTGATATAAGGTTTTGTGAAGCATGCTACTGCGCTATCTTGCAATGCCAGTATGCTTGCCGTGTCTGCCTTCAGCATGGTTTTGCATTGGGCAGCGTAAAGAAACATATCAGCTGAGCGCATATTGGTATGGGTCAGCTCTATAAAATGATTGAAGGCTTTTTCATATTCTTTAAGTGCATAACAGATTTGTCCGGCCTGAAATGTATAAACCGGTAAATGGTTCAGATTGATAGCTTCATCAATCATTTGTCCGGCCTTCTCCATGTTCCAGTCTTTATATACATTGTAATCTTTACGCAAATTGAGTCCATACAACATTTTACTGATTGTGTAATATACTTCTGCTTTGTTAGGCGAATGCTCGAGTGCGGCATTGATATCTTCTTCAGCTTTACTATAGTTGCCATGGGCAAGATAGAAGTCAGCCCGTTGTGTGTATGCATTGTTATTAGACGGAAATTTCTGAATAAACTCGTCCAGATATTGTTGGTAGGTTGTTGAATCACTACTGCCGGATGCCATGTAAATAAATGTGGAGGCCTCGTTTTCGTCATCAGGAAGAGCTTTGGGAATCTTAATGGCATTCAGATCAGAATTGGTCGCAGACAGCGAGTTGACAGACAAAGATTGTCCATAGTTGGCGCTTATCGCATAAGCTTTTGTCTTTGACTGGCTGTTTGCCGGCTGCTGTATCATACCAAGAAGTTCGCCTTCATCTGACATGACTGGACAGTTAGTATAGTGTTCGTTGATTTCCCTGCCAAGAGAATAGTAATGATATTGTTCGTTGAATTTTTGAATCTTTTTAAGTGTGTCATTCAGGCAGATTGCCTTTTCACTTGTAGGATATGGCATGATGTAGACATGTTCACTCTCTGCACCAGCACGTTCACTGACAGACAGTGCATTTGTCTTTTTTTCGGTTACAACTTTAAATTTGACCACATCATAAAGTGAATTGGCACCCATTATACTGTTGACTTGATATTCCTTGCCATCGTTGTCTACAGCTTTGGCTGAAGCTGCATCTTCAAAAAGCTGGTAATTGGCTAATGCTGTACCGTCTTCGCTGATAAAGAAACCGTTTCCTGATTTCAAATGCTGTCCGTTCTCATCGAATGTAATGATGCTGATCTGTGCTTTTCTGGCTTTTTTAAACCATTTTGGATTTTGTGCCTGTGCAAATAAGGCTGCTGCCAGGATGCAGGCTAATGCGATAGGTCTTTTCATTTGTAATTTTATTCTGTCTGTATTCATTAGTGTGCTGAGTGAAGTAATTCTTTGGCATTATTGATGGCGGCATCTGTCAGTGTTGCTCCACTGAGCATATGCGCGATTTCTTCAACGCGTTGTTGGTCATCCAATTGGATGATATGGCTTGTGGTTCCCTTTTCGTTGTCTTCCTTGTAGACTTTATAATGGTTTGCTCCTCTGGCCGCGATTTGTGGCAGATGGGTAATACTGATCACCTGCCTGTTATGTGCGCCCATATCTTGCATAATTAAAGCCATTTTTTCGGCAATATTTCCCGAAACTCCGGTATCTATTTCATCGAATATGATGGTAGGTAATTTTACCGCTCCTGAAATCATGGCCTTGAGTGAGAGCATGACTCTGGCAATTTCGCCACCAGATGCAACCTGTGCGATGGGTTGCAGGGAGCCGTTTTTGTTGGCGCTGAAAAGAAAGTTGATGCGGTCCATACCTGTTTCGTCCGGTTCGTCACGCTGGTTCAGTTCTACCTTGAACTGAACGTTGGGTATGCCTAATGGGATCAATTTTTCCTTCATTTGGGCTTCTGCATCTTTAGCCGCTTTTATACGTCTTTCAGTAAGATGGCTGGCCTGAGTCTTCAATTGCTTATATGCTTTTGCTTTAGCTTCTTTTAGTTCTTCAATATATTCTTCACTGTGACTGATCATTGAGAGCTTTTCGCGGAAAGAGTCCTGTATAGCCAACAAGGCTTCTACCGTATCCACATGATGCTTTTGTTGCAGGGAATAAATTGTGTTTAATCGTTCGTTGACAAAATTCAGCCTTTCCGGATCAAATTCTACCTGTTCGGTTTCACTGTTGATACTTCCGGCCAAGTCTTTCAGTTCGATATAGCAAGATTCCATTCTTTCAGCCAGTTCTTCGGCCGGTTGGTATACGCGGCTGATATGTGACAGAAGCTGTGCACCTTCCTTTACAGCGCTGATAATGCCGTTCTGGTCGTTGTTCAGTAAGTCATCAGTCTGATATAGGGCTTGCTTGATTTCTTCTGCATGAGACAGGGTTTCTGCTTCTTGCTCCAGTTCTTCCTGTTCGTTGGCTTTCATGTCTGCCTTTTCAAGTTGTTCGAGCTGGAATTGAAGATAGTCTTCCTCGTCACGTGCTTTTTCAGCTTCCTGTTGTGCCTGTTCCAATGCTTTACTATGCTGTTTGTAGGTCTGATAAAGTGTTTTATAGGTTTCGAGTTCGTCCTTGTTGCCAGCCAGAATATCAATGACATTCAATTGAAAGTTTTCCTTGCTCAACATCAGATTCTGATGCTGTGAGTGGATATCAATGAGCATTTCTCCTAATTCTTTGAGTTGTGCCACTGATGCCGGAGTATCATTGATGAAAGCCCTGCTTTTTCCGGATGTAGTGACTTCACGCCTGATGATGCATTCCGTTCCGTCAAATTCCAGATTGTTCCGTTCAAAAAAATCTTCCAGATGATAGGCAGACAAATCAAACAGGGCTTCAATAATACATTTGCCGTTTTCGCCTTTGATGGATTTGCAGTCTGCCCGTTGGCCAAGGAGGAGACCTATTGCGCCCAATATGATGGATTTTCCGGCTCCGGTTTCACCCGTAATGACAGAGAAACCTTTTTCAAAATGGATGTCCAGAGTATCGATTAAAGCGTAATTTTTGATATATAATGATTTAAGCATGGCTTTTTATTTCTTGATTTTTTCCCAGTATGGATTCTGTGAGGCATTGATAGCAAAGACAATGTCGTACACTTGTTCTTTTTCTTCCCTTGTGCCTTTGCTGCTGTAGATGCTGACGATCTCATCACGTTTGATATCAGTGATGATTTGTGGAAGCAGACTTTGTGATTTGTTTTCGTGTGCCTGTTTCAGAAGAACTATGGCAGATGTGACAGCACTTCGTGCTGAATCGGTGTTTTCTGTCATTCTGTCCAGACCCAGGCGGTGATATTCGTATTCCATCTGACGGAGCGGTTCCAGACCGCCGTCCAGATAATCATTGATAATGGCAAAACGATTACGACTGTCTTCAAATGCTTTCCAACCGGCATATCCTAGATTTTGGGCATTATTAGCCACATCCATGGCCATTTGCAGTATGTCTGTACCACCAAGCGGGGCCATGGTGTCCATATCCATGCCTATAATGAGATAGGCGTAGTAGGCCAACATGGCAGTAAGGTTGTTGTCTACTTGTTCAGGACGGAAATCTAACTGGTCGAACTGTTGGAAATTAAAATTGAAATTCTCATCCTGAATATTGAATACGGTAGTGGAGTAATTTGAATTGTATACAGGACGTACACTTTGTACCTGGATACTGCCCGTAAAGGAATTGTCTGTTTCGCTGTATGTCTTTAAAGTGATACTGAACGTACAGTTAATGCGTTCATAATCTTCGTAAGTCATTTTGGTCCACTGCCGTTCGTTTAGGAATGCGGTAAGTGAATTTTGAAGGGCTTCGAATACCGCTTCAGTTGTGTTTGAGATTTGTGAACGGTTGATGACTACCTTGGCGTTCAGTTCCTGTGCTGAGGCATGCTGGCCGTATCCCGTCAGCATAGCCCCAACCAGTGTCAATGTATAGAAACTTCGTCTTACTCCTTTAAACATAAATCTGTAGGTCGTTTTAGATAATTTCAGCAAGATGCCGTACGATATCTTTGGCTACTTCTTTTTTATCCTTAAGTGGGAAAGGTATTGTGGCATCATGGCTGATGATGGAAATCTTATTGGTATCGTACTGAAATCCGGCTCCATTGTCATTGAGTGAGTTAAGAACGATGAAGTCCAGATTTTTTCTGATGAGTTTTTCCCGAGCATGTCCCGATTCATTCTGAGTTTCCAACGCAAAGCCAACCAGACGTTGTCCGGGTCTTTTCATTTTTCCGAGTTCTGCTGCGATGTCGTGTGTAGGTCTTAGACGAATGACTAGATCGTCACCTTCCCGTTTGATTTTTTGTTCAGCTTTTTTAGATGGGGTAAAGTCGGCCACAGCAGCGCAGAGAATGGCTGCATCAGAATATCCAAAATGTGTAGTGGCTGCCTGATACATTTCTTCGGCTGATTCTACGTTTATTCTATGAATAGAGGGATGAACCGTTTGGAGACTGACGGGGCCGCTTATAAGAGTGACGTCTGCACCTTGTCTGGCGCATTCTTCAGCGAGTGCGAATCCCATTTTTCCGGACGAATAATTCCCGATAAAACGTACGGGATCAATTTTTTCGTAAGTTGGTCCGGCTGTAATCAAGACTTTTCTTCCTTTCAGGCTTTCTGATTCAGCAAAGAATCTTTCCAGTGCATTGATGATATTGTCAGGTTCTTCCATTCGTCCCTTGCCTTCCAGATGACTGGCCAGTTCTCCTGAAGTAGGTTCGATAATATGATTACCGTATGATTGCAGGAGTTTCAGGTTATTTTGTGTGGTAGAATGGGCAAACATATCAAGATCCATGGCCGGTGCGATGAACACTGGTGCTTTCATCGACAGATAGGTGGTTATGAGCATATTGTCGGCAATGCCGTGAGCCATTTTACCTATTGTAGAGGCCGTAGCCGGAGCAATGAGCATGGCATCAGCCCATAATCCGAGGCTGACATGGCTGTGCCATGTTCCGTCACGCTGTGAGAAGAACTCACTGATGACCGGTTTACTCGTAAGGGCAGAGAGTGTAATAGGTGTGATGAACTCTTTGCCAGCCGGTGTGATGACGACTTGCACCTCAGCTCCTCTCTTGATCAGTCCACGTATGATGTAGCAGCTCTTATAAGCTGCTATACTGCCTGTGATGCCCAAAACTATTTTCTTACCTTTAAGCATATGTTTTTTTAGTTTATTTTGTGCCCATATCTATTCTGATTTGTGTCAGGACCTGCTTGGTATTTCTTGCAAAGTCTCCCTGAAGAATCCAGCTGTAGTATCCTGGATCGGTTCGCAGAATATCTGTTACCTTACGTCCTTTGTATTTGCCGAAATTGAATACGATGTCTCCATTTTCGTCATAGATCATCCGGCCTGCAAAGTCTGCATTGTTTGTCATGCGGGAGAAGTCGGACAGAAAATCAATGTCATTCTGGAGGTCATTGGGATAATGATCCAATTGGGCCATCAGCACTTCGTAAGTAGCTTGTGTGTCGGCCAATGCGGAATGGGCATTCTCGAGGTCTTTTCCGCAATAGAATTTATAGGCGGCGCTAAGGGTACGGCGTTCCAGCTTGTGGTAGATATTCTGTACGTCAACAAATTTTCTCTTCCGAAGATCTATGTCGATACCTACCCGTAGAAATTCTTCTACCAATAAGGGGACATCAAAGCGGTTTGAGTTAAATCCAGCAATGTCCGATCCTTCCAGAGTATGAGCGAGATCTTTAGCTATTTGTTTGAATGTCGGGCAGTCAGCCACGTCTTCATCGTGTATTCCATGAATAGCTGTAGAACTCTCGGGAATATGCATCTCGGGATTTATTCTCATGCTTTTAGATTCTTCATTACCGTTGGGATATACTTTGATATAGCATATTTCAACGATACGGTCTGTTGTGATATTGACTCCCGTAGTTTCCAGATCGAAAAATACGATAGGTCTTTTAAGATTCAGTTTCATTTCGTGAATGGTCATTAATCGTTCAACATCATAGGCATTAATAGCATTAGCATGTCTTCGTTTTCGTTTTGTTCAACAGGAACGAGAACGCCTGCACGGCTTGGGTCAGCCAGTTCTATCATGACATTTTCGCCAACCATGTTGTTGAGAATATCAAGCAGGAATGTTCCGCTGAATCCGATATTGATCTCATTACCCTGATATTCGCAGGCCAGTTTTTCTTCCGCAGAAGTAGAGTAATCAAGATCCTGTCCGGATACGATAATCTGGTTTTCACTGAGATGAAGTTTGATAAGGGCGCTACTTTGGCTGGAGAATATCAGTATACGTTTGATAGTACTGATGAACGACTGGCGATCAATAGTGACACGGTATGGGTTTTGAGTTGGTATGACTGAATTGTAGTTGGGATAACGTCCTTCTATTAGTCTGCATATCAACTTGGTTGACTCCATGTTGACAATGGCATTTTTACTATTGAAGCTCAATGTTACATCATTGCTCTCTTTCGGAAGGAGGTTCTTGAGTAGGGTTGCCGGTTTTTGCGGCAGAATGAAGCTGGCATGTTCATTATTGCGGATGGCTGTATTCTTGATTCTGACCAGCTTGCGTCCATCGGTGGCTACAAATACGATGCCATCGGGATAAATGTCAAAATAAATACCGTTCATGACTTGACGGATTTCATCATTGCCTGTAGCAAAGATACAGTGGCTGATTCCGCTCAGAAAGTCATCAGATGGGAGAAGAACACTACTCATTTCTTCGTCTGAAATCTGGAATTTGGGATATTCATCAGCATTCTGTCCTACAATACAGAAGCGGCCGTTCTGATAGTTAGCCGTGATTTCCATATCATCCAGATTGACATCGAAGGTCATGGGTTGCTCTGCGATTTCCTTCATGGAATCCTGTATGGTTTTGGCGTTGATGCAGAAGCGGGCGTCGCAGTCGCATTCTATCACATCAAGAGATGTTATTAATGTTGTTTCACTGTCTGATGCAGTAATGGTCAATACGTTATTCTGAAATTCAAAAAGAAAGCAATCCAATATGGGAAGCGTATTTTTAGAGTTGATTACGCGACTGATAGATTGCAGACGGTTAAACAGCGCAGCGCTGGATATCACAAATTTCATATAGTTTTATTTTAATCGATTATTTAGAACAAAAATACATATTAATGCGGGATTGTACAAAAAAAACAACTAAAATTTGGTGAAACTGAAATTAATGTTGTATCTTCGCTAAAGATTAATCATACAGTTAAAATGGAAATTACAGGTAAAATTATTGCTGTGTTGCCGGCACGTAGTGGTGTTTCGGCCCGCACTGGATCAGAATGGAAGGTGCAAGAATACGTACTGGAAACGCAGGAGCAGTATCCGCGTAAAATGTGTTTTGATGTATTCGGAGCGGATAAAATAGATCAGTTTGCCATTCAGATAGGTGAACAACTGACGGTATCATTTGATATAGATGCCCGTGAATATCAGGGAAGATGGTATAACAGTATTCGTGCTTGGAAGGTAGAGCGTGTAGCAGCACAGGATCCTTCGGCTCCGGCAGGGATGCCACAATTTCCACCAATTGGTGAGACAGGTGCAGCTCCTATTGCAGATTTTTCGTCAGGTGATGCTAAAGATGACTTACCTTTTTGATCACTATTGATTTTTATATTGGAAAATCGTATATTGAGCAGTTCTTCACTAACAGATAGTGAAGAACTTTTTTTATATCTAATTTATTGAGTTATTGCGTTTCTCAAAGGAAAAATTTTTCTTTAGTGGAAAATTTATATATAGGTTTTTCTGTGGTGTATCCTATCGCTGGAGTCTGTCTGAGGGCTTGTTGAGTTCTAATGTGATACTCCCTTTTTTATAAAAATCAGGATGATGAGTTTATAGAGCGAAGGAGATGGATGGGAAAAGCTATTTCAAGCGAGCAATCTTGTTGTTATAAAAAAAGGATCCGCAGCTTGGATATGTTGGCTACGGATCCTTAAGGTTAGTATGCTGTGAGGTTCAAGATTATCTGGTACCTCCTCCAAGAGCCTGATAGAGTTCTATGGCTGCTTGGATTTGACTGAAGTCGTTGCTGATTTTTGAAAGTTGAGCCGTGAGTAATGTCTGCTCAGCAGTCAACACTTCAAGGTATGTTGTTGATGAATTCATCATCAATGCTTTAGTACTTTTGACTGCAATTTCGAGTGAAGCGATCTGTTTGTCATAAAGTTCCTGTTTCTCTTGCGTGCTTTGTATTTTCACAAGAGCAGCATTGACTTCTGCACCTGCATCCAATAATGTCTGTTGGAAAGACAATTTAGCCTGTTCCTGTTGTGACTTGGAAATCTTGTACTGTGCACGCAACTTGCCGTTCTGAAGAAGTGGTTGGGTTAATGCTGCTGTAGCATTCCAGATCCATTTTCCAGGATTGACTACTGTACCTAGATCATTGGTCCATCCCAAAAGACCGCTCAGGTTAAGTCCTGGATAGAAAGCTGCCCGACTTTCGTTGGTAGCATAATAGGCCGTAGCCAATTGGGCTTCAGCCATTCTGACATCCGGACGGTTAGCCAATGCAGCAGCTGGTATGCCACCGCTGAGGTTTTGAGGCATACGCCAGTCGTTGAGAGAGCCGATCTGATATACTTGTGGTGTATCACCCAATAAAGCTGCAAATTCGTCTTCCAGGTTGCTCAGTTGCTCTTTCAGGTCCGTAATTTGTGTGCAGACGCTGTAGTAAGTAGCTTCGGTCTGAGAAACAGCAGCCATGTTGGTTTGTCCAGCACTCATTAAGGCGCGCATGGTTTCTACGTTTTCTTTCCAGTTTTTCTGGGTCTGCAGAGAGATACGCAACTGTTCCTTAAGCATAGCCAGACTATAGTAGTAATTGGCGATAGCACTGATTAACTGAGTCTGTACGGCTTCTTTGTATACTTCGCTGTTAAGTAGTTGTACCTGTGCTCTTTTTTTAGCATTGTGAAGGCTTCCGAAGAGATCGATCTGCCATGAAGCGCTTACTGGAATGCTGTAGGTTTTTGAAGCTTTACCCCAGTCCACTGCGCTTAATGAACCCTGCGGTGCAAATGCAAAACTCGGTACATACGCCCATTTGGCTGCCATCAGAGAGGCTTCTGCCTGCTCAATCTGCAACTGTGCAGAACGCATGTCTGTGTTTTGTGCAAGACCTTTTTCAATAAGAGTCTGAAGTTGAGGATCCGTGAAGACTTCTTTCCATGACAAAGAGGCCATTCCCAATGAGTCCTGTGTCTGTTCGGTCTTATACAGTCCGTCAGTGATAATATCTTGCGGACGTTCGTAATTTTTATAGAGACCGCAACTGCTCAGCAGAGCAGTTGCTGTCACGGTCATTATGATTTGTTTCATTAGTTTTCTTCTTTATCCTTGTTAAATGAACTGCGTTCTTGCAGGCTTCTTTCACGTTCAGCGGCAAATTGTGGATCGGCTTCTTCATGCATGGCCGGACGTATCTTCTCTTGCCAATATTGGAAGAATACGAAGAATACCGGAGTAATGAAAAGCAGTGCCAAGGTTCCTACAATCATACCACCAACGACACCTGTACCCAGAGAACTGTTACCGTTTGCACCTGCACCGCTGGCAAACATCAACGGCAGCATACCGAAGATCATGGTCAACACGGTCATCAGGATAGGACGGAAACGGGCTTGAGCGGCTGCGTATGCTGCTTCAATGATGCCCATACCTTTACGGCGACGTTCTGAGGCAAACTCGGTAATCAGAATAGCTGTCTTGGCCAACAGACCGATCAACATGATCACACCTGTCTGGAGATAAATGTTGTTTTCAAGTCCGAACAGTTTGGCGAACAGGAATGATCCCATCAAACCGCATGGTACGGAAAGAATAACGGCCATAGGCACTAGGAAGCTTTCGTAAAGACAAGCCAGAATCAAGAAGATAAGTACAACGCAGATCACGTAAATAAATACAGTGTCGTTTGAACCTACTGTCTGAGCCTCTTCACGAGAAATACCACCATATTCGTAAGTGTAACGAGAAGGAAGAGTCTGTTCAGCCACTTCTGCAATAGCCTTCATGGCTTCACCGGTAGAGTAGGCCGGATTTACATTGACGTTGCAAGCAATGGCGTCGAACAGGTTGAATCGTTTGGTAACCTCAGGACCCATGCCCTTCTTTATACTGATGAATTGACTTAATGGGGCCATTTCCTCACCTACACGGACATACATGTTGCTCAAGGCATGTTCATCCAGACGATATTGCGGGTCAGCCTGAATCATAACACGGTATACCTTTGAGAATTGGTTGAAGTTAGATGCATAGATACCACCACAGTAACCACCCAATACACTCAATACGGTTGAAGGTGAAATGCCGGCACGTTTACACTTGGCTGCATCCACGTCAATGTCGTATTGTGGGAAGTTCATGTTGAATGAAGTATAAGCCATTGCGATTTCCGGACGCTGGTTCAGTGCACCGATAAATTTCATGGCATTGGCATAGAATGTTTCCATATCGTTACCGATACGGTCCTGGAGTTGCAGGTCAATAGAGTTACCCATACCGTAACCTGGAATCATACCCGGCTGGAATGCGAATACCTGAGCTTCCTTCACGCTTTGGAGCATCATGTTCATTTTGTTCAATACAGACTGTGCATCCTGTCCTTTTCCGGTTCTTTCTCCCCAGTCTTTCAAACGGATGATAAATGAACCGTAAGATGTTCCTTGTCCGGCGATGAAACCATATCCGGAGATCTTGGAGTAATGCTCGATTTCCGGAATCTGTCTGATGATTGCTTCAGCCTTGTCCATGGTCTTTTCAGTAGTAGCCAAACTGCTACCAGGAGCAACGCTGACGTTGACCATCAATGTACCCTGGTCTTCCTGAGGTACCAAACCTGTCTTGGTAGTCTTCATGAAATAAACCAGCAGAACGATAGATACTACGAGTGATAACCATGCAACCCAACGGTGGTGAATGAAGAACATTACGCCTTTCTTGTATTTGCCCATCATGGCATTGAATGATGCATTGTAGGCAGCACGAACGCGTCCGTTGATACTCTTGGCACTTTTGTTTCCGTCAGACGGACGAAGCCACATGGCACACAAGGCCGGACAAAGGGTAAGGGCGGTGATACATGAAATACCTACAGAGGTGGCCATAGTTACACCAAACTGAGTGTAGAATACACCAGAAGTTCCTCCCATGAATGTTACAGGGATAAATACGGCCATGAATACCAATGTACAAGAGATAACGGCCATGGTTACATCGGACAATGCATCTTTCGTTGCCAAATATGGTGACTGATAACCTACGTCGAATTTAGCTTGTACGGCTTCTACAACCACAATGGCATCGTCCACCACTGTACCGATGGCAAGCACGAGTGCGAACAGAGTCAGAATGTTGATACTGAATCCGGCAATCTGCAAGCAGGCAAATGTACCGACAAGGGATACAATGATAGAGATTGACGGAATCAAGGTACTCTTGAAGTCCTGAAGGAAGAAGTAAACCACCAGAATCACGAGGATGACGGCGATGATCAAGGTTTCAACCACTTCGTGTATAGAAGCGAACAAGAAGTCGTTAGAACTCATCATGGTCATGAATTCTGTTCCGGCCGGAAGATCCTTGCTCAACTGGTCAAGCAGGTTGCTGATACGTTCGTTAACGGCAGTTGCATTTGATCCTGCTACCTGGAATACCATGAAGGTACAACTCGGGTGACCGTCAACGGTACCGTCAAAGCTATAAGAAAGAGAACCTAATTCTACGCGAGCAACGTCTTTAACACGTAATACGCTACCGTTATCGAGAGAACGGACAACGATATTCTCAAATTCAGAGATGTCAGTCAGACGTCCTTTGTATTTCATGGTGAACTGGAACGTATTTTCTGAGTTTTCACCTAATGTTCCAGTCGGAGTTTCCAAGTTCTGCTCACCCAGTACGGCTGTGATATCAGATGGAATCAGTCCGTATTGAGCCATGACATCGGGCTTAAGCCAGATACGCAAGCTATAGGTATCACCCATAGCCATCACGTCACCTACACCTTCGATACGCTTGATCTGTGGCACAACGTTGATGTCTAGGTAGTTGGCCAGGAAGGTCTTGTCATAACGGTCATCCGGGCTGTAAAGTGCACCGATCTGCAAGAAACTGGTCTGACGTTTTTGAGTCGTCACACCAATCTGAGTTACTTCTGACGGCAACAGACCTTGTGCTTTAGATACACGGTTCTGTACGTTGACTGCTGCCATGTCCGGGTCGGTACCCTGTTTGAAGAAGACCTGGATTTCTGCAGATCCGGAGTTGGTCGCCGTAGATTGCATATATGTCATGTTTTCCACACCGTTGATACTTTCCTCCAACGGCTGGATCACACTCTTCATCACGGCATCTGCACTTGCTCCTGTATAAGTAGCTGATACACGTACTGTTGGAGGTGCAATGTCCGGGTACTGCTCGACAGGCAGGGTGCCCAGTGAAATGAATCCCACAATCAGGATCAAAATGGAGATGGACATAGCCATCACCGGGCGTTTGATAAATATGTTTCCTTTCATTGTTTTCCTTTATTGAATAACTTTTTACCTAAACTTTTATTTACCTACCGGTGTACCTTCACGAACCAGACCGGCACCGTCAGCGATGATTACATCACCTGTTTTCAAACCGTTGGTAACAATGTATTCCGTACCATTGTCGTTGGGGGCAACTTCAATATTGGTGCTGGTTGCCTTACCGTCTACAACCTTATATACAAGAATCTTATCCTGCAATTCGAAAGTTGCAGCCTGTGGGATAACAATTACATTGTTGTAGGCCATCGGAATCTCGATGTTACCGTTGGCTCCACTGTGCAACAAATGAGATTTGTTGTCGAATGCAGCACGTACGTTGGTTGAACCTGTTGTACGGTCGATCACACCGCTGATAGATTCTACACGACCAGAATCAGGTAGAACACTACCGTCGCTCAATACCAGTTTCAGGCTAGGCATTTCCTTTACGGCATTCTCGATTGATCCGTATTGGCGAACCAGATTGAGTAGCTGGTTTTCGTTCATGGAGAAGTACACGTACATTTGATTGTTGTCTGATACTGTAGTCAGAGGCTGTGCCATGTTGCTGCTTACCAATGCACCCTGACGATAAGGCAGTTCACCAACTACACCGTCAGCCGGGCTCTTTACTTCCGTATAAGACAAATTGTTTTGTGCGTTAACAACCTGAGCTTTCATTTGAGCTACAGTAGCTTTGGCACTGAGGTAACTGTTTTCTGCCTTTTTAAGATCAAAATCAGATACCACTTTCTGATCAAACAGCTTTTTAGTGCTTTCGAATGTCAGGTCAGCAGTAGCTAAAGCTGCTTTTGCTGATTCCAAATTAGCTTTGGCCGTATTCAATGCAGCGATGTAAGGCACCTGATCGATAACAAACAGAAGTTGTCCTTTTTTTACTCTCTGGCCTTCTGTAATGCACAGGCGCTGAAGTGTTCCGCTCACTTGCGGGTAGATGTCAATATCCTGACGTCCGCGGATAGTGGCTGAATAACGGACAGGGAGAACTCTTGATTCCGTCTTCACGGTCATTGTTTTATACGATCCCATGTCCATTTTCGGTTGTTCATTTTTACAACCAGTCAATGCAACCAGACAGCCTAATGCTGCTGTTGCAACAGTCTTGATACCTTTGTTCATACTATGAAAATTAAAAAATAATCTCAAATGCGGTGCAAAATTACACCAACATTCTGATTTATTAAACGTTAAAAGTACCTTTGTTTTGTTCATTTTGGGAATATAGTTTGTAATTTAGGATTATTCTACTTAATTTTGTTAATTATTAACTTTAATCTCCCCGTGATAACGTATGAATGAAAGTAGTAGCATCCTTTCTCGTGAATATTTTATGTTGAATTCCGATTTGTCCTTTACACGGGAGGCACCGTTATGTCTGGACAATTTCATTTTGATTTTCGTAGTGAAGGGTACTGCACGTTTGCATATTGACAATACCGATTATGTTGTCAATGGGAACAAGTTCGTAATGGCACGTCCCAGACTAAAAATCCGGTTGGTGTCGGCTTCAGAAGATTTTGATGCCTGTATAATCAGTTTTCCATCTACCATGATTCATGAAAACACGCCGCGTATAGAACCTTCCTATTTTATGATTCTTTATAAAAGGATTGTGTGGCCCTTGTCCGGAAAAAGAAAGGATTTGCTTAACCATTTTCTGGTTTTATTTGAGTTTGCGGTTTCTGATTCTGGCAAGATCCTCTATACGAGGGAAATGGTATTAGCATTAGTGACCAGTTTTATTTATGCATTGTACTCTTTTACCCATAATTACCTGTTGATAGAGGAATACGAAGATTCTTCCAGATCAAGGGAACTTTTTAAGAAATTTATCCATTTGATGAATACACATTTCATGGCTCAGCATGAAGTCCAGTTTTATGCGAGTGAACTTTGTATCTCTTCAAAATACCTTACACAAATTACTAAACGGATGATTGGGCGTACACCGAAACAAATTATCGATGAGAAGCTGATTTATGAGGCTTCGGTTATGCTCAATAATAATAATTCAAGTATTCAGGAAATCAGCAGTAAGCTGGGATTTGTTGACCAATCTTATTTTGGTCGTTTTTTTAAGCGTTTCAAACATGTTTCTCCGCAGCAATACAGGTTAAAGCCCAAAAAGTAAGGTAATCATAATTCATTGAAAGACGGAGAACCTGGTATATAAAAAAGAATGCCCGACAGACTTTAAATAATCAAGGTCTATCGGGCATTCTTGTTATTTTTTGAATATGCAGATTCTGTGATTACGAGTTCATGCTAAGCAAAAATTCATCGTTGTCCTTTGTATGTTCTAATTTGTCTTTTACAAATGTCATGGCTTCCATCGGATTCATATCAGCCAGGAATTTACGTAAAACCCACATTCTGTCGAGAGTCTGCTTGTCGTGAAGCAGGTCGTCACGCCGTGTACTTGAGGCGATAATATTTACGGCTGGGAATATACGCTTGTTACTCAGAGTTCTGTCTAATTGCAATTCCATGTTACCTGTACCCTTGAATTCCTCAAAGATAACTTCGTCCATTTTGCTTCCGGTGTCAATCAGGGCTGTGGCAATAATGGTCAGAGAACCTCCACCTTCAATGTTGCGTGCTGCACCGAAGAAACGTTTGGGCTTGTGAAGAGCATTGGCATCCACACCTCCTGAAAGAACTTTGCCGCTTGCCGGTGACACTGTATTGTAAGCTCTGGCCAGGCGAGTGATAGAGTCGAGGAAGATGACAACGTCATGTCCGCATTCCACCATTCGTTTGGCCTTCTCAAGTACGATTCCTGCAATCTTGACGTGGCGTTCAGCCGGTTCGTCAAATGTGGAAGCGATCACTTCTGCATTGACTGTACGCGCCATGTCAGTAACTTCTTCCGGGCGTTCATCAATCAGCAACATGATAAGGTAGGCTTCTGGATGGTTGGCAGCAATGGCATTGGCAATGTCTTTCATCAGTATGGTTTTACCCGTTTTAGGCTGTGCAACCAATAAGGCACGCTGACCTTTTCCAATAGGAGCAAACAAATCCACAACACGTGCAGATAAATTGTCATTAAAACCTTTGCATAATTTGAATTTTTCGTCAGGAAACAGAGGAGTAAGGTGCTCGAATGGTACGCGGTCACGAATTTCGTTTGGTTCGCGTCCATTTATTTTGGTTACTTTAATAAGAGGGAAGAATTTTTCTCCTGTCTTAGGTGGACGGACCGGACCTTCTACCACGTCACCGGTTTTGAGACCGAAGAGCTTGATTTGTGAGGTGCTGACGTAAATATCATCAGGTGAAGCCAAGTAATTATAGTCGCTTGAGCGAAGGAACCCGTATCCTTCCGGCATGATTTCCAGAACGCCCTCTCCTGTAAGCAGATCACCGAAATCAAATGCTTGTTCAGTTTCCTTTTTGCCGACTTCCTCTTTTTCGTTAAGATAATAATTAAGGTCCGTATTTTCGTTATTGATATGATAATCGTTGGAGTTCATCATCAAACCGTCTTCCTGAGGTTGTGCCATAGGAATTTCCGGTATGTCTTCCAGTACGATGAAGTCTGGCTCATCTGCTTTAAAGAAATTTTCTAAATCATCAGTTTCTTCTGTCTGGTTTGGCTCTATAATTTTGTTAAGGCTTGACAATTGAAATGTTTCTCCTGTAGATGGTTCTGTCTGAAGTGTAGCTTCAGGAATAATGTCTTCGGTCTCTGCTGAAATTTCAGATACGGCCGGAAGTTCCTGTGGTTCAGATTCTACTACATCTGTATTAGTTGGTTCGTCCGTATTTGGACTGACAATTTCTGTTTGTTCAGCTTCAGCTTTTTTGTTTTCCGTTTTAGATTTTCTGCCTCTTTTCTTTGGCTGTGGAGATTCTGTATTTGTTTGATTGTCTGGCATTGTCTCTGCAGAAATCTCCATTGTTGGATTCTCATGATTATCAACCGGCGGGAGTTCGTTGGTCATTTCTTCTGTTCCCGGTTTAACGGAAGAGTCGTTAATATTCTCTTCCTTGATGGATGTCATATTATTTTTTTTATTTTTCTTTTTTAAGTCAAAGTTTTCCCCATTAGTCTGGTTGGCACTGTAGACACGGTCTGTTTCTTTCTTGGCTATTCTGATTCGTTTTCTCGGTGTTTTCGGCTCAGCCGATTTTTGAGTAGCGGATTGTACAGACTCTTCATCAATAATATGATAAATAAGATCCATTTTATCTTCATCAAGGGATGTCTTGATGCCTAATTCTTGTGCAATGCCAATTAGTTCGTCTTGTGACATTGCCTCTAATTCGCTTTTTTTATGCATATAATGAGTATTGAATATACTTGTTTGTTGCAAGTAGGGTTTGCGTTGTCAGTTTTAAAAAAACTAATTAAAGTAAGATTAATAAGTGATAAGAATAAAGAATGGCATTATGAAAATGACCATTAAAATTATGATGATGCAAAATTAGTATTTTAATTTTTTAATAACAAGTAAAAAAAGATTTTTTTATCAGAAAAATGGAAGTGCACTTCGTTTGTCCAAAGAATCTTTTTGTTGCTTTCTTTCAGATTTAAATTAGTAACTTTGGTGATTTATCATTAACTTCGCACCATAATTGATTTGAATATGGCAGTAGTTAATCCCTATTTACAAGTTGACGGGCTTTTGAAGCGCATTGGCGACAGAGTCTTGTTTGATCATATTAGTTTTGGTATTGCAGAAGGGCAACGTATAGGTCTGATTGCCCGGAATGGTACCGGAAAGTCTACTCTTCTTAATATTATTTGTGGAAAAGATGGCTATGATGAAGGTAATATTGTTTTCCGTAAGGATTTGAAAATAGGCTATTTGGAGCAGGCTCCACATTATCCGGATAATCTGACTGTGCTTGAAGCTTGCTTCTGGCACGGTAATTCTACGACTAATTTGATACGCGCTTATGAGGAGTGTATGCAGACTCCCGGTAATCCTGGACTAGCTGAGTTGCTCGAACGTATGGATCATGAAGAGGCATGGGCTTACGAAGACAAGGCCAAACAGATCCTTTCGAAACTTAAAATCAATGATTTCAATCAGAATATATCTACGCTTTCAGGTGGACAACTGAAAAGGGTCGCATTGGCCAATGTGTTGATAACTGAGCCGGATTTGCTGATTCTTGATGAGCCCACCAATCATTTGGATCTGGAGATGATAGAATGGTTGGAGGGATTTCTCGGGAGATCCTGTATGACATTGCTGATGGTAACGCATGACCGTTATTTCCTTGATCGGGTTTGTGATGAGATTATGGAATTGGACGATATGGTGATGTATACCTACAAAGGTAATTATGCTTATTATCTGGAGAAACGTCAGGAACGTGTCAATGCGGCTAATGCAGAAATAGCCCGTGCCAATAACCTTTATCGAACTGAATTGGATTGGATGCGTCGTATGCCTTGTGCCCGTGGTCATAAGGCACGTTACAGAGAAGAAGCTTTTTATGAACTGGAGAAGGTGGCCAAACGTAAAATCAAGGAAGACCAGGTTACGTTAGAAGTGAAGTCGGCTTATATCGGAAATAAAATATTTGAAGCAGACTACATTAGCAAGAGTTTCGGGCCTGATAAGGTTATTCTGGATAATTTTTTCTATAATTTTTCCCGGTATGAGAAGTTGGGTATAGTTGGAAATAACGGAACCGGAAAATCTACATTTATCAAGATTCTGCTTGGTGAGGTTAAGCCAGACAGCGGAAAAATCGTGGTTGGCGAGACTGTTCGTTTTGGTTATTTCTCGCAGGATGGAATGAAATTTGACGATCAGATGAAAGTAATTGATGTCGTCCGGAATGTAGCCGAATATGTTGACCTTGGCGGAGGTCGTCATTTGTCAGCCATGCAGTTTCTTCAGCACTTTATGTTCTCACCCAAAGAACAGCAAAATTATGTATATAAGTTAAGTGGTGGAGAGCGCCGCAGGTTGTATTTGTGTACGGTCTTAATGAAAAATCCTAATTTCCTGGTTCTTGATGAGCCTACGAACGATCTGGATATTGTAACACTGCAGATCTTGGAAGATTATCTTAAGCAATTCAAGGGATGTGTTATTGTTGTTAGTCACGACCGTTATTTTATGGACAAGGTCGTCGATCATCTGCTGGTGTTCCAAGGACAGGGTGATGTTCGTGATTATCCGGGAAATTACACTCAGTATAGAGAATGGAAAGAAGAAAAAATGCGTTTTGAACGCGAACAGCAAAATCAGCAGAAAAAGGATATGGCAAAAAACATACAAGGGAATGCAAAAACAGAAAAACCGCGTAGTGAGCATAAACGGAAACTGACGTATAAGGAGCGGATGGAACTTCAGACTGTTGAAGCTGATATCGCCCGTTTGGAGGAAGAAAAGACGCAGTTGGAGGAAGCATTGTGTAGTGGTGCGCTCAGCGTTGACGAACTGACTGAAAAATCCATTCGTCTACCACAATTGAATGCTGAGCTGGATGAAAAAATGATGCGTTGGATGGAGCTAAGCGAAATTGGTGAATAATCCATTCCAACTTGTTTAAGCATTCTGATAACTTTTGTAATAAATAAAAATATCCCGGATTTAATTCCGGGATATTTGTTTGACACCTTTGATTGTCTTTAATTTCTTTATTAAGGCTTCCAGCTTGGCCGTATCGTCCAGCATGACAGTCAGGTTGCCCGAGAACAGACCATCGTGTGAGTCAATGCTGATGCTTCGGAGCAGAATCTTTTCTTCCTTGCTGATTACGGAGGTGATATTATTGACTATGCCGAGATCATCATTACCGACTACCTTAAGTGTAATAGGATATTGGCTTCCGCGTTTGCCGGCCCATTTGGCCTTGACAATACGATAGCCAAAGCGTTTTCGTAATTCTTTGGCGTTGGGACAGTCGCAGCGATGGACCTTTATTCCGCCGTTAATTGTTACGAAACCAAATACATCATCACCGTAAATAGGTTGACAGCATTTGGCTAAAGTGAAATCTAAACCTTTGAGATTCTGGTCGATGACAAGTACATCATCGTCGCTTCTGGTCTTGATTTCAGCTTCAGACAACTGGTTGTAATTTTCCGCGCTGGGCGCAGGGGCATGTTCCATTTGTCCGGCTACATATTTCTGCTCTTCCAGATATTTGTCGATGACGTCATTGATGTCTATCGCTTCGTCAGCCAGACTTTTATAGAAATCAGTCACGACCTTGAAACCCATCCTTTTGATGACATGCATCATGGTCGGTTCGTCATAATCAATTTTTTTGTTTTTGAATTTCCGTTCCAGCAGTTCCTTGGCAAATGCACCTTGTTTGGCTTGCATTTCCTTTAATGTTTGCCTTATTTTAGTGCGGGCTTTACCTGTGACAACGAAATTCAGCCAGTCCTGTTTAGGCGTTTGGTTGTTCGATGTCAGTATTTCCACCTGATCTCCACTATATAAGGTTTGTCGTAACGGTACGTTCTTTTCGTTGATCCTTGCTCCGATACAACGGTTGCCTACGTTAGTGTGGATGGCATAAGCAAAATCCAATACCGTAGCACCTTTGGGGAACTTGAACAGGTCACCTTTAGGGGTGAATACAAAGACTTCATCTTCGTATAAATCCATTTTGAACTGATCCATCAGTTGCATGTCGTCGTTGTTTTCAAGCGCATTGCGGATACTGTTCAACCATTCGTCCACTCCTGTTTCACCATTCTTGATGCCTTTGTAGCGCCAATGTGCAGCCAGACCTCTTTCGGCAATCTCGTCCATTCTTTCTGTACGGATTTGCACTTCCACCCATTTGTTTTCAGGACCGAGCACAGTGATGTGCAGGCTTTCGTAGCCGTTGCTTTTAGGAATTGAAAGCCAGTCTCTCAATCGTTTGGGATTGGGTTGGTACATATCGGTAATGATAGAATAAACCTGCCAGCATTCCATTTTTTCCTTTTCCAATTCCGACTCCAGAATGATACGTATGGCAAACAGATCGTAAATGCCTTCTACGCCGCATTTCTGTTTTTTCATCTTTTGCCAAATGGAATGAATACTTTTTGTGCGCCCTTTCATGTGGAATTTGAGTCCTGCAGCTTTCAGCTTTTCTTCAATAGGTTTGATAAAGCGGGCAATATATTCATCTCTTGATTTTTTGGTTTCATTCAGCTTTTCCTTGATCAGGTAATAAGCGTCATGTTCCATATATTTGAGCGAAAGATCTTCAAGCTCACTTTTCAGTTTGTAAAGACCCAGTTTGTGTGCGAGCGGAGCATAAAGATAAGCGGCTTCTTCAGAAACCTTTTGTCGGGCTTCCGTTTCAGTGGTATCTTTGATTTTTCTCATGATATTCACTCTGTTGGCAATCATGATAAGTATCACCCGCATATCTTCAGCAAAAGAAAGCAGTAGGCTTCTGAAATTTTCACTTTCTATGCTGGGATTCTTTTCATATAACTCGTCTATTCGGTTCAGGCCATGAATAATACCGCCTACGTCCTCTCCAAATTCTTTTTTAACCTGCTCTGCAGAACAGAAACCGCTGCGTACACAAGTATGTAGCATGACACCCAGAATGGCACCTCTTGTCAGGCCTATTTCGGAAGCGACAATCAGAGCCGTCTCCATATCATTGAGAATAGGGTTCATGCCGAAGACATCTCTGCGTATGAAGTTGTTCAGGGCTGCCTCTATCAGATATTTTTTCAACATATTGCAATCATCCGGGCGTAAGATGTTGCCAGACAGTTTAAGCAGAGATTTGTATACTTGTTTAAGTTGTACTTTCTCTTCCTGGGTAAAAAAATCCATTTGCTCCATATTCACCGATTTTTTTTCAAAGTTAGCATATTTTTTCAGTAAAAGTCCTGCAGATTGCTTAAAAATTGCTATATTTGAATGATGTTTAAGAATTAGTTGAATCATATTATCAATTATACATAGAAAAATTATGCTCAGTACAGAAGATAAAGCCTTATTGGCTGAAAAAGGTATTGCCGAGGAACAGATTGAAGGTCAGTTGGAATGTTTTCGTAAAGGATTTCCTTATTTAAAATTGAAAGCAGCTGCATCTTTGGATAACGGTATCCTTTCACCGTCGGAAGATGATTGCAAGCATTATGTTGATGTATGGAATGCATACAAGCAAGGTGGCAGAAGTGTTTGTAAATTTGTGCCGGCATCGGGGGCAGCCAGCCGAATGTTTAAGAATATGTTCGAATTTCTTGATGCAGATTATGACGTACCTCAAACTGATTTCGAGAAAAACTTTTTTGATCATATCCGTCTTTTTGCTTTTTATGATGATCTGAATGCAGCTTGTTTGAAAAACGAAGGACAGGATGTTGAGGCTCTTCTTGCTGATGGAAAATTCAAGGCTGTAGTGGCTAATATGTTGCAGGAAAAAGGTTTGAATTATGGTCAGTTGCCAAAAGGCTTGCTGAAGTTCCATAAATATCCCGAAGGTGCACGTACCCCGCTCGAGGAGCACTTGGTGGAGGCTGCACTTTATGCTGCAAGTCAGGGTAAAGCGGAAGTCCATTTTACTGTCAGTACGGAGCATAGAGCTTTGTTCGAAGCATTGGTTGCTGATAAATTACCCGTTTATGAGGCAAAATATGGTGTAAAATATCATGTGACGTTCTCTGAGCAGAAACCCTCTACAGATACGTTGGCAGCTACGATGGAAAATGAGCCATTTCGTATAGACGGTAAACTTTTGTTCCGTCCGGGTGGTCATGGTGCACTTATTGAAAACTTGAATGATTTGCAGTCTGATGTGATTTTCATAAAGAATATAGACAATGTTGTACCCGACAGACTGAAATCAGCTACTGTTCAGTATAAACAAGTCATAGCGGGAATTCTTGTTTCATTACAGCAAAAGGCTTTTGAATATCTGCGCTTGCTCGATGGTGGTATGTACTGTCATTCAGATTTGGAGGAGATTATACGTTTCGTTCAGCAGAATTTGTTCTGTCGCAATGAGATGATAAAGGATTTTGAGGATGCGGAATTGGTGATATATCTGCGTAAGAAGCTTAATCGTCCGATGCGTGTATGTGGAGTTGTCCGCAATGTTGGTGAGCCTGGTGGTGGTCCGTTCTTGGCTTATAATGCGGATGGTTCTGTTTCTCTTCAGATTTTGGAAAGCAGCCAGATCGATAAGAACAACCCCGAATATGTAGAAATGTTTAATAAGGGAACTCATTTCAATCCTGTTGATTTGGTTTGTGCCGTTAAAAATTACAAGGGAGAAAAATTCAATCTGGTGGATTATGTTGATCCTTCAACCGGCTTTATTTCATATAAGAGTAAGAATGGAAAAGAATTAAAGGCATTGGAGTTGCCTGGATTGTGGAATGGAGCGATGAGTAACTGGAATACAGTATTCGTAGAGGTTCCGTTGCAGACCTTTAATCCGGTTAAGACGGTCAATGATTTGTTGCGTGAACAACATCAGTAATCAGTGTGAACATAAAGGAAAGTCCTGATTGACGGAATGCAGTCAGGACATTTGCTTTAATACATATCATTATATATAAATTGCTTTGTTATGACGAAGAAAATTCTGTTGTTAGGTTCTGGTGAATTAGGAAAGGAATTTGTCATTGCGTGCAAGCGCAAGGGACAATATGTCATTGCATGTGATGCTTATGCACATGCGCCGGCCATGCAGGTGGCGGATGAGTGTGAGGTTTTCAATATGTTGGACGGAGATGCTCTGATGGCTGTAGTTGATAAGCATAAGCCTGATATCATAGTGCCCGAGATTGAGGCTATCCGGACTGAAAAACTTTATGATTGCGAAAAAATGGGTATTCAAGTGGTGCCAAGTGCACGTGCGGTGAATTTTACCATGAATCGTAAGGAAATTCGCGAATTGGCTCATACGGAACTTGGATTGAAAACGGCTAATTACAGATATGCCAATACATTTGACGAATTGAAAGCTGCGGCAGACGTGATCGGTTATCCCTGCATCATCAAGCCTTTGATGAGTTCTTCCGGACATGGACAGAGCAAGGTTGATAATGAGAGTGAACTCCGTAAAGCATGGGATTATGCTTGTGAGGGTGCTCGAGGCGATGTAAAGGAAGTTATTGTAGAGCAGTTTATTCCTTTTGACAGTGAAATCACACTTTTAACAGTGACACAGAAGAACGGTCCTACACTGTTTTGTCAGCCAATAGGTCATGTACAGAAGGGTGGGGATTATCGTGAAAGTTTCCAACCTGCAGTCATATCACCCGAAATGCTCAAGGAAGCACAGCGTATGGCGGAAAAGATTACAAGTGCTTTGACTGGTGCCGGAATATGGGGTGTGGAATTTTTCTTGAGTCATAAGGAAGGGGTAATTTTCTCTGAATTAAGTCCTCGTCCACATGATACGGGAATGGTTACATTGGCCGGAACTCAGAATTTATCAGAGTTTGAGTTGCATTGTCGTGCAGTCTTAGGTTTGCCTATTCCTGAAATTACGCAAGAGCGTATGGGTGTCAGTGCTGTTATTCTTTCTGACGTTGAATCAGATCATCCGCAGTATTGTGGTGAGGAAGATGTTTGTGCTGCAACCCAAACTTATCTGAGAATTTTCGGTAAGCCAGTGGCTCATATTGGTAGAAGAATGGGTGTTGTTGTTTGCTGGGATAAATTGGATGCAGATCAGAACGCGTTGCGTGATAAGTGTAAAATGTTAGCTTCTAAAGTTAAAATTAGCTAACATGTAAAAATACAACAAGGATACGAAGATAGATTATGGATAATAATTGTATCTTTGTATCCGTTTCGCGATAATAGCTCAGTTGGTAGAGCATTGGCTTCCCAAGCCGAGGGTCGCGGGTTCGAGTCCCGTTTATCGCTCATAAGGCTACCGCTTTTGGTAGCCTTTTTATTTTTTGTGGATGTTGTCTTTTCAGAATATATTTTTCTATTCAGTCTGTTTTCTTTCATTTTGTTTGAATCCTTGCTATGAAGATATTAGTTTGTAGTGATTTGCCCTTTATAGCTGATTCTTTGATCTTATAAATGTTAAATGTTTAATTGATATAAAAATAATACAGAATATTTTAAAAAAAACAGTTAACTTTGGTCGATTTTAATCTTAGGTATATCGTTCTGAGAAGAAACGGTGTATAAGGTAGACGGTTTTTTATAATGCATTGGGAAATATGACAATATTAATAGTTGCGATTTTGATTATTGGCTATCTTCTGATAGCGACAGAACATATTACTAATATAAATAAAGCAGCAGTAGCAATGTTTTTGGGAGTTACTGGTTGGTTGCTTTATATGTTTGCCGGTCATTATTATGTAGAGTTGATGTATGCTGATGAGTATCGTAACTTTTTGGATGGTGCATTGTCTACTTCAGTTTCAATAAAAAATTTTATTGTTCAAAATATCTTTATTGTTCATGTGGTAGATATTTGTCAGATTGTCTTGTTTCTTCTCGCTACCATGTCGATTGTAGATTTGCTTAATACTAATGGATGTTTTGATTTTTTGATTGAATGGATGCGGACCAGAAACAGTAGAAGATTACTTTGGACTACTGCAGCCATTACGTGTTTTCTTTCTGCAAATCTGGATAATCTGACTACGGCTGTCATGATGTTTACAATTATACGTCAGATTCTTCCTGAATCCAAATATCGCATGTATTTTAGTGCCGTGATTGTATTGGCGGCAAATGCAGGCGGTGCGATGACTGTTATAGGTGACGTTTCCACTTTGATGCTTTGGGTTAGAGGTGCCGTAACACCTTCTGATTTCTCCAGTGCAGTCGTTTTGCCGGCTTGTGTGGCATTAATAATACCTACTTATTTAGTCTCCAGAAAACTGCCCGAGCAGATGGATTTGGTGTCATGGCGTATTAGATATAGAGGTGATGACACAACGCTTACACGTTGGCAACGTATTCTGATGTTGTTTGTAGGTATTGGTGGTTTGTGGTTTATTCCAACTTTTCATAGTCTGACTCAATTGCCGCCTTTTGTAGGTGCTTTGTGTCTATTGGCTCTTTTTAGTGTTGTTAATGAGTTGTTTAATAGAAAGTTGATAAAGACAGAGCAACCTTTTTTAAGACCGACGCCACGTTTTATGCAGTCTGAAAGTATTCAGATGATCTTGTTTTTTATAGGTCTTAGTCTAGTCGTGTCGGTGGTGCAGGAGACGGGGGCTTTGTATCATTTGGCTATGTGGTGTGATAAGTATATTCATAATATATATATTATAAGTTTGATTTTGGGGGTAGCTTCTGCCTTTTTGGATAATGTGGTTTTGGTGTTGACCAGTATTTCCATGTACGATGTGGCGCAACAGTTTGACGCGATGTCAGGTTTAGATTGGGATTATATACATTCCTTTGCTCTTAACGGACAGTATTGGCAACTTGTTGCTTATAGCGGTGGGCTAGGAGGTTGTCTTCTTTCAATTGGATCAACTGCCGGTTATGCTATGATGAAGAGTGAAGGCGTATCTATATGGTGGTATTTCCGTCATATGACTTTTAAGGTCTTGATAGGTTGGCTGGCTGGTTTAGGTGTATATTTTATTCTTAATTCTTTCGTACATTGATAGTATTTTGAGTATCAGTTGAGCAGATCGGGATTTTTTACTCCTTTGGGATACTTGTTGAGTTTAGAAAGTAAATCTGTATAGATATAAGAATTTTATTAATCCACCATCTGCCTTTATAATATTAGGAATTGTTTGGTTTAATGAATATGGTAATAGTAGCTCTATAATAAAATATTATTATATTTTGCTGTAAAATCTATCTTTTTATAGAAGATAGATTTTCTTTTGGTTGATTTGATACCAGCTTTTGTTTGTTGCATCTCACTGATAAGTGAGATGTTTGTGTTTTATGTATGAACAACCTTGATATTAAAATCTGGTGTTTTTATTTTGCAATTATCTTTTTTAAACCGTCTCAGAATGTCATATTCGTGTATAATTGTTCGGTTGTCTTCTGTTTTGGCTGGTTTTAATCATAGGTTAATTTTCAAAATGTCATAATATACAAGTTTATTTATTCAAAATGAAGGCTATTTGTTTTAATGTGCATTGAATTTATTGTAATTATATATATATAGCAACAAAATGTTTAATTTGTTTTGTTTCTGATTTAAGTTCAATTAGAATTTAAATATTAATTTATGTTGTAATTGTTAATTAATATCTGATAGAATTAACGATTATACAATATGAAAGACTTGGTTGTTAAAATGTTGGTAGAGGTGCTGTTTTGCCTGAAATAAAGTGTAAAAGGTAGTATAAAATAAAAAAAGAGCCTCATTGCTGAGACTCTTTTTAGATCAAGTGATTCCGTTGGGACTCGAACCCAAGACCCACGCCTTAGAAGGGCGTTGCTCTAATCCAGCTGAGCTACGGAACCAGCCTTAATTCGTGTGCAAAGATACGGTATTTTATTTATCCGTGCAAATAATTATCGAATTATTTTTAAGTGATATAAATTTATTTTGGGTAATGTTTTTTTTATTTGTTCTTATGTCATTTTATATATCAATATTTTGATATAGGTATCTTTTAATACTTTTCTTTGCAGTTTTCTCAAATTCCTCACTTCTTAGAAATACTTTTGTAATCTGTGAATATGGCGGTAATTCCTTATTGAGCTCGTTTTTAGATAATTCTAATGCTTCAAGCAATTTGTTTTCATTAAGATTATTGTGCATGGCTTCCTCCATGTCAGGATAAATAAGGGCAACCAGTTTATCATGACTCATAATGATAAGTGATTCATTGACTAGAGGAAGGTTGTTTAGTCTTGATTCTATTTCTTCTGGATAGATGTTTTGTCCGCTTGCGCTAAGTAGCATATTTTTGCAGCGTCCTTTAATGTAAACGTCTCCTTTTGAATTGATTATAGCCATATCTCCAGTATGTAGCCATCCGTCTTTGTCGAAAATCTGATTTGTAGCTTCCTGGTTTTTGTAATATCCCAGCATGGTATTTTCTCCCTTACATACCAGTTCGCCTGGTATATGTTCTGGATCGTCACTCAGAACTTTCACGCTCATTCTGTCGGCTACTTTTCCACATGACATGTATTCTGTTTCATTCCACGGGCTATGACAGATGATTGGGCCGCATTCTGTCATGCCGTAGGCGATGGAGTAGGGGAATTTAATTTGTCTTACGAAGGATTCTACTTCAGCATTAAAAGGTGCTCCCCCTATGATGACTTCCTTGATATGGCCACCAAAGAGCTTGATACTCATCTGGCGTGCGTATTCTTTTACCTTTTCATTGATAATAGGGATATGTAGCAGGAATTTTCCCAGTTTGTTGTTGATGTGTGGAATAATTTCCTTTTTGAATATCTTTTCAAGTACAAGAGGGACGCATGAGATAACTCGCGGGTGAATTTCTGCTACGGTAGTCATAATAATCTTGGGCGATGGCATGCGAGTAAGGAAATGAAGATGAGCACCATAGCATATACCATACAGAAAATCATAGACCAGGCCGAAAACGTGTCCCATGGGGAGCATGGATACAATATTGTCGCCTGCTTCTATTCCGATGGTACGGTTGCAGAACAGTATGTTAGAAACCAGACTTCTGTAGGGTAACATTACACCTTTTGAGAATCCGGTCGTTCCGGATGTGTAATTGATTACCGCTAACTGTTCCGGGCTTTTCTCGGGAGTGTATTTGATGTGTTTGGGCAAGAACATCATAGGGAATTTTTTACCGAAGAGTGCATTCAGATTTTCTCTTGCATAGTTCAGTTTCTTTGATCTGCTGGCTACTAATGTGAAATCCTTTACGCATATTACGCCCAAAAGTTCTGGCATGCAGTTTTCGTTCAGGTTTTCCCATACCATGTCTCCGACAAACAGAAGTTTTGACTCACTATGATTGACGATGTTATGTACATTGTCCGGTTTGAATTCATGCAAGATAGGAACAATGACTGCACCATAGGTGATGGTTGCCAGGAAGGCTACGCACCAGTTGCCGCTATTGCGTCCACATAATGCAATTTTGTCTCCCGGTTTGATTCCTGCTGCTTCCAAAAGCAGATGGATTTTGGCTATTTTTCGTCCTACATCCTTATATTGTAGCGTTTCACCTTGAAAGTCTGTGAATGCTTTACGGTCCCAATTGTTTTTTATACTGTTTTCAATAAGTTCGATTAAACGTTCTTCCATTTTTAGCAATTGTGTTGGTAATAATGACAAATATACTAAAAAAACACCTAAGTGCATAAATACTCAAACATCATTTTGTTGTTAGTTCGTCTTTGTGTATCTTTGCTTGATTTTTTATGGGAATAAATATGAATATGGAAAGTTTTAAAGGTAAGATGGTTGCATTATTTGATCTGGATGGTGTCGTGTTCAATACAGAGCCTCAGTATACTGTATTTTGGAGTGAACAAGGACGCCGTTATCATCCTGAAATATCTGATTTTGGACAGATAATTAAAGGCCAGACACTGGTGCAGATTTTTGATAAATGGTTTAATGGACAGGATGAAGTACAAAAACGTATTACAGCAGAATTGGATCAGTTTGAAGGGGAGATGACTTATGAATATGTCCCGGGAGTGGAGGCTTTCCTGGAATGCTTACGTTCTTTTGGTATACCGACCGCTGTGGTTACAAGCTCTAATGCAGTAAAAATGGCTAATGTATATCGTGAGCATCCGGAATTTAAGGCTTATTTTACGAAAATACTGACCTCTGAGTTCTTTAAACGTTCCAAACCAGATCCTGACTGCTATTTGTTAGGTGCAAATATGTTTGGTGTGACACCTGCTCAGTGTGTTGTTTTTGAAGATTCGTTTAATGGTATTCAGGCAGGCCGAAGTGCCGGAATGACAGTTGTGGGGCTTTCAACTACTAATCCAGCGGATAAAATACAGTCATATTGTCAACTGGTGATCCCGGATTTTACAGGTTTTTCAGTAGAAAAGATGTCAGAATTGCTTTGTCAGTAGACTTAATTTTGTAATTTTGCATGTTTTTTATTAAATAAATATAGCTATGGCAGGTTATTTGGTAGACGATACGCGTAAAGTAACCACGCACCGTCTGATTGAAATGAAGCAGCAAGGCAAGAAGATAGCCATGTTGACTTCTTATGATTATACAATGGCTCAGATTGTAGATGGTGCAGGTATTGATGTGATTTTGGTCGGCGATTCAGCTTCCAATGTAATGGCTGGAAACTCAACGACATTGCCGATTACGTTAGATCAGATGATTTATCATGCATCTTCTGTAATGCGTGGCGTAAAGCGAGCTTTAGTCGTGTGTGATATGCCTTTTGGTTCTTATCAGGTTAATCCGGCCGAAGGGGTATCTAATGCTATCCGTATCATGAAAGAAAGCGGATGTGATGCTCTTAAACTTGAGGGCGGTATAGAGATTATTGATACGGTAAAGTCTATTTTGGCTGCTGGAATACCGGTAATGGGGCATCTTGGTTTGACTCCTCAGAGTATCAATAAATTTGGTACGTATGCAGTTCGGGCTAAAGAAGAAGCAGAAGCGACAAAGTTGATAAGTGATGCTCATGCACTGCAGGAAGCAGGGTGCTTTGCCTTGGTGCTTGAAAAGATTCCGGCAGTATTGGCTGGCAGAGTGGCTTCAGAACTGACCATTCCTGTGATTGGTATTGGAGCAGGTTCCGGTGTAGACGGACAGGTGCTAGTTGTTAATGACATGCTGGGCATGAACCATGGATTTTCCCCTAAATTCCTGAGGCGTTATGCTGATTTGCATACCGTAATGACCGATGCGATTGGTCAGTATGTGGCCGATGTGAAGAGTGTTGATTTCCCGAATGATAATGAACAATATTAGCAGGTGGATAATGTATTGAGGATGCCGGAAACGGTATGTAATGCTAATTTTATAAAGATTATAGTGTCGAACTTTCTTGTAAGTTCGGCACTTTACATGTTTTATCCAGGCACTTCGTATGTAATGGTGCGTACAGGTGGTGATTATGCCCTGGATGAAGGTTTTTCAGGTGTGTTGTTTGTATTAGGTGCTGTGCTTGTAGCTCCATTTTGTAATTATTGTCTGGATACCTACAGACGTAAGACTGTAGTCTTGTGGAGCTTGTTGTGTATGTCAGTATGTACGGCTCTTTTTTTTATGCCGGTTTCTTTGATGCTGTTCTTTATTCTTAGGACGCTTCAGGGGGCGGCTTGTGGCGTTTTTCAGATTGCGTTGGGAAGTACGCTTCTGTTGGATTTGAGCTTGTCGAAGAACAGGACCCGTGCAGCTCATATTTACTATTGGATCATACGTCTTTCGTTGGCTATGGGACCGTTAATGGCGGCTGTAGCAGTGGAATATGCGGAGATTGGTCAGCTTGTTTTTATTCCTCTAGTCATGTTTTTGCTGGCTTTTGTTCTGTTGCAATCATTGCAGGTTCCGTTTCGTGCACCGTTGGAGCCATCCTTATGTTCTTTGGATCGTTTCTGGCTTTTGCGTGGTAGTCGTCTTTTTGTGCCTTTATGTGGTGTGGCTTTTTCTGTAGGTCTGTTTTTGGCAAGAAATTGGCATTTTGAACTTTATGTATTTTTGTTGGTGGGGTTTCTGTTGGCTTTAGCTTTGCATACCCGCTGTTTTGGTCAGTTGTATAATGTAGAAATATTCAGCGGATTAATACTTCTTTCTGTGGCATTTGGTTTATTGCTGATATTGCCGACAATTTCTGTTTGGGTGACGGGTGTGCTGGCAGGTGCTGGTTTAGGCTTGTTTTCCAGCCGATATCTTTTGGCTTATATCCGTGTTTGTGAACATTGTGAACGTGGAACGGCTCAGACGTCGTATTGGTTAGGGTGGGAGTCAGGCCTGGCTGCAGGAGGTTTTGTTGGAGTAATGATGTATTCTTTCAGTTCACATGTAGTTTCTGTTCTGGCTTTATTGGTAATAATAATTGTCTTTTTTATACATCTTTTTTATATTAGAAGATGGTATGAAGTGCGAAAACGTAAATAATACCTTATTTTATGATCAATAAATAGTGTTAAATTTAAGTTGATAGGGGTTGTCTATATATGTTTTACAACATGTTTCCGATATTAATTTTGATTTTATTGTGTGATTTTGTTTAAATATTATAACTTTGAAGAATAATAAGAGGGCTTAAGAACAATGTTTTTCAAAAAAGAATTAACGAATTATTAACCTAATAAATATGAAAAGCAGTAGCATAAAACGAAAAGTAGGTCGTTTGACATTCTCAGCTTGCGCTCTTTTGTGTGCAGGGGGTCTTTTCATGTCTTGTGAAGACAGTTTGCTCACTGGCACGCCGTCATGGTTAGGTAGCAGTATCTACGATGAATTGGCAAAGCGTGGTGAATATTCAACGACTCTGAGGCTTATTGATGATCCGGTTATCAATCAGTCGGAGGTGTTAAAGCTGACTGGTAGTAAGACGCTTTTTGTGGCGAATGACCAGGCGTATGAACGCTTTTTTGCCAACAATAAGTGGGGTGTGAAAAAGTATGAGGATTTGTCTGACGCTCAGAAGTTGACGCTGTTTAATAATTCAATGGTGAATAGCGCCTATTTGATTGAGTTGTTGTCAAGTATTTCTGCTTCAGGAAATGATGAGCCTCGTCAGGGTTTGTGTATGCGTCGTGCCACAGCAATGTCTGTGTATGACTCGGTTCCTAATCTTTTGGTAAGTACATTGCCAAAGAATGAATATTGGGATGACCTGCGTGAGGAGTATGGTGAAGATGGTCATGTTTTGATCATGCGAGATAATACATCTTCACCGATGGTTCATTTCTTGCCGGCCTTTATGTCTAATAATCAGTTGACTAATGAGGATATCTCTTTCCTGACAAACGGAAAGTGCACTTCAACTGATCAGGCTTATATTAACTCTCAGCCTGTTGTCGAGCAGGATATTACCTGTCAGAATGGTTATATCCATGTGCTGGGTGATGTAATGGAGCCGATGACTAATATGGCTGAGTGTATCCGTAATAATCCGGATTTCAAGATGATGAGTAGCTTCTTGGATCGTTTTGCTGTTCCTGTTCTTAGTGAAGGAAATACAACAGAATACAATCGTATCTGGGGCTTGACTGGTGATAATCAGAAAGATGTGTACAATTGGCGTTATCTTAACTATGGTTTTGATAAGACTCGTACGACACCGGGAAACAATAGTTTGAACGAGGCGGGCGGTACAGTGCTTGATTATGCTGATCTTTTGCCGTATGATCCAGGATGGAATAGTTATGCCAGTGCAGGTATCAATAAGACTATGGCTGAAGATATGGCTGTGATGATTGTACCTACTGATAAGGCTATTGAGGAATATGGTCAGAGTGGTGCAGGTCAGATCCTTTTGGATAACTTCGGTACTTGGGAAAATGTACCTGATCATATTATTGTGATGTTGTTGCAGAACTTGATGAAGGAATCTTTGGTTTCTACTGTTCCCAGCAAATTCTCAACCGTTGTTAATACAGCTCAGCAGAGCATGAATATGAAGGTTTCTGATATTGATTCATGCTTGATGTGTAACAATGGTATGATCTATAAGGCTAATGTAGTTTACTCAGCACCTGATTATCAGTCTGTATCTTTCCCGACAGCGTTGGAAGACAATATGAAGGTGATGAGATGGGCTATCAATCAGTTGGAATATGATGCTTATTTGAATTCAATGGATTCAAAGTATACTTTTGTAATTCCTACTGATACGGCTTTGTCTTATTATGTAGACCCGGTTGATTATCATAAGAACAGACCGACTATTTCACAGTTCTATTATGTGGATTATGATGCAACGGTTAAGGGCCCGACTGTAAAATGTCGTCGTTGGTATATGAATGCGGATGGAACGAAAGGTGATGAAATCAGGACTTGGTCTGGAATAACAGAAACAGACTATATTAAGAACCGTTTGAATGATATCCTTAATAATTCAATTGTGATTGGATATGTCGCTGGTTCTGATCCGACTCCGCGTTATTATTCAACTAAAGGAGGAAGCCCGATTGAATTCCGTCTGAATGGTGACAATACGCAGATCGCAGGTCCGTTCCAGATTGAGCAGGGTAATACCTTGTCTTTGAGAAGTGAGAACAATATGCAGGGCTCTTATGACATGATGACTGGCAACCAGGGAGGTAATGGTATATCCTATATTATCAGCAAGCAGTCTGGTAATGTGTCGGCTCAGCCATTGATGCCGGCTTCCAAGTCTGTGCCGACTATTTTGAGGGAAATGAGTCAGAAAGATTCAGAAGGTTTCTCGGAATTTTATGAGATTTTGAAGCACAGCAACTTGTTGTCTCTTTACTATGACGTGACTACTTCAACAAGCGGTCAGTCAACGATTAAGTCAATATCCAATGATACGACTATCAATGTAATGAACAACTATAATTATACCGTATATGTGCCTAAATCAAGCGAGATCAGAAACTTGTACTCTATGAATGTGATACCTGACTGGCGTACATTTGATATTCTGGAAGAGCAGTGGAGGCAGGAAGGCCTTTTGGAAGATGAGATAGAGGCCAAGCTTGATTCCATGCAGAATATATTGGATAATTTCATCCGTTATCATATTCAGAATAATGCCGTGTATTTAGGTGGTGATAATGAGGAAGTTAGTTATGAAACTACACTGCGTGACGGTGGCCGTTTTACTTCTGTTTATGTGTCAAACAAGAATGGTGTGATGACTGTTCGTCCTAATGATTTGAACGGTAATCCGCAGGTGATCACAGATAGTAAGGGTGAGCAACATACATCTACTGCTAGTACGGTGACCAGCTCAACCAACTATTTGGCACGTGAATATCATTTCCGTAGTAATTCCGGAGCTTCTGTAACCACTATTGAGTATGCCAATACTATTTATAATTCTTCATTTGCAGTGGTGCATCCTATTGATAAACCGTTGCTCTATGGAGATTTGGCGAAAAAATATTACGAATCTCAGGGGAATTAACCTTAAAGATTAAATAAAATGAAGAATTTAAAATATTTTATTTTAATTTGCTGTCTGGCCATAGCGTCGGCAGTGAGTGCACAGGGTATCACCAGTATCAGTGGTACTGTATCCGATTCGTTCGGACCGGTGATGGGTGCGGCAGTTGTTGAGCAGGACGGATCAAACCGTAATATCTCAGCTACTGTGACAGATATGAACGGTAACTTTACCCTAAAAATAAAGAACCCGAAGAATAAGTTGAAAATTAGCTTTGTGGGTTTGAAAACACAGGTTCTTCCAATTAATAAAAGAGTATATAAGATTATGTTGGAAGAAAATGTGGTAGCAATCAAGGATGTGACTGTAACAGCCAAGAGGATTATGGAAACTTCCGGTTTGGCTATTCCGGAACGAGAGGTTTCTATTGCTGCGCAGACTATTGATGCTAAGGAATTCGAAGGTTTGGGTTTGACTTCAGTAGATGAAGCTTTGCAGGGACGTATTTCCGGTTTGGATATTGTGGCCAACTCAGGTAACTTGGGTTCTGGTACAAGTATGCGTCTTCGTGGTGCTTCCACCATTTCTACTGTATGTAGTACAGAACCGTTGATTGTTGTGAACGGTGATGTATGGAATGTGGATCAGACGGACTTTGATGTTAATACTGCCAATGATGAAAAATTCGCACAGCTGTTGAATATTAACCCTGAAGATATTCAGAAAATTTCAGTGTTGAAGGATGCTGCCGCAACTGCTATCTGGGGTTCACAAGGTGCTAACGGTGTAATTGAAATTACAACAAAACGTGGACATCGTGGAAAACCGCGTTTGACTTATTCTTGTCGATTGACAGCTACTTATCAGCCTGATGGTGCTGATCTTTTGACTGGAGATCAGTATACTATGTTGTTGAAGGAAGCTTATTTTAATCCCCAGCAGAATGATGCTGCTGCCAATATTCCTGAAATCAGTTATCTTGGTCCGACCGGTGGTTTCTCTGAATGGCAGATGTTCAACAATAATACTGATTGGGTAAAGGAAGTTAAACAAGTTGGTCTTCGTCAGAATCATTACATTTCAGTAACTGGTGGTGATGATAAGGCTGTCTTCCGTATTTCCGGAGGTTATGACCGTGAAACAGGTTCTATTATCGAGCAGCAGTTGGATCGTTTTTCTACTCGTTTGGCTTTGGACTACTACGTGAGTGACCGTATCAAGATTATCAGTGACTTCTCTTTGACTTACACTGACAACCAGAGAAACTCTGATGATTTGTTGAGTATAGCTTATAGGAAAATGCCTAACTTAGCTATTTATGAGGAAGATGCTAATGGTAATTCAACAGGTCGTTATTATCAGATGCTTCAGTCTGATGATAGAAACGTATTGAATGACCAGAGAGGTCTTGTCAATCCGTTGGCCAGTGCAGAATATGCAGTTAACAGATATAAGACTTATGCCATTGACCCAAAACTGGAATTGCAGTATGATTTGTTGGGTGTTGATGACACACAGCACCGTTTGACTTATAACGGTCGTGTTGTAATGAACGTGTGGAATGCCTATACGGACACTTATTATCCACGTGAATTGTCAACTAAAGAATGGAATGCTGATGTAAGTAAAGCAAGCACGGCAAGTAACAAGAGCTTGGCCTTTACGACAACACATACATTGACCTTCGTACCTCATTTTAATAATGAAGATCATTCATTGATGGCGATGGGACGTTTCCAGTTGGTTTCCGGTACCTCTAGTGACCAGTCTACAAACGTGTCTGGTTTGCCTAACGGTATTGAAGCACCAAGTGCAGGTAATATCAATCCAGGTATGAGCAGTGGTTTCGGACAGTGGAGAAGTATGTATTATACATTCTCAACTCACTATGCTTACAAATCTAAGTATATGTTTGATGTATCGGTTCGTATGGACGGTACTACCAAGTTTGGTCCGAGCAAACGTTGGGGTGTCTTCCCTGCAGTGTCAGGACGTTGGAACATTATTGATGAGCCATGGATGGAAGGTACTCGTAAGTGGTTGTCAATGTTGTCAATCCGTCCGGGATGGGGACTTGTAGGTAACCAGCCGACAGCAGACTATTTGTATGTCAACCAGTATGGTACTGATAATGTTTATCTGGGATCATCTGCGATGAAACCTAATAACTTGAAGTTGACAACATTGCGTTGGGAGAGCAAGTATACTTGGAACGTTGGTTTCGACTTGGGATTCTTCAACAACAAGTTGACAATGGATATTAACCTCTATACTCAGACAACAAAGGATATGTTGATGGGTAATGTGAGAATACCAAGTATTTCCGGTTTCAGTACCTTATCTTATATGAATGTGGGTAGCATGAACAACAAAGGTTGGGAGTTCAATATCTTGGGTAACAAGTTTATCGAGAAAGGTAAGTTCTCAATGGATATGAACATTACGTTCGCCAACAACCGTAACGTGATTACCAAGATGGATCCGATCGTACTAGAGACCTTGAATAATGACTGGGTTCCTGAAAATGCGAAGTTGTTGCAGCGTGTACAGATTGACAATCCATTCGGTGCTATTTATGGTTTCCGTTATAAGGGTGTTTACAGTTACAATTACGACAGTTACGAAAAGGCTCTTGCTGAAGGTAAGACTGCACCTATTGTTTACAATGCTAATGGTGAGATTATCCGTGATCAGAACGGTGATCCCTTGCAGATGAAGTTTAACTATGGTGAGGGTAGTGAGTACAATTTCAAAGGTGGTGATGCCATTTATGAAGATGTTAACCACGACGGTAATATCAACCAGCTTGATATCGTTTACCTTGGTAACTCTTTGCCTAAGTTGACCGGTGGTTTCGGATTCAAGTTCAATTATGGACGTTGGTCTTTGAATGCACAGTTTAACTACCGTATTGATTATGACGTAGTGAATATGGCTCGTTTGAATATGGAAAGTATGACATCAAATAACAACCAGAGCCAGGCCGTCAACTACCGCTGGCGTAAGGAAGGTGATGTAACTTCTATTCCGCGTGCGTTGATTGGTAACCAGGGTATTGCTAACTATAATACAATGATTAGTGACCGTTTCGTAGAAGATGGTACATTCTTGCGTCTGAACTACCTCCAGCTTTCTTATAGCTTCCCGCAGAATATGGTGAAGAAGATTGGTCTGAATGAGTTACGTTTCTATGCAAGTGCCAATAACCTTTTCTGTCTGACCAAGTATTCAGGTGTGGATCCTGAGTTGGGTTACGGCGGATATGGTGTGACTACTGACAATGCGCAGACACCGCGTGCGAAATCTTATACCTTCGGTATTACAGTTGGTTTCTAATCTGCTAATATTAAGAAAATATGAAAAATATAAAGTTTAAGTCCGCAATCCTGGCGCTTGCAGGTTTTACAATGACATCCTGTGCAGATTTCCTGGATATCACACCATTGACATTGGTGGTGGAGGACAACTATTGGAATGAAAAGAACGATGTAGACCAGATTGTCACTGGTTGCTACACGCGTATGCAGGATGACGATTTCATGTTCCGTCTTTTTGCATGGGGAGAAATGCGTTCTGACAATGTCTACATAGGTAATGAATTGAGTACGACCTCTTCAGAATATAATCTGTTACGAGAAAATATCCTTTCTACCAACGCTTATACTGATTGGGCTTCCTTCTATTCAGTCATTAATCGTTGTAATCTGGTTATTGAACGTGCTCCGCAGGTGGCTGAAGTAGACCCTAGTTTTACGCAGAGTGATCTGAATGCTACAATAGCTGAAGTTTCTGCATTGCGTGCATTGTGTTATTTCTATTTGGTTCGCACCTTTAGAGATGTACCATATTATACGCATGCGATCACTAGCGACGAACAGGATATGGATCTGCCGGCAACTAACGGTGATCAGATTATCAGAAGCCTGATTGCTGATTTGGAGAATGTGCAGAACAATGCCATCAAGGTTTATGCTGACGAAGATTGCAATTATGGACGTATAACTCAGAATGCCATTCATGCTTTGTTGGCTGACATGTATCTTTGGATTCAGGATTATTCCAACTGTGAGCGTTATTGCCAGATGGTTATCAATGATAAGTTGGAAGAGTTTGAGGATAACGGTTATTACTATGACTATCCTTTGATTCCGGATGTGGATCGTAATGGAAACACCTCTTTGGCCTATCAGAAGATATTTGGTGAAGGTGGAAGTTTGGAAAGTATTTTAGAGCTTGATTTTACCGATGAAGATGACGGCTATAAATCCAATAATATGGTACCTACGTTCTTTTATCGATATAAGGACAAAGTACAGGCGGGAACCATAGCTCCATCCCAGGTATTGGTTACAGAGTTCACCACGGCATCTATTTTCTTGCCGACCAGCTCAACTAATACCAAGACGAGTGATTGTCGTTTGTATGAATCTATTATGGCTGACGATGTTGATAATGCGACTTCTGGTACAATCGCCAAGTACGTATATACTAATATACCGCAAATTATGCTAAGTGGTATGAGCAACATATATTCCATTTATTCAAGGACTCAGAAGAATGGAGCCAATTGGATATTTTACCGTACAAGCGATGTGATGTTGATGAAAGCTGAAGCTTTGGCCAATATGATATCATCAGACAATTTGGAGAGTGAAATGACCGAGGAAGACAAGGCACGTCTGAAAGAAGCATTCAATTTGGTTAAGGCTGTCAACGACCGTTCAAATCTTACTGTAGGTGCTTCATCATTGGTTGAAGGTGATTACAACTCAAAAAGTGCCATGATTGATCTGGTTTTGGAAGAACGACGTAGAGAGTTCCTGTTTGAAGGCAAACGTTGGTTTGATTTGGTGCGTTATTCACGTCGTGAAGGCAATACTCAGAAACTAAGAGATTTGGTGTCACAGAAGTTTGTGGACAATGCATCAGCAGCCACTTCAAAGTTGACGAGTATGGATGCCATTTATATGCCATACAATTATGATGAGTTGCGTGTTAATCCGAATTTGCACCAGAACCCGGCTTATGGAGATGGTGAGAATTCATCTTACGAAACAACAAAATAAGTTAAACCATGAGAAGATTAAGTCGATTTTTAATATCAGCTTGTATTGTAGCTTTGTCTGCATTACAGATGAACCTGTTTACGAGTTGCTCTGATGACATACCCGCTGAGAGTTATTATACTTTCACCGGAGAGATGATGAGCGACTATCTGAAAAACAATGAGAGGTTCAGTATGTTCGCCCGTATCGTGGAGCGGGCAAACGTAATGGACTTGCTTTCGGCTCGCGGTGAATACACCATGTTCCCGCCAACCAATGAAGCTGTGGAAACGTATTTGGAAGAATTCGGTTATGCGTCAGTGGAAGACATTCCAGACGATTATTGTGATACTTTGGCCTATTCTCATTTGATGAGATACGTGTATTCAACTGCCGATTTCGGAAATTCAACCACTTATTCCAACCTTTTGGATCTGCCTTTGAATATTGTGGCTTCAGACAGCTTGGATGAGAACAATTTGACCATAAGTATTATCAACAGTACCTCCTGCATCATTAACAGCTTGAAGAATGATTCAGTTGAAAATGGTATCATACATCCTGTTGACCATATTATTTATCCGAATACCGACAATGGTGCGGCTTTGTTGAAACAGAACAAGGCTAACTTTGAGATCTATTATGCGGCTTTTGATAAAGTAGGTTTGCTTGATTCGCTTGAAGTGCCTTACCTTGATATGGAATGGGAGGCAATCAAGGGTAATTATCCTGATACCTGGCCACAGATTTTGAGTTCAGGTGGCGACGGAAATAAATATTTGGCTAAGCGCCCGGATTACCGTCGTGTCGGATTCACTGTGTTTGTAGTACCTGACAGTAAACTGTTGCCGATATTGAAGAGTCAGACAGGACACAGCAATCTTTCACTTGACAATATGGATGACTGTCTGAAAGCGCTTTATGAGTTGGCGGTTAAGAAATATGAACCGACAGCCAGAAGTTTAGGCGTAGATCCGACTACATGGAAATCTTATGATGAAATGACGGAAGAGGATTTCAAAAATAAGAATAATCCGTTGTTTATGTTTATGGCATACCACATGTTGGATCGTTTCTTCTCCGGTACAGACAAGTTTGTCAACCGTTGGGGTATCAATACGGCAAAAGCCAATCCTTGTGAGTGGATCAACACCATGTTGCCTTATTCAACAATCAAGCTTGAGGCTGTTTATTCAGATCCTCCTTCAACTTCAAAGGGTGGTGCCTTCTATGTGAACCATGCTTCTCAGGAAGTATCCAGTGACGGTGGTGAGATCCGTAATCGTATACCAGGTGCTTTGGTTACTCAGCCGACTAATCACTTCTCTCAGAACTGTGCGTTCTATTATTTGGATAATGTAGTGGCATACGATGAGGATATGACCGGAACAGTAATGAATACCAGAATGCGTATTGATGTCATTTCATTGTTCCCTGAATTGACAACCAATAATATCCGTCTGAATGGTGAACCTTGGTACCCGCAGAACAACTGGGATACTGATCCTGATTTCCGTCATGGTACCAACTATTATATTCCAAAAGAGTATGCCAAGAATCTTTCCATCAATGACAATGGTCTGTTCTTTGTCATGCGTCCGCACAACACATTCTGGAATATGGGTGGTGATGAAGTCAACCTCTTCGGTTCTAGTTATAATGTAGAGTTCCGTATTCCTTCCGTGCCAGAAGGTACCTATGAAATCCGTTTGGGTGCAGCTTATGGTTGGGATACACGTGGTATTGCTCAGATTTACTTTGACGGTGCTCCTCAGGGAATTCCTATTGATATGCGTGTGAATGCCGATGCTGCTTCGGTAGGCGGTATCTATCCGGCGCCTTCTAATGCAGATGAATTAGCAGAAAACAACCAGACCATGAAGAATAATAATTGTTATCGTGGTGGTGGTGCTATCTTCTCTTACCATGGTGGTGAAGGACCAAATCAGAAAGAGCCGGGACGCTTCGTGCCAGGTAAGTGTGATACCCACAGTGATCTGACCAGCACATATCGTCGTATCATCTGTAAGGTGCATATTTCACCTAACGAATACCATACTATCGGTGTACGTTCTGTATACAGTTCTGGTTCATCTTCATGTTTCATGATGGACTATATTGAGCTTGTACCTAACAGTATCTGTGGTGTAGGTGGATTCGGTGAAGATTCTAATTAATAATCCAATTAGTGAAAAGCAATGAAGACAAAAATTAAATATTACTTGCATGCAGGTGTGGTGGCTTTGGCTGCCACCACAGCCTGTATCTCATGTACGGATACCTGGGATGAGCACTATGATATCAATTATGGTAGTGTACCTAGCCAGTCACTTTGGGAGACCATACAGCAAGACAGCGAATTAGCGCCGTTTGCACGGGTTCTTGATGCCTGCAATTATGACACTCTCTTGAGTGCGCAGCAGACATATACCGTTTGGGCGCCCAAAATTACTGATGCGGAGGCTGATGCTTATATCAATCAGTATCGTTTGGAGAAGAGTCAGGGAAAGAAGGAAGAAGAGAATTCTGTTGTCAAGCAGTTTATCAAGAACCACGTGGCGATGTATAACTACCAGTTGCACAGCACTTCTGCTGACACTGTGGAGATGATGAACGGCAAGCGTATGACTCTGACAAAAAGTTCATTCAATAACAATGTGGAAATTTTGGCCAATGCCGGTAAACCTGCCCGCAATGGTTATCTTTATAAGTTGAATGGCAAGGAGGAATTCTTCCCGAATGTATGGGAAAGAATTCAGGCTGATACCATTGGTGGGGACAATGCTCTCGACAGTGTAGCCAATTTTATTGCATCCTATAATACTTATATTTTCGATGCAAGTTCCAGTGTACCTGGTGGAGTCGTTGACGGACAGATCGTTTATCTGGACTCTGTGACTTATCTTTATAATATGATTTTCACCAGTTTCCAGGCTCATATCGACAGAGAGGACAGTGTATATTGGGCTTTGATGCCGACCAATAAGGTATGGCGCGAAAAGATACCGCAGTATGAACAGTATTTCGTGTTCCACAATGATATTGTTGACCGCGATTCTTTGCAGCATGAACAAGCGCGTATCGGGCTGATCTATGACGCTTTCTTTAACATGCGCAACAAGACTGAAGCTCAGGTACAGGATTCAATCTGTTCAGTCAATTATTATAAATATGCGGCTGAAAAGCAGAATGTATTCATGAAACCGTTTGCAGGCAATGGTATTTTTGCCGGATTGGAGCAACCGTTTGAGGCTAGTAACGGTCGTGTTTACAAGTCAAATGACTGGCGTATCTTGCCTGAACAGTCATTCTTGAGCAGGTCCTTGGTACAGGCAGAAAACTCCGGACGTTATGAATTGGGATCGCCCAATGAGGCTGCTGAGAACATGATCGGTGGTGTCATTTATGCTTCAGGAACCAAATATAAAGTGTCAGGCAGTGCTTATCTTTCCGTACAGGACAAGCGTGGATATCGTCAGCAGAAGCCAGCAGTGACCTTTGAGATTCCAAATATTTATTCAAACTGTCCGTACGATATCCAGATTGTGTTTGCCACCCCGTTGGCCATGGATACGCTGTCCAAGGATACCATGCCGCGTCGTGTGACTGCTTATCTGCAGTATTACGAATCTAATACAGCGACTAAATTTAAAACGCTGCAATTACAGACCAAAGAGATCTGTGCAACCCGTATGGATACGTTGACCTTTACGCAGCCAGAAGGTTTCACTTTCCCGATCAGTAATTTGAGAGATGATACGCCGCGCGTCAAGCTTTATATAGAGTCAGCAGCTGAAAGAACCGAAATCAGTAACGGTACGATTTCCAACAATTTGCTGATTGACTGTATAATATTTAAGCCGCGTACCGTTCCGGTCAGCAATGATGAGGATAATTGATTGTCGAATATTATAGTATAGATTACAATGAAAAAATATAAATTCTATTGTTTGGCATTATTGATGGCAGGTGCATTAGGCGCGCAGGCTCAGGAAGAGGCCGGTGATTCTGTTGCGGTGGCCAGAGCCCACAAACCAGCCCAGAATGTAAAGACGCGTCCGGTGTCTGGTCGTGTTTATAGTGCAGTGACCAAGACTCCTTTGGCCGGCGCATTGGTCAGTGTCAGCGGTTATTCCGGTTACAGTGCGCTGACTGAAGAGGATGGTACATTCCGTCTTGATGTGCCTGAATATGCTACAGCTTTGCAGATTACTGCACCTGATCACAACATGATCCGTGTAGGTCTTAATAAGTCTGGTGTATTGCCCGAAGCAACCATGTATGCATCAGTAACCAAGGGCAAGTATGAGAATGATATCAATATCATGAACAATGCCGTAGCTACCAATTTCGAGTTCAGTTCAGCCTTGAACGTGACATCTGAGATTGGCGACCAGTTGGGTGCTGCTGTACGTACCGTTTCCAGAGGTGGGACACCGGGTATCGGAAGTTATCTGAGCATTGACGGTATCAACTCATTGAACAGTAATGCGCAGCCGTTGGTTGTTATCGATGGTGTGATTATTGACCAGCAGTATGAGCGTACGATGATACATGACGGTTTCTACAATGACATGTTGACTGCAATCAATGTGAACGATATTGAGAAGGTAGAGGTCATGAAGAACGGAACAGCTCTTTATGGTGCCAAGGGAGCCAATGGTGTGATCCTGATCCAGACCAAGCGTAACAAGAGCTTGGCCACCAAGATCGATGCTACGGTTTCTGCCGGTATCACGCTGATCCCGAAGTCTTATTCCATGTTTGATGGTTCACAATACAAGTCATATACTTCGGACTTGCTGAAATCTACCGGAACGTCGGTGGCGGATTTCAAATTCCTTAATCCGGATCCTACATATTATTACTACAATAAGTATAATAACAATACGGACTGGAATGACATGATTTACCGTGAGGCTTTCTCACAGAACTATGGTATCAGCGTGCAGGGAGGTGGTGAAGTAGCCAGCTATAACTTGTCTTTGGGTTATAACAGTGCACAGAGTACATTGGAAGAGAACAATGTGAATCGTTTGAACATCCGTTTCAATACCGATATTGAATTGACCAAGAAGTTCCTGATCCGTTTTGATGCTTCGTTCAGCAATACAACCCGTAATCTGAAGGATCAGGGTGCACCCTCTTCATACGATAACGGAACGGTTACATCTGTGAATTTCCTGGGTTTGGTGAAGAGTCCTTTCCTGAGTCCGTATACTTATGCCGGTGGGCAGATTTCCGACAAACGCTATGATATCACGGATGAAGATTATCTGGACGAAGCATTGGCCCACATCAGCAATGTGAACTATAAACTGGCCAACCCGGCAGCGATCAACGAATATGGAACGGCTCAGAACAAGAATTATTTTGAGAACAGTTTCGTCAATATTGCCGTGACGCCGAAATGGATTGTTAATGATAACTTGTCTATCAGTTCATTGTTCAGTTATTCATTGACCAATACGAATGACAAATATTATGTGCCGATGAACGGTGTGCCCGATTATTATGTGGCTTCCATCGGTGAATATATGGAAAATGAGATCCGGTCTTTGTATTCTTCACAGAACTCCATTACCAGCGATACCAAAATCAACTGGGGTAATCTCTATAACGGACACCGTGTGGATGTCATGGGTGGATTCCGCTATATGAACGATGCCTACAGTGTCAATACGCAGTTGGGTTATAATACCGGTAATGACAAGACTCCGTTTATCAACAATACTTCGTACAAGACATCATCAGGTGCGGATAACAATTGGGTCTCTTTGACCTGGTATGGACAGGTAAGATACAATTACGCCCAGAAGTATTTCTTGCAGGGTGATCTGGCCGTTGAAAGTTCTTCTCGTTTCGGTCAGGATGTAAAGAGCGGATTCAAGGCGTGCGGAGTACCTTGGGGCGTATTCCCAAGCTTGCAGGCCGGTTGGGTTGTAACCAACGAAGATTGGTTCAATGTGCCGGGTATTGACTACTTGAAACTGGTAACCGGTTATAGCATGAGCGGTAATGACGGTATAGAGTTTGATGCGTCACGTTCATATTTTGAGAGTGTCTTGTTCCTGGATTACTCTAATGGTTTGACTTTGGGTAATATCGGAAACACGGAGTTGCAGTGGGAGACAACCAAGCGTTATAACTTCGGACTTGACATGAATCTCTTGAAGAACCGTTTGAATGTGAAATTAAATGTCTTTAAGAGTTGGACGGATAATCTCTTGACTTTGAAGGAACTTGATTTCATAACCGGTCTTGAAAGCAACTGGAGCAATGGTGGTTCTTTGGAAAATAAGGGATTTGATGTCAGTGTAAATGGTCATATTATTGCAACCAAGAACTGGAACTGGGAATTAGGCGCCAGTGTTGGTCATTACAAGAACAAGCTGACAGCACTGCCTGACGGTAAGGAATATATGGATACCGAAATATACGGTGGAACCATCCGTTCACAGATCGGCCAGCCGGTTAATTTGTTCTATGGTTACAAGACGGCTACAACCAATTCAGGTACCAGTGTTTATGCTACTTCAGAGGAAGCTGCAGCTGACGGATTGTATATCCTGGCAGAAAACGGTATTGACCGTATTCCGTTCGAAGCCGGTGACGTGAAGTTCGTAGATGTAGATGGCAATAAGGAGATCAATGAGAAAGATATGCAGGTTATCGGTGATCCGAATCCGGATATCTATGGTAATATCTTCACTTCTTTGAGCTACAAGCGTTTGCGTCTGGATGTGAACTTCAATTACAGTTTGGGTAATGACGTTTACAATTACGTCCGTTCACAACTTGAAAGCGGAAGTCGTTTCTTCAACCAGACCACAGCGATGGGTAACCGTTGGCAGTATGAAGGACAGGTAACCGACATGCCGAAAGTAACTTGGGATGATCCTCACGGCAATGCCCGTTTCAGCGACCGTTGGATTGAGGATGGCAGTTATCTTCGTCTCAAGACTGTGACTTTGAGTTATAATTTACCGATCAACAATACCTATATTCATGGATTGACATTCTGGGCACAGGCCAACAACCTCTTTACGTTGACCAAGTATCTCGGTGCAGATCCTGAATTCTCTCTCGGTAACGGTGTGCTCGAGCAGGGTATTGACCGTGGCTTGTTGGCAAACAGCCGTAACTTTATGGTAGGTATTAAAATCAACCTTTAATTTTGAGCAATATGAAATTCAAATCTTATATTTTACAAGCAATGCTGGTAGGTGCCTGCGCAGGAACGGTTTGTTCCTGCGAAGACATGCTGAACATGGATTCGGATTATGTCATCTACTCAGACGAGGATCATCTGAATACTCCGGCAGATACGGCCAACTCTTTGCTAGGTATCATTTACAGACTTCAGGCCATCGGAGACCGTACCAACTTGTTGGGTGAAGTTCGCGGTGACTTGGTGACCTTGCGTACAGCTGCCCATGCCGACCTGCATGAATTGGCCAACTGCAAGATTTCTGATGACAACAAATACAATAATCCGCGTGATTATTATAATGTGATCAACAACTGTAACTATTATCTGGCTTATGCCGATACGGCTTTACGCGATAACCGTAATAATCTGATTTTTGAAAAGGAATATGCACAGGTAAAGGCCATCCGTGCCTGGACTTATCTGCAATTGGCTCTCAACTATGGTAAGGTGCCTTTCTATACCGAGCCTATTCTGAAGGAATCAGATGTGGATAAAGTGACTGAGCGTCGTGATCTTCAGCAGATCTGTGATTACTTTATCAATGACTTGTTGCCTGAGCGCGGTATCAACTTCCCGTCATTGAAGACTATCGGTTCTGTTTATATGGCTAACTGTTATTTCCCTGTAGAAGCTGTCTTGGGAGACCTTTACTTGTGGAGAGCTTCAAAAACACAGTCACAGCAGGATTATTGGAATGCCGCAGAATGCTATTACAGTTGGATTATCGATGACCGGACTATTGGTGACGGTTCAAAGAAAGAGGTATATAAGATGAGTATGTCTTATGGTATGGATCTTCAGGTCGTAGAAGGTGCTTCAGAACCGTATATTAGCTCAACATATAATGGCATGTTCAGTTCGGCTGTGAATACTTATTCTCCTGGTGATCTGGTTACCATGATCCCTATGGACTCAGCCTCAAGTGCCGGTTATTACAGTGAAGTGAAGGGCTTGTACAATTCAGATATGAATACCATGTCAGAATATGTGATTTATCCGTCACAACACATGCAGGCCATTAGTCAGGCACAAAAATACTGTATCTATGATTATGATGAGGAGAAGTATGAGATAGCCCCTGTATTTGAGGATAATGCTTTATATAACGGTGACTTACGCTTGTATGCTAATTGGGACAACGGAAGCAATTATGTGTTTGGTGGTAATTTAGAGGATTTCAATTATCAGCAGATTCAGAAAGTGAACCAGCGTCATATTTGGGTATACCGCAAGACAGACATGTATTTGCGTCTGGCAGAAGCCATGAACAATGCCGGGTATCCGCGTTTTGCCTATGCGATTCTGGCTACCGGTTTGAGCGGATCCATCTTGCGTGACAGCATTGCTTCTTATTATTCAGAGAGTGACAGTATCCGTTTTGAGAATCTCTTCAATCAGGATAATATGATTGTCCGTGACTTCGTAGCCCGCAATGGTTATAGTTCATCAGGTGCCAATAACATGGGTATCCATTCACGTGGTAGTGGCTTTAGCGAGATGAATCCGGCTTACAGATATCCGGCTGACTCTACGATTTATTGGCGTATCTATAATGAGGAAATGTCAAAACCGGAAAATCAGGGTTCTGTAAACAAGGATTCTCTTAATAAAGTTATCAAACGCAGATGGTCACAGGAAGGTATGGATGGTGATAAACTTCGTGTCGACAGCATGATCCTTAATGAAATGGCTCTTGAAAGCTGTTTCGAGGGTAAGCGTTATTATGATTTGATGCGTTTCGGTTTCCGTCATGGTGCCGAATGGTTGGCAGATCCGATCAGCCGTCGTAATTCTACTGACGGAACTCAGGATCCTTCAATGTACTCTTACCTGTTGAATATGAACAACTGGTATATGAGCTGGAAGAACAAGATCGGTCCTAATATGTAAATATCGGTTTATTGATAAACGTATAAAAAAGCCTGCTGCTGGATTTTCCGGCAGCAGGCTTTTTTGTAAATATCGGGTCTTTTTTACCGTTTCAGAGCTTCCATTAATCTGTCTAATGCCAGATCTGCTGATTTGTATTCGTCCAGGTATTGTACGAAACGGCTGCCTATGATGGCACCTGAGGCACTATTGTAGGCCGACTCCAGCGTCTGTTTGTTGCTGATGCCAAATCCAATCATTCTGGGATGAGTAAGGTTGAGTGACTGCACATGGCTGAAGTAAGCCTGCTTGCGTTCATCGAATGATTTCTGTGCTCCGGTGACTGCTGCAGAAGAGACCATATAGATAAATCCGTCGGTATGTTCATCAATGAAACGGATGCGTTCGTCGGATGTTTCAGGTGTGATCAGCATGATGATGCGCAGGTCGTATTTGTCGGCAATAGGTTTGAAATCATTCAGGTAGTCCTTGAACGGCAGGTCCGGAAAGATCATGCCATCTATGCCGCAAGCCTGGCATTCACGGCAGAATTCTTCAAATCCGAACCGGATGACCGGGTTAAGGTATCCCATGAGGATCAGCGGGATTTTCACATCCCGGCGGATGTCTTTAAGCTGGCTGAAAAGCAGGCGCAGGTTCATGCCGTTTTTCAAAGCCTTGGTGGCCGCATCCTGAATGACCGGGCCGTCGGCCATCGGATCGCTGAAGGGGATCCCTATTTCGATCATGTCAATGCCTCTGGACGCTAACGTACGTATGATATCGGCCGTACTGTGGAGTGAGGGATGTCCTGCACAAAAATAGAGTGACAGGATATGGTGTGATTTCTCTTGGAATAATTGGTTGATTCTATTCATGGCTTTTTTGTTTTTTATTGTACTTGATCTGTGAATGGTGAATGCAGGATTCCCTTTTTCCTGAGCGTGGAAATGAAGGCATGAAGCAATTGGATGTCTTTGATGCCGGGTTCGCTTTCGAAGCGCGAATTCACGTCTATGCCGACACATGACGGATGTGAGAATGCAGCAAGTTCCGTGATCATTTCCGGACTGATGCCGCCACTTAGCCAGAAAGGTGTGTGTCCATGGTAGTCAGACAGAACGGACCAGTTGAAGCTGCGTCCGCTACCCCCTTTTCCGGGGCATGAGGTGTCGAACAGAAAATAGTCGCAAACGGTTTCGTATTCGCTTGTAGACGGCATTGTCATTTCAGTTCCTATCGGGAATGCCTTGATCAGTTTAATATTGGGGCAGATATTCTGCAGGTCGATTTTGACTTCATGACAGAATGCCGGAGTTTCTGTTCCATGAAGCTGGATGGTATCCAGTCCGAGGCGTTCTGTTTCACGAAAGATATCCTCAAGGGACGGATTGACAAACACACCGGTTCGCCGGCAGGATTGTGGCAGATAGTCAGGTGTATGGCACGCATATCGTGGTGATTTGTTCCAGCAGATCATACCGATCAGGTCTGGATGAAGAGCTTCAACCTGCCTGATGTTGTCCCCTTCGCGCATGCCGCATATTTTGATGGCTGCGTTTTTCATATTTTGATCTCCCTGATAAAGTCGGCCAGGGCCTCGCCAGGTTCCGGTTGCCGCATGAATGATTCGCCGATCAGGAATCCCCTGAAGCCGGCCTGACGGAGACGGCGGACGGTATCCGGTGATGATATGCCGCTCTCAGACACTTTAAGTACGTTTTCCGGCAGTTTGTCTGCCAGTGCGAATGAACATGCCACGTCCGTATGGAACGTTCCTAAATGGCGATTATTGACGCCGACCATGTCAGGTTCGCCGCAGAGATAGTCCAGTTCAGCTTCAGAATGGATTTCGAGCAGTACTTCCAGTTCCAGTTCGTGGGCCAGTGTGATCAGATTCATGCAGGTCTGCTTGTCCAGTCCGGCTGCAATAAGCAGAATGGCATCAGCTCCGATCAGACGGGCTTCGAAGACCTGGTACTCGTCGATGATAAAGTCTTTTCGAAGTATAGGGATATGCACCATCGGTCTGACCTGGCGGATATAATCAATATGACCGCCAAAATAGTTTTTTTCCGTCAGTATGGAAAGGGCGGATGCGCCGCCTCGTACGTAAGACGGTATCACGATGTCCGGTTGGGCATCTGCATGTATCCAACCTTTCGAAGGAGAGCGCCGTTTGAATTCGGCAATAATGCCCGAATCGGAGGATGCCAGACTGTTCCGCATGGAATAGCGTTGTGTCGGTGTTTGGCGTTCCGGGTGAACCGGGATTTGCTGCATACGCAGGGACTGCTCAGTTTCTATCAGTTTTTCTGTATCTGCATAGAGCTTGCGGAACGGATAAATGTTTTTCAGTTCATCGATCTCGATTTTCTTTTTGGCGATGATTTCTTCCAGGATATCTTTCATAAGGCTTTGCTGTTGAGTGATACGAAACGGTTGAAGACGGAGAGAGCACGGCCGCTCTCAAGCGATTCACGGGCCATGGCGAGACATTCCTCCAAAGGCTTGTTCTGTTCGATGACCTTGATGGCAAAGGCTGCATTAGCCATAACGACTTGTTTCTGGGCTTCAGTGGCTTTGTTTTGCAGCACACGGTCGAAGGTCTGTCGGGCTTCTTCTACGGTTGTTCCGCCATAAAGGTCGTCCGGCGAAACCCGTGCGAAACCCAGGTCTGACGGGCTGAATATCTTTTCCATGCTGTTTGTCTTGACTTTGAATTCACCGGTCAGTGAGATCTCGTCATAGCCGTCAATGCTGTTGATGATGCCGTATCGGATGCCGAGCTTTTCATAAACACTGCTGTATAGACGCATCTGGTTAAGATCGGCCACTCCCAGGAGCTGGTAGTCCGGCCTGCAAGGATTGACCAGTGGCCCGAGCAGGTTGAAACAGGTCGGTATCTGGAGCAGTTTACGCACTGGTGCTACGGATTTCATGCCGTAGGCGAACAGAGGAGCATGCAGATAGGTGAAATTGCATTCTTCAAGGTTTTGTTTGATTCGTGCAATGTCATTGGTCAGGATCACTCCGTGGCTTTCCAGTACGTTGCTGGCTCCCGATGTAGAGGTTGCGGCATAGTTGCCGTGTTTGGCCACTTTGTAGCCGGCACCTGCAACCACAAAACAGGAGCAGGTGGAAATATTGAAGGTATTTTTGTGGTCGCCGCCTGTGCCGACGATATCAAGAACTTTATAAGGCCGGAGGTCAATGGGACAGCCGGTTTCTATCAGTCCGTCTCGGAAACCGAGAAGTTCGTCCACCTTGATGCCCCTCATGACCAGTCCGGTCAGCAGGGCGCTGATTTGTACGTCGTTATAGCGTTGGCCGACAATGTCGTGTATGATCTGGCAGGTTTCCTGTCGGCTAAGAATTTCACCGCGGACGATACGTGAAAGAATCTGTTTCATAATGTGAGTGTGTTTAGTGTTGTTGTAGGAAATTGGAGATAATAGTTTTGCCCTCAGGCGTCAGAACGGATTCCGGATGGAACTGGATGCCGAAAACGGGCAAGTGACGGTGCCGGATGGCCATGATACGGCCGTTCAGATCAGTGGCTGTGATCTCCAGACAGTCGGGGAAACCTTCGGTAGAGATGCCCCATGAGTGATAACGGCCTACCTGGATGATGGCTGGTAATCCTTCGAACAGATCGTCGTGTTGCAGAATCTTGCAAGGCGTCTGTACACCATGGAAGACATGGGGCATATTGATAAGGTGTGCGCCGAAAGCTTCACCGATGGCCTGATGTCCGAGGCATACCCCCAGCATCGGTTTGTGCTCGGCATAATATTTGATGACAGCCGGCATCAGTCCGGCTTCTTCCGGAATACCCGGACCCGGTGAAAGAATGATCTTGTCGAATGGTTCCAGATCTTCGAGTTTGAAACGGTCGTTACGGAGTACCGTGACTTCAGCTCCCAGCTCCTTGACCAGGTGGCTGAGATTATATGTAAAGGAATCGTAGTTATCTATGATGACAATTTTCATAAGGCTTGAATGTTTTCAGAGTTTTTCCGCTATTTCGATGGCCCGTCTCAGGGCACCCAGTTTATTGTTGACTTCCTGAAGTTCGTATTCTTCATTGCTTTGAGCTACAATGCCGCCTCCGGCTTGGAACCACAGTTCGTTGTGGCGGCTGACGAACGTACGGATGGTAATGGCCTGGTTCAGGCTGCCGTCCAGTCCGATATAACCGATACAGCCGCCGTAGGCTCCTCTGTTATGAGGTTCGAGGGCGCTGATCAGCTGCATGGCTTTCACCTTTGGAGCACCCGAAAGGGTGCCGGCAGGGAACGTATCGATAAAGGTCTTGATAGGGGATGCACTGTCGTCGAGCGTACCGCTTACTCTGCTGACCAGATGGATGACATGGCTGTAATACTGCATTTCCTTGTAGAATTCCACATGTACGTCATGGCAGTTCCGGCTGAGGTCATTTCGGGCCAGATCCACGAGCATGACGTGTTCGGCATTCTCTTTCGGATCATTTTTCAGATATTCGGCATTTTGTGTATCCAGTGCCGTATTTCCCGTCCGTTTGGTCGTACCGGCTATAGGGTCGATATAAGCTTTTTGTCCGTCTATCCTGCAATGGGTTTCGGGTGAGGAACCGAAAATGCGGAAACCCCCAAAATCAAAATAAAACAGATAAGGGCTGGGATTGATATGGCGGAGTGCCCGGTAGAGTTTGAAGTCATCACCTTCAAAATGCTGGATAAAACGGCGGCTAAGTACGATCTGGAACACATCTCCGCGAAGGCAGTGGGCAATGCCTTTCCGGATATTGGCCTTATGTTCTTCGTCGGTGAGCGTGCTGGTGGTTTCGCCAACGGGATGGAAGTCGTATGTCGCGAAGTTGTGGTTGCGGATTACCCGTTCCAGTTCGTCGAGCGAATCCGGTTCACCGTCTTCGATCAGTTCGATGAGGGTGAGTGAATTGTCAAAGTGGTCGAATACCATGACATATTTGTAGAGAATGTACAGCAGGTCGGGGGCATCATCCTTTTCCTGCGTGCAGTCCTTGATGTCCACCGGTTCGAAATAGCGTACGGCATTGAATGAAGTATAGCCGTACAGACCGCAATGCTGTTTGTGCTCGCCTTCAATCTGGAATGTGTGCAGAAAATCAGTGAGGAATCCGTCCGGCATACAGGTCTGCCCGAGTTTTCCGGTCTGGCTGCTGCCGTCAGGGAATCTGGCAATGGCTGTACCATGGTCGAAGCTGACCCGTGCGATGGGATTCAGGGCGATAAACGAACGACTGTTGTCGTGGCTGTGGAAGTCAGAACTTTCCATCAGTGCGCTTTGAGGATACAGGTCGCGTACTTTCAGGTATGTGCTGACCGGAGTGTATAGGTCGCCTAAAATACGCCGGCAGGCTGTAGTGTAATGAAATGTTTTCATAATGACTGTGTGTGAAGGTTTGGTATATGGTTGTGTTTGTGTTTCGTTTGGTCATCAGAGGCCGATATACTCATCGTGCATGTGTGCCAGATAAGTTTCAATATCCTTGTCTCCGCGTCCGCTTACGGTCAGTACGACCACATCGTCTTTGTTGAATTTCATTTTAGGCAGCATGCCTAAGGCATGGGCGGATTCCAGAGCCGGGATGATGCCTTCCATACGGGTGAGCTCGAATGCGGCTTTCAGGGCTTCATCATCATTGATGGCCATGACCGTGGCCCGTTTGCACTGTGCCAGGTTGGCATGCATGGGACCTATTCCCGGATAATCCAGTCCGGCCGAGATAGAGTAGGGTTCTGTCACCTGTCCGTTTTCGTCCTGCATTACCAGCGTCCGGCTGCCGTGGAGTATGCCGAGCGAGCCGCAGTGGATGGTAGCAGCCGTTTCGCCGCTTTCGATACCGTGTCCGCCAGCTTCACCCAGTACAATCTGTACTCTGGCATCGTCAATGTAATGGTAAATGGTACCGGCCGCATTGGAGCCTCCGCCTACGCAGGCCATCAGGTAGTCCGGATAGTCGCGTCCTTCGTGTTCGGCCAGTTGCCATTTGATTTCTTCGCTGATGACACTTTGAAGTCGTGCAACCAGATCCGGATAAGGATGAGGTCCGACCGTGGAACCGATGATGTAGAAAGTGTCCTGCGGGTGGCAGCACCAGTCTCTGATGGCCTCATTGGTGGCATCCTTCAGCGTCTTGTTACCGCTTTCGACCGGAAAGACCTCTGCTCCCAGCATTTTCATCCGTTCCACATTGATGTGCTGGCGTTTGACGTCCGTGGCACCCATGTAGACCCGGCATGGCATGTTCATCAGTGCGCAGGCGGTAGCCGTAGCCACCCCATGTTGTCCGGCACCTGTTTCGGCAATGATGCGTGTTTTACCCATTTTGCGTGCCAGCAGGATCTGTCCCAGGGCATTGTTGATTTTGTGTGCGCCGGTATGGTTCAGGTCTTCTCTTTTCAGGTAAAGCCGGCAACCGTATTTTTCGCTCATGCGCCGGGCAAAGTAGAGTGGTGAAGGCCGTCCGACATAATCTTTCAGAAGCTGATGATACTCTTTCTTGAAATCCTCGCTCTCGATAATGGGCAGGTAAGCTTCTTTGAGCGTTTCCACTGTGTGATAGAGAATTTCCGGGACGTATGCGCCGCCGAATTCTCCGTAAAATCCTTCTTCGTTGACTTTGTATGATTTCATCGTGTTGAATGTATTTTGATGGGTTTGAACAATCGGGTGAATGATAGGGATACGAAAAAAGGCTTGCCGTGATTACGGCAAGCCTTTTAAATAATTATAAGTAGATAATCATGTATACAAGGCATGCATCTCACGACCAAACCGGTTCTGAGTTGCACCACCACCAATATGAATTTCTGTTTGTATACATGTCCTTTTTTAGAATTTTGAACTTATAATTTAAAATTATATCCTACGTGTGGCTGCAAATATATGGAATAATGCTTTTACTTCCAAATAAAATGAAACTTTTTTGCTGGAAAAAATAATAATCACTCATTCATGGCCTTGTGAAGGCTTGCCTGGACCGTGATATACGGTGTTATTCCGGGCCGAAACGTTTAAGATGGATGGTCGTGGTTTGGAATGCCTTTGCCCTTCAATAAAGGCTTTGCAGCAAAAACTGTCATGATCCCTCGTGTCCATGCCTATACGGACCGTATAAGTTTGGCCGTTTGCGTTTTTTTTCTTATTTTAGGGCAGAAAAACCAAAATGTATGAATATAAAAGACCAACAGGCGAAAAATGTTTTGTTTTGGGACAAACATGGAATAAAATCTTTATTTGAGAAAAACATTCCCGAAGTGGTCCGATGGGCCAAGATGAGCCCGGACGAGGCCGGATTTGTCGGATTGTTGCGTGAGAAGATCTGTGAATGTTTTCCTGACGGAAGGAATACAGGGCTTTTGCTCCGGATGACAGGACAAGAAGGGCAGCGGGTGCATGAAATATCCCGTGATGAGGATATTGGCTTGGATACGTTTTCTATGTTGTGGCGTGTCCTTTCCCAAGAGGATGGTACGGAGGATGTTTCCGAGGACTTTTTGCTGGACTTGTATTTTTTGTTTTTGGGTTGCAAAAGCAGTATGCCTGTTGATCGGCCTGAACGGAGCAGCGTGGTCAAATGGATGCGCCGGTGGCCCGACGGCATGAATGAACGTGTGTTGTCTGTCAGGGAAGAAAACAAACGCAGGATCATCAACGTGCTCATACAAAAAGTGGCGTTGCGGAAATCATCGTCCGGACGTTATGTTTTCCCGGATGGAAGTACGGAAACAGAAAAACGGCTGTTGGTGGAAAACTGGTGGAACGATTACCATTTCCATTTGGCCATGGCTGCGAAAACGCCTCAGGAATTGAACCGGATGCTCGGAAATAAATTGAGTCCCGATACGCTTCGTTTGTATCGTAAGGCTCAGGAAAAAGGTATGCCGGTTTTTGTTACGCCCTATTATTTGTCGTTGCTGGATCCGTCGGGAGAAGGTTATGATGATGCGGCTATCCGGAGTTATGTGCTTTATTCGGAAGGGCTTGTTGAAACTTTCGGCCGAATACGTGCCTGGGAACGGGAAGATGTCGTAGAACCGGGAAAGCCCAATGTGGCCGGATGGTTGTTGCCCGAAGGACGCAACATTCATCGGCGGTATCCCGAAGTGGCCATTTTGATTCCGGATACGAAAGGTCGCGCTTGCGGTGGTCTTTGCGCTTCCTGCCAGAGGATGTATGATTTTCAAAGCAAACGGCTGAATTTCGATTTGGAAAGTTTGAGGCCGAAAGAGAACTGGAAGACGCGCCTGAACCGGTTGATGGCTTATTTTGAACAGGATACGCAATTGCGGGACATCCTGATTACGGGTGGCGACGCCTTGATGAGCGAGAATGCCACCCTGCGCTATTTGTTGCATGCGGTTTACCAGATGGCCGTCCGGAAACGAAAAGCCAATGAGGGCCGTCCCGAAGGAGCGAAGTATGCGGAGTTACAGCGTGTGCGCTTGGGGACACGCCTGCCGGTATACCTGCCGATGCGCATTAACAAAGAATTGCTTGATGTGTTGCGGGAGTTTAGGGAACAAGCCGCGTCCATAGGCGTCAGGCAGTTTTTTGTCCAGACCCATTTCCAGTCGCCGTTGGAGGTCACACCGGAAGCACGGGAAGCTTTGCGGAAAATTATGGCCACCGGATGGATGGTGACCAACCAGCTGGTTTATAACGTGGCAGCTTCGCGGCGCGGGCATACGGCCAAGTTGCGTAAAGTACTCAATGAATTAGGGGTTGTTTGTTATTATACGTTCTCTGTAAAAGGGTTTGAAGAGAATTATGAGGTTTTTGCACCTAATGCGCGTTCCATGCAGGAGGTTTGCGAAGAGAAACAAGCCGGGCGCATGTCGCCGACAGAAGAACGGGAACTCTCGGATGCCTTGTTGCGTGGGGATAAGCCGGCAACTGTGTTTAAGCAGTTCTGCGCAAGGCATGCGCTTCCTTTTGTAGCGACAGACCGTAATGTCTTGAATTTACCCGGTATCGGAAAGAGCATGACGTTTAAGTTGGCGGGCATAGCAGCAGATGGCCGTAGGATTTTGAGATTCAGCCACGACCATACGCGCCGGCATAGTCCGGTCATTCATCGTATGGAGGATATGTATATTGTTGAGAACAAGTCGATCCGCCATTATTTGCTGCAATTGCACGATATGGGAGAACGCATTTCGGAATATGCCGGTTTGTGGGACTATACGGAAGGAGATACTGAACCCCGTTTCCCCTTCTTTGAATATCCGGAGCAAGATTTTAAGGTAACGGAACAGTTAAGCCACTTCAGTTTTTTGCCGTAATGGAAAAGAATTAGCGGGGAAAGAAGAGGCCCGGCCTAATGCCAAAGAGGCACGCTCGGATGGTGGCAAGGACAGTGTTGCTTCTAATATTTTTTGAAGGTCCTTTTTTATGTTTTTGCCGGATAAAGATGCTTTTTCGCTTTTCATGGGAAGAACTCTTGAATCCTGAAGGGACATGGTCTGTTTGCTTATTTATGAATTCAAATTATATTTGGTATATTTGCATTGTTTTAATGTAAAGGTTATAATGGGAGCGTCTTTTAACCGTATCAAATTCGTTTTCCTTAAAAAGGAGAAACTGCCATGTGGTTTTCTGGACGGCCTGGACAAAGGTCCGGCTGCCGGTAATATCAAAACGGGTGATTAAAGAAATTCTTGATTCAATATGCGGATACCGATTCGGATGGCTGGATGTGAATGTGGATACTTTTATAAGGCACAAGGGATCATGGCCGGAAGAGAAATAGTAATCAGTAATTTTGTATTGACAAAAAACCGAAAAGTTAAATCATCACGTTTTTATTGCTATATAAAGATTTAATTCCCAATAATTGACATTAGCCTGTTTGGCGGATTGATGAAAGCACATGGTTCTCCTCCCCCCCCATACTGTTTTTCCGTAAAACCCCTTCACCCCTTCACATCCCTTTGTCTATGCGGGTTTTGGGAGACAGGATCCTTCACGACTCCTTCACCTTCTCCTTCACCATCCTTTTTCAGAGAAAAAAGGCTGAATATGACCGAAAAAAAGAATAGGACATTTCAAAAAAAGTAAAGCTTACTTTTTAAAAAGTAAGGCTTACTTTTTTGAAAGTAAACCGGACTTTTCCGGAAAGATACCGAAGTCCGGAAATGCTGTTTGGTAGTATTTATTTACAAATTTAACTTTTGTAAGGTTTATGGATAAAAAAGGTCGGTGAACCATTGATGTTCATTTGTAATATATTGATAATCTTTGTGTTATGTTATGGATTGAAGAGGTGAAGGGGTTTGTGTGGATTCTTTTCTTGGGAGTGGGTTTTTTTCCGGCCGGCAATGGGGGGAATCAGGGTTTTGAAATGTTTTTATCCGGCCTGAAAAAAACGCTTTCAGGAAAAACATAGGGACCAAATCCTTAAAAAGACCTGTAAGTAACCTGGAAAAACCAAAAGTGACACTAGATGACCATAAAGACACATAGGGCTTTTAAGATGTGTTATTTTTGTATAAGAATCAAAATGTGTATACAATGGAAAAGCTGAAACAGGCTGTCCGTCGGGCGCTTGGCCGCTGGATGGAAAAAAGAAAAGCAACGGGCGGGGAAGAGATCGTAGAAACTACAACAGCAGAGACGACTGTTGCAGCCGTGACATCTGAAACATCAGAATATCCGGAAAAGAAAGAAACCGTCACTCTGTATGGACAGTCCGGTCATTCTGCGGAAACTGTGTATCCTGTCATTATCCCGTGTTGCATGTGTTTGTGGTATAAAACGATGTTTGGTCTTTATCCGCAAGGCCAACCTTGGCAGTCGGGAGGTTGGATGTCAGATTTGGGGCCATGAAGCCAGGAAGCGACCCAATTCTTCAAATGAGGTGAAGCGGAAAGTGTCTTCCCTGGTTTGTAACAGGAGATCGTCCGCTTGTCTTACGGTCAGTTTAGGAAAGGGCTCCTTATGCTCCTTTGTACCGTGGAATCCCATTCGTGACAGGGCATTCCGGCTCCAGTGGAAGAGGGTTTCATCTGCTGTTTCCAGCCAGATGGGTTTCTGTTCTCGGAGGCAAACCGTGTAGTTGCCTTGCCGGCTGTCGAAACTGATTTCCGGGTGTGACGGAAAGAGCCGGTCCATGGTTCCGTTAAGAATCAGATCCTCCGTAACTCCGCTGACCAGTCCCGACTGGCGGTTCATCAGCCAAAGCCGGTCTGCAATGGTGAGGGCGTGACTGATGTCGTGGGTGGAAAGCAGGATGGCTTTTTGTTCTTCGATGGCCAGTCTATGGAGGAGTTGCATGATCTCTATCCGGCTTACCACATCCAGGAATGCGGTCGGTTCGTCAAGCAGTATCAGCGGACATTCCTGAACCAGAACTTTGGCAATCATGATTTTCTGGCGTTCACCGTCGGAGAGTTCCGATACGTAGGATTCTGATTTATGTGACATGCCTACAGCTTCAATGGCTTGTCTGACCATCATCTTGTCGTGAGCGTGGAGGCGTCCGAAGAATCCCGTGTGCGGCTGTCGTCCCAAGGCCACCAGTTCGTATACAGTCAGTCCTCCGGCATAAGTCTTGTCGGTCAGTACAATACCGATGGTACGGGAGCGTTCGCGTTCGTCCATATTGGAGAGAGGATGACCGTTGACGAGCAACTCGCCGCCAAGTGCAGGTTGGGAGCCTGCCAACGTGCGGAGTAAGGTAGACTTACCTGCTCCGTTGGCACCGAGCAGACAGGTCAGTTCACCCCGGAACAATTGGAATTGCAATCCTTTCTGTATATAGCAGGGGGTATGGTGCTGACGGTAGCCAAGATCCAGATTGTGGCCTTCGATAAATGCTTGATCAGTTGACATCAGTTGAAATAATGGATTTTACGTTGATGAATGAGGACATAGATGATGATAGGGGCTCCCAATATAGGAGTGACCGCATTGAGCGGGATCAGTCCGTTTTCGCCGGGCAGGATGCAGATCAGGTTACACAGCAGGGCTACGGCACTTCCCGTGAGCATGGTGACCGGCATGAGTGCATTATGGTTGGAGGTTCCCAGCGTCAGTCTGGCCACGTGGGGCACTGCCAGTCCGATAAACGAAACCGGACCGCAGAAAGAAGTGGTGACGGCTGTCAGGATGCCGGTAGCCAGCAGCAGGACATTCCTTACGCGCCTGATGTTGATGCCGAGATTTTCGGCGTACCGTGGTCCGAGCAACATGGCATTAAGCGGTTTGATGAGCATGACCGCCATGGACAGTCCGATGACTGTAAGCAGGGTGAAGGCCGGCAGTTGGTCGAGTGAAACCCCTCCGAAATTGCCCAGTCCCCAGATAATATAGGAATGGACGCCTTCTGCTGTAGAGAAAAAGTTTAATAGCGAAATGGCAGAAGACGTGATGTAACCGGTCATGATTCCGGCAATCAGCAGCATGACCGGATTGCGGAGTAAGGTGGAAAGGAACAGAATGATGCCCATGATCAGGGAAGCTCCGGCCAAGGCGCCCAGAATGACGGAAAGAAAGCCGGAAAGCGTGAATGCTCCGGCGCTTAAAGTTCCTCCTCCTGCCAGCATGACCAACGCCACACCCAGGCTGGCACCGGAACTGATTCCCAGGATAGACGCGTCTGCCAGAGGATTGTTGAAGACTGTCTGGAGCATCAGACCGGATGCTGACAGTGCGGCACCGCAGAGTGCAGCCGTAATGCATTGCGGCAGGCGTGATTCCCAGATAATGAAACTCCAGCTTGATTTCTCCACCTCATGGCCAAGCAGGATGTCGGCCACGGCATCGGCCGGGATATGGACAGAGCCGAACATCAGGCTGGCTGTCATCAGCAAAAGAATAAGAGCGACCAGAACGGTCATGTAAAGACAGATTTTTCGATTCATTCTGCTAAGTTAGTGAAATATTGCGTAGAATATCCCTCCAGAAGCTTCGGATGGAGAATTTTTATCAAATCTTTCAGAATCCGTTCCGGATGATAGGGTGTTTCTTCATAAAACGGGACCCGATTGGTGTTGCATCCGAATATGCGTCGGTTCTTGAAAGCATCGAAATGACTGTATGGTGCATAGTCGCGCTGGAGTTCGCTGTAAGTCTTGTCTATGGCCTGGTTGTATTTGATGAACCAGAAGTCGGCATGCTCGCCTTTGTTGAATACGGTTTCGAATGACAGCGGGACGGAACCACTCTGTTTCAGGGAGGCGAAAACATAATGGCTGCCGGCATCCTCGAAAAGCTGGCCTGTCGTGCTTTGTCCTCCGGGGACATACCAGGCCGCACCGTTTTTCAGTTCGCCTAATACGGTAGGACGGTCTGGTTCGTTTTGTGCCAGACGGCTTAGTGACAAATAAGTCTGTTCTACTTGATTAAAGAGTGAATCAGCCTGTGAGGCCGTACCGGTCAGCAGACCGTAGAACCGCATCCATTCCGCTCTTCCCAGAGGAGAGCTTTCCATGTAGTCGGCACATTCGATAATGGGAATATCCAGTTTTTCCACACGTCCGTATCCTCCGCTGTTTTCGAACGGGGAAATCAGCAGCGCGTCAGGATGCAGGTCGATGATTCGTTCGATATTCGGATTCATGCCGTTTCCGCAGTCTGCTACACGTCCTTCAAGACAAGCTTTTCTTACTTTTTCCAGTTTGATATATTGCAAGTCACAGATTCCGGCTATGTGGTCGGCTATACCCAGTTCGTCGAACAGGCCACAATGGACGGAAGAGTAGATCAGTGCCTTTTCTACCGGTATCCGGACTATGGTTCCTTCAGGGAGTGATGACGGTTCCGGGCTGTTCTTGTCTACGAGAATATAGGTATGGAGCGTTTTCAGGGTATCCCATGGATTGCGCAGCTTTACTGCCGTATAATGATCATAATGTATGACAGTCAGGTTTTTGGCATGGCGCATGACGAGCGTGTCTCCTTCCTGATCATTGGAAGAAGAAGCAGTCTTATGCCCCCCGCAAGCGGTAAGACACAAGACTGCACACAGTATATGGAGATAAAAGAGATTCCGTTTCATTCCGGACTGTTTGTTCTTATTTGTTAACAAAACGCATGTTCGTCGTATAGTAACCGGTTTCCAGGACATTGAGCTGGTTGCCGCTCTTGTCGAAACGGTATACATCGTTGTAAGAACCGTCGTAGTTGTTGTTGCCGATGTAGATGTCGCCGTTTTCGGGATCGGCTGCGATGAACTGAGGATTGGGGATGGTGTTGATGTCAATAAATGACGTCTTCTCGCCGGTGTTCAGATCGTAGATGAAGGCTTCCTTGCTGGAAGGCAGATAGTATTCTGAGTAAAGAACGTACATCTTGTCTTCGTAGTTGGTGATGTAAGAAGCGCGGCAGAGCGTGCTGACTTCATCCGTGTTCGGGTCAATACATTGCAGGGTCTGGTAAATATACTGGTCCTCGGTCAGGCTAGGACTTCCGGCATAATTACCGTTAGACACGAAATAGACTTTGCCGTTCTTGGCAGTCAGGATCTGGTTGTAAGGATTGAGCATGACATCAATACTCTTGGTAAACGTGAATGACGGCACGTCAATAACGGAAATGCTCTTGCCTTCACCGTTTCCGTAATAGTCCGACTGGCAGACGTAGAGTTTGTGGTTGGCATAGGTCAGTCCTTCAGGCTTGCCTCCGAGCGTGATCTTCTTGTCTATTTCAAGGGTTGTCGTATCAATGCGAGAAACGGTACCGTCATAAGCAGTGAAGAATACTTTGCCTTCTGCACTGGTGATGTATCGCGGCGTGACAGGCTGGCCGGCTTCATTCTTCAGGGTATCAGCCTTGATTTCCTTGCCTTGGAGATCCAGGATGACAAGTTTGGCAGAAGTGCTGCAAGTGACATAAAGCTTGCTGCCGTATACGCAAACGTCCTGTACGTCGCCTATACCTTTGCCGTTGGCCTGAAGGTAAAGGTCAGGGCTTACAGTCTGGTCTGCCTTGTTGTACCACATGATACTGCCGTTGTTGGTACCCCAGTCGCCTGTATTGATAATGTAAGCACCTGATGTCTCTATGTTTACAGGTGGGATGACAGGCGGTGTATGAGTGGAATCATCGTCTTCGTTACAAGCTGTCAGGCTGCATACAGCTACAGCTGTCAGAGCCAGTTTGAACCATTTCTTTTCCATAATGTACAATTTTTACAAGTGTTATTATAATTGATAATTCAGAGTCAGTTTGTAATGCCGTCCGGGCATGGGATAGTATCGTATGACTTCATAGTTATATCCCGCCAGGTTAAGTGCATCGGCCTGTATGCGGAGCCGGTGTCCTTTGAAATGGAATGCTTTGGATAATGACAAACCGTGGTCGGCATAAGGCTTGATACGGTTGTCTGGCGAATTTTGCGTCTTGGTATAACGTTCTGAAGCATAGGTGACATTATAGGTCAGGCTACACCAAGGCATTTCGAGGGTCACGCTTCCGCTGCCCGAATGGCGGGGCGTATAGGCAATCTGCTGGCGCCATGTCTTGTTCTGACGGCTGGTGATATCCTCTGCCTGCATGAAATTATAGCTTCCGGAAGCGAAAATGCTCCATCGATCCCATGGACAGAGTTCTGCGGCCAGAGTCAGATCTGTGCCGATGGTTTCCACTTTTCCGATATTGGACATCTTCCATACGAACATGGTCGGTACGGCTATGATTTTATCATTTACGATATTGTAATAAGCGTCTGCTGAAAAACTGACGGATCGGAATATACCGTTCCAGTCTTCTGTCCATGTGATGCCCATATTGCCCTGACGGGTGGTTTCCGGACGGAGCCGGGTGTTACCGATGACCAGATAATAAAGGTCATTGAATGTGGGGTTACGGAAGATATCCTTGTAGGATGCCCTTAACCGCAGGCCGACCCGGTTGAAAGGTTTCCAGGACACACTGAATGCCGGTGACAGTTTTTCCCGATCATCAGCCGGTACACCTGTCTGAACACGTTCCGTAATAAAAGTGTTCAGCAAAGAGGCTGTAAGAGTCACATTTTTGTAATTGTAGCGGGCTGCCAGGACACTCAACAAAGTATACCGGGAAGGATGTTTGCAGTCAACCAGATTGTCACTCAGATGATTGAATGAAAAATCCTGTGCCAGTGACAGCTGCAGACCTTTCAGTGGGATTCCCCAGATAACAGCAGAGAGATCGGCTTCAGTCTGTCGGTAGCGGTTGTCTGTAACACCGGATGATTCGTTGTTGTAATCACGTGTCCAGCTATAATTGTATTTGCCGTTGACTTTCAGCTTTAACCGTTCATTAAACCGGTTTTCGTATCTGAACTGTCCGAAATAGTTTTTGTCATACAGTCTTTCAACTGCATAAGGGTTGTCGTAGATGATGCCTCCCGGCAGTCCGCGACGTGAGTCGAACAAATAAGCCTTTACATTGAGTGACTGTCTGTCTGTTAATGAAGCATAATAATTGGCCTCCGTGCGGAATGTCAGTATATCGCTGTTGTTGCGCTTGCTGTTGATGAATACATTGCCATTGCGCATGGTGAAAGGATAGTTACCGTCTGCTCTCAGCAGATCACCGTAGAATGAAAGACTGTGCCTGTCATTGATTTTCTGCTTATAAAGCAGAGAGGGGTTGAGCAGTCCGAATGATCCGGTTCTGACCATGGCGTTGAGGTTGAAGTTCCGTGTATCAAATACCGGCTGTGCCGTTTCGATATGCAGTACTCCGGCAGAAGCGAATGTGCGTGCACTTTGGTAGATATTGTCGCTCTGTCCGATGGACATGGTAAGCTGGGAGACGTTGGCCAAAGAAAATCGTGAAATGTCAACCTGTCCGGACTGACAGTCACCAATGGCTACACCGTCGTATGTCACTCCAGTATGTTGTGCACCCATACTGCGTACAGATATGGTCTTCAATCCACCGATGCCTCCGTAGTCCTTTACGCTGATGCCCGCAAAATGACGGACAGCATCGGATACTTCCAATGCCCCCATGCGTTCCATCGCTTTTCGGTCAATGGATTGGAGCGGAGCTGAGGCGGACATGTTGGAAGGTATGTGGCGGGCGCTGACTGTGATGTTGCTGATCACGTGCGAACTGTCCTGACTGGTAGTTCTGTCCGGTTGTGCGGACAGGGTAGGGACAGTAATCAGGCTGTGGCATACCATCAGACATATACCGGCTTTGCAGACGGGATACTTACTGTTCATCTTACTGTTTGTTTGTTGCATATTTTAATGCATGATCTTGCTGTTCATTCCTCGTGAACGCAAGCACGGCTTGGGTTTTGCAGGTCTTCTGACTTACTCCAGTTTGCTTGGCCTTCCCGCCTTTTCTTTTTTATGGAAAAGACAGTGGCTGGGGTAATAAGCAAACACAATAACGGAGCTTACAGCAGCGGGACTGTCCGGGACTTTCACCCGATTCCCTTTTCATCCGCAGCATCGCCAATGGAAGCTGGCGGAACAAAACGTTGCAAAGATAATCTTTTTTATCTTAATGCAGGCAAGAAAGGACTGTTTTTTTGTAAGAAATGAAATGATGAGGTGTCTCCAACCATAAAGGATACACTGGCAAAAATTGGCTCAGTGTATCCTTTAGTAGTTGATTATAAGCTGTTTGTAATAAATAGAACTCTTATTTTTCCTCTTCTACGCAGAAGTCATAGGCTTTAATGTCACCATATTGGTTGACGCTCTTTTGAGAGATATCCAACAGGATGTATTCGCCAGGGAAAAGAGGAGTGAGCGGTGTTACGGCAAATCCCATTTCGGGCAAATTTTCGATTTGAAACTTGTCCGGTTCAATACGCACGTAGTCGCAGTCCTTGAATTCTGCTGTCGGCAACCTCCTGTATCCCTTACGTTCTTTCAGACGGATAATGACATAGTCGTTGAGATGTTCGGATTTGGGATAAATGGCAAACTTGGGCTGATTGCCGGTGAGTTGTTTGGCATGTTCCCCTGAGAAATAACGGATGGTTTTTTGTCCCACTGTGATACCCTGTATGTCCCATCCTCTTTTTTGTTCTGTCTGACTGGTGATAGCAGTCATGGGATGAGGATTTCCGTTGACATAAATGAAAACGGTAGGTGCAGGCTGATCCATTTGTGCAAAGACCTGCAGAAGGAGCAGGGACAGTAGCCCGGTCAGAATTAATCTTTTCATGTTTTATCTGGTGTTTATTTTAAAAGAAACGGATTTGTCCGCCATCTGAGAATGCATATTTTTGAAGCAGTTCCTGCATGAATTCCGCACAGGCCCGGACTTGCTCCCTGTTGCCGTCATAACCGTTGACAATAGCCAGAATCCGTTGTGATTCCAACGAAAGTTTGGTCCGCTCGTGGTCGCTGGTAGGAGTTCCGATACCACCCATGGTGTCGCGATAAACGGGCAGACCTTCTATATTGAGCGGGCCTCTTCCGATACCTTCATAAGGTTCGCCTGCCTTGCCGATGCCCAGAGTAAGGGTATGACCTTGGATTTTGTCTTTATCAAATCCGCCAATGGAATAACCATAGGCAATAGAAGCCAGATTGACCAGGTCGACTGCCGTATTGATCTGGTAGAGATCGTGTCCGTTGAGCATGCGTCTGACTAAAGCTTCCCCTGAAGGCCTGTATCTGCTGGGATCCTTTCCGCAGCGTTTATAGGCAGTACGGGTAGCCTGTATGGAAGGCATTTCCTTTATGGAACTGATAGTGTACCGGCTGGTATATGAGGTCTGGAACTGATGGATTTCATTCCATAAGGCTTCTGAATACGGTGAATTGGAGAATTCTGCCTCCAATGCGGCTCCGACGAAATCCGGGCATACGGCACGTATTTCATTGGAAACGATGATTTGTATATCGCTGTTCATTATATATATTAGTATATTCTTGCCACATGAAGTGAATCAAGATCGCGGCTTTCGGGCTCACTGATCAGTCTGTTGAAATAGAGGAAAGGTTTTCCTCTTAATCCGAGATCGATGGTGAGATAGAGTGGCGGACCGTCATGACCGCTTCCTTCACGGTTGGCCCATACAACTTCACCATCGAGCAATTCGAATGCTTTGACGATTTTCAGCAATTCGCAGTTGTAGATGGATGAACTGTGTTCGGCAGATTCTGATTCGAAATAAGCGTACGCTTCGTCCGTATCAAAAGCAGAAAATGCCGGAACGATGATTTCTCCCTCCGGATTGCGGCAGACCAGTATATAGACCTGCGTGCGGCGATCTTCTTGACTCATAGGCTTAAACGGTTTAACTTGTTCTTATCTTCTGTATCCGGAGCAAAGATAAAAAAGAAATCGTAAAATGATATATTTTCCGGACGAAAAATCAGAATCGCCAGTATAATTGGATTTCAGCCTGATTATAGTGCTGGTCGCCGGCATAGGAACGATCGTCGACAAAGTTATAGAGTGCCTGGATCTTCAGATTCTTGTAGAAGTAGTAATTCATGGCCAGACCATAGAGGGATTTCTGAGTGTTGGAGGTCTTGTCATCGCGGTATACATCCCATTTTCCATAAATCTTGCAACGTGAAGTGACCGGTACACCCACCATGGCATACCAGGCATCAGCGTGGTCATTGCCGCTTACCGTGGCTTGTCCGTTTTCGTCAACACTGTAGTCGCTGATCTTGTGGCCCTGACTGGTAACATATTCTGCCCTGACAGTCCATTTGTCTTCATACTTGAGTCCGAAAGCCATACGGTTACGGTCTACTGTAATGTCTTTGCCGTTGACCGTTTTGGTATAGTCGCCAGCCCAACCGAAAGCACCTATACATAAGTTTCTGACAGGTGAAACCCAAAGTCCGCCTATGATGTCTTTTGAATTGTTCTGGTCAGCATGGTTAATGCCTTGTCCGTTGTAGACTCCGATCTGGTAGTGTAGGAAACTGTGACCGTCTTTTTTCGAATCGAAAAGGTCACCCTGAAGCTGGATACCAAGATCACGTCCGCTGCTGGCGTGTTCTCCAACCCGGTCGTTCATACCGGCCAGTTTGTCAATGGCTTGTGAATTGGCACCGAATCCTACATCCCATGGATTCATTGGATTTTCGAACGTGAAGGCACGTTTGAATTCTCCGAATTTGATGCTGGCAAACTTGAATTTACACCATTCAGCCCATGCATCGATGACTCGCGGTCCTTTTTCGGTGCTTCCTCCTGCCACACCGCTCATGTCCATCTGTAAGCCATATTTGAAGTCCCATACCTTTCCATTGACATAGGCACGGATCATACGGATATCGAATGTACTGTGACTTTTGTTCTTGCTGTCCAGATCCTGATCATTGAATGCTGCCTTTCCGACTACATATCCACCGAATGTGGTATTTTGCTTGATGTCTTCCCACCATTTTTTTTCTTCGTTCTGAGCATGTGCTGCAGTGAGGCACAGACTGCAGACTGTCAATACAGTAATTATCCGTTTCATTATTCCTTATATTTAAATGACATGCAAATTTATGAAATTTTAAGTAAGGAAGGGCAGAAGTGGGTCCGAAATTGCAAAACTTCACAGTTATGTTACATTTCAGGCGTTTTTTTCGGCCTGATTTTTCAATTGTAACAGGATTTTAACATCGCTGTTACATGTCTTACATATGTGTGCCGTATTTTTGCAGGCAAAATAATAATCACAAAAATATCATTTTATGGAAATCGTTTATTTTAGTTTTATTCTGTTTCTGTTCGTTCTGGCTATCGTGGACTTGAATGTCGGAGTCAGCAATGACGCAGTGAACTTCCTGAATTCGGCCATCGGAGCAAAGGTGGCTCGTTTTCGCACGATCCTGATTATTGCGTCCATTGGTGTTTTCATTGGAGCAACCATGAGCAACGGGATGATGGATATTGCCCGACACGGCATATTCCAGCCACAAATGTTCAGTTTCAATGACCTGCTTTGCATTTTCCTGGCTGTTATGGTTACTGATGTGGTCTTGCTGGATGTGTTCAATACTTTAGGTATGCCGACATCTACTACCGTGTCCATGGTATTCGAACTTTTGGGTGGTACGTTTATCCTGGCTTTGCTGAAAATTGCTTCGGATGAGACCGGTATGTTGGGTTTTGCCGAACTGATGAATACAGATAAGGCTCTGTCTGTGATTTTGGGTATATTCCTTTCTGTAGCTGTCGCTTTTGTATTCGGTGTGATCGTACAGTGGATTTCCAGAATGATATTCACTTTTAACTATACCAAGAATTTGAAATGGACCGCTGGTATATTCGGTGGAATCGCCACTACGGCTATTGCTTATTTTGCCTTGTTGAAAGGACTGAAAGGTTCTTCTTTCATGACTCCTGAGATTATGGCATGGACCAATGAACATACCTGGACAATGATTGGCTGGTGTTTTGTGGTGAGTACAATACTTATGCAGATTCTGTATCTTTGCAAGGTAAACGTGTTTAAGATTGTGATCTTCATGGGTACGTTTGCATTGGCAATGGCTTTTGCCGGTAATGACCTGGTTAACTTTGTCGGAGTTCCCTTGGCAGCTTATTCTGCTTATCTTGATTTTTCGGCCAATGGTGCAGGTCAGGCAGATACGTTTCTTATGGGTTCTCTGAATGAAAGTGCGAAGACTCCGTTTATATTCCTTTTCCTTTCCGGTGTCGTCATGGTTTATTCACTGGCTACTTCCAAAAAAGCTCAAAATGTGGTTAAGACTTCTGTTGACCTGTCCAGACAGGATGAGGGTGAGGAAATGTTCGGATCATCAAAAGTAGCCCGAAGCATTGTGCGTGGTTCAAATAATGTGGGTGAGTTCATTACCAAATATACACCTAAGAAAGTACTTGACTGGTTGGATTCCCGCTTTAATAAGGATGAAGTGATTCTTGAAAAGGGTGCAGCATTCGATCTTATCCGTGCTTCGGTCAATCTGGTTCTGGCAGGTCTGTTGATTGCAATGGGTACTTCATTGAAGTTGCCGTTGTCAACTACATACGTGACATTCATCGTGGCTATGGGTACTTCTCTGGCAGACCGTGCCTGGACACGCGAGAGTGCAGTATTCCGTATTACCGGTGTGCTGAATGTCATCGGTGGCTGGTTCCTGACTGCCGGCATCGCCTTTTCTGTCTGTGCGTTGGTTACTATCGCCATGTATTATGGTGGCGTAGTTGTGATGGCATTGTTTGTGTTTGCTGCAATATTTATCCTGATCAAGAGTAATTTCATTTTCAAGTCAAAAGAAGAAGTGGATTCACAGGATCTTTTGTTCAGAAACATGATGGCAACCAAGGATCCGGAAGAAAACTGGAATCTGTTGAGAAAGCACGTTTGCATTACCCAGCAGAACATGTTGGACTTTACATGGAAAACATACGAGGAGGTGGTGAACGGCTTTGTCAATGAAGATCTTCGTATGCTGAGAAAAGCCATGAAGCGTCTGGATGCAGAGAAATCACACCGTAAAAAACTACGTCAGAGAGAACTGGTCGGTATGCGACGTATTGACAAACAGCTTTCGTTGGAAAAGAATACGTGGTTCCATCTGGCTTCAAACAGCGGTGAGCAGTTACTTTACTGTCTGAAGCGTATGACAGAACCCTGCAAGGAGCATGTGGACAATAACTTTAACCCTCTGTCTAAGGAATGTATTGAGGAATTGCTTCCGGTGAAAAAGAAAATCGTTGATTACATCATGCGTAGTGAGCAGATTGTTGAAGATCATGATTATGAAAGAATAGATGCGCTTTTAGCTGAAGAAGATGAATATAAAGCGACTTTGTCGGCTATGCGCAAGGCACAGGAAGACCGTATTCAGATGGATCTGTCACAAGGACTTAAAGTTTCGCTGGTCTATTTGAACCTGTTGCAGGAAACTCAGGAGCTGTTGAGCGGATTACGCCATTATTTGCGTGCATACCGCCGCTTCCAGCAGTAGTGAATGAAACAAGAATGTAAAGGCCGTATGGATGATACGGAAAATTGAAAGAAAAACCTCTTTTTTGGAATATTTTTCAATAAATAATATTCCGGACAAGAGGTTTTTTTGCTATATTTGAGGATAATAGAAAAAGAACAATAATTCACAAAATATTTTTTATGAAATTGAAGCAGATTGTAAAGAACTCATTGCCGATGATTCCGAGAGATGTGAGTTGGATGTATTTTAATTACCGCATATTACAGGAAGCACAGAACAAGTCTGTACCTCTGTTGGAACGTTTGAGTTTTATGGGCATTTACAGTAATAATCTGGATGAATTTTTCAGAGTGAGAATGGCTACTTTAGCCAGACTTGCAGAAAGTGATGTCAAGAAAATGAAAGCGCAGCGTGAAGAAGCACGCAGTTCCATGGCTTATATCAACAAATTGAATGCACAATACAATAAGGAATTTGAATATGTCATGCAGTCGCTGACAAAAGAGCTTGAAGCTGAGAATCTTTGTATTGTCAATGAAACACAGTTGAATGAATCGCAGCAACAGTTTATTAGCCGGTATTTCAGAAATCAGTTGGCAGGCTTTACCAATCCGGTGTGGCTTTCGCAGGTAGATCAGTTGGCTAATGAGACTGATGATACGATTTATCTTGCTGTCAGGCTGATCAAGTGGGCTGACGATCATAAAAAGGAAAAGAAAGAATATGCTCTGATCAGAGTGCCGGTAGAAAAATTCGGGCGTTTTTTGAGATTGCCTGATGAGGGCGACCGCCATTATATCATGTTTATGGATGACGTGATCCGTTATTGCCTTCCCATGATATTCGTGAGTGTGGATTTTGATCATTTTGAAGCTTATTCCTTTAAGTTTACGAAGGATGCGGAAATGGAGCTGGATAATGAACTGGATGCCGGTACGTTGCAAAAGGTGCAGCGTGGTGTGAAGAGTCGTAAGAACGGTCAGCCTATCAGAGTCATTTTTGACAGCAGTATGCCAAAAGACCTTTTTAAACGCATTATGTTCAACTTGTCTTTGGATAAGTATGACACCACTTTGTCTGGAGGCCGCTATCATAACCATAAGGATCTGATGAAATTTCCGGATTGTGGAAGAACGGATCTGAAATATCCTTCATGGAAGCCACTTTTTAAACCTGAGTTTACGGGAGCCAGAAGTATGTTGGATCTGGTATGTGAGGAAGACCGTTTCCTTCATGTGCCTTATCATTCATTCGATCATTATATCCAGTTGCTTTGCGAGGCTGCTATTTCACCCAGAGTCAAGGCCATCAAAACTACATTGTATCGTTTGGCCAAAGACAGTAAGGTCGTGGAAGCGTTGATTGCTGCGGCCAAGAATGGCAAGAAGGTGACTGTCGTGATAGAGCTTCTGGCGCGCTTTGATGAGGCTAGCAACATAAAGTGGAGCAAGCGAATGAAAGATGCCGGTATCAATGTGATATTTGGTGTGGAAGGCTTGAAGGTGCATTCCAAACTGTTGTATGTAGAGATGACGGGCGGTAGCAGTATAGCTTGTGTGGGTACAGGTAACTTTCACGAAGGCAATGCCAGGATATATACAGACTGTCTGCTGATGACGGCTTCACAGCCTATAGTCAAGGATGTGGCCAATGTATTCAGCTTTATCGAGAAACCGTTCTTGCCTGTGAAATTCAAGGAATTGTTGGTGTCACCCAATTCGATGAAGAAAAACATTCTGGCTATGATGCAGACGGAGATCAAGAACAGACAATTAGGCAGACCTGCTTATATAAAAGTGAAAATCAACCATATTACGGATCCGGATATTATCAAGAAACTGTATGAGGCTTCAACTGCAGGTGTACAGATCGATTTGTTGGTGAGAGGAAACTGTTCGATGGTGACGGGGATACCAGGGGTAAGCGAAAATATACGCATTCATGGTATTATCGACCGGTATTTGGAACATAGCCGTATCCTGATTTTCTGCAACGGCGGTGATGAACGTTACTTTATTGGAAGTGCAGATTGGATGCCGCGTAATCTTGATCACCGTATAGAAGTGATGACTCCGGTTTATAATCCGACCATCAAGGAAGAACTCAAAAGGATTGTAGAGTGGGGACTTGCCGATACATTGAAAGGAAGACTGGTAGACGGAAGTGGTGATAATCTGTTGCTTGCTTTGGAATCAACAGCCAAACCTTTCCGCTCACAGGAAGAGTTGTATAATTATTATGAAAAACAAATTGCAGACTCACGGGCTGCTTTAAATGAAAAAAACGTATGACGAAAGGACAGAATTATGCGGCTATAGACATCGGAACCAATGCCGCGAGATTACTTATCAAGAACATTGATCATACCCCGTTGGGTGAGACCAAGTTCAGGAAAGTGTTGTTCCTCAGATATCCGCTCCGTTTGGGACTGGATGTATTCTCAAAAGGAAAAATCGGTGAGGAGCGTGCGGACATGATGATGAGGATGATCAAAGGCTTTAAGGCTATGATGCGTCTTTATGATGTGGTTGATTACAGGGCTTGTGCTACCAGTGCCATGCGTGACGCCAAAAATGGCAAGAGCCTGATCAAGAAGATAGAAAAGAAAACCGGTATCAAGATAGAGATTATCGATGGAAAGGAAGAGGCAGGCATACTTTACAGCAGTCATATTGAGAATGTACCCAGTAAGGATGCCACGTACATGTATGTGGATGTGGGTGGTGGAAGTACTGAAGTGACTCTGATTCATAAAGGGCGTCTTGTTGGTTCTGTCAGTTATAATGTAGGTACGATCAGATTGCTCAACAGGGCAGTCAAGGAAGGTATCATTGATGGCCTGAAAGCTGATATGGAGGGTATGTATGCCAATTACGGACCTATCAATATTATCGGTAGTGGCGGTAATATAAACAAGCTTTATCGGCTATCAGAGGAAAAGGACAAAAAGGAGCTGAGAATGCCGGTCTCTTCACTGAGAGGGTTGCACAAACAGCTTTTACCTTTGTCGGTAGATGAGCGTATGAACCGTTTTAATCTTAAGCCGGATCGTGCGGACGTGATTGTGCCTGCTGCAGAAATATTCCTGATTATTGCAGAATGTATTCGGGCAGAATATATTTATGTGCCGACTATTGGATTGGCGGACGGTATTATTGATTCTCTGTATACAGACGATGAACGTAAGAGACGGGAGAAAATCAACAAGAACAGGCTGTTGCTTTCAGCTGAAGCAGAAGGTGTTCTGAATGCTGAAACTGTAGAAGCTGACAAATAAATAACTTTTCCATGCAAATAATGAGAGATAGCCGGATCCGGAAAAAAGGTTTGGCTATCTTTTTACTTGTTTTTCCGTGAAGTTTGTATTTGGTATGAATAGGGAAACAAACTTTTTTCGGTGTAAAAAGAATGAAAATCAATCGGAAAAGTGTTATTTTTGCACATAAAAACTTTAAAAAATGAAGATTTCACATACCGTTTTATTTTTTTTGTTGTCTGCTCAATTGTATGCCGTTCCGGCACTTCAGAAACGGATCACGGTCAGAATGTCTGATGGGACGTGGCAGACGGTCAGATTCTGTGGTGACGAGAACAGAAGCTTTTATCTCAGTGAGGATGGTTTTGTCGTAGAGCCGGATGAGGCTGGACAGGTGTTCAGAAAGACTGATCTGAAACCCGATAATCTTCCGGTTCTCAAGCCGCTCACCCGTGCAACAGGTATCGGCGATCCTGATCAAGCAGCCATGAAGGCGGTAGGTTCTCCCAAAGTGCCTGTCATTCTGGTTAATTTCAGTGATATGAAGATGAGTGTGGCAGATACGGATGAGAAAATCAATACCTACTACGATTTATATTGTAACGGTACACGTGACGGACAGCTTTATACAGGTGCAGGAAGTGCAGGTGCCGTACGTGATTATTTTGCACAACAGAGCGATAGTCTGTTTCTGCCTGATTTTGAAGTGATAGGTCCTGTGACATTGAGCAAACCGATGGCTTATTACGGAGAGAATTCCGGTAGCAGGAAGGATATTCATTTTACAGAGTTCTGCAGTGAAGCCCTGCAGCAGGCCATGTCTGTTGCAGGTGACCGTTGGTCTGATTTTGATAATGACGGAAATGGAACAGTGGATCTGGCTTTCTTTATTTATGCCGGTGTGCCGGAATCTGATTATGGCGCAGATCCCAATACGATTTGGCCGAAAGAAATGGTGAGCCCGACAGTAATAGATGATGTAACAGTGTCTGTAATGGCCTGTTGTAGTGAACTGACCAAGCGTAATGATAAGAATGTGGCATCTGGAGTTGGTACGATGTGTCATGAGTTGTCGCATGCAGTCGGTTTGCCCGATGAATATGATTATAATTACGTGGCATTGGGTATGAGTTATTGGTCTTTGATGGATTGCGGCAATTATTGTGTGAATGGTTATGTGCCTTGCGGACTGACTGCCTATCAGCGCGATTTTCTGGGATGGCGTCCATTGGAAACACTTAATGAAAGCCGAACGGTTACGATAAGGCCACTTGAAAAAGGGGGCAAGGGCTATAAGGTTGTCAACGATGCTAATCCTGACGAATATTACATCCTTGAGAACAGACAGGATGAAGGCTGGGACTCAGGACTGGCTTCTCTTGGAAGAGGTTTGTTAGTCACCCATGTGGATTATGATTATCAGAAATGGGTATCCAATCGGTTAAATTCAGATGCCAAACATCAACGTATGAGTTTCATACCTGCTAATAATCTGTATATTGGTCAGTATAATGCAACCAGTGCCGAGGAACTGAAACAAGCTTTGGCTGGACAGGCATACCCCGGTAATACCCAGAATACAAGTCTCACGGATTATACCATACCTGCAGCTACTGTCTTTAACGGACAATATATGGGAAAGCCTGTAACTCAGATCCGACAGCTGGACAATGGTGACATTGTTTTTAAATTTATGCCCAAAGGTGTTTTGGAAAAGCCGGATTGTGAGGGTGTGACTATAAGCAGAGATGATGAAACCGGTGATTGGGTTTTAAACTGGAATAAAGTAGACTACGCTGAGGCTTATCGGATGCAAATATATAGTTTCTATGGTCAGAATAATGAAACACTGATTGTAGAAGAGGATTCTGTACGCGGAACTACCTATGTGATAAACAGTGATAGCTGGGATCAAAAAACGGAACTGACATGTCTGTTGACTGCTGTGGCTGATCAATATGAAGATTCTCCTACGGCAGAATGTGTCTTGAGTTTGGATGTAGATGCTATAAAAGAGTGTCAGGCTGTATCAGAGTTTGTTCGTGTCTATAATTTACAAGGTGTTTATCTGATGTCTGGTACTGAAGAAGACTGTCGCAAGAGTCTGCCTCCAGGACTTTATATTTTCCGCTCAGAAAATCAGACCATAAAAGTTCGTTTATAGCCTTAAAAGGTTTACTTTCAGATAAGGAGGCTTGAATAATTGTATTGTCTAGAATGCTTTATTCAAGTCTCTTTTTGTTTTTGATCTGTTCTATATACGGGATATGATGTAATTGTAAAATTAAACTGAAAAACATCTATGCTTATATATAAAATAGGCTGTAATGATTGATTAACAATACATTACAGCCTTATTTGTTTATTGTCTCTATCTCAGATTATGCCTCTTCTACGGCAGCCTGCGCCGCCGCTAAACGTGCGATCGGCACTCTGAAAGGAGAGCATGATGCGTAATTCATACCTACTTTGTGACAGAACTTGACTGAGTTTGGTTCACCACCGTGCTCACCGCAAATACCGGTACGCATTCCCGGACGTACAGCGCGACCTTTTTCTACAGCCATTTTGATAAGTTGTCCTACACCGTTTTCGTCCAATACCTGGAATGGATCTACATTAAGGATCTTCTGTTCAAGGTAAACCGGAAGGAAGCTGGCAATATCGTCACGTGAATAGCCGAATGTCATCTGGGTCAAATCGTTGGTTCCAAATGAGAAGTATTCTGCTTCAGAAGCAATCTTGTCTGCTGTCAATGCTGCGCGAGGTACTTCAATCATAGTACCGATTTCAAATTTAACTTCTATTCCCTCTTCTGCAAATACTTTCTTGGCAGTCTCCTCGATAACTTTCTTCTGTGATTTGAATTCATAAAGAATACCGATAAGTGGTACCATAATTTCTGGCATCGGATTCTTTCCTTCTTTCTTCAATTCACAAGCTGCTGTCAGGATAGCACGGGTCTGCATTGCTGTGATTTCAGGGAATGTGATACCCAAACGGCAACCGCGGTGACCTAGCATAGGATTGTGTTCACACAAGCTTTCTACGCGTTTCTGAATTTCGGCTACGCTGACACCCATTTCTTCTGCCATTGTTTCCTGACCTTTCAGATCGTGTGGAACGAATTCATGCAATGGAGGATCAAGCAGACGAATGTTGACTGGATAACCGTCCATAGCTTCAAGAATGCCCTTAAAGTCAGCTTTTTGGTATGGTAACAATTTGGATAATGCTTTTTCACGACCTTCTACGGTATCACTCAGGATCATTTCACGCATGGCAATGATCTTCTTGTCATCGAAGAACATGTGTTCTGTTCTGGTCAAACCAATACCGCGTGCACCAAATGCGCGTGCTATCTGAGCATCGTGAGGAGTATCTGCGTTAGTACGTACTTCAAGTTTGGTATATTTGTCGCAGAGATCCATAAGTGCTTTGAAATCACCGCTTAGTTCAGCTGCTTTTGTCGGAACCTGTCCATCATAAACTTCACCGGTAGAACCGTTCAAGGAAATGTAGTCGCCTTCTTTGAATACCTTACCTTCGATTTCCAAAGTTTTTGCTTTATAGTCTACATTGATGGCACCTGCACCAGATACACAGCATTTACCCATTCCGCGTGCTACTACAGCTGCATGAGAAGTCATACCGCCACGTGCAGTCAAGATACCTTCTGCTGCAGTCATACCTGCCAGGTCTTCAGGTGATGTTTCAATACGAACCATAATTACCTTGTGACCGTCAGCATGCCATTGTGCAGCATCGTCAGCAAAAAATACGATTTGGCCTGTTGCAGCACCTGGAGAGGCCGGAAGACCGCGAGTAAGTACCTTTGCTTTGCTTAAGGCTTCTTTATCAAATACCGGGTGGAGTAATTCGTCCAATTTGTTTGGTTCGCAACGCTCCAATGCAGTCTTTTCGTCGATCATGCCTTCGCGCAGAAGATCCATGGCAATTTTAACCATCGCTGTTCCTGTACGTTTACCGTTACGGGTCTGGAGGAACCACAGTTTGCCTTCCTGAACTGTAAATTCCATATCCTGCATGTCGCGATAATGGTGTTCCAGCTTGTCCTGCAGTTCATTGAGCTGGTTATAGATTTCCGGCATGGCTTCCTCCATAGAAGGATATTTTGAAGCACGCTCTTCTTCTGAGATACCCTGTAATTTAGCCCAACGCTGTGAACCGATCTTGGTAATTTGCTGAGGAGTGCGGATACCTGCTACCACGTCTTCACCTTGTGCATTTACCAACCACTCACCGTTGAAGAGGTTTTCGCCTGTTGCAGCATCGCGGCTGAAACAAACACCGGTAGCAGAAGTTTCGCCCATATTACCAAATACCATGGCCATGACGCTGACTGCAGTACCCCATTCTGCTGGTATACCTTCCATCTTACGATAGAGGATTGCACGTTCGTTCATCCAAGAATCGAATACGGCACAGATTGCTCCCCAAAGCTGTTCCATCGGGTCTGTCGGGAAATCAATACCTGTTTGTGCCTTAATGCCTTCTTTAAACAGTTTAACCAGCTGCTTGAGTTCATCTACACAGAGATCCTTGTCGAGAACAATGCCGCGCTGTGATTTAACTTTTTCGATAATGGCTTCGAACGGATCGATATCGTCTTTATTGACAGGTTTCATACCGAGAACCACGTCACCATACATTTGTACGAAACGGCGGTATGAGTCGTATGCAAATTTAGGATTACCTGTCTTACGTGCCAAGCCTTCTACGACTTCGTCATTCAAACCAAGGTTAAGAATGGTATCCATCATACCCGGCATAGATGCTCTTGCACCAGAACGGACAGAAACGAGCAAAGGATTTTCCACATCGCCGAATTTGCTTCCCATCAGGTTTTCGATGTGTTTTACAGAAGCCTCTACTTCTTCCTTGAGCAATGCGACAACTTTTTCTTTGCCGATAGCATAATATTCGTTACATACGTCAGTAGTGATTGTAAAGCCTGGAGGTACGGGAACACCAATAAGGTTCATTTCTGCAAGGTTTGCGCCTTTACCACCTAAAAGATTTCTCATGTCTGCTTTACCTTCGGCTTTACCGTTACCAAAGGTATAAACTCTTTTTACACTCATTTTTCAAAGTTGTTTTTTAAGTTAACAAAATCTGTTGCTGCAAACTTAGTCAAAAAATATAGATTACAAAAGGATTTTGGGAAAAAATGAAAAAAAAATGTTACTTTTGTAACGGTACAATATTACACTTATAAACGGAAAAAATACATATGTCTCGGAAAAAGAAAAGTTTACCTATATTGGAGCAGGTTACTATTACGGATGTGGCAGCTGAAGGAAAAGCCTTGGCTAAGGTGGATGAGCTTGTCATCTTTGTGCCTTATGTGATTCCCGGTGATGTGGTCGATTTGCAAGTCGTGAAGAAAAAGCATCATTACTGTGAGGCTATAGCTGTGAAATTTCATTCTTACTCTCCATTGCGCGTAAAGCCGTTTTGCCCTCATTTCGGTGTTTGTGGCGGTTGCAAATGGCAATGTCTGCCATATGAGAAACAATTGGAATATAAGCAAAAGCAAGTATTGGACAATTTGCAGCGCATTGGTAAGGTGGAGTTGAATCAGGTCTTACCTATTTTGGGATCTGCAAAGACAGAGGAATACCGTAATAAACTTGAATTTGGTTTTTCCAACAAGCGTTGGCTGACAGCGGATGAGATTGCTTCAGGAGATGAGTATACTCAGAATAATGCTGTGGGATTCCATATTACAGGTTCTTTTGATAAGATATTGCCCATAGAGACCTGTAAGTTGATGGATGATGTAAACAATAGAATCCGAAATGGAATCAGAGACTATGCTTATGCTCATCAACTGGAGTTCCATGATCAACGTGAACATCGCGGTTTGCTCCGTAATATGATGATAAGAAACTCTAATACGGGTGAACTTATGTTATTGATGCAGTTCTGCATACAAAATGAGAATGAACATCAGCAGGCAATGGATCTGATGGAATATATCAGCGAGTCATTTCCTGAAATTACATCTCTTTTATATGTGAATAATCTGAAATTTAACGATACTTTCGGTGACTTGGAGGTAGTTACTTACCGTGGAAATGATCATATCTATCTTCAGATGGAGCATCTGAAATTTAAGGTAGGTCCTAAAAGCTTCTATCAAACCAATACCGATCAGGCTGTGGAGTTGTATCGTGTGGCCCGTGGTTTTGCAGGACTGACTGGTCAGGAGCTGGTATATGATCTTTATACAGGAACCGGTACAATAGCTAATTTTGTAGCAAGTCAGGCAAAACAGGTTATAGGTATAGAATATGTTCCAGAAGCGATAGAGGACGCGCGTATTAATTCTGAGATCAATGGCATTCATAATACCTTGTTTCTTGCAGGTGATATGAAAGATATTCTAACCGATGATTTTATCGGACGTTATGGCCGTCCGGATGTCATTATTACAGATCCTCCTAGAGCTGGTATGCATAAGGATGTAGTTAATACGATTCTGATGGCAGAACCCCAAAAGATTGTGTATGTAAGTTGTAATCCGGCAACTCAGGCACGTGACCTGAATTTATTGGATGTAAAATATAAGGTAGCTGCTGTACGTCCTGTCGATATGTTCCCACATACACAACATGTAGAAAATGTTGTTTTATTGGAAAAACGCTAATAATAAGCATGGACTCTTCAAGAGGCGTGAAAACGCTGAATGAAGAGTCCATGCTTATTATTTTCTTTTCTGTTATTGTTATTTGCAAGTATGAATGTCAAGTACGGACATTGTTTCGTTGCAGGAAATAATGATATGGATGTTGTGGCTTGAAATCTAGAATCAGTTTTCTGCCTGAAAAATGAATTTCTCTACTACAGCGGCGACACCGTCTTCTTCATTGGATAAGGTAATATAATCAGCTTCATCTTTGGTTATATTCTGGGCATTGTCCATAGCTACGCCTAAACCTGCAAATCTGATCATGGACAAGTCGTTGAATCCATCTCCACAAGCGATCATTTCTTCTTTTTTCATGCCTATTTCATCGAGTAAAACAGCTAAGCTTTTTGCTTTGTCGATTCCATTTGGTACAAGTTCCAAGAAGAAGGGCTCGGAACGGAATACATTCATACGTCCGGATAGCTCTGTTTTCATTTCCTGCTCCAAGGCTGAAAGGGGTTCCGGATCTCCTACAATCAGACATTTGGCAACTGGAAAATTGATAACATCCAAAAAGCTAGGTACAGTGATGCTCTTCATTTTATTAAGAAAAGCTTCGTGTCGTACATATTGATCCTCAGCATTTTCAGATACAATGTATTCGTCCTTATAGCTAAGGATTGTAAAACCGTTTTTTCGTGCACATTCGTAAAGGTACGGATAGACTTCAGGGTCGAGTACATTTTCATACATGCATTTCTTGTTTTTCCAGTCGATTATCTGTCCGCCGTTATATGCAAGAACGTATCCTTCATACTGATCTAACTTTAAAGCGTCTGCCAATGGGGCAATGCCATAAGTAGGCCGTCCGGATGCAAGTACAATCTTAATACCTTGTTCCTGTGCCTGTAAAAGAGTGTGGAGAGTATGAGGAGTAATTTCTTTCTTGTTGTTGGTTAGCGTACCATCAAGGTCGAGTACCAGAATTTTATATTTCATGCGATTTTAAATCTGTTATAATTTTAATGATAGTCCTATTCTTTGTCGTGATTTGTCTATTTGGATGACTTTAACCATAACCTGTTGGTGAAGTGATACTACTTCGTTGGGATCTTTGATGAACCGGTCAGCCATTTGTGAGATATGGACAAGACCTTTTTCATGGACTCCTATATCAACAAAACAGCCGAAATTGGTGATATTGGAAATGATGCCCGGAAGGATCATGCCTTCGCGCAGGTCGTCGATGGAGCGCACATTCGGATCAAAAGAGAATGCTTTGATTTGACTGCGTGGGTCTCGGCCTGGCTTGTCAAGCTCCTTCATGATATCATGCAGGGTCGGGAGCCCGCATTCGTCTGTGATGTAGTCTTCCAGATGGATTTGTTGACGTAAGGCTTTGTCTTGTATAAGATTCTCTATGGTCGTATGGAGATCTTTAGCCATCTTTCCTACTAAAGTGTATCTTTCCGGATGTACGGCGGTATTATCTAATGGGTTTTGCCCATTGGGTATACGTAAGAAACCGGCACATTGTTCGAAAGCTTTACTTCCCATGCGGTGAACTTTCATCAATTCCTTTCTTGATGAGAAAGGACCGTTTTCCTTACGATAGTCAACAATGTTTTTAGCTAATTGCGGACCTAATCCGGATACATAAGTCAATAATTGACAACTGGCAGTGTTCAAGTTGATTCCTACTGAATTAACGCATAATTCGACTGTTTCATTCAATTGTTTTTTAAGACGTGACTGATCAACATCATGTTGGTATTGTCCAACTCCAATGGATTTAGGATCTATTTTAACTAATTCAGCCAAGGGGTCCATCAGTCTGCGTCCAATAGAAACGGCACCACGGACTGTAACATCATAGTCAGGGAATTCCTCTCTTGCTACGGCTGATGCAGAATAAACAGATGCCCCATCTTCACTGACCACAAAGGCATGAACTTCACGGTCAAATCGTATACTCTGTATAAAGTCTTCTGTTTCGCGACTGGCAGTTCCATTTCCGATGGCGATAGCTTCAATCCGATATTGTTCTACCAGCTTTTGTATTTTACGCTGGGCGGTTTGGTATTCGTTTTTAGGTGGATGCGGGTATATGGCTTCGTTGTGAAGTAAATTACCTTGTGCATCCAGGCAAACTATTTTGCAACCTGTCCGGAAACCGGGGTCAATACCTAATACTCGTTTAGGACCAAGAGGGGGAGCTAAAAGTAGTTGATGCAGGTTTTGTGCAAAAACCTTTATAGCTTCATCGTCTGCTTTTTGTTTGGATAGAGATGCAAACTCTGTTTCAATAGACGGTTTTAACAATCTCTTGTAACAATCTGATATAGCTTCGTTAACTAACTGACTACAAGCATTGTTTCCTTTAATAAATATCTTCCGAAGCAGATTCAGGCTTGATTCTTCATCTGGCGATATGTCTATTCTCAGAATGCCTTCAGATTCTCCTCTCCGCATAGCTAGCATGCGATGCGAACTACAGTGTTTTAAAGGTTCATTGAAGTCAAAGTAATCTCTGTATTTGACTCCTTCTTCTTCTTTACCCTTAACGATTCTTGATGTGATAACAGCTGTCCGTCTGAATTGTTGTCTGATTGCATTGCGACTTCTTTCGTTTTCATTCAGAAACTCCGCAATAATATCTTTTGCACCATTTAAAGCATCCTGTTCAGTTTGTACTTTCTCATTGATAAAGGACTTGGCCTTTTTTTCTGGATCAGTTTCTTTTTGCTGCATGATCAGGATAGCCAATGGTTCGAGCCCTTTTTCTCTTGCTATTTCTGCTTTGGTTCGTCTTTTGGGCTTATATGGCAAGTATATATCTTCCAGCTCGTTGGCATCCCAACAATCGATAATTCTCTTTTGAAGTTCATCGGTTAATTTGCCCTGACTGCTTATTGCAGACAAAATAGTGTCTTTTCGTTTCTGAATTTCATTATATTTTTCAGAAAGGCGTTTGATGTCGCCGATTTGTACTTCATCCAGATTTCCAGTTGCTTCTTTACGATATCTGCTAATAAAAGGAACAGTTGCTCCTTCCTCTAAAAGGGTAAGGGTTGACTCAACTTGTTTTACTGGTATGGATAAAGAGTTGGCAATTAATTGAATGATGGCTTTTTGCATGTGTCGGTTAATCTGAATTGGCTGCACGCAATATTAGTGTGGTGGCTCCAATGGTAATAATAGCACCGTCTTCCAGACGTACACGGTCGTAGTCGGTAAGAATGTCGTTCATATAAAACGTACCGGTATTACTGGGAGCATCTCTTAATGTATAGACAAGTTTTCCTTTCTTGTCTTTTTTGACATTAATAATACAATGTTTGGTATCTACACTAGGATCATTGGTTTCTATTGGAGTAGAAATGCTGGTGCCTTTTACATAGCGTCCTATGACGTTATCACCAGGCTTTAATGGTAAAATTTGTTTGTAATGAAATACGTTTTCTACTACGACTATACTACCGTATGCTTCTGCATTTTCGTTTTCGTCAAGAACTTCTTCTTTTTGAGTTGCTCTTAATTTTGATTGGCCGATGCGTATGCCGAACTGCTTTTTGCAAACTTCACACTCAAAGACCAATGATTGGCCTTCTTTATATTTAGTTTCGTCAAATGTAATATAATTATCACATTTGGGACAACGTACTCTTTTCATTTGAAGATGATTATTTAGTAGAAAGAACCCAAGCAGAATTGAATCTGTCAGAACGTTGGCGTAAAGACTTCAGTTTTTGATAAGCTTCAGCTTCTGTTGCAAATCCGGAGAAAACCACCCTTACCATTTTCCCTTTTTTATAGATGGTTGCATCAGTAAAACCTTCCTTATGTAAGTTAGATACAAATATCTTTGCATTGGATTCAGGAATAGCACTAGCAACGACTACACAGAAGCTTTCTTTTGTGATTTTTTCCGTAGATGCTGTTTTAGCAATAGGTTTTTCAACAGCCTGGGCTGAAGTTGGTGAAACAGCCTTTTCCGTTTTATTGTTGTTGGATTCCATTGCTTGTTTCGGAACCTTCTGAGTCGGAATCGTAAGATTGTGGTTTTCAGAAGTACTGACTGATGGCCTTGTTGACATCAATAAGGCAAAATCAGCTTTCTCGCTAGAAATAATACTTGTGTTTTGCGCTTTTGGTGAGATCAGCAAGAACATGATGACAACTGCTGCTACGGCGGCAATGTTATTTAACCATGATTTTTTGATTCGTATAACAATTTCATCAGACTTGATGCTGAGCTTTTTGTCTTTTATTTGATTCGTAGAGTTCGGCGCTTTTTCTTGTGCTGCCAGTTTAGGGAAGACCAAAGCGTCTAAACCATAGAAGGACGGGCATATAGTACCAGCTTCACATGGGGAAAAACGGACGTTGTTGTTTTCCATCGTGAATATACCGATACTGCCTAAATCGCATGTGCCGTTTTCTAATAATTCATTTTGAATTGCTTGTATGTGTGATGCAATAAGATTCTTGGCCTCTTGTTCTGAAATATGGTAGGTCGTACAATAAGTTTTGCATAATAAACCGTCGTCTTCTTTCAGTTGCTCATTGAATCCTACAGTACGGATAGGGGGCAGAAATAACTGTTCATCTTCTATATATGTAGAAGGTGCATGACTGGTTACAAAGCCACCAAATCCTGGAATAACGACACAATCGTTATCCAGAAGTAATATTTCGATATGTCTGATAAACTCTTTCACACTACAAATATAGTGAGTTTTTTGCAAAGAAAAAATCGTTTTGAGCTTTTTTATAAACTTCTCAATACGAAAAATGGTATTATACAATTATTTTTATTTACCTTTGCTTTTAAAATAGATGTTGTATTGATTATAGATAATATGAATATAGCAATAGTAGGAAGCGGTTATGTCGGATTAGTGACAGGCGCATGTTTTGCGGAGATCGGAGTTAATGTTGTATGTGTTGACGTTAACGAGGCTAAGATTGAAATGCTTAAGCAGGGTGAAATTCCCATTTATGAACCCGGATTGAAAGAAATGGTTTTAAAGAATCATAAAGCAGGTCGTTTGGACTTTACCACTTCCCTTGAAAGTGTATTAGATGATGTTCAGGTCATATTTAGCGCTGTAGGAACGCCGCCCGATGAAGATGGTAGTGCGGATTTAAGTTATGTCTTGCAGGTTGCCCGTACCATAGGTGCGCATATGAATGATTATAAACTGGTAGTCACAAAGAGTACGGTTCCAGTGGGTACAGCTCAAAAAGTCCGTCGGGTTATACAAGAAGAATTGGATAAAAGAGGTTTGAATATCAGTTTCGATGTAGCGTCTAATCCTGAATTCCTGAAGGAAGGTAATGCTATCAGTGATTTTATGAGTCCTGACAGGGTTGTTGTAGGAGTAGAGTCTGAAAAGGCAAAGGAATTGATGACTAAATTGTATAAACCGTTTTTGATAAATAATTTCCGTGTCATATTTATGGATATACCATCTGCAGAGATGACTAAATATGCCGCAAATTCAATGTTGGCGACACGTATCAGTTTTATGAATGATATTGCCAATTTGTGCGAATTGGTCGGTGCAAACGTCAATATGGTGCGTAATGGTATTGGAGCGGATACACGGATTGGTCGTAAGTTTCTTTATGCAGGTTGTGGGTATGGTGGTTCATGTTTTCCTAAAGATGTGAAAGCACTTATCAAGACGGCAGAACAGAATGGTTATTCAATGTCAGTACTTAAAGCTGTGGAAGACGTTAATGAACGACAGAAATCCATATTGTATGACAAGCTTGTAAAACTGATGGGGGATGGTCTTCAAGGTAAGTGTATTGCTATGTGGGGTTTAGCGTTTAAACCTGAAACGGATGATATGCGTGAAGCTCCTTCTCTTGTATTAATTGATAAATTGCTTAAATCCGGTTGTACGGTAAGAGTGTATGATCCGCAAGCTATGGTGGAATGTAAGCGTCGTTTAGGTGATGTCGTATTTTATGCAAGAGACATGTATGATGCTGCATTGGACGCAGATGCTTTGTTGATAGTAACAGAATGGAAAGAATTCCGTATGCCGGCTTGGGGCGTATTAAAGAAAGCTATGCATAATCATTTGATTATTGATGGCAGAAACATATATGATAAAGAGGAAATAAAGGAAACTGGTTTTGAATACCATTGTATTGGGTTATGATTAGAAAATGTTTCTTATTTTTGTCTTGTGTTCTTTTTGGTTATTTGCTGGTGTCTTGTAGACAGGGGCAGGGCTATAAGAATGTCGGACAGAAAGAAGGCTTTCATGAGGATATGGAATCCAAGCGGAAGTTTCAGGGAATATGGCTAGACAGAGAAAGCGGTGATGTCATGTTGTGGGCCAAAGGGGACTCTGTTTATTATCCGGATACGGTGAATATACCTGTGAAATTTTGGTTTTCTGATGATACCTTGTATCTTTCGGGGAAGTCTGTTGTGGCATATCCGGTAGACACAATGGGAAATTATGTTTTTAAATTTCATTCTTTGATGGGAGAAGTTGTCAGCTTGGAACGTTCTCAGAATCCTGATGATACCATTTATTTTGAGCGTAAGAAAGCTACCCCGTTGGTGTTAAGTGATGTAACTAAAAAGGATACGGTGGTATATTACGATAATGAGCGGTATCATTGTTATGTGTATGTAACACCTACAAAACAGAAGGTATATAAAACAAGCTATACTGATGAAGGGATAGCAGTGGAAAATGTTTATTTTGACAATGTAATTCATATTTGCGTTTACAAAGGGCGGGTTTGCTTGTATTCTAAAGATTATAGCAAACGGAGCTTTGTGGATCTTGTTCCGGATAATTTCCTTTCTCAGGCCATTTTGTCTAATATGGAATTTGCAGGTGTAGATGGTTCTGGGTTTCAGTTCTATGCTACTGTTTGTATTCCGGATGGGGCAAGTTGTTATATGATGAGTATATTGGTGGATTATAAGGGGAAGGCTGTAATAACTTTGGTTGAAAACTGATTTTGCTAGCAAAATGTTTGAAAATTGAAGTCTGGATCTTTATAGTTAAAGTGTGCTTTTACAGTAATAATTCCCTGTCTGTGAGAATGGAAAATTTTTGGATGGGAAGATTTTGTCTAAAATAGAATTGTAAGTCACAAAAATATAGGATAGCCGTATTTTCACATACGGCTATTATTATAATATGTTTTTATTTTGTAGGATAGTGCTTTGGGTTATATAGGTTGGTGCATAAATAAACATGACACTACCGTTTTTGATGGTATCAATAATAGGTTTGGTTAAAGCTTGTGGAATGGCGGGGCATCCAAAACTACGACCTAATCTGCCGTTCCGGGCGACAGATGGATTAGCATATGGGGCACCGTGTACAACAATAGCTCTGGCTCTTGCATTATCGTTGATGCCTTTTTCCAGGCCAGCAAGTCGAAGAGAGTACCCATTACTGCCGTAATAAGTTTCTTGGGTCAGATAAAATCCCAATGAACTCTTATAGGAACCACTTCTATTGGAAAAAGAAGTAGCATAAACTTCGCCACTGTTCTTACCGTGTGAAACCAGTGAAGAAAATAATATTTTATGATTTTTCATATCTAATACAAACAGTCTTTTTTCGGTAGAGGCTTTGGAGAAGTCTATTAAGGTCAGAAATTCTCTTTTCTTCTGTTTGATCATATGATACCCGTTTATGGCTTGTTGAAATGCATCAGGTGAGATGATACTATCTAATTTCATTTCGTTATATAGATTCTGCCATTCGTCTGTTGTGTTATGACAGTGTGTCTTTGAGAATACAATTTCTTTTTCTTTTTCGATGGTTGATCCGGCAAAGAATAATAAAGTGGGAATAAAAAATAAAATAAATGACAAAAATATCCGTCTCATAAATAATTAAGGTAAGGGATTTTAAAACGGATGCAAAGTTAGAGATTTTTTTATGATTTTCAAAATCAGATAGTTAAAAATATACAAGTTTTCCTTATTCTATTACAATTATTAAGGTTCTCCAGGTTGGTGCCCAGTCGTATATAAATTTAGCATGTGAGGTTGCGTTGCGTACGCACATATGTGACCTTGGAGTTGTGCCTAAAGTCCAACTGTATTCTATCATTTCTGTACGAGGTAAATTGACAGGTACACCGTGAATGTGGGCTCCACCGGTAAAACGGCTGGCGAATGGAGCGTATCCTGCAAGTTCGTTTTTACCGTCTTTTAAGAAATTCATGCGTGATTTTTTCTGTTGTAGTAAAAATATTCCTAATGGGGTTTCTTGGGCAAATGGAGGCTTGTTAAGTCCTGTTGTAGCGGGGTTCATGCTCCTTATCTTCCATTCTCCGCGGTTAACATGTTCTAGAGTTGTGATATTCTGATCTAATCGGTCTATAAATATTACATGATGGAAATAAACGTCTTCGCCTAATTCTTTAAGATATTTACTGGGGGTAAGCCACAATCCTTTATTGAGTATAGGTTTGATTTGTTGGAAGTTTCCATATTTTTTGTCCAATCTGGCCAGACTTCCGTCGTATGCGTATATTTCGGGAGTAATAGTGTCGTTAGGAAGATAAAGAGGGATGGATTGGCTTCTTGCAACTCCAAGTGTATCAGAGATGGATTTTGATTTTTTGTTATAAATGTATTTCTTTACAAGAGGAGGCTGGGCGTTAATGTTTTTATAGTTTTGCAGGACGACCCATTTTGTAGAATCTGATTCTTGCATATTTTCTATAAAGGCCAGGCATTGTTTGATGATTGCCCATTTGAAACTTCTTAAAGTGTCTTTATATGGGTAATTATCTTCTAATGTATATTGATCATATAGGAAGTCCTTTGTTAGAATGATGTCATGTGCTGATAAGGGAGTTTCTTTTTCTGTGGATTCTTCTATAGATAAACTGTCGAGTTGAATCGTTGTTTGGTTTGATGGAGTTGTTATTTCAATCCTTTCTTTTTCGTCCTCACATGAGAAAAAGATAATAACCAGTATTCCTATTATGAATAACCCTTTATGTTTCATGGTTAACAAATAAGTTGTTTTTTCAAAAATAATGGCTACATTAATTATTAACAAGAATATTATATTAAAAAATATTAAGATTTATCGTAGGGGGATTTTTGTCATAGTTTATAGGATTGAAATAAAAGTTAATAGTAGGAGCTTTTGAAATATGTGTATAGGAATTAGTCGTTTTTTTCTTATTTTTGCTATGAATAAAAACAAATTGTTTTTTTATCTAAAAATAAGAGTTATGCTGAATAATTTTGAGTTTAGAAACCCAACTAAATTAATTATGGGTGATGGTGTCATTGCTAAATTAAGTGAGGAGATTCCGAATAGTACAAAGGTAATGCTTACTTTTGGTGGGGGAAGTGTGAAGAAAAATGGTGTTTATGATCAGGTAAAGGATGCACTAAAAGGATATGATATTGTTGAGTTTTGGGGTGTTGAACCCAATCCGGCTATTGAGACTTTACGGCAAGCTATAGAATTAGGAAAGAAAGAAAATGTTGGTTTCCTGTTAGCTGTGGGTGGAGGATCTGTGATTGATGGTACAAAATTGATTTCTGCTGGTTTGTTGTATGATGGTGATGCTTGGGATTTGGTAAAGAAAGGATTTGCAGCAAAAACATTGCCTTTAGGTACTGTCTTGACATTGCCGGCAACTGGTTCTGAAATGAATAATGGTGCTGTGATTTCATGTAGGGAAACAAAAGAAAAATATGCTTTTTATTCCAATTATCCCGTTTTTTCAATTTTGGATCCTAAGGTTACTTTTTCATTGCCGGATTATCAGATAGCTTGTGGTATAGCAGATACATTTGTACATGTGATGGAACAATATCTTACTAAGATAGGAGAGTCACGTGTGATGGACAGATGGGCTGAGGGGATCGTTCAGACATTGATAGAAATTGCTCCGCAAATACGTCGAGATAAACATAATTATCAGTTAATGGCGGATTTTATGATGTCAGCAACGATGGCGCTTAATGGCTTTATTGCTATGGGTGTTTCGCAGGATTGGGCAACTCATATGATTGGTCATGAAATAACCGCTTTGACGGGATTGACACATGGGCATACTTTAGCTATAGTATTACCGGGAACAATGCAAGTGTTGCGTCTTGCAAAGGGTGATAAAATAATCCAATTAGGTGAACGTGTGTTTGGAGTAAAAGGTGATTCTGTTGATGAAAAAATTGATGCGACAATTTATGCGGTAGAACAGTTTTTCCGTTCTTTGGGCTTGACTACTCGTTTGAGTGAAGAGAATATTGGTCAGGATGTAATAGATGAAATCGAAAGACGTTTTACCTCTCGTGGGGTGCATTTTGGAGAAGATGGTTTGGTGACAGGTGATGTAGCAAAAGAAATACTTATGAAAGTATTTTAAAATCAATCTTTTAAAATAAATTATAATGAAGAAAGTCAGTTGATTTAAATCTACGGATTATAAATCAACTGGCTTTAAAAAAACAGAGATAGTCATATAAGATAAGAATATTCTTCCTGAAATATTTTATTAAGAAGTATGATAAAATAAACAGATGACATACGCATTTAATTTTAAGGACAATCAAATTTGCTCAAAAGTGAGGTGAAGATCTTTTTTAAAAATTAAATACTAAAGTCTTTTGTAAGAAGTCTTTTGGAAAATATCAGATAATCAATAGATTATCTTTGTCTGACTATGGAGCCGACACGGGGACTCGAACCCCGGACCCTTTCATTACGAATGAAATGCTCTACCAACTGAGCCATGTCGGCTTTTTATTTCGCGTGCAAAGGTATGCTTTTTTTTTGTAATGGAGAAATAAAAAGATCTTTTTTTTGATTTTAGAGCAAAAAAAATCTATCTTTGCTTAATTAAGTTAACCTAATATGAAGAGAATATCTGCTTTGTTCCTGTTTATTGTATTGACTGATTGTTTGTTAGCTTATAGTGGGCTAAAAGCAAGACGAGTTTTGCGTGATATAGAATTAGCCAATCATTATTTTATGGTGACTCATCCGTTACCTGGTGATTCAATTAAAGGGCGTAAGCTTTATCCTTCCAATATATGGACGCGTGGAGTTTATTTTGAAGGTTTGATGGCATTATATCAAATAGCTCCTAAAACTTATTATTTAGACTATACTGTGCAGTGGGCTGAATCTAACTCATGGGATTTGTATGGCGGGCATCATACACGTAACGCTGATAATCTCTGTTGTGCCCAGACATATATAGATTTATATCGTTTGGGAGTAGGAAAGGACCTGAACAAGGATATTTTAGGTAATGTGACTCGTGCAGTCAATTATATAGTAGCCAGTGTAGGACGTGAAGATTGGTCTTGGGTGGATGCTTTGCAGATGGCTATGCCTGTATTTGCGCGTATGGCTGTAGAAAAGCGTGATATACGTTATTTGGAGGCAATGATGGAGCTATATGTGAATACTCGTGATCATATTGCCAGAATTGGTCTCTTTAATGAGATAGAAGGATTATGGTGGAGAGATCAACATTATATTCCACCTTATAAAGAGCCAAATGGTAAAAATTGTTATTGGAGCCGGGGTAATGGATGGGCTTATGCAGCTTTGGTGCGTACAATGAATGAGCTGATTGTTGCCAAAGATGTTTTTGAGGAAGAAGATAAAAAAAAGTTAAATAATTATTATCAGAGACTTAAGTCTGATTTTTTAAAGATGTCCTGGTCTGTAAAATCATGTCAGAGGGAAGATGGATTCTGGAACAGAAGTCTTATGGATTCATGTCATTATGGAGGAAAAGAAACCACTGGCACTGCTTTATTTGTGTATGGTATGTCATGGGGGGTTCGTCAGAAATTACTTTCGCCTGAAATCTATTATCCAGTAATAGAAAAAGGATGGAATGGATTGTCGTCAGATGCTTTAAAGGCTGATGGATCTTTAGGTTATGTACAAGGCACAGGGAAAGAGCCGAAGGATGGGCATCCTGTTGATTATGATAGTAGGCCGGATTTTGATGATTTTGGTTTGGGCTGCTTCTTGTTGGCAGGAACAGAAGTATATCGTCTTTTACAGGAGATGTAATTAAAATAAACACATAGCGAAAAAGTAAATTTGGGCAGAGCGTAGCGAATTAGCTGATAGAGCGTTCGTTACGCTTTG
>URDY01000001.1 GCA_900546665.1 uncultured Paraprevotella sp. | reverse complement strand
TCGCCACCCTTGATTTTGTGCATAAGGCACAGAACCTTTTCATTACCGGTTCTTCAGGAACGGGGAAAAGCTATCTGCCCTGCGCCCTCGGCCACGAAGCATGCAAAAGGGGATTCCGTACCTTATATGCCAATGCCCCGAAACTGCTCGGAGCGCTGAAAGTCGCCAAAGTCAAAGGTACACTTGAGACGGAACTCAAGAAGATTGAGCGATGCCGGTTGCTCATCCTTGACGACCTGTCCATCGTGCCTCTCGACGCCAAGGAGCGTCCCATACTGCTTGACATCATCGAGGACAGGCATGAACGGAAATCCATCATCATCACATCGCAGTACCCGTCCTCCAACTGGTACGACATGGTAGGTGACCCGACAATAGCCGATGCAATCCTTGACCGCATCATACATACGGCCCATACCATAGAGTTATATGGTGAAAGTATGCGAAAGTTAAGGTCTAAGAAAAGCGGGAAATTTTAAAAGGGTAAAATAAAATTGACCCCCAACACCAGGACTTTAAAGGGTCAATCATATTGTAGCCAAAGGGGACAATCCTGCTTGACCAAAAGGGTCAAAGTCGCGTGGCTTTTCCATGTCCCAACAACGGCTGGTTGTCAACAATGTAGTCCTTCATCTGCTTGAAGATGCGAATCAATGCCTTACTTTGCTTGGTTGCCAACTCACCTTTCAAAACGGTCATGAGCATATATATTCCTTGTTCCGTAAAGGCATAGGGGTTGTATCGGCGACCGCCCCAACTTGAGGTGGAATTTTTGCACCTCAAGATTTCGCACTCTTCATTGGTCAACTGAAACATGAAGTCTTGCTCGAATTTCTCAATATTGTTCTTGACCTGACGGTTAAAGTCTTTGGTGCTATATCCGTAGATTTTAGCCAAATCCATATCATCCGCAGCCTGACGGATTCGGTGTTAGACTTTGAGGAACGTTGCCGCAGGCAGGCGGAAGCCTTAGAACGGGCAAGGCTGCTTAATGAGCAGGCTGAGCAGTTGAAAAAGGAAGCTGATAGGTTAGGAAATCAGTAAATAGCAAAAAGCCGAGGTGAAGGATAAGTCCCATAACTTCGGCTTTTGAGTTTAATAGTTATACGTAATTCAAACAGACTATTTTTTTTAGACAAGCCTTGACCATCGTCAAGGTTTATATGATATTTTTCACGAAAAAAGAAAAGTGAAATCTTATTGTTAAGATTTTATTTTATATTTGCGCCGCTTAAAAGGAAAACAAATATATGTAGAACAAAAAACTACTTTTTATGGCAAACTTATCAAAAGAAGGCAATATTCAACATAAACTTGGATTTGCCGGATTACTCATCACATTGGGTATTGTTTTTGGTGACATTGGAACATCGCCACTCTATGTTATGAAAGCCATCATTCATACTGGAGAAGCTCTTGATGAAAATTATGTTTTAGGCGCATTGTCTTGTATCATATGGACGCTTACTCTTCAGACTACGGTGAAATATGTGCTGGTGGCTCTCCGTGCCGACAATAACGGGGAGGGTGGCATACTTGCGCTTTATGCCCTTTTACGCCGCCACAGAAGAAGGTGGATTTACATCATTGCCATTATCGGTGCGAGCACTTTGCTTGCTGATGGTATTATCACTCCAGCCATTACGGTCACAACTGCCATAGAAGGACTTGAAAGTATCAGTCCGCATCTGCCTGTGATTCCTATTACACTGACCATTATTACCATTATATTTTTCGTTCAGCGTTTTGGTACAGAAAATATAGGACGGTCATTTGGCATATTTATGCTACTTTGGTTCCTGCTTCTTGGAATTGCCGGAGCTATCAGTCTGACTTCCTATCCTCAAGTATTCAAGGCATTCAATCCTTACTATGCCATACGGTTATTAGTGGAATCCCCCCACTGGTTTCTGATATTGGGTGCCGTTTTCTTGTGTACCACTGGTGCAGAAGCCTTATACTCTGATTTAGGGCACTGTGGCAGACGAAATATTACGGTCAGTTGGATATTTGTAAAGGTGATGCTTATTCTAAATTATTTGGGGCAAGGAGCGTGGGTATTGCATCATCCGGAAAGTGCAGAAGGTACAGTGAACCCATTTTATTCAATCATGCCACAAGAAATACTGTTGTTTTCCATTGCAATGGCTACCGGGGCAGCTATTGTTGCGAGCCAAGCTCTAATAAGCGGTTCATTTTCCATATTGAGTGAAGCTATGAACTTGAATTTCTGGCCTCGTATGCGTATTAAGCACCCTACCAACGTAAAAGGTCAGTCATTTATTCCAATGGTAAACCTTGTAATGTATATTGGAGTAATATTTACTATATTGTTGTTTCGAGATTCCACCCACATGGAAGCCGCTTATGGACTTGCCATAACTATTACAATGTTGATGACAACATTGTTGTTGGGATTCTATTTGCATATGCATAACATTCCACGCATTCTATCAATACTGTTTGTCGGCGGATATTGTGTTATTGAAGGTATTTTCCTTGCTGCAAACCTGTCCAAATTTATGGTCGGAGGTTGGTTTACGCTGTTAATAGGTGGATTATTATGTTTTATCATGTTTGTATGGGTAAGTGCCAACAAAATTCGTCGAAAACATATGTCTTCCAAACGGTTAAGTGAATACTACAACATTATTTCTGATATTAAGGCGGACGAAAGCATATCCAAATATGCTTCTAATCTTGTCTATGTGAATCATGCAGACAAAGAAGGTTGTGTGGACGATAAATTGTTGTATTCCATAATCAATAAGCAACCTAAACGGGCAGATCATTATTGGCTTATTAACCTTGAATTTGTGGATACACCAGACACACTTGAATATAATTGTTCCACATTAATAAAAGAGACATTGTTTAGTATAACCATGCGTATAGGTTTTCGTATAGAACCGCGCGTGAGCCTTTATTTACGACAAGTAGTTGATGACCTTGTTGCGAATGGTGAAGTAGAACTAACAAGCTCTTATCCTTCATTGCATAAGAATGGCATACCGGGTGATTTTCGCTTTATTATTATCCACCGGATATATTATCCTGAAGATTCCCGTAACCGCCGACAAAATTTGCTGATGAGCCTTTATGCCTTAATTAGAAAGATAGGCATTGGAGAACCGAGTGCGTTGGGGCTTGACACATCGGTTGTTGTTGTCGAGCGTGTACCGTTAATTATAGCTAATAGGGCAAAACATATTCGTCGTATAGAGCGGATTAAGCCTGAAAAATGCGATAATGATGCTAATATAGTCTTGGAAGAACAGAATGTATCATAAGTGACTTGCTATAATTATCGTCTGCATTTACGGTTTAGTTCTGTCTTTTGTATATACATCCAAACTAACCTAAACCTATTCTTGTTGGCAGTAATAAACGTGCTGGCGAAAAGAGAAAGAATGGCTTTCTTTCTTTTCGCCAGTAGTGTTTTTTATTGCTAATAGTTTGCAGTTGAAATGAACTTCTTAATTTCCTCTTCAGTGGGAAGTTCTATCATATACTTTTGCACGAAAATATTCGGGTCTAATCCGGCGGTGGCATACTTTACCAACGTGTCGCCCTTCTCGGTGCAAAGCAGGATGCCGACAGGCGGATTATCGTCGGGCTGCATCACTTCCGCCTTGAAGTAGTTAAGGTATAGGTTCAGTTGCGAAGCGTACTCGTGGCGGAATTTGTCTATCTTCAATTCCACGATGACATGGCATTTCAAAATACGGTGGTAAAACACGAGGTCGGCAAAGAAATAATCTCCGTCTATCAGGATTCTCTTTTGGCGTGCTTCGAAGCAGAAGCCATGTCCCATTTCCAACAGGAAGCGTTGCAGGTTGTCCAGAATGGATTGCTCCAAGTCGTTTTCCGTTACCAAAGCACGGTCGTTCAATCCCAAGAACTCCAACGTAACGGGCGTGTTAATAATGTCTTTGGGCTGCAGCGGCATGGCTTGCCGTTGCACCAAAGCAGACAAGGCTTCTTTGTTTTTCGACAATCCGCTGCGCTCGTAATAGAGGGAATTGATTTGCCGCTCCAACTCTTTTACTGACCAACAGCCCCGAATGGCTTCCATTTCGTAGAAAGCACGTTTAATGGGGTTGTCAATGGGAGAAATCGCATTCAGATGAGTGGACGATAGACGACTAAACAACTTTTCAGGTGGGGTTATCCATCTGTTTTGAGCAGATTGAATATATTGAGAAGATTCGGCGGTTATTGACCGCCGAATTTCATCATCGGATTTGGCGGTCAATAACCGCCGAATTGGTTCTGCAAATTCGGCGGACAGTGTGTGCCGAATTTCGCTTCCTGCCAATAGGTATTGTGCGATAGGCTCTTTCAGTTGCGGATAAACGAGGTACAACCGCCGGAACTCACGAAACCTGCGCTCGTTCAGTCCTTTGACATTCAACCGCTGTTCCAGTTTCTTCAACAGTTGCTCGCCGTATGCGGCACGGTCTTCACCGTTTTGCCAAACTCCACGATATAGCAGCCCATGAGCCAGTTGCGGGCAGTCAGAGCGAGGTTTACAGCGTGTGCGGCTTGCGCCTGCAACGTGCTTTGTATCGTGCTGATATGTTTTACTAATGCTTCAAAGTCCATAATTGCAAAGGTAAGTCTTTTATGGTTAAAACTTTAATTCCGGCAGGCTGTTTATCGCTTCCTCTTTCAATTTATCCACCGCACGGGTGTATTTCTCCGTATGTTTCAGTCCGCTATGCCCGAGCAGGCTGGCAACCGTCTTGATGTTCGCCCCATTGTTGAGGATATTCACGGCGAATGAGTGACGGGCGCAATGCCAGCTTATGTGCTTATCTATCCCGGCTCTTTTCACCCAACGCTTGACGGATTTGCAGCAACTTTCATACGAAGGCAGGTTGAAGATGAGAGCGTCTTTGTTACCGTCTGCCGGCGGTTCTCCCACAAGCGAAAGAAGCCCGTCATTGAGCGGAATAACCACACCGCTACTGGCGGAATGACCTTTGGTCTTGTTCTGCTCAAATTTTAGCAGCTTGTTGGCGTAGTCGATATTCTTATAGGTAAGGTCTTTCACATCACAGAAGCGCAAGCCGCAATACAGGCAAAAGATAAACGCACGCCTTACGTTGGGGTTCTCGTTGTCATAATGGCACGCAATCAACCGCTGGATTTCTTCCGGCGAAAGCACATCCTTGCGTAGTATCTGGCTATCCGCCTTGCAGGTAACGCCTTTGCACGGGTCTTTCAGCATCACATCGTGGTCAATCGCATAGTGTATAATCTTCTTGAAACGCTGGAAGATGCTTTTAGCCCCTTCGCCCACGCTCCGGGATTGCAGATAAGCTACGAACTGTTCCATCATGTCCTTCGTGATAAGTTCAGGCTTGATGCCGAACTCGTGCATCGGGTAATGCTCCTTCAAAAAGTCCTTGAAACGGCTTAAGGCGATTTGCACCATCCGAATGTCTTTCTTGGTGTAGTCATTGATATAGGCTTGAAAATAATCCAAGAAATTCACGTTCCGGTCTTTTTTTCAGACGGTAGCCCAACATACTTTCCTTAAACTCCTGTTCACGTTCGGCACGTATTTTTACAGCAAGCTCCAGTGTTTCCTTGTTCTGCTGGCGTTCCGCAGGGGTACGTGGCTTCTCTATCAGATACAGGCTGAGGTTCTCTTTTCGCCTGTGATGCTTGATAGCGAACTTCGGCTTTCCCTGCATCTTACCGCTTTCATAATACACCTGATTACCGTTTTCATCCAATACAGGCTTTTCCTCTCTACCCAAATAATACTCCAGATACAAACTAATTCTGCCGTCCGACAGCCTGTTTTGCTCCAATTTAGGGTTTTCTTTCGTTTTATTTTCTAACTTTGCCATTGTTTAGAGGTTTTATCCCGATTTAGGTACCGTAACCGGGTGATTACACTAAATGATTGATTTTCTTTTGTTTTCCGATATTGCAAAGGTACAAAAGAAAATGAAATTTCAAAGTGTACTAAAAGTGTACTGAATAACAGAAAACGGGCAAAATATGGCAAAAATGGAGAAAATAAGAAAGATGCAAATAGCTGATAATAAGGGAAATAAATTCTTTTGTTTTCCTATGATTTCTATGGCTTGTACCGGGTCTGGGTACAGAAAAAGAGCTAAGTATTTGCGAATCAAATATTTAGCTCTTTTCTTTTTTTGTATATATGTTCCCAAATTGTTCCCGAACATCCTCTTACAAATTACAAAAGAAAGTTCTAAGCTATAGATATCGGGAACTTACTGTTTTTTTGTATTTAAGGACTTGCGAAGAGCAGGCAGTCGTTTTATAATGTGCCCAACAGCTATGACGATTGTTATGATGCCTATTTTATAATGCCACAGCCCAAGTGGAGAGTTTGCTCCGTTTACTCCAAGTAATACGATGCCTGTAACGGATAGCAATAAAAATATTATAGACAAGGCTGCTGTAACCTTACTTTTTCTGCTTATTCCATTTTTTATAATCCCTTTATACCACCCCCAGTGTGTTTTCACATGGAATATAATGGCAACAAGGAACAATACACTGCCCAAGACATGAAACACTGCCCAATTATGCCATACTTCGTGGCTGCTCCTATGTCCGGCTATGTGCAGACCAACTCCTGAAATGGCTGACACGATGAATACAACGATTAAAATCCAGTCGATTACAAAAATTCTTTTCATACATTTCCAAATTTAATGGTGCAAAGGTCACTACTTTATCGGAAACAGACGATAACAATTGTAAAGAAATGGAGATTAGCGGCGATTTCTGATACGGGAAAGCGAAACCGGAGTGATGCCAAGATATGAAGCTATATAATGTTGGGGCACCCGCTGAATAATATTGGGATATTCCTTTAAAAGTTCTTCGTATCTCTGCTGCGGAGTATTCTTGATACGGGACAAGAAGAGATGTTGGTAAAAGCTGAACCGTTCTATAATTTTCTCTTCATATAACTTTCTTAATGAAGAATTGCTTTCTATCTTATCATAGAAATCTCTCTTCTTTATATACAAGACTTCCGACGGCTCAATACTTTCCAGTGAAAACAGGCTTGGGGTTCCTTTGTACAGGCTGTCAAATGAAGCTACGAAATCACCCTCGAAAAAAAACTGGAAAGTTATATCCTTTCCTTCACTGTAGAAAAACAATCTCAGACAACCTTTGCGGACAAGGTATATCCTATCCGCGATTTTACCTTCCTCCAGCAATATGGTCTTAGGTGGAATAGGAAAGGTTTCTGCTGCATTATGATTAAAAATATGATTGATTAAATCGTCTTTTGTCATAATGCAAAGTTATGAATAATTTAGCATTCGCTAAAGGTTAGAACAATGTCATTATTACCTAATCCGCAAGAAAACGTGCTGAAAGACGCGGATATTATGGCATAATTGCCGATGAAAGTCAGGAACGAGTGTGACCTGATTATGAACTTTCATCTTTAATTAAATGAAATTGGTTCTTAGCCTTGGTTCGTATGTCGGCTTTTCTATTCCTGCTTTCGTGCCGCTTTCAATACATTTCAGCAGCCATGCCATGTTTTGCCCCAGAACTCTCATGGTTTGCAGCCCTTCTCCGTCTTGGTTAACATCATCAGGTGTGAAGCCATGTACAGAATTCCAATATTGAGACGATACAATAGGCATATTGCAGATCGTGAAATATTGATTGAGCTGCTCAAAGGTTGCAGAGGCTCCTCCCCGCCGGCAAGAAACTACAGATGCTCCCAGTTTTCCAGCCATACGTTTCTCTGCGGCAAAAAACAATCTGTTCAAAAACGAAATCAGTTGACCTGTCGGTGCACTATAATAGACAGGGGAGCCTATAACAATTCCATCAAATTCATCCAATCTCATCTGGATATCCTGTACGATATCTTTTTGGAAACAAAAACCTGTCGTCATGCAATTCATACAAGCAATACAACCAGAAACAGGCGTTTTACCTAAATAAAGCATTTCGGTTTCTATTCCATTCTGTTGTAACGTCATTTCCACTTCGTGTAACGCCGTATAAGTGCAGCCCTTTTTATGAGGGCTGCCATTTATAAGTAATACTTTCATTTATTTTCAAAATTTACTAGCCAGTTCTGCCGCTTGTTTACAGCCATCAGTATTTTTTATCTCTCCTTCATTCAGTACACCTGGTATGAGCACTACTCCTGCCAGTTCCCATCTCAATAAAGCTGCAGTCCTTTCCATAGAAATACGAACACCATCCATAACAGTCGGATCATCTTCTTCACAGCATGTTATCAGCCCCCATTTCTTTCCGGCAACTTCCTTTCCACCTACTACAAGTGAAAACATACAATCAATAACTCCCTTTACCTGTGCCGGAATTGAATACCAATAAACAGGCATGGTAAATACAATGGCATCGGAGTCAAGTATTGAAGATGCGATAATGTCAAATTCTTCATTGAAAGAACAGGCTTTCCCTGTCTTGTAACATGTCATACAAGCATGACAGCCTCCAATTTTCATAAAAGCAGCATCAAAACGTTTTATTTCATGACCGCAATGTTCTGCTTCTCTTATAAAAGCTTCTGTCATGGCTAAACTGTTGCCATGTTTGCGTGGACTTCCTGTGATAACTGTTATTTTCATGATATTACCTCCCTTTATTTTTGAATAGTATCTGAGTTCTGATTATATGCTTTTGCTACGCATTTCCATGCGTTGTTTATCTTTAACAGGAGCAAATAATCTGTAAAATCAATTCTGCCGCCCCATTTTTCTTCCAATACCCGTACAACAGCTACTGATTCTTCTATCGAAATAATGTCTATACGTGCCTTAAAGTCATAGCCAGCACCAACAGTATCAACATTATGGTAGAATTGTTCAATGGATCCGTGTTCTAATTTGCCATCCAAATAACCGAATAAAACAGCTTCATCAACAAATAAATCTTTTGCATAGCTACTGTTTCCTTCTGCTACACTTTTAACAAATTTCATGGCAGCGTCTTCCACTGTTTTGTATTCTGCAATATTCGCTCTCATAATTCTGTATTTTAATGTGTTATTATTTCTACTGCAAAGTTAGGCGGTAGCCTATGTTTATACAAGTACCGTAAAATTATTCGTATACCGAAAATTTATTCGGTATACTTATTCTTCTGTATATTATTAGTATTTTTACCACAAAAACAGAATGATATGTACGAACGGAAAATACCCATAGATTTAGATTGTCCATTACGATTGACTATGAGCCTTATAGACTCTAAATGGAAATCGTGTATATTGGATGAGTTGCGTTATCACCCCATGCGTCCCAGTGAACTTCATAAGGCATTACCAGAAGCCTCACCAAGAGTGCTTGACATACAATTGAAAGAATTAGTAGAAGATGGTCTGGTAAAAAAAACCATATTTCCCGAGCTTCCACCTCGCTCGGAATATTCAATAACATCTCTTGGACTTACTCTTATTCCTATTATTGATGCTATGCTCGAATGGGGAAAAAAGAATAAGGATTTATTTGAAAAAAAATATAGAAAGTGAATTCTATCTGTTTACAGTAAATTACTGTGGATCGTATTATTTGTACTTAATATAAAAATGCCATGATCATATTAGTCACAAGCATATTGACCGCGTATAACAGAAAAAACGCTGTTCCCCACTTGTGCAAGCATTGTCCGAACGTACGAAAAACAGAGATTATTTCCGCAAACAGGCAGTCCACAAATCCGCCCCGTATCCTTTATCTGGCAGTTTCCTACAGCTGTTCCTTCAGTTTGTCCCACTGCTCGGGCGAAGCAGCCGCTCTAAAGCAAATATCGGGAGACTGTTCCCTCTCAGATTTATTTACTCACTGAATTATAATTATTGTATTTATATTAATGCCTGGATGCTCATTGCCACACAGCTGTTTACCGCACCCTGACGCTACCTTGACAACACCATTCCCGACACGCGTCAGAAACAACTGGATTATTCTTAAATTATGGTTTATCTGATTTATGTAGTAAATTTGTTAAATTTATGTTAAAACAATATATAAGCACATAAATTTGACCAAAAAGTTGCGTATATAAAACAGAGTGACACGACAGGAGTTTGAGACAGCAGCCAAAGAACTGCGTCAATTAATGTACGACGTAGGTTTGCGCTACTTCCATTCGCAGGAGGATGCGGAGGATGTAGCACAAGAATCGCTATTGCGCCTGTGGAAATACTGCGAGAAGGTGGATGTAAGCATGAATGTCAAAGCGTTAGCAATGAAGGTGGCAAAAAACTGCTGCATAAGCATGAAACGAAAGAAACCCCTCAATCCCGCTATTGACAATAATGAAAATGGCGTTGACAGTCCTATTCCCTCTTCAAACTACGACAGGCTTGAGGCTGAAGAATATGATAAGCTGTTGGAAGAGGTAATGCAAAAAATACTTTCACCACGAGAACGTGAACTCTTTGAGCTGCGCAGGCTTGACGGTCTCTCTAATGAAGAAATAGAAGCCCGGACAGGCATAAAGAAAGCCACGATACAGAGCATGGTGTCGAAGGCGCGAATGAAACTGTTTTTTGAAATCAAAAAAAAGATATATCAATGAACAAGAACGAAATACAGATCTTGATAGACCACTATCTTGAAGGCACTACAACGCCCGAAGAAGAGAAGACGCTTGCCAGGGAATTGCGCCGCGACGACATTCCTGACGACTGGAAAGTGGTACGCATAATGCTCGGAGAACTCGCTATGACTGAAGCAGAATACGATGTTGACGTGTCTGAGCAACTATCTCGCAGGAAGTCGGTTATTTTGCCTGTATATGCCAAATGGCTCGTAGCAGCAAGTGTTGCCTTGCTCATTGGTCTGTTTTGCTTTAACCATGTAGCTCGTAATGAAGAGAATGTCATAGCTGAAGTAAAAATCAACCATGCCGTAGAGCAGAAAGTTGTGAGCAATGATACCGTTTCAAAAGAATCAGCAAACAACCAACAAACAAAAAAGACGGACAAGAAAGTGAAAATAAGCCTTGACCATAAGGCAAACAACCATAATCAGTTGTCAGAGAATACACCAGAGAACACATCTAAGATTCAGGTAAAATCCGTTCAAGACATTCCTCAACCAACTCCGGACAACATGGAACTCCCCAACGAGAATTTGCATTACGCTTCCACGGTAGCAAAAGACGATCAGGATGACTATCAGGCACCAAGCCGCATGGAGGAGTTCATAGTCAAGTTGGCAAATTATCATCATGTCAAAGGTGATACGCTTTCCTGCACCTCAGATAAGAATGATTCGACAGTGATCTGCACAGCCTATGTCTTTGAAGATACAAATGAAACAAACCTCTTCCGCCAACTGCTGTTGGCAGCTTGTTGGTATGACGATAAAACGCCGGGCTACTTGCTCAACTGTTCACAACAACAGTTCTTTTTCGTCCTGAAGGACATGCACATTGGATTGAAATACTTATGGATAGCAGAACGTGTCAAGGGTAAAATACTTCTTTATACCACTCGTTCACCTCTTGACACCGAAGTTTCATCAGAATATTTTAAAGAATATCGCGATAAAATCTCAAATACAAGCAATTATTTAAAATCTAAAGAATTATGAAAAAAATATTAATTCTCTGCCTTTTGGCAGTCACATGCATTGCCGCTCAGGCAAGAAAGCAGGAAGACAAAACAGTAAGGGTAAAAGGTTTTAGAGTCATGACTGTACTGCCAGAATCATTAATAGATGAGAAATCCGGTTTGAAGACAATAAAATGGCCCAGTACTGAGAACAACTCATGGCATGAAAACATCGGCGTCATTGACAATGTTCCTGTAGTTGAAGATGAAGATATGAAATCCATTTATAACAAAAACTATGGGGAGGAAGGTTACGTCCCTATGACATGGAATCTGATAGACGAAGGCGAAAACACTGTACTTCATTGTTATTTCATAATGAAATCCGATGTCGTGACAAACCTATGGCTCGGTAATGCAGAAACGACTATCCTTGACAAGGAAACCGGTATTATCTACCAGGCACAAGCCACAGTGCCCGAGTGTTGTTATAACAAGGTGTTCGGCGTGAAAGGAAAGAAAGGCACAGCACTCGATCTGCAAATAATCTTTCCAAAAATTCCTGAAAGTGCCAGTGAATTAGTTATTTATGGCGTTCCCAACTGGTATATGCGTGGTATAGAGGTGCAATCAGCAGCCTCAATCAGCACAGAAGATGAAATGCCAGCTTATGACTCCGTGCCAAATATTCATCTTGCACATCTGGTAAAGGAATCCGTAGATTACAATGCGAACAACCAATCATCGTGGGCAGTTTATAAAGATGCCCATACAATCAAGCCTGTTAAAGAAAAGACAATGGCACTTTGGCGCACACCCGATGCCACCTATCTGGCAATCTCTACTGAACAGAACTGGATTAGAGAATACTATGGACGGGGAGGCAACACTATTCTCCTGGACAATCAAGGACGCCAGTATAAATGTAAAGGCGTAATGGGCTACCCAAACGATAATATTTTCTGGCTCGAAGGTTACCCCGGTGACTATTTCGCAATCGTCTTAATCTTCGAACCCCTTCCGCTAAACGTCAAGACATTTACCTACATAGATCCCGAAGGGGAGCCTTTTGACGTGTGGGGGGCTGACTGGAGCGGCGAAGTGATTAACGACTTGGACGTGAGCCAGCTCCGCAGGAACCAGAAGTTATTTGAGTATCGCCCACGTGTAGTAGTCAAATAGACTCACACCAATCCATGACCGATATCCGACAGGTCGCACAGCGACCGATTACAAATCCGACCAAAAACAGTGACGGAAAAATCGGTATTTATCCTATCGAACAGTACCGCCTTGCCATATTCTTGCGAGGAGTTTCCCGCTGGCCGGTTTATGTCATCGAGTATCTTGCAAAAAGGAGGTAAGATACTGTACAATTTTTATACTTATTACTTTTGTAGCTTACGACATCAATGATGAGAATGATTTCAATTTGGATTACTCTCATTGTTGATGTTCACCGTTATTGTTTCCCATTTCAGGTGACATTTTTATAAAAGATCCTCTTTTAGGACTTTTTGGCGTACAAAATAAAAAACATTGAAAAACAATTTGAACTTTTTCCCAAGAATTTATTGAAAATACGCAGGAATCTTTTGGATGATAAAAACACAATACGTATTTTTGTTTTGGAGAACAATACTAAAAAATACGATACAGGAAAAAACAAAATTTATCACATTCCGAACCTGAACAAACATGAACCTACAATTAGACCGATTTGAAAAACAAATAGATAAAACCATTTTAAAGCGCGGATACGATTACTTCTTGAAAGGGTGCGTCACTGACGTGGATGATCTGGGAAACGGCGAATATGAAGCCACCGTGGAAGGTACAGAAACCTATACTGTCTGGCTTCATCTCGCAGGAAATAAAATAACCAAATGGGAATGCGACTGTCCATATGACTTGGGGGCGATATGCAAGCATGTGGTGGCCGTCTTGTACTATTTGCAGCAAAATTCTGAGGAAGAATCCACGGACTTCATTTCTCCGAAAGGAAAGACACAGAGCAAACCGGGAAAGGAATCGGAAACCCAACAAATAAACAGGCTATTGAAACGACTTACACACGAGGAACTGAAAGCCTTCGTGCAAAAGGCTTGTACTCAAAACAAAAAGCTCAGAGAACAGTTCATCACCAAATATATCTCGACTCTGTACCCGATATCAAAAGAAATCATTATCCAACGCATTGATAAGCTGTCCGAAGCCTACACCGACAAATACGACTTCATCCATTATGATGAGGCAGCTGAACTTAGCGAAAAGCTCTATGACATGGCGGAAGAAGCTATCACTGATGTACAAAAGGGAAACACACGTAGCGCCTTGTACACGGCAGAAGCCATTATCGAAAAGACAATCGAGCTCCTTGAATATGCAGACGACAGCTACGGAGAAATTAGCGGGAGCATCAACCGGGCTTTCGATGTACTAGATACCATTGCCGAAAAGGAAGATTTGGATACAGATAACACACGAGGAGCTGTTTGATTGGCTATTGACTTGCTTTGAACAAAAGACGATGAGTGGATGGGATTGGCATTTCAACCTGATAGAGAAAGCCATCAAAATCGTGAAGTCCGACAAAGAAAAAAAACGCATCCGAAAGGCTTTGGAACAGATAAAACTCGATGAAAATGATTGGAATTGGAATTACAAGAACGCCCAAGAACTAATGTCACAACTCATCCGCAAGACAGAAGGCGAAAATGCTGCATTCCGCTTCATGGAAAGCCGCTTGTCGATTCCGGAATTCAGAAAAGAGCTGATTGAAAAAGCCATGCGGAAGAACCAACTTGAAAAAGCCAAAGAACTGGCAGAAGAAGGCCTTGCGCACGACAAACAAAAAATGCCGGGATTGGAGGAAGACTGGAACAATTATTTACTGGAGATCAGTCAAATAACTGGAGACAAAAAACGATCCATCGACCTTGCCAGACAGTTTCTTATTCAGTCTGCATGCCACCACCATCCACGCCGATACTATTACGATTTACTCAAATCGCTCGTTCCACAAGAACAATGGACGGAGCAAATAGAGAGTTTAGTGGCAGAAATCAGCCAAGGCAACAAAACCAACAACCGATACGAAGAGATAGCGGAACTCTACATCTGGGAAAAGCAATGGGAAAGCCTTTTCGGGTTACTCCAACAATATCCTGATTTCGATCGTATCGAGAATGCTGAAAAATACCTCAAGAAAAAACATGCAAAAGATCTGGCCTCAATGTATCGGGACAATATACTTTCTTACATGAAACACTACATGGGAAGGGAACACTACCAGACTGCATGCGCATACATACGCCGAATGATTAAACTGGGCGAAGAACCAATGGCAATGGAACTGGTAGAAACCCTAAAAACCACCTATCACAAGCGAAGGGCTTTATTGGAAGAGCTGGCACGAATCTGTCGGAATTGAAACCAGAAAGATTGCCACGAAACGTTATTCAGATGCCCAGGCTGTGCATTCTGACTTGAAGGGCGACTGTTTCATGTTATCAGCGTATGTTGGGAACTTTCACCTACTAGAATACATTCGTGCCTGGCAAACGATAATGAGGGTGCATCAAAAACGACACACCCTCTTTCTATAAAAACACATGTTCTTCAACCATAATAAACAGCCCCTCTATATCCATCATCCGCTATATGGCTGTTTGTTTATATTATCCGTTTAATACCGGACAAACAGCAAGCGCGCTATTTTCTGCAGCTTCCATAATTTCACGTTCACCCGGTCCCTTGTCATTAATACCACAAAGATGAAGTATACCATGGATAATAACCCGGTGAAGTTCCTGTTCATAAGTAGCCCCGACCTGTTCCGCATTGGTACGGACCGTATCCAGACTGATGAACAGGTCACCAGAAATGACATCACCTTCACAATAATCAAAAGTGATGATATCCGTATAATAATCATGTTGCAGATACTGACGGTTAACCTCCAGAATTTTCTCGTCATTAACAAAAATATAGGCGATTTCACCTACTTTCTTGCCATAAGATGCTGCAACTGCTTTTATCCAGGCTGTATTCTCACGTTTCCTGATCTTAGGCATTTTTACACCTTCCACATTGTAAGTTATCATAATAACTCCTTCTTTTTATGTTTCTTATTCTTTTATCCTACCCGTAATCCATCAGTCAAACAGGCCTCCTTGTACTGAAGATGAATAGCGACTACGACCCAAATGTTTGTAAGCCAGATCCGTGACTTCACGGCCACGAGGCGTACGCTTGATAAAACCTTCTTTAATGAGAAACGGTTCATAAACTTCTTCCAGCGTACCGGGATCTTCTCCTATGGCAGTAGCAATGGTAGATACGCCAACCGGGCCTCCCTTAAATTTATCAATGATTGTCAGCAGGATCCTGTTGTCGATTTCATCAAGGCCATACTGGTCAATATTCAAAGCTTCCAGTGCAAAACGGGCTATCTTCATGTCAATACGGCCATTGCCTTTTACCTGGGCGAAGTCACGCACCCTCCTGAGCAACGCATTGGCTACACGGGGCGTTCCACGACTACGGCCTGCAATCTCTGCCGCAGCTTCTTCCTCAATCGGCACATTCAATATCCCCGCCGAACGCCGGACAATCCGACTCAGCACCTCCGTATCATAATATTCCAAATGCAGATTGATACCGAAACGCGCACGAAGAGGCGCTGTCAACAATCCGCTTCGCGTTGTGGCTCCTACAAGAGTAAACGGATTCAGATCTATCTGGATACTACGGGCTGACGGTCCCTTGTCTATCATAATATCAATCCGGTAATCCTCCATGGCTGAATACAGATATTCTTCTACCACAGGACTCAGGCGGTGAATCTCATCGATAAAAAGCACATCATTCGGCTCAAGCGAAGTCAGCAATCCGGCCAGATCTCCCGGTTTATCAAGCACCGGTCCTGAAGTGATCTTGAATCCGACCCCCAATTCATTGGCAATGATATTGCTCAATGTGGTTTTTCCCAAACCCGGAGGACCATGCAACAAAGTATGATCCAGCGGTTCCCCACGGTACTTGGCAGCCTCAACAAAAATGCGTAAATTGTCTACGACCTTAAGCTGACCGCTGAAATCACCGAAACGAAGCGGACGAAGCACGTTCTCGAAATCACGCTCGCTCGGCGCATTCTGTTGTTGTCTTATATCAAAATTATCTTCCATGCCAGTTTATAGCGTCAATTTCTGATTACAATATTCTTGAACGGGACAAAGATACAATTTTAATGGCTATTATTTTTGATGAAAGCCGGAAAACCTGAAAAATCCGGCAGAAGTGTCTTGCAATAACACCGTTCCTGACAAGGATATGATTTTGTCTGGCGTTTCCTTACCGTTCATACAGATTTTTCATTTATAGACAATGAAATCAGCAAAAAGATGTAACTTTGCCAAAACAAACCCTTCGAATCAATGGTATTATGGTCTTAAACTATATTTGGATTGCTTTTTTTGTCATTGCATTTGTAACCGGCCTTTTTAAACTGTTGTTCACTGGCGACTACAGTGTCTTCCCGGAAATGATGAATGCCACGTTTGACTCTTCGCGGACAGCATTCGAGATCTCGCTCGGCCTTACCGGTATCCTCTCTCTCTGGATGGGTATCATGAAAATCGGCGAAGCAGGCGGAATGGTCAATGTTCTGGCACGAGGATTAAGTCCGCTTTTCTGTAAACTGTTTCCAGACATCCCACGCAATCACCCTGTCATCGGCAATATTTTCATGAACATATCAGCCAATATGCTCGGATTGGACAACGCAGCTACTCCGCTTGGACTGAAAGCAATGGAAGGCCTGCAAGAACTGAACCCGAAAAAAGACACCGCCACGAATCCGATGATCATGTTCCTGGTTCTGAATACTTCCGGACTCACCATTATTCCGGTCAGTATTCTGGTCTACAGGGCACAGATGGGTGCCGCACAACCTACCGATGTATTTCTTCCAATCCTGCTTGCAACCTTCGCATCTACTCTGACCGGTATTATCGTCACCAGCATCTATCAGCGGATCAACCTGTTCAACCGTACGGTTATTCTCGCATTGGGAGGTGCGTGTGCGGTCGTGGCCGGTATCGTCTGGGGATTCAGCCAGCTGGATAAGGAAAGCATGAACTTATGGAGTACCACCATCGCCAACATATTGCTTTTCTGCATCATCATTCTCTTTATTCTTGCCGGTGTGCGCCGTCGTGTAAATGTTTATGATGCCTTCATAGAAGGAGCTAAAGACGGTTTTACCACAGCCGTGCGCATTATCCCTTATCTGGTAGCCATCCTTGTGGCAATTGGTGTATTCCGAGCCTCTGGCGCCATGGATGTACTGATAGGCTGGATCTCCGATATGGTCCGTGCACTAGGTGGCGATGCAGACTTTGTAGGAGCCTTGCCAACTGCACTCATGAAACCGCTCAGTGGAAGTGGAGCAAGAGGAATGATGGTTGATGCCATGGAAACATACGGAGCGGATTCATTTGTCGGACGTCTAAGCTGTATTTTCCAAGGGTCTACAGATACCACATTCTACATCTTGGCTGTTTATTTCGGCAGTGTGGGTGTGCGGTATACCCGCCACGCAGTCACTTGCGGTTTATTGGCAGACCTGGCCGGCATCATTGCCGCCATTGCCGTAGCTTATCTTTTTTTCGGCTGACAAGCTGTTTTTCATTGAAATAATCAAGAACAAAGTATATCTTCAACAATGGCAGAATTAAAATCGGTGGTAAAAGATACCGCCATCTACGGACTCAGTAGTATTGTGGGCAGATTCCTGAATTATCTGCTCGTTCCACTCTATACAGCCAAGCTGGCTGCTTCGGGCGGAGGATATGGTGTAATTACAAACATTTATGCGTATGTAGCCCTTATCATGGTCATCCTTACCTTTGGTATGGAAACCACTTTTTTCCGTTTCGCCAACAAACCGGAAGAAAAGCCTCTCACAGTATACAGTACAACACTGATCATGGTCGGTACCATTGCTTTTGTCTTTGCCGCAATGGTCCTTCTGTTTCTGGATCCTGTTTCTTCTATGATGGGATACGCCAACCATCCTGAGTATGTCGGGATGATGGCCGTTTGCGTGGCAATTGATGCTTTTCAGGCTATTCCGTTTGCCTGGTTGAGATATAAGAAAAGACCGATCAAGTTTGCAGCTTTGAAATTACTTTTCATCATTCTCAACATCACACTCAATCTTGTTTATTTCGTAGTATTCCCGGCTCTTTACACCCGATATCCTGACATTCTGGGATTGATATACAATCCTGGTGTAGGCGTTGGATATGCCTTTGGACTAAACCTGGTCTGCACGGCTTCCATCACTGCATTCTTTATTCCTGAACTGACCGGATTCAAGTATGTATTCGACAAAGCGCTGATGAAACGCATGCTCAAATACAGCTGGCCCATTCTCATTTTGGGTATTGCCGGAATCCTGAACCAGACTGTCGACAAGATGATTTTCCCGCTCGTATACGGCGACACCGAAACAGGTAAGATTGAACTGGGTATTTATGGAGCCTGCGTCAAGATAGCCATGATCATGGCTATGATCACGCAAGCTTTCCGCTACGCTTATGAACCGTTTGTATTCGGTAAAGCCAAGGACAAGAATAGCGGTGAGACTTATGCTGCCGCCATGAAATACTTCATCATCTTTACCTTATTGGCTTATTTGTGCGTAATTGGTTACCTGGACGTACTGAAGCGCATCATTGCCCCTGATTATTGGGCCGGTCTGCGGGTTGTTCCAATTGTTATGGCAGCAGAAATCATGATGGGAATTTACTTCAACCTGTCTTTCTGGTACAAACTGATCGACAAAACAATTTGGGGTGCCTGGTTTTCAGCGGCTGGCTGTATCGTACTGATTGCCGTCAACCTGATTTTCATTCCCAAATACAGCTATATGGCCTGTGCTTGGGGAGGATTTGCCGGCTATGCCACATCCATGGTACTATCCTACATCGTAGGCCAGAAAAAGAACCCGATCAATTATCCTATGAAAAGCATCATGACTTATATTTTTATTGCAGGATTCTTCTATGCCATCATGGCACTGACTCCTGAAGAATGGCCGATGATAGCCAAACTTGGCATCAACACAGTTCTCATCCTGCTCTTTATCGGTCACATACTGAAACATGACCTGCCTCTGCAGAGTCTGCCCGTTATAGGTAAATACTTCAAAAAACATTAAATCACATACTGATATTTATGGAAAATCCCAATTCTCACGAAAGTTTCAGCAAGCATTTGAAACGGACCATACGCGGGTTGCTCAACCTGAAAGCCGACAAGGCACCGGAAGAAGAAAGCATTGCTTCAATCAGGGCGGGAATTGATTTCCGTGGAGCTAATCTATGGATTCTGATCTTTGCCATTTTCGTAGCTTCACTCGGACTGAACACCAATTCCGCAGCTGTCATCATCGGTGCCATGTTGATTTCTCCCCTTATGGGGCCTATTGTCGGAATTGGATTAAGCGTATATCTACGATTTTGAAATGCTGAAACGTGCTTTCCGCAGCTTCGTCGTAGCGACTCTGTTCAGTGTAATGACTGCAACTTTCTATTTCGCCATCACGCCAATAGCCGAAGCTCAATCCGAACTGCTGGCACGTACTTCACCGACCATTTATGACGTTCTTATCGCCTTTTTCGGCGGTATGGCAGGTATCGTGGCTTTATGCAGTTCAGGACAAAGAGGAGGAAACGTCATTCCCGGCGTAGCGATCGCTACAGCTTTAATGCCACCGCTTTGTACGACCGGTTTCGGACTTGCCACAGGCAACTGGATCTATGCGGCAGGAGCATTCTACCTCTACCTCATCAACTCCATCTTCATCAGCCTTGCCACTTTTATCGGAGTCAACCTGATGGACTTCAATAAAAAGGTCTTTGTAGACAAGCAAAGGGAAAAACGAGTTAAGAATCTGATTGTCACCATAGCTGTCCTGACCATGCTTCCAGCCGCATTACTGACTTATATGCTGGTAAAAGAAAATATATTCACCAAAAAGGTAAACGATTTCATCACTCAGGTTATTACTACCGAACAGACTCAAGTCATTGCCAAAGAAGCTGATTACCGAAACAAGGAAATACGTATTGTCACGATAGGTGAAGAAATATCAGAAAGAGATCTTTCCCGCGCCCGTAACCTTCTCACACGTTTCGGGCTGAAAGATGTTAAATTGAATATCGTACAAGGTACCAAGAACCTTGATGCCAATGAATTAAAAACACTTTTGGCTGATCCAACCTTAAGACAGGCTGACAAAAACGCCAAACTGCTTGCCAGTGAACAGCAACAGGTTGCCAGACTGGAAAAAGAACTGGATAAATACAAACAGGCAGAATATAACCATATTGCCATCAGTAAAGAAATGAAAGCCTTGTTCCCGGAAGCCAGCAAGATTTCCATCGCAAAAACTGTTTCACTGGCCGTTTCCGATACGGCAGGTACAGACTCTGTCACATTGGTTCATCTTTCATTGACAAAAGCCATCGGAACAGAAAACCGCGAACGCATCCAAAGCTGGTTGAAAACCCGATTAAATAGCGATAACCTGCTTATGACCTTTACAGTCAATGACAACAAAAAGACAAAAAAGAAATAAACACACCATCCCCATAAATGACATAAGACGGCACGTAAAAAACAATTGCTTTTTACATGCCGTCTTATTTATTCTGTTACTTCCTTTTAAGGGAAGCTGAACGTCTATTTCTTAGGTCGTCTGCGTGCCCAACCTTCTTCTGTAAAATCTGGTTCCTCACCCTTTAGAGGTCTGTTGTCTACAGGCTGAAAGAACTGTTTCCAATCTTCCTTTGTATATTTCTTTCCACGGGCTGCTGTATATCCTCTCTCTTCCCGACTGGGTTTGTTCTTTTTGACTTTTCCTTCTTCCGGCTTTTCTGCTTTTGACTTTTGTTTTTTCTTGTCTCCGTCTTTCTCTTTCCGGCCGGAATCACGACGCTTAGCGTTCTTCTTACCCTTATCTTCAGAAGTCTCGCCGGTAGCTACTTCCACATTCACACGGCGTCCTTTAACCTGAACCTTATTCAGGAACTGTATAACCCGGTCAGCCTCTTCCTCTGCCACTTCAAAAAACGAGAAGTTCTTCATCAGATCTATACGACCGATCTCAACCTTGCCATGAACATGATCATTAACCAGCTTCATAATTTCCTTGGCATAGAAACCGTCTGTCTTTCCCAAATTAAGGAACAGACGTGTATAACCTTCTTCCGCATTGCGTCCCTTGCGGCCTTTAGAACCTTTCTTGTCACTCTTTGCAGAAGGCTCTTCTATTTCCGGCGCATTGGCATAATATTGCAGGAAACGGCCAAATTCTCGGCTAACGACCCTCTTGATCAAATCTTCCTTATCAAGCCATTCCAGTTTTCTGTAAACCTCGGGCAGGAACTGGGCGATTTCTTCCTCATCAACCTCTACACGCTCAATATCGTCAATGACCTTATACAGCTGCTTGGCGCAGATTTCCTTACCACTTGGAAGCTCACCCTTTACGAATTCCTTACCGATGACCTTTTCTATCTCACGGACCTTAGCCCGCTCGCGGGTATGGATGATACAGATACTGGTTCCTTTCTTTCCGGCACGTCCCGTACGTCCGCTGCGGTGAGTGTAATTTTCCACATCATCGGGCAGACCGTAATTGATGACGTGTGTCAGGTCTTCCACATCAAGCCCTCGTGCGGCCACATCGGTAGCCACAAGGAACTGTACACGATGCTGGCGGAATTTCTGCATCGTCAAGTCACGCTGCTGCTGTGACAAATCGCCGTGCAGCGCGTCCGCGTTATACCCGTCCTGAATCAGTTTGTCTGCAATCTCCTGCGTCTCCATACGTGTACGGCAGAAAATAATGGCATAAATCTTAGGATAATAGTCTACCACACGTTTCAGAGCCAGATATTTATCCTTGGCATGAACCATATAATAGACATGATTGACCGTTTCAGCTCCCTCGTTACGCGAACCAACAACAATCTCCTTGGCATCACGCAAATATTTCTTGGAAATACGCTCAATTTCCTTGCTCATTGTAGCCGAGAACAGCAATGTGTTATGATTTTCCGGCACACCGGCCAGAATAGCGTCTATGCTTTCGGAGAATCCCATGGACAGCATCTCGTCAGCCTCATCAAGCACCACATTCTCCACGTGCTCCAACGAAGCGGCTCCACGTTCCATCAGGTCAATCAAACGGCCCGGAGTAGCCACAATCACCTGCACACCTTTTTTCAGCGTACGAATTTGCGTCTCGATATTGGCACCGCCATACACCGGCAGTACACGTACGCCCGGCAGATATTTGGAATAGTTCTCCAAATCATCGGCAATCTGCAAACAAAGTTCACGTGTAGGGCTTAAAATCAAAGCCTGTGTATCACTGTTTGCCGCATCGATTTTCTGCAAGACAGGCAAACCGTAAGCCGCGGTTTTTCCGGTGCCGGTCTGTGCCAGCGCCACCACATCATTATTCACTCCCAGCAAATACGGAATCACTTCCTCTTGTACCGGCATAGGGTGCTCATACCCCAACTCTTCTATGGCCTGTCTGATTTCAGCAGAAACGCCAAGCTCTTCAAACGTCTTCAAATCAATTAATTTTAAAATATCCGTGCAAAGGTAATACAAAAAAATGAGTTTTCAGTTCTTAATACGTGCTATTCTAGCTTTTTAGCAGTCTTTGTAAGAAAAGAACATACGCAACTATATACTTTATTGTACCAACGGTTTTGTATAATTAGGGTTTGCCTAAACGTATTAAAGTGATAAACGGCTGTGATAGTATTTCATATTATCACAGCCAATATTATATTAATAAAAAGACTTTAACTATAACTCTTGTAACAGGAATACGACACTCGTTGCATTGCTATCTATTGCCCACACCTGATTGTCTTCTGGCGTTTGTGAAGTAAAAATCTCCATTGTACTACTCGATATATCATTATAAAAGAAAGTTCGTAATACAAGAACATTCGTAGATGTGGCGACAACCCGTCCAATCAAGGAATTTTGTTCACTTTTCAGATATGGAAAATATCCAACAGACTCATTCAACATATAGTCCCCATTTTCAATAAAGTTTATTCTTGCAAGACTCGATTCAAGCTCGAACATATCCATATAATAATATTACCCAAACATACTCTCATACATATAGATAAGCAAAAATACTCCTTTTAGTTCTGAATTCAAAACATCTTTCAATAATTAAAATCCTAGACATCCCCCCTTTAAACACAATTTACAGAATATCTATTTGAATATTTTCCTCTTTTGATTTTTATCGAACTATAATAGTTTATCATTTACATTTTACTACAACTAATGACAAAAAATAAATTCAATAAAATAATAAAAAAAAGAGATTTTAAGACCTCATATTTGGTATTCTTATCGTATTTTTGTAATAAACTACTTTACATAAGACTTACAATCATGCGCAAAGTTATAGGAATCGGTGAAACGATCATGGATATCATATTTCATGGTGAACAACCTACTGCAGCCGTACCGGGCGGCTCTTCATTCAACAGCATTATTTCCGTTGGCCGGGCAGGCGTACCGGCCATATTCATTGGAGAAACCGGACATGACGAAGTAGGCCGTCGCATAGCCAGTTTTCTGAAAGACAATCATGTAGACAACCGTTTTCTGAGTATGAGAGATGATATCCAATCTGCTGTTTCATTGGCTTTCCTTGATGAACGTCATGATGCCCACTATATGTTTTATAAACAACCTCCTAAGAATTTACCCGACTTTTCTTATCCTGACATCGAACCTGATGACATTGTCCAGTTTGGTTCTTATTATGCCATCAATCCTCATATCCGTCCGCAAGTCAAGTCATTCCTGACGCACGCCCGTCAGCAAGGAGCTATTCTCTATTACGACCTTAACTACCGTCGCACTTATCGGGACAGAATCAACGAACTGCTACCCACCATTCACGAGAATTTTCTGCTGAGCGACATCGTACGCGGATCAGCAGATGATTTTGAAATCATGTACAACTTACATGATCCGGAGGAAATCTATCATCGCCATATTTCATCATACTGTCCGCTTTTCATTTGTACACTTGGTAAAGACGGCATAGCCTTATGTACACCGGAGCAGACATTCCGTTTTAATGTAGAAAAAATACGTACCGTAAGCACCATCGGAGCTGGCGACAACTTTAATGCCGGTTTTATCTACGGACTGATACGCCACCATGTTTGCCGTCATGAACTGCCCCGTCTTACTGCTACCCAATGGAAAAGTCTGATTGACTACGGACGCCGTTTTGCCGCTAATGTCTGCATGAGCATACACAACTCCATTGACGAAAATTTCGGCCAACAAATGGCGGACGACCTGAACTCATTATAAGAACCTAGACAAAAAGTAATGCTTGAAATTCGTCCCACGAACGGGCCACTGCCAGATAGTGGGTAAACGGCACGTTTATAAACTGACGCCGATCCATTTCATCAAGCATTTCGAGTAACTTGTCCCAGAAGCCGTGCGTATCAAAAAGAATCACCTTTTTGGTATGATAACCAATACTGTTGGCTGCCATTACCGTAAAAATCTCATCTAAAGTACCGATACCACCAGGCAAGGCTACCAGCACATCACTTTGCTCTACCATGATAGCCTTACGGTCATTCAAGTCCTGACACGTTACGATCTGGTCTACATAGTTACTCACCCTCCTGTGGGTTTCCAGAATACGCGGTATAACCCCTATAGTCGTACCACCGGCTTCCTTAACGCCTCGTGCCACACTTTCCATCAATCCGGAATTGGCACCGCCATAAACCAGCGTCATCCCGTTCTCCCCTAGTTTACGGCCAAAATCCTCAGCCATTTCATAATAGAATGGCTCCAATCTTTCGGAAGCCGCACAAAATACACCTACTTTTTTTATCATAACCACTTTTTATAACTTTACATCTTCCAGATTAATCAGTCCGTTGACAATCGCATAAATAGTCAATCCTGCCGGAGAATGGATCTGAAGCTTACGACTGATATTGCGCCGATGAGTCATCACGGTATTGACGGAAATAAAAAGCTGTTCTGCAATTTCCTTGTTGGAAAGACCTTTCACCACACATATAATCACTTCTTTTTCCCTGTCACTCAGAGTCTCACCGGAACTGTTCTCCACTTCTGAAGTCTCAGTTTCTGTCATGACGTCCTCATGCAATGCGCATTTTTCTTCCAACTGCACCACAGCCTCCAGAAACAGTGTATCCTCCAGATGACAATGACTGAAAAGATCTTCTTCCGTAATAAAAAGATCCATCAGGACCTCATTCAGCAACTGACCGTTACTGTCATTGGGATAATATTTGATAATGATACTCTTAAGTTCAGAAAGGCTTTTCTCGATCTGCATGTGATTGTCATGATGCTGTCTGGACAAGGTATGGATATTCACATCCGGACTAATCTTTTTATTTGTCATCAGTTCATGCACATAAGTATGAATGTGCTTGTCTTCATAATCCATGTGACGGCCAACCTCTGCCGCAAACTCATCATAAAATTTCAGAATCAGAAATGCAATCTGATTACGTGCAGAACAATCAATGGACTCTATAAGTTTTCGACGAATCGACGGCAAACGGAATTTCACGAAATAATCATGCGAACGGCGCAGATAATCCATAAGAGCAGACAAGGACACATGCTCTACCAATTCACCTATATTGACTCCCCGACCGCTTGCATGAATGAAATTGACTACAGAAAGAAATGTCGCACAATCCACCCCGCTGGCTGAGCATGTAGCACTGACCGTCTGATCTCCGAACCCCAGCGTAAGACCAAAACGACTGATAACCTGTAATACCCGATAATCATCTCCGATGATATCCCCCATTCTGTCGGTGTCTTTGTATTTTTCTGACATGATACCTCTATTTATAAGTGTTTGCAAAGAAAACAAAAATATCCGATTCTGACAATCACTACAAATAGGTATTCACCAAAAGTAGTTAGGTATAATCCTGAAAAAAGTCATTTTTCCTTATACTCAACATCTTTTATATTTTCACTTTTTTTGTGTATTGCACGCTTTTTATGAGCCATTTAACTTTGCATCAATAAAATTAATGAAATAAAACAAAAATCAGATTCAAAATGAAAGCTCAAAAAATCCTCTTTTCCACATTATTGTTATTATCTGTCAATCAGACAATAACAAAAGCTTCATCTCAAAACGACCGGAAGGACGGCAACACACAACAAGTCACGTCTGAAAAAACTGACAAAACAAAACGGTTAACAATTGGCGGATACGGAGAAGCCGTTTACAGCCGTAACTTCTATAGCGATAATTATTTACGATATACCAATGCCTCAAATTACAGGAATGCATCCGGCCATGGCCGTTTCGATCTGCCACATGTTGTCATTCTTTTGGGTTATGATTTCGGAAAAGGATGGTCTATGGGTACAGAAATAGAATTCGAACACGGCGGAACAGAAAGTGCTGTAGAAATAGAGGAAGAAGAAGGCGGAGAATATGAAAGCGAGATAGAACGCGGCGGCGAAGTGGCTCTGGAGCAGTTCTGGATCCAGAAATCATTCTGCCCTCAGTTTAACATCAGAGCAGGACATATTGTCGTACCTGTTGGTGCCACCAATGCCCATCATCTGCCTACAGAGTTTTTTGGCGTTTATCGGCCGGAAGGAGAAAATACGATATTCCCCTGTACCTGGCATGAAACCGGACTCAGTTTCTGGGGCAAAGCCGGCGACTGGCGATATGAAGCTCTTCTGCTTCCGGGTCTGGATTCCGACCGTTTCGGCCGACAGGAATGGATTGCCAGCGGAGCAGGCAGTCCGTATGAATTCAAAATAGCCAATGCCATGGCCGGAGCCTTCCGCATTGACAATTTTTCATTCAGCGGCCTGAGACTTTCGTTAAGTGGTTATGCCGGCAATTCATTCAGCAATACCCTTATCGAACCGAATGCCAAATACAACAAAGTAAAAGGGACCGTACTGATAGGAGCATTTGACTTCTGCTATAATGCCCATAACTGGATTCTACGCGGTAATGCAGATTACGGTCATTTGTCTGATTCCGATCTCATCACCCAATATAATCAGGGACGTCGCAATGACTCTCCGTCACCCAAACAGGCTGTTGCCTCAGACGCCATGGCAGCAGGACTGGAAGCCGGATATGACTTGTTCTCACAAATCAACAAACTTCAGGACAAGAAACAGAAATTTTATCTGTACGGACGTTATGACTATTACGATTCCATGTTCAAAACCGAAAAGGGAGTGACCGACTATGACTGGTGCGGACGTCATCGCGTAGCTGCAGGCATCAACTACTATCCCATCAAGGATATCGTCATCAAGGGCGAATATTCAGTAGGACTTTTGAAATCAAAATACAATAATGAACCTTCCGTATCTATAGGCATAGCTTACGCAGGCTTTTTTACCAGATAACAGACTCACCATTTAAAAACAAAGCTATATGGAATTTAAGAAAATGATTAAGAATTCACTGTATCTTTTTGTAGGTACAATGATGACAGCCTCCATGACAGGCTGCAACGATGACTCAAACACATCTGACACCACGTCTTCATCCAGTCAGGAACAGATTCTGCAAAGCGTCATTACCGATTATGTGGACTGCACCATCATTCCCACTTACCGAGGAATGGCCGACGCATCCATCGAACTTCACAATGCATGCCTGGCCATGCGTAATGCCGGCACAGGAAATGTCACGACCGAGATGGTTCAAACGGCAGGCAATGCATGGATCAAAGCCAGACGTTACTGGGAACTCAGCGAAGCCTGGCTTTATGGTGCAGCAGGTGATTATAACATCGACCCGCATATTGATTCATGGCCATTGGACAAGACTGCCATGGACAATCTGCTGAACAATCCCGCACAGATGGCTCAAATGGATCCCGACGGCTACTATGTAGGCAATATGTTAGGATATGGTCTGCTGGGTTTTCACGCCATAGAATACATGTTGTTTGAACTGGATGCCACAGGAACCGAATCTCTTCCGCACCATGTCAATTACACTGAACCGGAACTGAATTACCTGGCTGCCGTTGCCGGCGACCTTCGCAATCAGTGCATCCGTCTGGAAGCCTCATGGGCTGGCATGGATCACATCACCAATGACAAACAACAAATCCTGACGGATGCCGAACTGGAACCTTCATTCGATTATGGTTCATCCATGAAAAATGCCGGCAGCGGTGGCAGCAAATACATCAACTATAATGAAGCCGTACAGGAACTGATCGTAGGTGCACAGGATATAGCAGACGAAGTAGGTGGCCTGAAAATAGGCAATCCAACCGGACACGGCGAAGAAGATAATCCTGATTATATTGAATCTCCTTACAGTCTGAATTCCATCACGGACTTTACTGATAATATCATCAGCATACGCAATGCTTATCAAGGCTGTCAGGATGCAGACGATTATATCAAACCTGTCAACTCTTCACTAAGCAGTTATGTCCAGTCTTTAAATCCGGAGTTAGACACACGCATGAAAAACGCCATACAAGATGCGATCGACAAGATTGGCCAAATGCGCGAACCATTTGCCAAAACTGCCAGAGATCCGCAGTACGATGCCATCAACCAGGCAGCAATCGCAGCCTGCAATAATGTGACAGACGTACTCAATGAGGTTCTCAATCTGCTGACCGCACATTAAACATCTGTCATATAGATTCTGCTAAAAACTAAAGTGATCCGTAGTTCCGGTTTATCCGTTTGGTTGTCAATGGGAATTTCAGCAAATGCCGATGCACACCTGGAATACGGATCACAGCTATTCTTTTTTAAAAAACTAATCCAATAACAAGATGAAGACATTACATTTTTTGTCTGGCCTGTCTTTACTGGCTTGTCTGACAGCCTGCAGTGACGAACCGAATGAAAACAACCCGACCACTGATACCACTCCTACCGACCTGCCGGAATGGTATTATACCGGAGGAAAATTAGGCACCACGTCACTGACAACCTCTACTGCTTTCGAACAGCCTACAGCGGTGATCGAACAGGATGGATTCTTCGAATCATTCAAACGTGGAGAACAATTGTTTGAAAAGAATTTTATGACTAACACAGAAGGAGTCAGAAGCGGACTCGGACCGGTTTATATCCGCAGTTCATGCATTCACTGTCATCCGGGTTACGGACATGGGAAAAGAGTGGCCGAAGGCAGTTTTGAGACAAATGCCATCGGCAATGGCTGTCTTCTGGTGGTTTATAACCCACAAACCGACGCTTATGTCAGTTGGTTGGCCGGTATGCCGCAAGGACATGCCGTAACCCCATTCAAAGCGCCTATAGACGAAAGCCAGATTAAAGTGACCTGGAAAAACTACCAGGACCAGTGGGGTAACAGGTTTCCAGATGGTGAAACCTACGAACTGCAATATCCCGAAGTCACCATGCCAAAGGAAGCCATTTATGTCGTTAATCAAGGTTATCAGATTCCGGATGCCTCCTACGAAGTTCGGTTGGAATCCACCATCGGCATCTACGGTACCGGATTATTGGATGCCATTTCCGATGAAGATCTGAAAGCTGAATATGCCCGTCAGGAAAAAGAAGGTCTTTTACCCAACGGCATCAATCCTGCCTTTTTCAAAAACGGCGAATGGGTAAAACAATACAGCAACAGTAAAAACACGGATGTCCTCCCCGGAACGGCTTACGAAGAACATCCATTCCGCTTCACCTATGCATTAAGCCGTGGACCTCTGCAGGATGCGGCCGGCGTCAATGCCATGTGGAACATAACCAATGTCACACGCAGCAACCGGCGTTACCATTATCTCGATGCTGCCGGGACATACGCCAGTTATTCATCAAAAGATCCCGAAGTACAGACAGGATATCCAGCCTACATCAACCAGATCGATCCGGAAAAGAAACACCCCGAATGGCATCCCGAAACCAATGAAAACGGAGTGGAAGGAGCCATCTATGCCTATCTGACGTCTAAAGACCTGGATGTAGAAATGAGTGACGAAGAATTCGTCGACTTCATGGTATGGCATCGCGGACTGGCAGTACCAGCCGTACGCAATGTCCATGATGAAACGGTCCAAAGAGGAAAGGAAAAATTCGAGGAAATAGGATGTACTTACTGCCACAAGCCTTCATGGACAACTGGAGATGACCATTTCTATGATCCAAACGGTTTCTTCACAAAAGGTGACAACCGTCTGCCACGCTACCCGAACCAGACCATCTGGCCTTATTCCGACCTCATACAGCATAAACTGTACATGGTTAATGATATCCGTACGGGCTGGTGCCGGACTACACCGTTATGGGGCAGAGGTCTGCATCAGAAATGCACCGGTTCCGCCACTGCAGACCGTCTGCATGACAACCGGGCCCGTAATGTCATTGAAGCGATCATGTGGCACGGAAATCCCCAAAGTGACGCTTATTACACGGTACAGAAATTCCGGGAACTACCAAAATCTGACCGTGATGCCATTGTGAAATTCATTGATGCCATATAAAACCAGAAATCGATCTGCACTTTATCAAAAATACTGGTATTCATGCCACACTACCTAAACAAGATTCAATCATATTACATTATGTACCGTATAGTCAATTGGTTAAAATTTTTAAGTTTTGGAGGTCTGTTCTTATTAATCGCCATGATGATCATGGCCACTGTCCTCGAAAAATTCCATGGGTCTGCATGGACCAGTATTTACTTTTACGGTTCACCATTGTTCATCGGACTGTGGTGGACCGTTTCCTTATCCTCCATCTGTTATCTGACCAAAAGGAAATTATGGAAAAAGCCGGCAACTTTCTTACTTCATATATCTTTTATCCTTATCCTGACCGGTGCTTTCACCACCCATGTTTATGGTATCCAGGGACGTGTTCATCTGCGCTGCAACGAACCACCGTCGGATACGTTCGTTACCGATGACGGACAATCCCGTAATCTACCGTTCAGGATCCGGCTCCTGACGTTCAAAACCGAGTCTTATATGGGCTCATTTGCACCGACTGACTATGTCAGTACATTACAAATCACAGACCAGGAAAACTCTTTCGAAACACAAGTTTCCATGAACAGGATCTGCCGATACAAGCATTACCGGTTTTACCAATCCGGTTACGACAGTGATCAAAAAGGCAGCACTCTGCTCGTCAGTTATGATCCGTGGGGAATCGGCATTACTTATACAGGATATGCCATAATGCTTTTGGCCTTTCTGGTATTCCCGTTCGATAGCAGAAGTCGTTTCAGACAATTACTAAAGCTCAACCCCTTATCTGTAAAATCCTTCATTCTTTTTGGCTCTTTCACTCTTTTTTCACAAGCCGTTCAAGCCCGTCCCCAAAGTTTGCCAGAAGAAAGTGCCGCAGAACTCGGTAAACTGTATGTCTACTATAATGACCGGATCTGTCCGCTTCAGACATTTGCACGGGATTTCACCACCAAACTTTACGGCAAACAAACGTATAAAGGTTTGAATGCAGAACAGGTTCTGGCCGGCTGGCTGTTCTTCTACGATGACTGGAAAAACGAACCCATGATACGCATCAAAAACGATAATGTCCGACAATTGTTACAAACAGACAAAGGATACGTCGCCCTGACAGATTTTATCAACGAAAAAGGATACAAACTGAATGAAAGCCTCAATTTGACTGGAAACAGAAAAGAACGGAACGCCATTGAAAAAGCCAACGAAAAGTTCAGTCTGGTAACAGCCGTATGTACCGGCCAGGCTATCAAACTTTTCCCCTATCAGTCCGGCCATGACAAGTTTCCGATATGGTATGCCCTGACTGATAATCTGCCCGATGATATACCGAAAGAGCAATGGGGATTTATTCACTACAGTCTCAGTTTCGTAGCCGAAGCGATAGCCCGGAATGACCAGAAGGAAGTGGTCAACTTATTGAAAAAGATTCGGAAATACCAGCAAAACGAAGCTGCCGGCGTTTTACCTTCCCCTACCCGTTTCAAAGCCGAGCTTTGGTATAATCAGATCAACAGTTCCCGGTCTGTAGCCATTCCTGCCATCCTTATCGGACTGGTTGCTTTTTTCTTCTACAGCAAAAGACTGTCTCTGCAGAAACAAAATCCTGCATCAGCCACTCCCGTACTGGTATGCGGCCTCACCCTGATTTGGTGTTATCTGACTGCAGTCATTACACTCCGTGGCTTCATCAGCGGACATTTTCCATTATCGAACGGTTACGAAACCATGCAATTCATGGCTGTTACAGCTGTCACTGCAGGTATTGTCATCCGTCGTCGGTTCGAAATAGCCATCTCATTTGCTTATCTGACCTGCGGTCTGACTTTAATGGTAGCCATGATGGGAGAATCCGATCCTTCGGTCACACCTCTGATGCCGGTATTGTCATCTCCTCTGCTCAGCATACATGTCATGGTGATTATGATGGCCTACGTACTGCTGATGTTTACCATGCTCAATGGATTGACTGCCTGCATTCTCCGACATACAGGAAAAGATCATACGGACAGTATCAAGCGCCTGTACCAGATCAGCTCAGTCATACTTTATCCCGCCACATTCCTTCTGGCTACCGGAATTTTCGTCGGTGCCATCTGGGCCAACATGTCCTGGGGGCGTTATTGGGGATGGGATCCTAAAGAAGTTTGGGCTCTGATCACCCTGTTGATCTATTCTACAGCCTTGCATACCGGCTCTTTCAAGTCTTTTGCCCGTCCCATGTTTTTCCATATCTACATGGTTGTCGCCTTTCTAAGCGTACTGATCACCTACTTTGGTGTCAATTTTCTGCTTGGCGGCCTACACAGTTATGCAGGATAAACCCAAAAAAGAAACAAGACGTTATTGTATAAACAAAAACTATTTCACATCTTTGCATCAAAACAGCATTCATGGAACAAACACATGTAGAATATTCCGCATTCATTCCTGAAAAGGGGGTCTGCGAATACCACACTCTAATACACATCACTGACACTTCGCTATCTTTCGAAAAACAACTTGAAGCCATTTGGGACACCTATAAAACATGGCAGTCATCCAAACTGACGGATGCCACACCGGTCTTCATACGTCTGTTTCTGAGCGATATAGCCAACCAACAGACATTAGCGGAAACCCGTATGGCCGGAATGCCCTGTCCATGCTCCATCATCGGACAGCCACCATTGGACGGCAGTAAAATAGCTGCATGGATCTATTGGCAAACAGGCGTATCCGTCTCTGTCGTAAATAAAAGATCATACAAGGTTTCACATGGAACATCATACACCCATCACTGGTCTGTCGGATGTACAGACGATTCTGAAAATTCTCACGAACAGACCAGAAACATGTTGGACAAATACGCGGAAGAACTGGTTAAAAACGGACTTTCTCTTTCAGAAAACTGCATCAGAACCTGGTTTTTTGTACAAAATGTGGATGTCAATTACCAAGGAGTGGTCAAAGGCCGCAATGAGGTTTTTGACCGCCAAGGACTGACCCGGCACACCCACTTCATAGCCAGTACAGGTATCGGCGGCCGGGTTGCAGACAAACGCCACAAAGTCTCCATGGATTGTTATGCCATAGAAGGAATACAACCGGAGCAGATTCATTTTCTCTATGCTCCAACTCACCTTAATCCTACATACGAGTACGGCGTCAGCTTCGAACGTGGCACCTACGTTGATTATGCAGACCGCAGACAAGTCTTCATTTCGGGCACAGCCAGCATCAACAATAAAGGAGAAATCATGTACCCCGGACAGATTGACCGGCAAACCGACCGGATGCTCGAAAACGTCAAGACATTGCTCCATGAAGCCGATTGCGGGTTTGAAGATGTCGGTTGCATGATCATCTATCTAAGAGACATTGCCGATTATGCCACGGTAAGTTCCATTTTCAGGAAACGCTTTCCTCTTATGCCCAAAGTCTTTCTCTGGGCTCCGGTCTGTCGTCCTGGCTGGCTGGTAGAAATGGAATGCATCGCTTCCAAAAAAAGGACGGAAAAACGATTTTCACCGTTCTGACCACAAAATTCAGGATTAACACAAAATCATCGCTTTTAAGTATTGTACGTCACGAATATTCCCTGTAATTTTGCACTTGCATATTTAGACAGTAATCATAAACAATGAAATTATCCACAGTAAAAGCAGGAGAAAGTGTCATTATCTCACATATAGAAGGAGAAGGCGCATTTCGTGCACGACTGAGCGAGATGGGTTTTGTAACCGGGAAAGAAGTCAAGTTACTTTACCGCGCTCCTATTGGGAATCCGATCATATTTGAATTAATGGGCGGACAAATTTCCCTCCGAAAAGACGAAGCCGACAAGATATGGGTTACCACTACTGACAAACCTCAGACTCCGGCACAAAATTATACAGGCAGACATCATGAAGCTACACCGCAACCTATCGTTCCTCCCAACGATCTTTCAGGCGGATGTGCCTGCTGTGGAAAATCCCAGACACCTCCCCCAGCCAGTCAAAGCGAAATCACATTGGCTCTGGTAGGAAATCCCAACTGCGGAAAGACCTCGCTCTTCAATGCGGCATCCGGCGGACACGAACGGACCGGCAACTATAGCGGAGTTACCGTCAGCAGCGTAATCGGTAACATGGAATTTGAAGGACGCCACATCAGACTGGTCGACCTGCCTGGAACATATTCAATCAGAGCCTTCAGTCCGGAAGAAGCCTATGTTGCCCATGAACTGGAAAGTGGAAAAATAGATGCTGTCATCAATGTTCTGGACGTGACCAATCTGGAACGCAACCTTCTGCTTACCCTTCAACTAAAGGAAAGAAACATTCCGATTGTAGGTGCTCTCAACATGTATGACGAGTTCAGAGGTAGCCAAAGCTCACTTGACATAGAAGCGCTCAGCCAAAGACTCGGTATCTGTTTCGTTCCCACCGTAGCCAGAAACCATGAAGGTATTGATGAACTGCTCCGCAAAGCCATCCAACTGGCCGACGCGCATATTGCTTTACACAAGAGCGGCATCAAAGGACATACACACGAAGCTCATTGCTGTATGGAAAACGGTCATTGCGAATGTCAGGCCGCCATAAACCACTCACACCCTAACCTAAATCCCGACATCACAGAACTGAAAGCCTGTCCATGTCCGGATCGGGAACAGGACGACGCCAGCCGCTATGCCTTCATAGCAGACACCCTGAAAGACATTTATCATAAACAAGAAAGCAAGGGAGCAAAGATCACCAAGGTCATCGACCGTTTTTTAGCCAGACACTGGATCGCCTATCCGCTCTTTATCCTCATCATGTGGTTTATCTTTTGGATGACTTTCACAATCGGACAATATCCCATGGACTGGATTGACAGCGGTGTAAGCTGGCTCACAGCCTTCCTCGAAAGCCGTCTGCCGGAAGGCATGTTACGCGACCTGGTCTGCAACGGCATACTTGGAGGAGTCGGCAGTGTCATTGTCTTTCTGCCCAATATTCTCATTCTCTACTTCCTCATATCCATACTGGAGGATTCCGGTTATCTGGCACGTACAGCCATGCTGGCAGACCCTCTGATGAAGAAAATGGGCCTGCATGGCAAATCCTTCATCCCTCTGCTCATGGGATTCGGCTGCAACGTACCGGCTGTCATGGCTTCACGCACGATCGAAAACAGCAAAAGCCGTTTCATCACCATGCTTATCACACCAATGATGTCCTGCAGTGCACGCATTCCGGTCTATATTGTCTTCACCGGTGCATTTTTTGCTTCACAGGCTTCTACCGTCATGTTCAGCCTTTATGCATTGGGAACCATCATGGCTTTGTTCATGGCATGGGTTCTCGGCAAAATTTTCATGCGTGACCAGCAGACCCATTTCGTCATGGAACTTCCACCATACCGGTTGCCAAGTGCCCGCGGTGTCTGCCGCCATACTTGGGAAAAAGGACGGCAATACCTGCATAAAATGGGAGGTATCATTCTCGTAGCCAGTATCATCATCTGGGCTTTGGGATACTTCCCCCAGCAACAGGAGGGACAGACCGCTGCCGAACAACAGGAAACATCCTATATGGGACAAATCGGCCACGCTATCGAACCGGTCATAGCACCATTGGGATATGACTGGCGCATGGGTGTGGGCATCATCACGGGTATTGGTGCCAAGGAACTGATGGTCAGCACACTCGGTGTCTTGTATAACTGTACAGAAGATGAAACGGAAACAGAAGGAACTGAAGATTCCTCACAAACCAGACTGACTCAGGTTCTGGCCAGTCATACCACTCCGGAAGCAGCCCTGAGCTATATGGTTTTTGCCCTGCTCTACTTCCCTTGTATCGCCACAATCGCTGCGATCAAGGGAGAAAGCGGACGTTGGAAATGGGCGCTCTTCACAGCTGGTTATACTACTGTACTGGCTTACCTGATGGCATTTCTGGTCTACCGTATTGCCTTGCTCATCTAAAAATCACAATTGCTCCGGCCAGGAGATCTAATGTCCGTTTTTAACTCTTGATTGATAACAGAACAATCCCACTTTCATACCCCTTGAATGTTCATTTACATTCAGGGGTTTATTGTGTTTAAAGACCTGAATTTACCTCCCTCGCTTATTGTTCACCTCTTCATCTCCCTACCTCAGTTACCTGTATTTATTGCCGATTTCTCCCCGTTCAAGCATCCTACATGCTGATAACGGTCTGTACGATATTCTCTGATTATTTTCCAATATTACAGATTAAGGAAAAGATCGCATTTTCAAACCATTTTGGGGTCCCTATGTTTTTCCTAAAGATGGTTTTTCTTAGGATAATGACTGCCTGAAACCGGATTTTCCATACCCGGAATCCACTGACTAAAGCCATCTCCCATGGTAACAATACGAATAAAATGCTTCACCTCTTCATTATTGCATATATCAATATGATAATCAGATAGTTACAAATGAACATCCATCATTCACAGATCTTCAGGTACCTTAAACCCCTTCAAACGCCAAATTGTAAATATAAAAGACAAAAACAAAAATTCAGGTTCCGGCATCTTTTGAAAAAAGTAAAGCTTACTTTCAAAAAAGTAAAGCTTACTTTTTTGAAAGTAAGCTTTACTTTTCTGAAGATCTCCCATCCTGGTCCCAGCTTAAAATATGCCTTCCGACGTCCAAAAGTCCGGTGAAAGAGAAAGTGAAGGGGTAATGAAGGGTCTCATTCACCCTACACCCCGCATCAATAAAGGGAAGTGAAGGAGTGAAGGACTTTTTAGAAAAAACAGAAGGAAGGGATTTAAAGACTCAATCAGGTATGTTGCAAAAGTCCTTTTTCTATCTTATTACAAAGTCTTTTCAAACAAAATCAACACTCCTATCCGGCCTATATATTCTAGAAACGGTATTCTGTTGAGGCGGTCTTTTGCTTTAAGACCGCCTCAACAGGGAAAGATTATTTGTAAGTATCTTTAAATTCACAATCTATCGTTACATCATCCGGCACCTTGTCAATAACGGAAACCATATAACGTGTATAGGCTTCAGGAAGCAGAGTATACTCGAATGTGCTCGCTACAACATAACGGTATGCCTTGGGTAACAAAGGCTTTAATTCTATATTCCTGCCGGTCTCGATTAGTCCCGCTTTGGTCTTCCGTTTCCACAATATCACTGAATACCTCGCATAATCCATTGTATAAAAAAAAGTGTAATTAAAAGCTTCCGGCCAGGAGATATAATTCAAGAAATCCGATATCGTGCGTATCAACACAAACTGTCTGTCTTCCATATTGAAATCCGGCGTAGACAAACCGCTATTCAATATTTCCGTATTATACACCAGTCCCAAACCACGCTCGGCATTCACAGAAAGCGATATGCCTCCCGATGCTGCCAGCTTGGCATACTTGCCACAAATCAAACGGAGTGAATGTGCATCGGTATCGGTACTGGAATAAAAATAATCGAACAAATATCTGAAACGGCCGTTGGTATATGCCAATGTGTCCTGCTGTACGTAGTAAGAAGGAGAATAAAGCTCCGCTCAACCCACCAGATAAGTATACCGCTCAAAATCCATATCCGCTGGAATCTGCAACGTATCCGGTAACCATGCAGACAGATCGTCACGACTGTCTATACGTATCATACCATTCCGTTCCAAATAAGGCAAAATGGAATTGAAGAAAGAGGAATCGGCTGCTGACAAATCCTCACGTATTATTTCCACATTATCCGTCCCTCCATCACCAGGAAGTTCGGGCACCGTATCGTCCGTATCGTTGCAGGCTACCATACACCCCACAGATACCAGAGAAACCAACCATTTCGTAATAAAATTTTTCATAGTAAGAACTGTTTTATCAATTTAAATCTATTTTATGCTGTTTTTCACTCATTCAAATTTAAGTTTCGTCCAAACATCTGTTAATCTTGAATATTAAATCAAAAACTTATATTCAGCCACAATCATCACGAACGCGATAAATTTACATAAAAAATTGTACAAAAAATACTATTCAGGAAAAGTTTATCAACAGGTTTGAATTTTTATATCATCTCATTCAGATTTTGGACTGTTTCTATCCGTCATCCAACAATAGAGTTTCCCCCTTCATCCTGCTTTCCTCAAAAAAGACGGAATGATCTCAACAATCTGCCAACAGACTACTTCGAGAAAAAGAGTATTCATCTATCCTGAATTAAAAATCAGACTTTCATTCCAGGAGCATAAAAAAACGTGCCTGATCTTCACAGATCTGACACGTCAATTAACCAACCTAACTTAAAAATTAAACCATTCTATCATTTCCATAAATCTCCCCATCCGTGGTCTATGTTAATATCTGCTTCATAGATATCATGATCTGAAGCATTACCTCCGTAATTCAAATCATCCAGATTGGAGGAAACAGAAGTCGCTATTATGCCTTCACTTATAATCATACTCAGAACGATCTGAGGGGTAGAATATTCCTTTCTCATACTCTGCTTTATTCAAGTTTCGCAAGTAAAAAAGTATAGCTTTTAGTTCTGTATTTCACAGAAAATGAGTATCTTTAAGTGCTCTTAAAAAGAGCTCAATACTAAAAGCTATGGCTAAAGATAAACATATTATTTCAGAAATAGACTCATTTTTTTCTAAAAATGATTATAACAGGGCTATTAATTGTATAATCGGTACCATCTCCCGCCAGAACCTCAATTTCTCCGGCATCGGAATTGAGAAACGGCATAAGTGTAAACTCACCAGTCTCCAGGTGTTGGAACTGCTTTTGCTCTTCCCTTTCTTCATGGTGAGGAACTCTTTCCAATACAGCCATTCCGGTCTCTCGAAGTTATTTTCCTGTCGAAAGGATATGTTCTACCGTTTCCTGGAACAGGACCACATCGACTGGCGCAAGCTGGTCTATAGGATGTCCTTGCGTCTTTTGAGGCGGACCGGTGCAAGTAGCGACTCGAAAGGGGCTCTTCAGTGTCTGATAATTGACGATACGGACTTGCCCAAGACCGGCTTCAAGACAGAGCTGATAGGCCGTATCTATTCCCATGTGCTGCACAGGAGCATCCTCGGCTTCAAGGGGCTGTTCCTGTGCCATACCGACGGGAAGACACAGACCATGCTTGACTTTTCGCTTCATGGCGAGGAAGGAAAGAACCCTGAAAAGACACAAGGGCTGACAAACAAGCAGCGGAATGCCCGCTTCTGCAAAGTCCGTGACGGAGAATCCGTGGTCAACACCCGTATCCGGGAATATAAACAAAGCAAGATTGAGCGTTCCATTGAAATGGTGAGGCATGCCTTGAAGAAAGGCATACGGTCTGATTACCTGCCGGTTGACAGTCGGTTCACCTGTGCAGACTTGATACGATTCATCACTTCAAGACATTTGGAATGCCATCTGACAGGCATGATAAAGATGGGGAAAACCAGATACAAGACCGAAGCGGGAAACCTGAACGCTCCCGGCATCGTCGACAGGCTGAAGAAGGAAAAGTCGGTCAGGTACAGCCGCAGGCTGAACTGCTATTATGCCCACATGGATGCCGAATACGCCAACCGGAAAATCCGGATCTTCTTCTGCAAAAGAGGCAGGAAAGGGGCATGGAACGCATTCCTTTACACTGATACCCGACTGGGTTTCTTTGAAGCCTACCGGATTTACTCCATGAGTTGGGCCATTGAAGTCTGCTTCTCGGAAATGAAAGGGCTGCTCAGGCTCGGGAAATGCCAATGCAGGAACTTCTCTTCACAAATAGCAAGCATAAGCCTGACACTGATGCAATACAACATCCTTTCCCACATCAAGAGGTTTGAAGCCTATGAAACCATAGGGGGACTGTTTGACCGGACTGTCAACGGAGCGATGGAACTCTCGGTGACCGAACGGATATGGGAACTGATCCTGCAGATTGTAGCTGTCATCGCAGAGCTATTCTCGGCGGATGAAGAGGAAATCATCAGGATGATTGCCTATGACAATCCAAAAATCAACATCATTAAAGATTTATGCGAAGTGAAAAAGACGGCATAGGGATACTTGCGAAACTTGAATGGATTACTTAAAATCATGAATAAAAGGTTTATTGGATAACAGACAACGGATAAAAAACAGAATAAGCAAAGAACCTGTCAGCATCGTTGCAGAAACGGATTACATACCAATGGACCAGAACTTTATCAATGATCTGAAAAGTCTGATCATCAATCATATAGATGAAGAGGATTTGAATATAGATCATCTTGCAGAAGCCATGAACATGAGCAGATCTAATTTTTATCGTAAAATGAAAGGCCTGACAGATCTGACACCTGGTGAATTTATCTCTATGATACGCCTTGACCATGCCGCATACCTGCTCAAAACGGGCGGGCTTAGAGTCAACGAAGTTTGCAGTATGGTAGGATTTAAATCATTATCGCATTTCTCAAGAAGCTTTCAAAAGAAATTTGGTGTTTCTCCCAGAAACTACAGATGACAGTGATTGCAAACCAAAACAAAAGGATAAACTTCATTTCTCCTGATAATGTTGTATCTTTGCAACGAAAATCCAGCAATAATGACAACATCAAATATTCATAATACATCCAAGGAGACTCCGTTCACCACAACCCTTCCATGTGGGTTGCGGTTGACCTGCGCCCCTTCTGCCACAGATGTGGCCTACTGCGGTATAGCTGTAAATGCCGGTACAAGAGATGAGGAAGCCAATGAAAACGGACTGGCCCATTTTTGCGAACACCTGACTTTCAAAGGTACACACAGACGACGGGCATGGCATATACTTAATCGTATGGAAGCAGTTGGAGGCGACCTGAATGCCTATACGGGAAAAGAAGAAACAGTATATTATACGGCTTTCCTGAAAGAACATTTCAGCAGAGCTGTCGACCTTCTGACAGACATCGTATTCGGTAGTGTATACCCCCAACCGGAAATGAACAAGGAAGTGGAAGTGGTCATTGATGAAATAGAAAGTTATAATGATTCACCGGCAGAACTGATCTTTGATGACTTCGAAAGACTGGTTTTCGACGGACATCCATTGGGACGTAACATTTTGGGTGAAGCAGACCATCTCCGGGAATTCAAAAGCCAGGACGTACAGAATTTCGCCACACGACTTTACAGACCTGATAATGCCATACTGTTCGTATACGGTCAGATTGAACCGGAAACGGTCAAAAGAGAAGTAGAAAAATCACTGAGAAAAGTAGCCTCATCCTTACTGGAAAATGCTCCCCTGAAAAAACTTCTTACCGAAAATTCTATTCAGGAAAAACATATTCCTCTGAGGGAAGCCATTCCACCCTACCGTCCTCAAAAAATCACTGTCGAAAAAAATACGCATCAGGCGCATGTCATGATTGGCTGTCGGGCATACAGTGCCAAGGACCCCCGCCATATTGCTCTCTACCTGTTAAACAACATTCTGGGTGGTCCAGGCATGAATTCGCGGCTAAACCTTAGTTTGCGGGAAAAAAACGGATTGGTATACAGCGTGGAAAGCAACATGACCTGCTATACGGATACGGGCGTATGGAGTATCTATTTCGGCTGCGACGAACACGATGTGGCACGCTGCCAACGTCTGGTCGCCAACGAACTGAAAAAACTGACTGCCGCACCAATGAGCGAAACTGCCCTTGCTGCTGCCAAGCGGCAAATCAAAGGACAGATAGGCATTTCCGGAGATAATTTTGAAAGTATGGCATTGGCTATGGGAAAAACATTCCTTCATTATGACCGCCCACGAAGTATCGAAAAGCTTTATGGCAAAATAGATGCCTTGACTGCAGATGAACTGCATAAAGTAGCCTGTGAACTGTTTGCACCCGAAAATCTGACTACCCTTATCTATAAATAAAAAAACGGCTTCTGATTGATCAGAAGCCGTTTTTACATTATCTGGAATAGAACCCAATCAAGGAACCAAGATCTTTTTCACGACCGTCTTATTCGTGTCAGCCATTCTACATACCAAAATATATCCTCCGGATCTATATTGGGACATATTCATAGTATATTCTTTTCCGACAGCTCCTTGACGATAAAGACACGTGCCGTCCATTGCAAACAACTCTACTTGAGCCAACGGTGCATCTGCATTCAGTTTCATGACGCGATTATCAATTCTAATCTTCAGCATGTCCGCATCATCTGTAACCTGACTGATATTATCCGGATTACACAAAACTGATACAGGCTCTGAGTCTGATGTTTCTCCAAAATCACTTAAGGCACGTACCGTATAGATATTTTCTCCTGCTAAAGGCGCCGTATCCGTATACGTACACTCTGTGCTCTCTCCTATCTTCACACCATTACGGTAAATGGCATATCCTTTAATCACAGCCTCATCTGAAGCAGAATAGATATTCACGTCATCTATTTGCCACCAGTAAGACAGACCTATATTATTGGAATCATAAGCATGGAAAGAAATACGCATCCGGTCAGACTGATAGGCGGAAAGATCGATCGTAATCTTCACATAATCATTCACAACATCGCAATCCTTCATCAAGTCATAGACAGGTTCCCAGACTACACCTCCGTCTTGGCTTACTTCCACAAAATAATACTGATTCTTTACTGTTTTCTGCGGAGCGATTGACTTACTATAGAATGTCAAAGTCTGACCATTTGAGAATACAGGAGAGATCAGACGTTCGTCTTGATGGAGATCCTCCCACGCACTCTTCATGTACATAGAGTAATTGCCTGAGTAAGGCATATAGTTTTTCTCTGCCTGCTGCCAGGTCCAACCTCTGTCGCCGTAATTCTGAATCGTCCATCCATTAGGATTTTCCGTATCCTCAAATCCGTCAAACAAAATAAGCTGACCTTCCTGAGGCGCAGCCCATTCTAATTTGACCGAACCATCCTCTGAAACAGCTGCCGTTAACGCTGAAGGCGGCAGAAGGACATCTGATTGCTGACTGACCTTTAAAACGGTTTTCAAGGAAGTATCTGAAGAAGAGGTAAATATAAGTTCTGCGCTCCTAGTCTGGGTTGTCTCATTAGACGACAACGTTTCCAACGTTATCTTTGTCTCGCCCGGCTGACCTTCGCTCTGACTGACCTTCAACCAGTCCGGAACCTCATTAATCAACCAATCGACATCTGATTCTACAGTCAATTCCAGTTTTTCACCGGCCTTACCTGTAAAGGTAACCATTTCCTCAGACAGTTTTATCTGATTGGCTAATTTCTCCAAATCAAATGAAAGTGTTTCTCCACATGCAGAGATATTGGTCAAAGCAAAACGAGCCACGGTACCGTCACTGTAAAAGGGCTTAACGTCTGCCGTTCCACCAAACATATTTCGTCCACTCTCACTACTAAAGGCTGCCTGCTCAACATTTCCGTCAGTAGTAGTCGTTCCGCCCGGACGGAATATGTAAACCTCATCCAAACGGGTAGAACCGTTATAATTTACATTTCCTCCCGTAAAATTCGGATTAATGCGATAAACTAACAAACCGGATTCAGGCAAACCTACATCAAAAGTCCCCTCTTTCTTTCTATATTCCACAATAAAATACTCTTCCGATCCAATCGGACAGATCTTATAAGCTACATTCTCTTTATTCTGTCCACCCAACGGATTCAATACATACGTTCCGGGCTCTGATATTTCAGGTATGTCATCCAACCAGCCACAATAACGATATTTTGTATACGCTGACATCTGCTGAGGCACCACCAGATTGTCGGACATCAGATCCCATACTCCTACAGGATTCAAGTCATCATTCACATGGTATAAATCGTAAGTTCCAAGTGAATGTGACATTTCATGACACAATACTCCGGTATTAAGTGGAATGGGTTCTAAGGATGCCCAGCCATTGGCGTCATCAAAGACCATAAGGTAGCCGACCAACTTCTTTCCCTTTACATAAATAGCCTTCTCATCGGGCAAAGCCAGATCGGAACGGTGAGGCCACAGTAAATGACGATTGCTTAGCTCCGACCGTCCGCTCAGGATAATACACAAATTATCTATGATTCCGTTATTATCAGCGTCCAGCACGACATCATCGGGTAACTCGGAGGACAAATAATCCGCAATCTCACGGATCAAAGCCTGCTCTCGCGCAGCCTTGTCTACCTCATCGGCATATCCGATATCATTAATGCTGCCTTTTTCCTTATAATACTCTCTTTCACGCTTGGTTTGATAAGACAAAATCTTATCATTCTCCGCTGCAGGAAACAATTTACTTTTCCAGGACAATTGCCCGTAAGAGGCCTCATAAAAATAATTATAAACAGAGTTGGTACCGGGAGTCGCATCATTGAACAATTGTTCATATGTAGAAGAAGGATGCTCGAAAACCTCTTCACTCTCCCCCAAAAAGCGAACAAAACACACTAGATTGCTTAAATCCCCTTTGTTCTTATCTGCCCACACGGATAACGGTCCCAAGAGGCAAACAAACAAAATCAAAAAACGGCTTAAAGTAACTTTTCTCATAGTTGCATAAATCAATGGTAATTGATACAAAGATATTCATTTTTCAATGCAACACTGTTTTTCGACATCACTTTTTTCTTTTTCATTGAATTCTAACACTTTTTTTACCCATTTTATGTTAATAAGACATAAAATCTAAAGGTCTTTATCATCATGTCGCATGTCCGTACATTTTCTCCCACAAAGGATATTTTCAGTTTTTACCTTTACCTTGTGGATTAATGTGAAGGCAGAAAGAGGTTGATGTGTAAAGGACGAACATTCACGCTCAACATTCAAAATATAAATCTGTTATATACTGATATAAAGGAATTTTACAGAAAAGATATTCAGAGATGATATAAGGTATATGCTCCAGCAATAAATATGGAACAGGTCATTGCTTTTGAGAGCATCCGGTCTATCAGGAAAATGATGCCATACCGCAGTTTTCCAAATTGACAGTATGAAAGACTGTGATGATGTTTATGTCATGTCTGTATAGCAATTTAGCCCATTTAATAACCATAAAACCGCTTTTATTATTAATTCATACCAAAAAACAATTGATTATTTGCTCATTTCATCCTTTTTGCCTATCTTTGAGTATAGTATAACTAAACCCCGTAATTAATATCAAATTTATTCTGTAGGCTCTGTAAGTTCAAAAAAACCAAATAATTAAACATTTTCATAATCTAAAAAACATAAGCCTATGAAAAAGTATTTACTCTCATTCGTTTTTATTTTATTTTGTTTGTCCATAAACGCCCAAACCACTCCAAGCATAGAGTTCACAGCTGGTGTTGATGGCAATGAACGTAACCTGTATATTGCAGCAAACAAGATCGGAGTCAAACTTCAGATTGACTGGGGAGACGGTAATCTTGTTGAAACGGAAGAAATCGCACTTGCTGATGAATACGGATCAACAACTACAATCACCGGCGTACCAACTGGTACAGGAGTGATCAAAATCTATGGTGAAGGCATTGCAAGTTTAGATTGCAGTTCTCGTGTAGATGGCGCCCAAGTTACCAGTATTGACGTATCAAATGCACCGGACCTCACTGATTTAAGTGTCTACACCAATGCATTGACCAAACTGGATGTCAGCAAAAACGTCAATCTGACAAAATTAAATTGCTACAACAATCCTATTACAGCTCTTGATTTGTCAGCGAACACAAAACTCACATCACTCAATGCCCAAAACATGAAACTGACTGAGATTGACTTAAGTCAGAATACCGCACTAACCACAATCTATCTTAGTAATAACAACCTGACTAATATAGACTTGAGTAAAAATACAGAATTAAAAAGCTTGTATTTACTTAATGCCGGACTGACCTCAATTGACTTAAGCAATAATGATAAACTGACTTATGCGAGTCTCAACGGCAATCAACTTACGACATTGGATGTAACTGGTTGTGACGCTTTGGAAAGCTTGTTCTGCATGAGCAACCAATTGACTTCACTGTATGCAGACAACGTCACAAAGAGCGTCAATTGCAGCAAAAACAACTTCACATTAGCTACATTGCCAGCTCTGCCATGCAAGACATATACCTATGCACCACAGAATGCAATGCCTGTCGCAGAATCTATTGCGGTTGGAGAAGCATTAGACCTGTCTGCACAAAACAACATTACAGGTTTAGCCGGAGAACCCCAAGCCACAACTTATACATGGTATACTCAGAATGGAGAGGTTCTTGACCCTGCGACCTATTATACTGAAGCAGACGGTGTGTTCACTTTCATTGCAGCTCCTGCACAGCCTGTTTATTGTGTAATGGAAAGCAACGCTTTTCCTAAATTCAGCGGTAGCAATACTTTCAAGACAACTGAAACCACTATTACAGATAATGGAGACGGCGTTACAGAAGCTAATGCCAATCAAGTTGTAATCCGAATAGACAATGGTTATGTATCACTTCTGCAATTGCCTTTAAATGCAGAAGTAACCGTATCTAACATCAACGGACAGGTTCTTAGCCATAATATTTGCAAGAGCAATCAGATGCAATTGAACCTTCGTCCGGGACTTTATATTATTTCTGTAAACGGAACAGCTTATAAAGTAATTGCACAATAATATTAATCAAAAAAGAGGAGAATAGACCAACAACTCTCATTCTCCTCTTTAAATAATTTCAAACATCAACATCTCAAGTGAAAAAACCGATTATGAAAAGAGAAACTAAAATATGTCTTTTACTCTTGTCAGCCTTAGTCATCTGCCCTACGACAGAAGCCCGACGGAAAGACAAGAAGAACAAAGCTGCAATGGCAGCTCTCGTAAAAGACACAGTAAATGCTGACTATAAAAAAATAAGTAAAAACGCGGCCACACAGAAAGGACTTTTCACCACCCTGTATAATGCCAAAGAAGGTAAACTATATTTTGAAATCCCCGATTCAGCATTTAACCACATATATATTTTAGCCAACCGTGTTGCTGCGATAAGCAACACACAGGAATATGTGGCCGGACAAATAGCGACCCAACCTTTATTAATCCGTTTCACGAAAGATGAACGAAATGTTTATATGCATGAAATCCAGAGTGATGATATTGTTTCTCCAACAGATCCCATGCGCTCTGCTTTCAATAAGAATTTCTACGATCCCGTCATCAAAGGGTTCAAGATCGTCGCTTCAAACGGAAAAAATGTGGTAATTGACGTGACGTCCTTTTTCGGCGGCAACGAAAAATGTATCAGCCCTATAAAGACCGACAATCCTCTAAGCAAACTGTTAGGAGGAAAGAGTGCTCTTAAGGGAACCTTTGTATCAGATGCATCCGGAATCATCAGCTCAAAATCTTTTCCGGGCAATATAGAAATAAAGAGCAGACTTTCATTTACCCTTTCACCATTGGGACAGCCATATTCTGTAATTATGCATCGCTCTTTGTTCGCTTTACCTGAAGAGCCAATGAAGATGCGTCTTCAAGACAACCGTGTAGGATATTTCTATTCTGACAAGAGTATTTATACCACAAATAAAGATCGCCTCGAACGTCGCACGTATATCCATCGTTGGCGTTTAGAACCTAAACAAGAAGATCTCGAACGATATTTTAAGGGGGAACTGGTCGAGCCTGTAAAACCTATCGTATTTTACGTAGACTCTGCCTTTCCTGAGAAATGGCGTTCTGCCATTAAACAAGGTATCGAAGACTGGAACATCGCTTTTGAGACAGCCGGCTTCAAGAATGCCATCAAAGCGGTAGATTATCCGAAGGATGATCCAAACTTCGACCCTGACGACATGCGCTACAGCTGTTTTAAATATGCCGCCTCACCCACTGCTAATGCAATGGGACCAAGTCATATAGACCCCAGAACCGGTGAGATTCTGACTGGAGACGTGATTTGGTATCACAACATTATTTCACTGCTCCATAACTGGAGATTCGTTCAAACCGGTGCCGTAGACCCAAGAGTCAGAAAACAGGTTTTTGATGATGATGTCATGCGTGAATCCATCCGTTACGCAGCCGCACATGAGATAGGCCATACCTTGGGCCTGATGCACAACATGGGCGCAAGTTATTCCTTCTCTACCGACTCTTTACGCAATCCTGTCTTTACTCAGAAATATGGTACCACACCAAGTATCATGGACTATGCGCGTAATAACTTCATCGCTCAACCCGGTGACGTGGAAAAAGGTGTCAAACTTACTCCACCTGTCTTAGGCGTTTATGATATTTATGCCATCAATTGGGGATACAGACTAATCCCGAATACCTCTTCACCCGAAGACGAAAAGCAGACATTGGACAAATGGATAGCAGAAAAGTCTAATGACCCCATGTATGAGTTCGGCGCCCAGCAATTATTCGGAACTGTCGACCCGACAGACCAGACCGAAGACTTGGGTAATGACCACATGAAAGCCGGTGATTATGGAATCAAGAACCTTAAGATCTTAATGAAGAATCTTGAAGAATGGAACAAAGAGCCGGGTGAACGATATGATGAAATGGAAAACATGTATCGTGAAATAGTCAATCAGTATACCCGATACGTACGCCATGTGATGCCTTATATCGGAGGAATACGGTTTGAAGAAGTCAGACAAGGAGATGGTAAAAAAACCTCAAAACATTATATAGACCGCGACACTCAGCATAAAGCAATGCTTTGGTTGCTGAACGAGGCCAGAACTTACAGTGACTGGCTGACCGACAAGAATCTGATCGGCAAGTTTGAAATCAACCTGAACGCCAACGACAAACTGCAAGACATGATCATCAGCGGCCTGATCAATTCTGCCACCTTGTACCGCATACAGGAAGGAGGAATGGTGGATGCCCAAAAGAACTACACACTCGAAAATTACCTTGAGGACGTCACCAAGAACCTGTTTAAAGCACCGGAAGGAGGAAAATTGTCTGATGTAGAACAGAATCTGCAAGCTGCCGCCATCAATATCATGATCAAGAATTCGGGACTCAGCCAGCAGGCTGCCAAATCAACAACTTCACTGGCAGAAGAAACAGCAGCGACACTGCCCGAAGAATCTTTCGGATGCTGCGCACTTGGGCCATCAACAGATTTTGCCCGAATCAATTTCGGACTACCTACTCTGACAAAGGAACGGATAGGAGCAATCATGACCGGCCGGTTAAAAAAAGTATTAGCTCTGTATAAAGCACGTAAGGGAGGAGCAACAGGAAGTACAAAAGACTTCTATGATTATCAGATCCTTCTTATTGAACGTATTCTATCCAACTAACGAATTTTCATTGTCATGAAACATAAAAGTATCTATACACTCATTACAGCAGCGCTGATCTGTGGAAATATAGACGCACAGAATGCCCTACCTATGCTTAAAGGTAAGGTCATCGACCGCGGTGGTGAAACAGTTATCGGCGCCCATGTCAGATGGAAAAATGACAAGGCTGCAGCTGTAACAGACCTTGACGGAAACTTTACTATTCCGGAAAGCGGCACAGAACTGGTTGTGTCTTTTCTGGGCTACAAGACACAATATGTGAAAGTAAAACCCGGACAAAAAAACCTGGTCATCCGACTTGAAGATGATGCACAGGAACTCGACGAACTGGTCGTTATCGGATATGGTACACAGAAAAAATCCTCACTCACAGGATCTATTGAAACCATCAAAAGCGAAGATTTGCTCAGTATGCCTACGGCCAATCTTGACGAAGCGCTTTACGGACAGGTAGCCGGTCTGCAGGTAATGCAGACTACCGGCGACCCGAGTAGCGCCAAAGAAGCCAATCTGCATATCAGAGGTATCAACAATTCTCCACTATTGGTCATTGATGGTGTACCACGCTTCGGTACCAATACCAGTGACGGAGAGATGAGACTTTCCGACCTTAATCCTGATGATATAGAAAGCATATCTATCCTGAAGGATGCTGCTGCAGCAGCTGTATATGGTGCGAGAGCTGCCAACGGCGTTATCCTGGTACAAACCAAACGGGCAGCCGGCAACCAAAAAGTATCCGTCAACTACCGGGGACAAATGAATATCCAGCAGGCAACCCAATTGCCAGAATTCCTGGATGCTTATAATTATGCCCTGCTTTATAACAAAGCTGTCGAAAATACTCCAGGAACGACAAATACGGCTTACACTCCGGAACAGCTGGAACAAATCCGGACTCACTCCAATCCTAATCTTTATGGTGACGAGGATCTGCTGGATTATCTTGACAATATAGGTTACTCCACCACTCACAGTGTATCTGCAAACGGCGGTAACCAGTTTCTGAAATACTACATATCTGGAGGATATACCCATTCACAGGGCTTATACAGTGGAGTCAACCGCGACCGGTTCAACTATTCAGCCAAACTTGACGCCACACTAACCAAAGGACTCGTACTCTCACTTGACATTATGGGAGCACGTACGGACAGCAAAAATTCCAGTTATACAACCATTGATGCCGCTTATAATTTCTCACCGCTTCAGGTTCTCAGATTCAGTAACGGTTATATGGCCAGCATAGATGGCAGCAATCCGCTCATCAATGTAGAAGGACTGGGTGGTTATATCAAGGATACGGGAAGAATGAATACCATTACAGCTAACCTGAAATGGGAACTGCCTTGGGTAAAAGGACTTTCCATGTACGCACGGGCTACATTCGACAACAACAACCGCATGGAAAAAACGTTCAGCAAACCTGTCACACTTTACACCTACGATGCTCAGACCGGCGATTATGCCATCGATCCTAACACGGTCTATCCTACAGCCAAGGTTACAGTAGAACAGACTGACCGATTCGTCAACAACCAACTGTACGAAGCCGGAATCAACTATAACCGGACATTTAATTCCAAACACGACGTAGGTGCCATGCTCGTAGCCAACTACCAGCAAACACACAATCAGTACATGACAGGCGAAAACCAAAATGCTGCCATCTATCCCGAAATTATCGGTACGGCTGTTTCTGCCCGACTGATTGGTAGCGAGGCATACAACCAGCGCGCGTCACTGATTGGGCGTTTGAACTACGGCTATGATTACCGTTATTTCATTGAAGCCAGCTTCCGTGTGGACGGTTCCACTTATTTCCATCCCGACCACCGGTGGGGATTCTTCCCTTCCGTTTCAGGTTCTTGGGTACTTTCTAATGAAAAGTTTTTCAAGGAGTGGAATCAGAAGGTACTTTCCAATGTCAAATTCCGTGCTTCAACAGGTCTGTTAGGCGATGACGGACTGGTCGGAGAATATGCTTATCTGCTCACTTTCATGGAATCTACTCGGGAAGGATATAATATCGGAGGTATTTATCGTCCGGGGATTGTGATGAACACAGGAAATTATCCTAATCCAGAACTGACATGGGGTAAATCACACGATTACAATATAGCTACTGACCTTGGATTCTGGGACAACCGTTTCGGACTTACCTTCGAATATTACTGGCGTTTTGAAACAGACAAGATCACAGCAGCTCCCTCATATCTTTACCCGCCTTCTACTGGTGTGTCAGGCAATGTGCCCAACATGAACTTCAGCAAACTGAAAGCGTGGGGATGGGATTTGACACTTACACACCGTAATACCATCGGAAAGGTTAAATACAATGTGGATCTGACTTTGGCTAAAAGTGATGACAAATACCTCAATTTCGGCGACGAATCTTCTGTTTCACCTAATTTGAGACGCGTAGGACGAAGCAGCATGGTATGGGCTATGTACGAAGCAGAAGGACTGTTCCAGTCACAAGAAGAAATAGACGCTTACATGCCTAACATGAGTGAGGCTGATAAAGCGGCTCTGGCTCCCGGTGATATCAAATACAAGGATCAGAATAACGACGGAAAACTGACCACAGAGGATATGATTTACGTCAAGAATTCCTCTAATCCTGATTTTAATTTCAGCATACGTCTGGGTGCCAGTTACAAGGGTTTCTTCATCAATGCCATGTTCCAGGGGGCTACAGGCTACCAGCAGAATATTAAAGAACTTTATACTACCAACAGCGGTAGTCTCCAGCGATTCCAGGAATATCATCTCACGGACTGCTGGTCATCAGACAATCCTAACGCAACTTTGCCACGAATCAAATTTGCCACGGCTAATGACAACAACCGCAAAGAATCTACATTCTGGATCAGAGACTGCGATTTCCTGCGTCTGAAATCACTGTCTATTGGTTATGCCTTCCAACCAGCACTGCTTAAGAAAATCAAACTCAATTCAGCCAGCATTGCTTTACAAGGCAGCAACCTCCTGACATGGTCTTCCATTAGTGATCTCGGTATGGATCCGGAATCTCTGCGTGGTTATCCCATACAACGGTCTTATGGTATTACGCTAAATTTAGGATTCTAACAATTTACGTCTAACCGTTTAAACAAAAACGTATTATGAAGCTTAAGAAATACATACTCTGTGCTTTTATTACCACCGGACTGGCTTTCAATCTGACCGGGTGTGATGATTTGTTCAGAGATGCTCCTGTAGACAAAATGTCAGAAAAGGATGTATGGAAAAACTCCATGCTTTTGGACGAATATATTCTACCATGGTACAGGAACATGAATAACGGATTTTCAACTTACGTACCGACAACCATTGCATTGGTTAAAAGTGCGTCAAGATATTATATGCCATGGTTCGGTGATCAGGTTGTCCCATCCAAAACTGACTATTATAATGCCGGTTATGGTGACCTGTTAAAAAGCAATACTCAGGAAATCACCAATTGGGCACAAGTTAACTGGAGCAAATATTATTCACAAATCCAATCCATCAACCGTCTGTTCCAAAATCAAAATGAAATAGCAGAAGGATCACAAAAACAACGTATACTAGGTGAAGCTCATTTTTTCCGCGCTTATTATTATTTCATCCTTTGGAGACAATTTGGTGGAGTCATGCTGATTCAGGAACCACTTGACCCGCTTCAGGACGCAAGAAAATACCCCAGAGCATCCTATCCGGAAATGGTAGCAGCCATCGTCAAGGATGCCAAAGAAGCGGCACGAATTCTTCCTGTAGAGCACGAAAGTACGGATAAAGGCCGTATCACAAAAGGAGCCGCACTAATGCTTATAGCTAAAACCTATCAATGGGCTTCCAGCGAGTTTTTCCAAAACAAGGAGAAATCTTATTTGGGATTTACTGATGACCGTTCCCATGAGATGTTGGATTCCGCCAAGACGGCTTATGAAAACCTGTTTGCACTCAACTATTATCAGCTGGTTCCCATTACAAGCACTACCCAGGAGGGTATCAAGAACGAATACAGAAAAATATTCCTGACTAAAAACAGCCAGGAATCTATTTTGGAGGTACAACATTCTGATGACGGAAACTACGATACCGGATTCGGTCACAAACTCGATCGTGATGCAGCAGCACCTCATTTTACAGGCACAACATGTGCTTATACACCGACCCAGAATCATGTTGACGAATACGGTATGAGAGAAGGATTGACTTATGATCCTCAAAATCCTTATGAGGGACGCGACTATCGTTTCTACGCCAATATTCTTTATGACGGCTCTACTTACAACGGACACGCTATGGATATCCATTACACCAGAAACGGTAACGAAGAAGTAGCAGGCGAAGATCTGACGCCTTACGGCACATCTACTACTGCTGCAGTCACACGTACCGGTTATTATATGGGTAAATTCGTCAATGAACAACAACAGATCAATAACGACGAAGCTTATGCCAGCAGCCAGAATTATATCATCTGGCGATATGCAGAGGCTCTTCTGGACTATGCAGAGGTGATGTTCCGGCTGGGCGACACAGGAACAGCTCTTCAGAAAGTGAACGATATCCGGCAGCGGGTACACATGAACACGCTCCCGACACTCACATGGGATCAGCTGGTCAATGAACGTCGCGTAGAAATGGCTTTTGAAGAAACGACCTACTGGGATATTTTCCGTTGGGGCATTGCAGAAGAAAAACTGAACGGAAGCAGTAATCCGATTAAAGCAATAAAGATTGTGCAAATGTCCGGCCGACCGACCCAATATACCATCAGCAATATGGACCGTTTTCCACAACGGGTACGTATTTTCCAAAAGATGCAATATTATCTGCCCATTCCCTGGGATGAAATCCGCTATCACGGTGTAGAACAGAATCCGGATTGGACAGAATCATAATAACCAATGAGACAAATAATTTATTTTTAACTCAAAACACAAAAGAAAATGAAAAAAATTATCTACACACTGACTTGCGCATTAGCATGTGTCTTTAATGCACACGCTCAAGAGTATAACCTATTTCCGGCAAGTGACATTGATGCCGATGGTTGGTTATGGTTTGACACACAAGAAAAGATTGACAAATATATTGGAATCTGTGATGAAGAAAATTACAAGGTTGATCCAAATGGTAAACCAATCCAACTTATTTATGCCGATATCATGCCTGACTATCCGATGAGTACTGCTGATCCTTATTGGATAGGAGCCGGCGAAGGTGGTGAAATTGGAGCTGCCGGCTCACGTACAGGAGCACTTAAAATTGCAGCCGCATCAAGCAACATGACTGCCAACGGAGGAGGTTTCGTCGTACAGATGCCATCCTGCACCTCATACAGTATCTGTCTTTCACGTGAAGGCAGCACTTATGTACGTATGATGGCTTCAAAGAATATTAATACAAGCTTCACCAACTACGATGTGATCAGTGCAACATACGCAACCGTTTTCAAACCTCTTTTTAGAGGCGGCATATATACTTGGACCGGAATAGAAACTTTGGACAACGGCAATGATGACGCATATACACTTAAAGGCAATGAACCTATCTATGCTTATTTCCAATCTTTGACTGCTGATCCTATCTACATTCACGGAATTCGTGTCACTACACCGACCAACAGTACTGTAGGCATCAAAGAAACAACGACAAACACTACACACATCTTCTTTGAGGGTAAACGCGTTGTTCTAAACGAACCTGCCAATATCTATGTCTATAGTATAGACGGCCGCCTCGTTGCCAATAGCTATGGAAACGAAATGGATCTTTCTGGTCTGACTAAAGGTATCTATACGATCAAAGCCGGTCAAAGTACTCGTAAAATGGTTATTGAATAAAGATTGATCAGTATATAGCCCCAAATTAAGGCTGCCCTTCACTCAAATTGGGCAGCCTTTTTTATAACTGAATCAACAGTCCGAAAGGACCTGTCAATAATCAAAAAGGAAATTGGTTTAGACAGACATTTAAAAATTCCGGATAATACGATCCCAATTTCACACTGTCAATAAACATACAAGAATCATCTGTTTACGCTTCTCTTAAAGAATCTCTATATGTCAGCAAATCCTGCATCAAAACTTAAAGATTCGCTGAATTGGCATCCCTCAATACGATCAGGCTTTCAGGGCCCATATTAAACAGCAAGTCCACAATACTGAGATCAGGCTGGAAGCCCCCTGACGTAGGGAAAACCTGATAATAAGGCCCTACATTAATCGTACAGTCCTTCCTTCCAGGATCTGCTATCTCTCTATAATCCCGATAAAACTTCGCCTCTGCAGCATCAATATAATGTGATGTCAGTTCTACATCCGTTTCAATTCCTATAAGTTTGCAGATCATTTCCTGCAAAGAAAGATTGAAATCGAGCAGAAAATCATATTTTCGCGTGTAAAAAGGCAAGAAATCTTCCTCATAATATTCAAAGTAAGGCGAATTACGATAAGCACTGACCAGAGCCTGCCAATGTAAATGACGCCAGTTACCATGATCTGAAATACGGATATCCTTATAAGGCATCTTTTCATATTCAGGCTTCACAACCGGCACTGTAAGCGTTTGTACGACTCCACCTGCTGCAAGAATGCGACACCTGTTACGATACGTCTGCTTGACATAGTGATCCCACTGTTCAATACAGACCTTGTTACAACCATAAAGTCTGGCATAAAAATCTACCGGCCCCAGATATGCTGCTGCCAATAATAAAGTTTTTTCCATCATTGTTTATCTGAAAATCCGGGTGTGACCCGCATAAAAAAGCGTTCAGTACGAAAATGACAATACCATGGAGCATCTGAATCCCATGAATACAATACACGGGTCAGTTTGCCTACAATATGTGTAAAAGGCACAAAACCAAATGCTCTTGAATCAGCATGGTTGTCAGTCCGAGCAGACGCCATCCAATAATAATCATGCTTAAAACAGAAACTACGAACAAAATGCCCCGCCACACATAGTGAATCACCTATTATCACAGCTCTCACTCCTTCATGACGATTGATCATTAGTTCATACCAACGTATATTGTCCGACGTAATAGCAACCCAAGCATCTCGTCTGGGCATTTCTACGGCTTTTAAAGCCCCAACTCCCTTCGGTTTACTATTATACACCCTGCCTTCTCTGTCAGTCCAAACAGAATCACCAGGAGCAGCTAAACAGATTCCGACAAAAAGTCCATGATTCATCAGTGTATCACCAATATCAGCTGGTGAATCAAACGCAACCCAATCACCTCTGCTAACTTTCTTCTCCCCCCATCGTCTGTATCCGTCACCAAACACTTTAGGAAATCTCAGTCCATAAGTTGTCCGGTTAACCATAACACGATCACCAGCCTCAAAGACGGGACGCTCGCCAGCGCCCGGGATAGTCAAGACAGACACCCCGAAAAGACGCACTCCCGTTGCTACCACGAGCGCAAGCGCCACAACCGTCCAAAAGCTGCGCTTTATCTTCAAATCACTTCTATTGACATCATTTGATATGATCAACCAATGTAAACATCCTATTCCAGCGGACATGTCCGTCAAACCAACTGCGATCCTTATCCAATGAAAGCCAGATCAGTATTGGTTTTCCTACGATATGATCTTCCGGCACAAATCCCCAATAACGTGAATCAGCAGAATTATGACGGTTATCACCTTGCATCCAATAATAATCCATCTTGAAGGTATAACTGTCCGTCTGTTTGTCGTTAATAAAGATTTTACCGTCCTTGATCTCCAGCTTGTTGTTTTCATATACCCGTATAGGTCTTTCGTACACAGCGATATTATCCATGGTCAGTTTCAATGTTTTCCCTCGTGCCGGGATCCAGACTGGCCCATAATTATCACGTGTCCATCCTGTGTAGGCATTAAGCGGATAAAGTCCGTAAGAAACAGAATTCAAAGAATCATAAGCAATACTTTCCACAATGTCCGTACAGGTTTTAAGCCTTTCATAAGCCTTTTGCGTAAGCGGTAGAACTCCGTTCTGCTGCAATCCGCTCAAATCCTCACGACTGAGTCCCAACTCACGTACCAAGGGCTCCGGAATATCTTGTTTAAGTCTTACAATATAGTCATATTGCACGTTATCTGGTTCCTTATTGGGTTTACCATCCAGCCATACCACATGATCCTTGATCTGTAAGGTTTGACCAGGCAAGCCAACACAACGTTTGACATAGTTCTCACGGCGATCTACAGGTCTGTAAGCCACTTCACCAAACATACCCGGATTATTATTGACATACTGACGTCCCATATGGTACACCATATCAAAAAACTTTCTTTCAGCATCCGGTCCAAGCGAATCAAACGGTGGTAATCCCCCATACATCTGTGCATATTGCTGCTCACCAATACCGTAACACAATGCATAAAAATCAGCATTGGCAAACTGCGGATTCAAAGCAACCGTATCTCCAGCAGGATAGTTAAACACTACTATATCATTAAGTTTTACGTCCGGATGTCCACCTACACGTTCATATTCCCACTGAGGCCACTCCAAATAAGACTTACACCCAATTACAGGCATTGTATGCTGCGTAAGCGGCATTGAAAGGGGAGTCTGGGGTTTCCGGGGGCCATAACTCATCTTACTCACAAAAAGATAATCACCCACTAGCAACGATTTTTCGAGAGAAGAAGAAGGAATGGTATAATTCTGAAAGAAATAGATGTTGACAAAATACACTGCCACCAATGCAAATACAATCGCATCTACCCAACTCATAACAGTACGGGTCAACGGACTTTCAGCCTCTTTCCACCATGTCCAGGGTATGAATCTTGTAATATAAGCATCGAAGATAAATGGCAAAACCAACAATCCCCACCAGCTTTTTATCCAAACCAAAAAGGCCAGATAACACACGGTCACCACAGCCATTCTGCCCCATTGAGTCTTCGTTGCATGGAATCTGTTCTGCTTCATAATTAAATAATCATCAAAATTCAGTTACTGATCAGAATTTGAACATATCGTCCATAGTAAGCAATCCTTTATGATCTTTTGTAAATTCAGCTGCCAAAACAGCTCCAAGAGCAAATCCCGTACGATTATGGGCGTCGTGAGTGATAGTAATGGCATCAGCCTGGGAATCATAAGATATCGTGTGTATACCTGGTACTTCTCCTCTCCGGATACTGTCAACAGGAAATTCGTTTTCAGCACATTCATCCGTACCGCTTACCTGTCCGTCAGGAGCCACAAAACGTCCTTTCACCCATTTGGTCTTACGCGGCATCTCCTTCAGAATATCTTCTGCCAAAGTAATCGCAGTTCCACTGGGGGCATCCAATTTGTGTATATGATGTGTTTCTTCCATTCTGAGCTGATACTCGGTCAAACCGTTCATCATATCTGCCAGTTTCTTATTAAGCGCTCTGAAAACAGCCATACCGGGACTGAAATTAGAACTCCAGAATAAAGTCTGTCCTTCCTCCTCACAACGACGGGTCATTTCCTCAACATGGTGTTCGAACCATCCTGTGCTACCACTTACCACACTGACATGTGCATCAAAAGCTCTACATACATTACGAAAAGCTTCTTGCGGACAAGTAAACTCAATGGCGACATCTGCACTACGGAATCCTTCCGAATCAAAATCCTGTTGGTTATCCACATCTATGATACTGACAATCTGATGTCCTCTTTGCAGAGCAATCTGCTCTATCATACGACCCATACGGCCGTAACCTATTAATGCTATTTTCATAATGAATGATGCGTAATGAATATTTTTTTTACGCAAAGATAGGGATTTGTACTGAATTTCATTATATTTGTTTGAAAAATTAAACCTTTCAACCTGTATCTTATGGAGAAACTGCTGCATTACATATGGAACTACAGATTATTTCCACTCAAGCCATTACTGACCACTGACCAAAAGGAAGTGGAAGTAATCGATACAGGACTGATCAACAGAAACGCCGGGCCTGATTTCTTCAATGCAAAAATAAAAATCGGTGGTATTCTTTGGGTCGGCAATATTGAGATACACCAGCATTCCAGCGACTGGTACCGCCACGGACACCACGAAGACCAGCATTATAACAATGTGATACTTCACATCGCAGAAACAATCGACACCCCCATTCTCACCAGCGACCACAAAACGGTACCACAATTGGAACTGAAAGTACCGGATCATATCCGGCACAATTATGAGGAACTTTGCCGTACCATTGACTATCCCCGCTGCCACAGTATTATTCCCAAACTGGATACATTTACAGTACATAGCTGGATGAATGCCTTACTTTATGAACGCTTGGAACAACGGGCTAAACAAGTCTGCCAACGGGTAGAAGAACTCAACGGAGACTGGGAAACAGCCTATTTTATTACGTTGTCACGTAATTTCGGATTTGGAATCAATGGAGACGCTTTCGAACAATGGGCTAAAAAAATTCCTCTCACTGCTACGGCAAAGCACCGTGACAGTCTATTCCAAATTGAAGCCATATTTATGGGACAGGCAGGATTACTGGATTTAAATCTGATTCCTCAGAAATACAGGCAAGAAGCCGAACTGGATGGATATTTCAACCAACTGAAAAAAGAATATACTTATCTGGCACATAAATTCTCGCTGACTCCGATGGATCCTTCATTATGGAAATTCATGAGATTAAGACCACAAAATTTTCCACATGTGAGACTTTCTCAGCTTGCACAACTCTATTATAATCAAAATGCCGGATTATCAGTATTGCTGGAAGCCGAAACCACTGCTGATCTACATCAGATACTCAGCACTCAAACAACGAGCTATTGGGAATCACATTATTCATTTGGGTGTCCTAGCTGTAAACGAACCAAAAAACTGACCCCGAATTCACTGAATCTTATTATCATCAATACAGTTGTACCCACATTGTATGCTTATGGAAAATCACACCAAAATGAAGTTTATTGTGAACGGGCCCAACAATTCCTTGACCCTCTAAAAGCAGAAGATAACTTCATTACACGCCAATGGGAAGCTTGTGGTATAAAAGTCAAGTCAGCCTGTGATTCACAAGCTCTTATACAACTCAAGAAAGAATACTGCGACCGCAAATATTGTCTTCACTGCAGATTTGGATATGAATTTATGAAAAGAAAATCAATAGAATAAGAAGAATATGAAAACAGATTACATTTTCGAACTGAATATGAAAGTAAGGGATTATGAATGTGACCTTCAAGGAATTGTCAACAACGCCAACTACCAACACTATATAGAACATACCCGACATGAATTTCTACTTTCCAAAGGAATCAGCTTTGCAGATCTTCATGCAAGGGGTATAGATGCAGTCGTAGCCCGCCTCAACATGGCATTTAAAACACCGCTTAAAAGTGGTGACTCTTTCGTAAGCAAACTACGACTGGTCAAGGATGGTATCAAATATGTTTTTTATCAGGATATATTCAGACTACCCGACATGAAATGCTGTATCAAAAGTCAAGTTGATACCGTGTGCCTTATCCAAGGACGCTTAGGTATCTGCCAGGAACTGGATCAAATTGTTCCTACAGATGAAATAAATAACTAAATCATCCATAAACTCATTACATGACCGAAAAGGAAATCATCTATACCATGGCGTTGACACGTATTCCTCGTGTCAATATAACCACCCAACACCAACTCATGCAAGAGTTCGGCAGTGCAACAGCCATATTCGAACATCGCCGTCATATCCGTGAAATAATTCCGGATGCTTCAGACAAACTGTCGGAATCTCTGCTGGAAATGGAAAATCAGATAACAAGAGCTGAAGAAGAACTCCTTTTTATCACCCAAAATCATATCCAATGTCTTTGTTATCAAGATACAGACTATCCCTCACGACTAAGAGAATGTGATGATGCACCCCTGATTTTATATTACAAAGGAAATGCAGACCTTAACCGTATTCACGTGATCAATATGGTCGGCACACGTCATTGCACCGAATATGGAAAAGACATCTGCCAGCATTTTTTGAAGGATCTAAAAGAAATTTGCCCGGACGTACTGGTTGTCAGCGGACTGGCTTACGGTATAGACATTAACAGCCACCGTTCGGCTCTCAATAATGATTTGGACACAGTCGGCGTACTGGCTCATGGTTTGGATCAGATTTATCCACGCTTGCATCGTGATACAGCCATCCAAATGCTCTCTCATGGTGGATTACTGACTGAATTCATGAGTCGCACCAATGCCGACAAGGTTAATTTCATAAGAAGAAACCGCATTGTAGCCGGTATGGCTGATGCAACAATAGTGGTAGAATCAGCACAAAAAGGCGGTGCCCTCATTACAGCGGAAATAGCCAATAGTTATAATCGTGATGTTTTCGCCTTTCCTGGGCGTATTAATGATTTAAGCTCTCAGGGGTGTAACAGACTGATCCGTCAAAGTAAAGCCACCTTACTACAAAATGCACAGGATTTTATAGAATCAATGGGATGGCAACCATCCACAAACCTTCATAACTCCTCCAAAACTATACAAGGCGAATTATTTCCCGATCTTTGTGAAGAGGAGCAACGTATCATTGATTGCCTTAAAAAAAGACAAAGTCTACAAATAAACACTCTTACAGTCATGACCAACATTCCGGTCCATAAACTGAGTGCCTTTTTATTCAACTTGGAAATAAAAGGACTCATCAAGCTCATGGGCGGAGGAATGTACAGGTTGACATAAGAAAGAACTTTAAGAATATATTATTCTTCCAACAACATATTCATCAAAATGATACAGATCCCAACAAATCTGTAACATGTGGTAAAATGTTTTTAAGAAATTAATGTACTTTTGTTATGGAGTGGGATGTTCCTATTCCATAATAATAAAATACATAAAAATAAAGATATTAACAAAAGATTTTTAGGAAGTTGCTATTACCACTGCATACACGTATTTTGGGAATACCACTTATGATTCTTACATTTATTTTTAATAAAGATGAATATGAAATTAAGCAAAATATTGATTAGCTTTATCATGGGACTTATATATATTTCATGCACACCAAGTAAGCATTTAAACAATATAAAAGTTGAACTTTTTGATAATGGTCATGCACTTACATTTTCTTCTTTTTTGGAAGAATATAAAATCATATCACTATCTTCCAATACCTCTGAAGCCATGATAAAATACCCAGACAGGTTATTGTTCTTTGGCAATAGAATTTTCGTTATGGATAGAGGAGGAAATAAAATCATCGTGTATGATAGAAATGGAAAATTCCTCAAATCCACTGCACAGATGGTGGGACGAGGACACAATGAATATATTCGAGTAATTGATGCTTCCATATAGATGAAAAAGACAAAAAGCTCTACGTACATTGTGACGCACCTTACCAAATGATGATATTCGATCTCAACCTCAATTTGGAAAAAACAATTCCGATGGATTACTATATGGGAGAAATAGCCATAGAAGGGAATCAACTTTATGGAATTTGTTACAATAAACCGAAAGATGGAGGTGGCTATAGTTTTGTGACAGTAAACAAAAATGACTTAAAAAAAGAACCCACAATACTCTTGTCGTTTGAAAATGCAATAACAGGAAGATGGACATTGGGAAAATCTCTCATGCCTTGTCGTGACGGAGTCTATGTTTGCCTACCATTCGATACTAGAATCTACAAATTCAAAGATGCAACTATCACGGAAGAATATAACATGGATTTCGGAGAACAAGGGCTCATTGAACACCCTGTGACCAAAGATATGAATCCAAGATGGTTTGATAAATACTATCGCGACATCAATTGGTCTATTGTAAACATGACTGAATCTGATTCCATATTATTATTCAATACCAATAAAGCACATGCGTTCATCATGAACAAGAACCAATACCAATGTAGCGGACACATGAATTTAAACAATGATATTTTTCCTATCTCATGTGCAAGAATAATTCCATCACAAAGACTGTCAAATGGAGTGGTTTATTTCATAATACCTAGTTCCATTGAAAAAATGTTGGAACAAGCCAAGAAAGGCAAAGAGACATTGACACCTGCCATAAAAGAATTTAAACAGAAGTTCGACCCTAACGGCAATCCCCTGCTTATCGTTTGGAATATCAAATAAAAAATCTCCGGCAAGAAATTCATCATTCGCTTCTGCCGGAGGGTTTTCTCTTTATAAACAGGCCTATCCCCCAATACGATCAAATAAACAACCTCATCAAACTAAAAGGTGGAGGTATGTACAAGTTTAACCACAAATTACTGGATCTTTTTGATAAAAAACAAGATTCGAATCCTTTCCTATTCAGAAAACAAAACCCATTTATGACCATTAGTGTTACATATATTTTTTAACAGGTAATATCTAAAAAATATGTAACATCTTTATTTGCCTAATATAAAAGAGCAGCCTAACTTTATATGCTTTTTCAAATAAACGGCATTCACCTTCCCTGAAAAACAGTTGAGAAACAACAGATATTAATTAACCGTTATATTTATGAAAACAGAATCAATCAAAAACAAAATGAAAAAACACAGTTGCCGGGCAATGGCCTTAGCCTGTACTTTACTTTTTAGTGGAGCATTAGCTACTGTTAACGGAAAAACGGATAAAAACGTACCAACATTTTCTCAGTTCACTTACCAAGGTAATGACAAAATTTACAAAGAAAATCCTTTGGCTGCAGATGAATTTTATACGCCGATCCTACAAGGTTGCTATCCAGACCCTAGCATTACCCGTAAAGGCAATGACTATTATTTGGTCAATTCTTCATTTGCCATGTTCCCAGGTGTTCCTATTTTTCATTCTACAGATTTAGTCAACTGGAAACAAATAGGACACGTCTTAGATCGCAAATCTCAATTGAAAGTGGAAGACTGCGGTATCAGTATGGGAGTTTATGCACCTGCCATAACTTATAATCCACACAACGATACTTTTTACATGATTACAACTCAGTTTTCCGGAGGATTCGGAAATATAGTAGTCAAAACTAAAGATCCCATGAAAGGATGGAGCGATCCTATCAAACTTAACTTTGACGGAATTGATCCTTCCTTATTCTTTGATGATAATGGAAAGGCTTACGTAGTACATAACGATGCTCCTGCGAAGGGAAAAGAACTTTATAACGGTCATCGTGTTATCAAAATATGGGAATACGATACGGAAAAGGATCAAGTAATCCCTGGCACCGACAAAGTCATCGTCAACGGTGGTACTGATATCACAAAAAAACCGATTTGGATTGAAGGGCCACATTTATATAAGAAAAACGGACGCTATTATCTGATGTGTGCAGAAGGTGGTACCGGAGGCTGGCACAGTGAGGTCATATTTTCCGGTGACTCCCCTACAGGCCCATTCAAGGCTGCTCCAAACAACCCGATCCTTACACAACGTTACTTTGCCAAGGATCGTACCAATAAAGTAGACTGGGCTGGACATGCAGATCTGGTTGAAGGACCAAACGGTAAATATTATGGTGTGTTCCTAGCTATTCGTCCTAACGAAAAAGGTCTGGTTAACACAGGTCGAGAAACTTTCATCTTACCCGTAGACTGGAGCGGTGAATATCCTGTATTCGAAAACGGTCTGGTTCCCTTGGCCTGCAAACTGAAAATGCCTGCCGGAGTGGAAAACAAAACCGGCAAGGATGGCTATTTCCCTAATGGTAACTTCACATTTGAAGATAAATTCATTTCCAATGATCTAGATTTACGTTGGATAGGCCTGCGTGGTCCACGTGAAGATTTCATTTCCATAGCTAAAAAAGGCGGACTTAAAATAAATCCATTTACCACTCAAATTAAAGAAGTAAAACCTACTTCTACCCTCTTCTATCGTCAACAGCACAGTCATTTCACTGCCACCACAACCATGCAATACCGACCAGACACAGAAGATGCTTTAGCCGGCCTGACATGTTACCAGAATGAAAAATTCAATTATGTATTCGGTGTAACCAAAAAAGATAAGGATTACATTCTTTTATTGGCCAAGACTGAAAAAGGAAAAACAACCATCATAGCTTCAACAAAAATAGATATCAAAAAACCAGTTTCACTACAAGTCGAAGCCAAAGGAAATGATTATCGCTTTAACTATGCCATAGACAATGCAACTTTTGTCAACCTAGGTGGTACTGTTTCAGGTGATATCCTTTCTACAGACGTAGCAGGCGGCTTTACAGGCGCTCTGATCGGATTATATGCCACGAATGGTAATACGATCAAGCCTTAAAATTTTAAAGGCTTAGAATACGATTCTAGCACTTCTAAATAAAAGGATTCATACTCAAAATAGTCAAACTTATATTTTTAACCTATTGAAATGAAAGTGTACTGCAACCAAAGCATACACTTTCATTTTTATTTTATCAAAATAAAAAAAGAAAAAACAGGCATCATAATCTGATTTGCCAACCTACCACAACTTCCCCAAAAATCTTAGGCTCAAAGAAAAATATCTTAAGAAGAAAGTCCAAATGCCCTTTAAATACAAAAAATAAAATATTTTTTATGCATCTTTCTATTATCAAACAGAACTCGAACAAAAATAAAACACCAAAATGACACAATAAAAGCAATTATACATAAAATATGCTTTAAAAAACAATACTACAACAATAAAAAACAATATAATAATAATAAAATAAGATCATTTTGACTTCCAAAAACATCGCAAAAATGATATAAAAATGATTTCTCGGATAACTATCCATCTATTTTTTAAATAAAAATGTCAAGATTTCAAAAAATCAAATCATATCACTGAAAAATCAGAAAAGGTAATTCACAATTTATACGATAAAACCATATTTTAAATTTCACAAATGAACCAAGTATAAATTAAAAAAGGTGTACCAGCCATAAGCTGATACACCTTTTATCTCACATAAATGAAACTTTATTCAGACTAGTCGTTCAATTTTGCCTTGATGAATTCGCGGTTCAAACGGGCAATATTAGAAATGCTTTCACATTTCGGACAAACAGCTTCACAAGCACGAGTGTTTGTACAGTTACCAAAACCAAGCTCATCCATCTTTGCAATCATAGCCTTGGCACGACGTGCAGCTTCAGGACGTCCCTGAGGCAACAAAGCTAACTGACTTACCTTAGAAGATACGAACAACATAGCAGAACCGTTCTTACATGCAGCCACACAAGCACCGCAACCGATACAGCTGGCACAGTCCATAGCTTCATCAGCATTCTGCTTAGGAATCAGAATGGCATTAGCATCCTGAGGCTGTCCTGTACGTACTGTTACATAACCACCAGCCTGCATGATCTTATCAAAAGCTGTACGATCTACCATACAGTCCTTAATAACCGGGAAACCGGCTGAACGCCATGGCTCAACTGTAATGGTATCGCCATCTTTAAATTTACGCATATAAAGCTGGCAAGTTGTAGCACCACGTTCTGTTTTACCATGAGGTGTTCCGTTGATATAAAGTGAACACATACCACAGATACCTTCGCGACAGTCATGATCGAAAACAAACGGCTCTTTACCTTCTTCAATCAGCTGCTCGTTAAGGATATCCAGCATCTCCAGGAATGAAGTATCACCTGGAATATCCTTCATTTCACGTTCGTCGAAGTGACCTTTGTCTTTCGGTCCGTTCTGACGCCAAAATCTTATCTTAAATGAAATATTTTTATCCATTGTTTTTTTCTTTTTAATCGTTGAACAAACCTTTTTAATTAGCTCTTGTAGTTACGTGTCTGAACCTTGATAGCTTCATATACCAACGGCTCTTTATACAATACCGGAGCCACATCATCTGAGCCCTGATATTCCCAACAAGCTACATAGAAGTAGTTCTCATCATCACGTTTTGCCTCGCCTTCTTCAGTCTGGTACTCTTCACGGAAATGTCCACCACAAGATTCATTTCTGTTCAATGCATCATAAGCGATCAACTGACCCATAGTGATGAAGTCATTCAGACGTAACGCCTTTTCAAGCTCTACATTCAAACCTTCCTTAGCACCCGGAATGAACAACTGAGTTTCGAATTCCTGACGGATCTCCTTCAAACGCTTCAAACCTGTTTCCAGACCTTCCTTCGTACGACCCATACCTACATATTCCCACATCACATGTCCAAGTTCCTTATGGATAGAATCAACAGATCTCTTACCCTTAATGTTCATCAAATGATCAATACGGGCATTAACAGCCTTTTCTGCTTCAACAAACTCAGGAAGATCTGTAGAGAAGCGTGGTACAGTAATCTGATCGGCCAAATAATTCTGAATAGTATAAGGTAATACGAAATAGCCGTCTGCCAAACCTTGCATCAAAGCAGAAGCACCCAAACGGTTTGCTCCGTGATCTGAGAAGTTACATTCACCAATAGCAAACAAGCCCTTGATAGAAGTCTGCAACTCATAGTCTACCCAAATACCACCCATCGTGTAGTGAATTGCAGGATAGATCATCATCGGAGACTTGTAAGGAGACACATCAGTGATCTCTTCATACATATCAAACAGGTTACCATAACGCTGTTCTACTACATCCTTACCCAAACGGTTGATGGCATCACTGAAATCAAGGAATACAGCCAAACCGGTATTGTTTACACCAAAGCCTTTGTCACATCTTTCCTTTGCTGCACGTGAAGCCACATCACGAGGTACCAGGTTACCGAAAGCCGGATAACGACGCTCCAAGTAGTAGTCACGATCTTCTTCCGGAATATCTTCTCCCTTAAGAGTACCAGCCTGCAACTTCTTGGCATCTTCCAATTTCTTAGGAACCCAGATACGACCATCGTTACGCAAAGACTCAGACATCAAAGTCAGCTTAGACTGCTTGTCACCATGTACAGGAATACAAGTCGGGTGAATCTGAACATAAGCAGGATTTGCAAAATAAGCTCCCTTACGATAACACTGCATAGCAGCAGAACAGTTACAACCCATAGCATTTGTAGAAAGGAAATAAGTATTTCCATAACCACCAGTTGCTATAACGACTGCATGAGCTGCAAAACGTTCCAACTTACCTGTTACCAAATTACGGGCAATAATACCACGTGCACGACCATCGATCATGACAAGGTCCATCATCTCGTAACGAGTAAACAACTTCACCGTACCGGCATTAACCTGACAACTCAATGCTGAGTATGCACCAAGCAAAAGTTGCTGTCCAGTCTGACCCTTGGCGTAGAAAGTACGTGAAACCTGTGCACCACCAAATGAACGGTTAGCAAGCATACCACCATATTCACGTGCGAAAGGTACACCCTGTGCAACACATTGATCAATGATATTATTTGAAACTTCAGCCAAACGATATACGTTAGCTTCGCGAGCACGATAGTCTCCACCTTTGACAGTATCATAGAACAAACGATATACAGAGTCACCGTCATTCTGATAATTCTTTGCAGCATTGATACCACCCTGGGCAGCGATAGAGTGTGCACGACGTGGAGAATCCTGGATACAGAAATTAAATACACGGAATCCCATTTCACCAAGTGAAGCCGCAGCAGAAGCTCCGGCCAATCCAGTTCCCACAACGATGATATCCAAACGACGTTTGTTAGCCGGATTCACCAATTTCTGGTGCGCTTTATAGTTCGTCCACTTTTCTGCTACCGGTCCTTCAGGAATTTTAGAATCTATTATCTTAGTCATAATCGTTTTTCAATTTAATGATTCATTAATATAATTAGCAGCATCCACCGCAGAAAGAAAAATACAAAGCGACTACAAGGAACATCAGGATCACGATTGTGGTATAGATGTTACCAATCACTTTCCAACGGTTAAACCAAACCTTACCGTTCCAACCCAATGTCTGAATAGCACTCCAGAATCCGTGAGTAAGATGGAACCACAAAGCAATCAACCAAATTACATAAATGACCGTAAACACCGGCTGGCTGAAAGTCTTCACAATATAACCATAACCGTCTGCTGCATGAAGACCGCCCAACATAGGATCACCAATCAATTCGGCAAACATCATGTTATACCAGAAGTTGTAGAAATGAAGTGCCAAACCCAAAAGCACGATGATACCCAGTACCAACATGTTTTGTGAAGCCCACTCTACCTTCTCAGGTTTTACCGTTACATCATAACGGTTATTGCCACGTGCCTGACGGTTCTGCATAGTAAGCCAGAAGGCATAAATAATGTGAATGACTGCCAAAGCTGCCAAACCGATTGTTGCTACTACGGCATACCAGTTGGCACCAAGGAATTCACAAATCATGTTGTAGCCTTCACTCGAGAATAAAGCCACAACGTTCATTGACGCATGAAACGTCAAGAACAGGATAAGTGCAATACCAGTGACTGACATTACCACTTTCCGTCCAATAGATGAATCACATAACCACATAAATAATTGAATTTAAAATATTTATTAAATAAAATAAAGAATTTCAAAGCTTCGTGAATTCTGTTACATGTCCTTTATCATCTGCAAATTTAATCTAAATCCTCGATTGAACAAAGAAATAACCAAAGATATTCCTAAAAAAACATTACTTTTGCGACATAGAAAAAAACTATAAAATGGAGTTTAAATACGATGTTATTGTGATTGGTGGCGGACATGCCGGCTGCGAAGCAGCGGCTGCCTCTGCCAATATGGGAGCCAAGACATGTCTGATCACCATGGACATGAATAAAATTGGCCAGATGAGCTGCAACCCTGCAGTAGGCGGTATTGCCAAAGGACAGATCGTAAGAGAAATTGATGCACTTGGCGGTTATATGGCTCAAGTGACAGACAAAACTGCCATCCAGTTCCGCATGTTGAACCGTTCTAAAGGTCCAGCCATGTGGAGTCCGCGCGCACAATGTGATCGAGGCAAGTTTATCTGGGCTTGGCGTGAAGTTCTTGAAAACATTCCAAATCTTCACATTTGGCAGGATCAAGTTAAAGAACTGATTGTAGAAAACGGGGAAACAGCTGGTGTCCGTACTTACTTTGACGTCATATTCCGGGCACGTTGCGTCATACTGACAGCAGGTACTTTTTTGAACGGCCTGATGCATATCGGACATACTCAAATACCTGGAGGAAGAGTCGCCGAACCTGCGTCATATCATCTAACGGAATCCATCACGGCACATGGTATCACAATGGGACGAATGAAGACAGGAACTCCCGTACGCATCGATGGACGAACCGTTCATTTTGAAGAAATGGAAATTCAGGAAGGTGAAAATGACTTTCATCGTTTTTCATTTCTAGAAACCAAACGTCATCTTCGCCAACTGACATGCTGGACATGTTTTACCAATCCGGATGTACACCGTGTATTGGAAAGCGGATTACCGGATTCACCGCTTTACAATGGACAGATCAAAAGCATAGGTCCACGATATTGTCCAAGTATAGAAACCAAGTTGGTTACATTTCCAGAGCGCGAACAGCACCAGCTTTTCCTTGAGCCGGAAGGTGAAAACACTCAGGAATATTACTTGAACGGTTTCTCATCAAGTCTTCCACTCGATGTACAGCTTAATGCCTTAAGAAAAATTCCGGCATTCCGGGATGTACATATCTACAGGCCTGGTTATGCAATAGAATATGATTATTTCGATCCTACACAATTAAGCCATTCACTGGAATCGAAAATTATTCCCGGCCTTTTCATGGCAGGTCAGGTTAATGGAACAACGGGTTATGAGGAAGCAGGTGGCCAAGGTATCGTAGCAGGAATCAATGCCGCATTAAAATGTGCAGGAAGCGAACCATTCATCATGCACCGCGATGAATCTTATATTGGCGTTCTGATAGACGATTTGGTCACGAAAGGAGTAGATGAACCTTATAGAATGTTCACATCACGTGCAGAATACCGTATACTACTACGACAGGATGATGCTGATGCGCGTTTGACAGAACGTTCCTATACATTAGGATTAGCGTCCAGAGAACGTTATGAACATTGGATGAAGAAAAAAGAGCAAATTGAAAAGATCGTGCATTTCTGCGAAGACTTTTCTCTGAAGCCAGCTTTAATCAATGACGGTCTGGAGAAATTGGGGACGACTCCACTCAAATACGGATGCAAATTATTTGATGTCATCAACAGGCCCCAAATTACGCTACACAACATTGCAGATTTTGTCAGACCTCTCAAAATGCAATTGGAGGAGATCAATGAAAGGAAAGAAGAGATCATTGAAGCTGCAGAAATCAAAATGAAGTATCATGGTTATATTGCCCGTGAACGAATTATCGCTGACAAGATGCAACGTTTAGAAAGCATCAGGATAAAAGGCAAGTTCGACTATAAGAATATGAACGCCCTTTCCACTGAAGCCAGACAGAAACTGGAAAAGATAGATCCTGAAACACTGGCTCAAGCCGGACGTATCCCAGGAGTATCTCCAAGTGATATTAACGTCTTACTGGTACTTCTTGGCAGGTAATTAACAGATACGATGTTTCACGTGAAACAACACTTGAATTATTAACAACTAAAATACTGGTTATGAACAATCCAACACTTCTAAAAAATTTGAGAAACATTCCGGATTTCCCTATTCCCGGCATTCAGTTCAAAGACGTCACAACTCTGTTTAAAGATGCAGAATGTATGCAAATCATGATTGATGAACTTTATGAACTATACAAGGATAAAGGCATCACCAAAGTGGTAGGAATAGAATCCAGAGGATTCATCCTCGCACCTGCATTAGCGATCCGTTTGGGAGCCGGTTTTGTCATGTGTAGAAAGCCTGGAAAGCTACCAGCCGAAACTGTACAAGAGAGCTACCAAAAAGAATACGGAGTAGATACTATCGAAATTCACAAAGATGCCATAGATGAAAATGATGTAGTCTTACTACACGACGATTTATTGGCTACAGGAGGATCAATGAAAGCAACATTGAACCTTGTAAGAAAATTCAATCCCAAGAAAGTTTATATCAATTTCATCATAGAACTGACTCGTGAAGGTCTTCACGGCAGAGATGTATTCGACAAGGATGTAGAAGTACAGACCTTGCTCACCGTATAATACTTTTTATTTATCTAATCAAAGGGGACAAGGCAAATAAGAACTTGCCCCCTTTTTTATATCACTATCTCATGACTGCAGAAGAAAAAGAAAAAACGCTGGACTACTTAAAAGGGATTGTACTCAATCTGCCTGAAAGTCCGGGATGCTATCAATATCTTAATGAGAATGGCGAGATCATTTATGTTGGAAAAGCCAAGAATCTGAAACGTCGGGTCTATTCTTACTTTAGCAAAGAGCATCAAAGCAGAAAAACAGCCATGCTCGTAAGTAAGATAAGAGATATAAAATACGTCGTGGTCAACACCGAAGAAGACGCCCTATTACTTGAAAACAACCTCATCAAACGTTATAAACCACATTACAATGTACTATTAAAAGACGACAAGACATACCCTTCCATTTGTATTACCAACGAATATTTTCCACGCATATTCAAAACACGAAAAATAATCCGCAACGGCTCCATTTACTTCGGTCCATACAGCCATATCCCTACTCTTAATTCCTTGCTTGAACTGATCAAAAACCTCTATCCGCTCCGTACATGCCATTTACCCCTTACGCCCGAAAATATCCGTAACGGTAAATTCAATGTATGTCTGGAATACCATATCAAGAATTGCAAGGCACCCTGTATTGCGAAAGAAAGCCATGAGGACTATATGAAATATATTCAGGAAGCTAAAGAAATATTAAAAGGCAATACAGCCGAAATAGAGCGGGAACTTCTGAAGCAGATGCAGCAACTTGCCTCTGAAATGAAATTTGAAGAAGCTCAAATGATCAAACAAAAATACGATCTTTTGGAAAACTACAGAAGTAAGAGTGAAGTGGTAAGCCAAATACTTCATAATATAGACGTATTTTCTATTGAAGACGATGAACAAAGTGCATTCATCAACTATCTTCATGTGACTAACGGCTGCATCAACCAGGCCTTCACTTTCGAATATAAAAAGAAGCTCAATGAATCGGCAGAAGATCTGCTTATGCTTGGAATAACCGAAATGCGCGAACGCTATCAAAGCCATTCAAAGGAGATCATAGTCCCATTTCCTATCAGCTATGAATTAGGTAACCTCACCGTAACAGTCCCACAAAAAGGCGAAAAAAAGAAGCTTCTGGATCTCTCATTACTTAATGTCAGACAATATAAATTAGACCGACTGAAACAGGCAGAAAAGCTCAATCCTGAACAAAAGAGCGTACGCCTGATGAAAGAAATTCAGCAAGCTCTTAACCTCGAGAAACTACCCATACAAATAGAATGTTTCGATAATTCCAATATTTCAGGAACGGATGCTGTAGCTGCTTGCGTAGTATTCAAAAAATGCAAACCGAGCAAACAAGATTATCGCAAATACCATATCAAGACCGTAGCAGGACCGGATGATTATGCCTCCATGAAGGAAGTGGTCAGACGACGGTATTCACGGGCCGTGAAAGAAAATACTCCCCTGCCCGACCTTATCATTACCGACGGAGGAAAAGGACAAATGGAAGTGGTTAGAGAAGTTGTAGAAGACGAACTCCATTTACACATTCCTATAGCCGGATTAGCTAAAGATGACCGCCATCGTACACACGAACTACTTTATGGTTTTCCACCTGTCGTGATAGGACTCAAATTAGATTCACCTTTATTCCGGTTAATGACCCAGATACAGGATGAAGTCCATCGCTTTGCCATCACATTCCACCGTAATGAACGAAGCAAACACCAGATTGCATCCGAACTGGATCATATCAAAGGTATTGGCGAAAAAACAAAAACAGCCCTGCTCAAACACTTTAAAAGTGTCAAACGTATCCGTCAGGCCAGTCTGGAAGAACTAACTGAAATAATAGGTCCGGCCAAAGCAAAAATAGTTCTTGAAAATCTCTGAAATAAACAGTTTTTCGCTATATTTGTAAAACAGAGAATTCAGTTTGACCAAGTCAATCATAAAACAAAAAAATCATTGACTCCGCCATTCAACCTTCAGCCTATTTACAGAAAATAAAATATATAAAATTTTTATGAGAACAGTCATTCAAAGAGTTTCCCATGCTTCTGTAACCATCAATGGAATATGTAAATCAGCCATTAAACAAGGAATACTCATTTTACTCGGAGTGGAAGAATCTGATAATGAAGAAGATATCAAGTGGCTATGCCATAAGATAGTCAACTTGCGTATTTTCGATGACGAAAACGGCATTATGAACAAAAGCATTATTGATATAAATGGTAAAATTCTGGTTATCAGCCAATTTACGCTAATGGCTTCCTACAAAAAAGGTAACAGACCATCATATATTAGAGCAGCCGGCCATCATATTGCAATCCCACTATATGAATCTTTTTGCAATCAACTTGGCAAAGAATTAGGAAAGGCTGTTTTAACCGGTGAATTTGGTGCTGACATGAAAGTAGAATTACTTAATGACGGGCCCGTCACTATCTGTATGGATACTAAAAACAAAGAATAGTCATGACTATAAAAGAAGCACAACAACAAGTAGACCAATGGATACATACCATCGGAGTCCGCTACTTCAGTGAACTCACAAACATGGCGTGCCTTACGGAAGAAGTGGGCGAACTGGCTCGTGTCATAGCCAGAAAATACGGTGACCAGTCTTTCAAAAAAGGAGAAGAATGTAATCTTGAAGAAGAAATGGCAGATGTACTTTGGGTTCTTATCTGCCTAGCCAATCAAACAGGTGTAGATCTGACCGAGGCACTCCAAAAAAGCATTGAAAAGAAAACGACAAGAGATAAGGAAAGACATATTAACAACATTAAATTGACTAATCATGAATGAACAAACCAATCTGCATGAAGCTGAATTCAGCAAATATGAACAGGCTCTGAAGAAATATAATCTCCAGATCAACGACAATGATGTAAAAACAGCAGTAGAAAAGATTATTGCCGAAAAGGTTCCTGAGAATGATACGAAAGAAGTCAAGAAATTCCTTATGGGAAGTGTAGAACTTACCTCGTTAAGTACAACTGACAGCGAAGAAAGTATTCTTCGGTTTACTGAAAAAGTCAATCAGTTTGAAGCTGCTTATCCTGACCTACCCCATGTAGCAACAATCTGCGTTTATCCTTGTTTTGCCAAAATAGTCAGTGAATCCCTCGAAATTGAAGGTGTAGAAGTGGCTTGTGTATCGGGCAGTTTCCCTTCCTCACAAGCACTTATTGAAGTAAAGGTAGCCGAAACTGCACTGGCTATTCATGATGGTGCAACAGAAATCGATATTGTAATGTCTGTAGGTAAGTTTCTTAGCGGCGACTATGAGACCCTATGCGATGAAATCAGTGAATTAAAAGCTACTTGTGGAGAGAAAAAGATGAAAGTCATACTCGAAACCGGTTGCTTGAAAACGGCTGAAAACATCAAAAAAGCTTCTCTTTTGGCCATGTACGCCGGTGCAGACTACATTAAGACATCAACCGGAAAACTTGAACCGGCAGCTACTCCTGAAGCCGCCTATGTAATGTGTCAGGCCATTAAGGAATATTACGATGAAACCGGCATTCAGATCGGTTTCAAACCAGCAGGAGGTATGCATACTGTTCATGATGCCCTAGTCTATTACACTATTGTCAAAGAAGTATTAGGTGAAAAATGGCTTACCAATCAATGGTTGCGTTTGGGAACAAGTCGTCTCGCAAACTTATTACTGAGTGAAGTAACCGGTGAAGAGATTAAATTCTTCTAATCTACTCAGTAAAAAACATCTTTTTTAAACTGAAAGGAGGGCTTGACCAAGCCCTCCTTTCATAGTTTTATGTTATCAAAATAATAAAAGTTACGATACACGCTTAAGCACAAAATCCAAATACAACTGTAATGCTTCTCTAACCTCATCATTTCCCTCATCCGAAAGCAATTCCAACGCACTGTTACGGATTTCATCCATTTTATGACGGGCATAATCTATACCTCCTGACTGTTTGGTAAACTCTACCAGATTCTTTATTTCATCTTCTGTAGCCTTCCCTGCTCTGACCTTCAAAGCGATTTCATGCCATTTTTCCGCTCCCGGCTGCAAAACTGCGTATATCACAGGCAAAGTAAGTTTACCTTCCTTCATATCATTTCCGGTCGGTTTTCCAACTTCTACATCATAATAATCGAAAACATCGTCTCTAATCTGAAAACACAGACCAACGTATGTACCAAAATCTCTCAATCTGACAATCTGAGCCTTTGTAGCTCCAGATAACAAAGCTCCTACCTCCGCACAGGATGCAAATAAAGAAGCGGTTTTACTACGAATTACATCAAAATACTGTTCCTCACTAATCTCATCCGACTTCACATTTGACAACTGCTGTAACTCGCCATCTGAAAGCGTCTGTCCTAACCTGGCTACAATATCAACAACCTCAAGACTTCCTGCAGTAGCAGCATGTTTCAATGAAGTTGAAAGCAGATAATCTCCAACCAATACTGCAGCTTTATTATCCATCAATGCATTAACAGAAAGTTGTCCTCTCCGTTCACCGCTTTCATCAACAACATCGTCATGTACAAGACTGGCCGTATGAAGCATTTCCAAACTGACTGCAGCATGAAGCACAGCATCATTGACCTTACCGTATCTTTTAGCAGCCAACAGTACCAAAATAGGACGCATCAACTTACCCTTACGGCTCAGCACATGTTGTAAAGCCATTGTCAAAAGAGCATTCTGATGCTGTAATGTAATACCAAAAAGCGACTCGAAATCGGCCATCTCCCGCTCTATCGGTTTACGAATCTGAGTTAATACATCCATATAATAAGCTAATTTGAAGTACAAATTTACACAAAATTCAAAAGCTACTCATATTTTTTGCGTAAATTTACAGAGAAAATATACGATTAATATGGAGAAACTATTTCTATTAGATGCCTACGCCCTGATTTATAGGGCATATTATGCATTTATCAAAAATCCCCGTATCAATTCCAAGGGACTTAATACCTCGGCTATACTAGGTTTCGTCAACACCTTGGAAGAAGTGCTCAGCAAAGAGCACCCTACCCATATAGGTATTGCTTTCGATCCCTCTGGTCCTACTTTCCGTCATGAAGCCTTTGAACAATACAAGGCACAGCGAGAAGAAACTCCTGAAGCTATCCGCACTGCTGTACCCATCATCAAGGATATCATTCGGGCATATCGGATACCAATACTTGAAGTGAAAGGTTACGAAGCCGACGATGTCATAGGTACACTTGCACGACAAGCTGACGAACTGGGTATTGAAACCTATATGATGACTCCAGACAAAGATTATGGCCAGCTCGTCACATCTCATGTCAGGATATATCGTCCTAAATACGGAGATAAGGAATTTGAAATAATGGGTATAAAGGAAGTAACCGAGAAATATGGTATCAATTCTCCACTACAAGTCATCGATATGCTCGGACTCATGGGTGATGCTTCAGATAATATCCCGGGATGTCCAGGCGTAGGCGAAAAAACCGCTGTTAAACTGATTCAACAATTCGGTTCCATCGAAAATTTACTGGATCATACCGATCAGCTCAAAGGAGCACTTAAAAGTAAAGTAGAAACAAACAAGGAACAAATCACATTCTCCAAATTTCTCGCTACTATCAAAACAGATGTACCGCTTTCACTTGATATGGCGGCACTGAAATATGAGGAGTCCAACATCGACTCTCTCAAACAGCTTTTCGAAGATTTGGAATTTCGGACACTTATCGAACGTAAATTCAAAAAAGAAAACATTATCAACAAACCCATTGCTACACAGGGCTCTCTTTTTGAAGATTTTTCAGATAACAGTCAAGAAATTCCTGAAAATTCAAATCTCACAAGGTATCAGAAAGATAAATCAGACTATCAACTAATTGAAAAAAAAGAAGATAGAAAGAAAATTATTGATTTATTCCTTACAAGCAAAATTCTCAGTCTAGATACTGAAACAACAGGTACTGATCCCATTAACGCAAAATTGGTAGGATTAAGCTTCAGTATTAAGGAAAATCAGGCTTTTTATGTGCCAATTCCTCAAGAAAGCAAAGAAGCGTTTAATATTGTTAATGAATTCAAAGAAGTATATGAAAATGAGAACATATTAAAAATAGGTCAAAATATCAAGTATGATCTGATGGTTCTCCAAAATTATGGTATCACACTTAAAGGTGAAATGTTTGATACCATGATAGCCCACTACCTTCTACAACCTGAACTCCATCATGGCATGGATTATCTGGCAGAAGTGTACCTTCACTATCAGACCATCCATATAGAGGAATTAATCGGCCCAAAAGGAAAAAACCAAAAAAATATGGCTGATCTTCCCCCTGCAGATGTCTATGAATATGCTTGTGAGGATGCAGATATCACCCTCCGGCTCAAAAACATTTTTGAACCTTTATTAATAAAAGAAAATTGCTACGAACTGTTTAGGCAAATCGAAATGCCTCTTATGCCAGTACTGGCATGGATGGAACGAAACGGAGTCTGTATAGACAGCAAGGCACTTAAAGAAACGTCCATACAATATACAGAAGAAATGAACCGGCTGGAAGAAGAAATCCATCATCTGGCAGGGGAATCTTTCAATATAGCTTCACCCAAACAAGTAGGAGAAATCTTATTTGAAAAACTGAAAATAAGCGACAAGCCTAAAAAGACAAAAACCGGACAATACGTTACTTCTGAAGAGGTCCTCGAAAGTTTAAGAAACAAACATGAAATTGTAGAAAAAATTCTTGAACACCGTGGACTGAAAAAGCTTCTAGGGACCTATATTGATGCCTTGCCACGTCTGGTCAATCCACAAACCGGTCATATCCATACTTCATTTAACCAGACTATCACTACCACAGGACGTTTAAGCAGTAGTAATCCTAATCTGCAAAATATCCCTGTACGTAATGCCGAAGGCAAGGAAATCAGAAAAGCCTTTATTCCCGAACCAGGCTGTGAATTTTTCTCTGCTGATTATTCACAAATTGAATTACGCATCATGGCTCATCTTAGCGGCGATCCGCACATGATCGAAGCATTCCGTGAAGGACACGATATTCATGCAGCCACAGCAGCCAAAATATACAAAAAACCGATAGAAGAAGTTACCAGGGAAGAACGCAGTAAGGCAAAGACAGCCAATTTCGGTATTATCTATGGTATCACTGCTTTTGGACTGGCCGAACGGATGGGAGTAAGCAGAAGTGAAGCCAAAGCTCTTATTGACGGCTATTTTTCCACTTATCCCAAAGTAAAGGAATATATGCAAAAAAGCATTGATATGGCCCGTGAAAAAGGATACACAGAAACTGTTTGCAAACGAAAATGTCACTTACGCGATATCAACAGTCATAATGCAGTAGTACGTGGCTATGCAGAACGCAATGCCATCAATGCTCCTATTCAAGGTAGTGCAGCAGATATCATCAAAATGGCAATGATAGCCATTTACCGTAGGTTCCGTGATGCTAATCTACGCTCAAAAATGATCCTTCAGGTACATGATGAACTTAATTTCAGCGTATTTCCTGAAGAAAAAGAACAGGTACAACGCATTGTAATTGAAGAAATGGAACGGGCATATACCATGCAGGTTCCTCTCCAGGCAGATTACGGTTGGGGCCTCAACTGGCTTGAAGCACACTGATATTTTCTTTCTTCACACACAGAAGAATAGTAATTAACCAAGTGGTACATTTCATTTTAGATAGGCTAAATATCATGAAATGTACCACATATTGTTTCTACAACCCTGCTATCCATTATTAAAATTACCTCTCCCCTAACCTGCTTAACAGACATTCTTTAAGCTGTAATATATCCAAACTCTTTGCAATCTGTCTCTTTTATTAGATTATTCCAGCTAAATTCTGTAATTTTGCATTTTATCAGTGCATTATTTAAAACAAACAGATCAATATTATGGCATTAAAAGCTGGTATCGTAGGCCTTCCGAATGTCGGAAAATCTACACTTTTCAATTGTCTGTCCAGCGCAAAAGCGCAGGCCGCCAACTTCCCATTCTGCACCATTGATGCGCAACTGGGACAAATTTCCGTTCCCGATGAACGACTTAATAAACTGGCTGAATTGGTTCATCCCGGCCGTATAGTTCCGGCTACATGCGATATAGTCGACATTGCCGGACTCGTCAAAGGCGCCAGCAAAGGCGAAGGATTGGGCAATCAATTCTTAGGCAACATCCGTGAAACAGATGCTATCATCCATGTACTCCGTTGTTTCGACAATGATAATATTGTTCACGTAGACGGTTCTGTAGACCCGGTACGCGATAAGGAAATTATCGATACTGAATTACAACTTAAAGATCTTGAAACAATTGAAAACAGACTCAAGAGAGTAGAAAAAGCAGCTAAAGTCGGGGGAGACAAACAGGCCAAAATAGAATACGATGTACTCATGCAATACAAAGAGGCGCTCGAACAAGGCAAATCTGCCCGTACCGTTACATTTGAAAGTGAAGATGAAATTCAGGCAGCCAAAGGTCTTTTCCTGCTCACGACCAAACCAGTACTTTATGTCTGCAACGTTGATGATACTTCTGCCGCAAACGGTAATCAGTATGTAGATGCAGTACGTGAAGCCATCAAAGATGAAAATGCAGAACTACTCATCATTTCCGCTCAAACCGAAGCTGACATTGCTGAATTGGAAAGCTATGAAGAAAAACAAATGTTCCTTGAAGATATGGGACTAAAAGAATCCGGCTGCGACCGTCTGATTAAAGCTATTTACCATCTGCTTAATCTGCAAACCTTTATTACTGCAGGTGAAATGGAAGTTAAAGCATGGACCTTCCGCAAAGGCTGGAAAGCCCCACAATGTGCTGGAGTTATTCACACTGATTTTGAAAAAGGATTTATCCGTGCAGAAGTCATCAAATACGAAGACTATATCAAATATGGCTCTGAAGCAGCCGTACGTGAAGCCGGAAAAATGGGAGTAGAAGGAAAAGACTATGTGGTTCAGGATGGTGATATCATGCACTTCCGCTTCAATGTCTGATAACTATGGCAATGCTTGATTATATACTCTGGAATCCGGATATTGTTGCATTCCGGATAGGCAGCTTTGCCGTACGCTGGTACTCTTTGTGCTGGTGTCTGGCTTTATTGTCAGGTTACGTGATTGTACAACGTCTTTATAGGCAACAGCACATTAAGGATGAGCTTTTCGATCCTCTCTTTCTTTATTGCTTTATCGGCATTTTGGTTGGTGCCCGATTAGGACATTGTCTGTTTTACGAACCGGACTATTTTCTCTCCCACCCTTTGGAAATGATTCTTCCCATGCATAAAACAGCCAATGGATGGGTCTTTACCGGATATGCAGGATTGGCCAGTCATGGCGGTACTTTAGGATTGATGATTGCCTTATGGCTTTACGTCAGGAAAACCAAACTGAATATTATGCGCGTACTCGACAATATTGCCATTGCAACTCCGATTTGCGCTATGTTTATCAGATTAGGTAACCTGATGAATTCTGAAATTATAGGTAAACCAACAGATGTGCCATGGGCATTCATATTCGAACGGGTAGACGAACTGCCACGGCATCCCGGACAATTCTATGAAGCAATATGCTATCTGCTGTTCTTCATTGCCGGATGGATTCTTTATAAGAAATTTCCTAAAAAGGTAGGTACTGGATTCTATTTCGGTTTCTGTCTGACAACCATCTTTACTGCACGTTTCATTATTGAATACACTAAAGAAGTACAGGAAGCATGGGAAGCAGCCATGTTGATCAATATGGGACAAATATTAAGTATACCATTCATCATATTGGGTATTTATTGCATGGCTGGCGGTAAACTTTGTAAGAAAATAAGTGAAAAATAACACTACTACATCGGATTTTTCTGATAGCTTTCGGCGCCATGGAGCTTGTTTCTATGGCGCCGAACTCTTTCTACTACAGAACTGATAATATATTCACTATATTGTTTATAATTTCTTTCCCACTATAGTAAAATCTATTTATAATTATGAAAAATTTCCGTCTACTTTTCCTGCTTATACTTTGTTTTTCAGCAATTCCAGGATCCACTCAAACCACAAATACAGACAGCTTGTCAAAAACAACCCCCGATTCTGCAGATTCTACCAGTTTAAATTCTATTCAGCAAGAAGAAACTCACAGCTTATTCTGCAGATTCAATAAAGCTTTCCAAACAAAAACAACGCATAGATTCACTTCGACATCATACAAAAGGAATTCCTGTCGTTGTAGAAGAAGATACCTTATTTTACTTTTATGCCAAGCGTGGTGGATTAACTCCACAGCAACGTGCTGAACGTGTTTCACAAGATATTACAGGTCTGGGTAAACGCTTCAAGCTTCATCCTGATTCTATTTACATAGAAAGCAGTGATATTGTAACAGATTTAATGTATGGTGACAAGGTTATCGTTTCTTTTACCGATATGGATGGACTTTGGGAAAACTGCACCAGAGAACAACTGGCAAAGAACAAACGCATTGTTATTATTGAAAAACTGAAAATAATGAAAGAAGAACACGGTTTTCTACAACTATGTAAACGTATTCTTTATTTCATTTTAATCATCTTCGGACAATACTTATTGTTTAAATTAACTAACCTTATTTTCAATAAGTTGAGAATAAGAATAGAAAAACTGGGAAACACAAAACTCAAGTCTGTTTCCATATAGGACTATGAATTATTGGATACCCAAAAACAGGTCAGACTTTTGGTCTTTCTGTCTAATCTGATACGTTATGCCGTCATATTAATACAATTGATACTGACAGTTCCGTTATTGTTCTCAATTTTCCCCCAAACCAAGAATCTGGCATATAAACTGCTTTCATATATTTGGACACCTGTAAAAAGCATTCTATATGGAATATATAACTATATACCCAATTTATTTACAATTTTTGTTATTTGTCTTGCTATAAAATATCTGGTCAGACTATTCCGTTATCTGGCAACAGAAATACAGGCTGAACGACTTAAGTTGAATGGCTTTTATCCAGACTGGGCCATGCCAACCTATCATATTATCCGTTTTCTGCTTTACGCTTTTATGATAGCCATGATTTATCCTTATCTGCCTGGATCCAATTCCGGAGTATTTCAAGGTATTTCTGTATTTGTTGGTTTAATAGTTTCTTTAGGATCTAGTACTGTTATAGGTAACATTAACATCATAGCAGGTTTGGTCATTACATACATGCGGCCTTTTAAAATAGGTGATCGAATAAAACTGAATGATACAACAGGTAATGTAGTCGAAAAAACACCATTGGTAACTCGAATCCGTACTCCTAAAAACGAAATAGTCACTATTCCCAATTCCTTCGTCATGTCCACTCATACCGTCAATTTCAGTCAGTCTGCACGCGAGTATGGACTGATCATACACTCCGAAATCAGTATTGGCTATGATGTCCCCTGGCGAAAAATAAACCAGTTATTGATAGAAGCAGCATTAAACACACCAGGTGTAACAGACGATCCACGTCCTTTTGTGCTTTCAACTTCTCTTAACGACTGGTATCCCGTATATCAAGTTAATGCTTATATCAAAGAAGCCGACCGTCTGGCAGAAATTTATTCCAACCTTCATCAAAACATTCAAGATCGTTTTAACGAAGAAGGAATAGAAATCATGTCACCACATTATATGGCTGTAAGAGATGGCAATGCACCAGCCATGCCACCTAAAGAAAAAGAATGCGATCTCTAAATTTACTCTAAAAAACAAATAGATTCCGCTGGATATCTACAAATAAAACAATAAAAAGAATCTGAGATAAGAACCGACAGAAAATCATTTCGGCCATCTATTTTTATATGGACAATTAAGAATAAATTTGAAAAACCGATATGATAATTATTCTGCTTGTAACAATGCCGGAATTCACTTTTACACAGTGTAATTCCGGCCTGTTTTATAATAATATTTAATCTTTCAAAATATCCAGAACCTTAGAATAATCGGGTTCTGTAGTAATTTCCTGAACCAATTCCTTATAAACAACCATTCCCTTTTCGTCAATTAATAACACTGCACGTGCAGTTAATCCTGCTAAAGGTCCGTCTGCCAATATCAAACCATAAGAAGCTGGAAAATCATGACTACGGAAAAGTGAAACCGGAATTACATTTTTAATACCTTCTGTTGTACAGAAACGTTCCTGTGCAAAAGGCAAATCCATGGAAATAGCCAAAATAACAGTATTATCCAAAGAAGCTGCAGCTTCATTAAACTTACGGACTGACATGGCACATACTGGAGTATCCAAACTAGGAAATATATTCAATATCACCTTTTTTCCACGAAAGTCACTTAATTTGATCTCTGTTAAGTCACCTTTTACTACAGTAAAATCTGGTGCTTGTATTCCTATTTCCGGCATATTGCCTTGAGTATGTACCTCGGTACCTAAAAAAGTTACTTTTTCCATTGTATTTTCTTACTTTAAAATGTTTGCAACAAAAATAGAAAAAAATTGTAATCAATACAAATTTTTATTTTTTTATTCCAATCTATTAATGATAATACACGTTCTTTAATAAAGATTCTTGTGATATAAAAAAAAGTATAACTATATTTGCAATTAAGAAATGACCTGAACAGACGATTGTTCATCTTTTAACTTAAATCGTTTACGTATGAAAAGACTTTTATTAACGCTATACAGCCTGCTTATCTGCTCATTTTGCTTACCACAGAAACCTTCAAAAAATACCGTTTCCATAGTTCCATTGGATTCTATTGTACTCAGTGATCCCTGTATTTTACCCGATCCTCAAACACACCTCTATTATATGACCGGAACCGGAGGTAAGCTATGGAAGAGCAAAGATCTTAAATATTGGGAAGGACCTTTCACCGTAGCCGAAACGGACAGCAAATCGTGGATGGGTGAACAACCGATGATATGGGCTGCAGAGTTGCATTATTATCATGACAAATATTACTATTTTGCAACTTTTACCAATAAGAATACACTTATTGACCATTACCGGGGTAATAATATAGAACGAAGAGCCTGTCACGTATTGGTCAGCGATAAGGCAGAAGGACCTTATCGCCCTATGGCAGACCCAAAATATTTACCTGCTGAAAAGGCTACTCTTGACGGCACCTTATGGATTGACACCAATGACAAACCTTATATGGTATATTGCCATGAATGGTTGCAAAACTGGAACGGAACTATTGAAAAGATAGAACTTAAACCAGATTTGAGTGGTACTTTAGGTGAAGGCAAGATACTATTCCGTGCCAGCGATTCACCATGGAGTCGCGAACGACTTAACGGTAAAATTGTGCCTAACCGTGTTACGGATGGACCTTATCTTTTCAAAACACAAACCGGCAAACTTGGCATGATATGGACTAGCTGGATTTATGATGTTTATACACAAGGCGTTGCTTATTCGGAAAGCGGTACACTGGATGGACCATGGATACAAGAAAAGAACCCCATTACTCCTCCAAATTTCGGACATGGCATGCTTTTCCGCACTTTTGAAGGTAAATTATTGATGTCAGTACATAGTCATCAGGATATTAATGGCCATTATCATCGTGTTCCTCATTTGTTCGAAGTTGATGATTCCGGTGATAAAATCATAGTAGGCAAGGAATATAAACCCTGACATATCCCCCACCCGATTAACGGCCTTTCACTATCCGTTTAATATCATTGAGTTTATTTAATGCTTCTAACGGAGTGAGATTATTCACATCTATATTCAATATTTCATCTCTAACCTGACATAAGACTGGATCATCCAACTGAAAGAAATTCAGCTGATAACCTTCCTCTTTGCTTTCCGGTTTACCGGAAGGTATAAAATCCGTTGTCATTCCCTTGCTGTTGGCAGATTCCAAATCCTTGAGAATCTCCCCAGCACGGAAAACAATACTTTTAGGCATACCGGCCAGACGGGCTACATGTATACCAAAAGAATGCTCGCTTCCACCTCTTTCCAGTTTTCTCAGAAAAATAACCTTTTGTCCTACTTCACGTACAGATACATTATAATTTTTAATACGTGAAAATAGTTTTTCCATCTCATTCAATTCATGATAATGAGTAGCAAAAAGAGTACGGGCTCTCCCCTTTTTATTTTCATGGATATACTCCACAATAGCCCATGCAATACTGATACCGTCATACGTAGACGTACCACGTCCTAATTCATCAAAAAGAACCAGGCTTCTGGAAGATATGTTATTCAATATACTGGCAGCTTCAGTCATTTCTACCATAAATGTACTTTCACCCACTGATATATTGTCACTTGCCCCTACCCTTGTAAATATCTTATCCACAATACCTACATGAGCCGATTCTGCCGGTACAAAACTTCCAATCTGAGCCATCAGAGTTATCAATGCTGTTTGGCGTAACAAAGCCGACTTACCGGCCATATTAGGTCCTGTAATAATAATAATCTGCTGATTATCGGTATCCAGACGAACATCATTTGCTACATAATGCTCACCTGCAGGCATCTGCTGTTCTATAACCGGATGCCGCCCTCCTACAATATCCAATGTCTCATCATCGGCAATTTGAGGACGGACATAATGATTTTCATCCGCAGTAGACGCAAAAGAAAGCAAACAGTCCAACTGAGCCAGTAAATGTGCATCTGTTTGTATTGCAGAGGTATAAGAAGCCAAATCATCTACCAGCTCTTCAAAAAGCCTGTTTTCCAGAACCAATATTTTATCCTCTGCACCAAGAATTTTTTCTTCATACTCTTTCAGTTCCTGCGTTATATAACGCTCAGCATTGGCCAATGTCTGTTTTCTTATCCAATCTGCCGGTACTTTTTCTTTGTGGGTATTACGAACTTCCAGATAATATCCAAATACGTTATTATAGGATATTTTCAGGCTGGGTATACCAGTACGTTCCATTTCACGTTGCTGAATATGAAGAAGATAATCTTTTCCTTTATAAGCCACATTTCTCAAATCATCAAGTTCTGCATTTACGCCATCTGCAATCACTCCCCCTTTGTTGACTAAAAAAGGAGCATCATCACGAACTTCATGCTCTATTCTGTCACGTATGGTTTCACATAATTGCATTCGCGCAGCTAACTTCTGCAATCCTTTATGTTTTGCCTTTTCACAGGCATTCTTGATTGGCTCCAAAGCTTTTAAAGCAATTTTCAACTGTACAACATCACGTGGAGATACTCTACGAACAGATACTTTAGATATAATACGCTCAAGATCACCCATTTGCTGTAAACGATCCGAAACCAATTCACGAAAGTCCGGTTTACCAAAAAAATAATCGACTATATCCAACCGATTTTCTATCATAAGCCTGTCCTTAAGAGGAAACATCAGCCAACGACGCAACATACGGGCTCCCATGGGAGTTATTGTTTTATCTATAACGTCAAGTAATGAAATACCTCCGTCATTCAAAGGTTGGATGATTTCGAGATTCCTGACCGTAAATTTATCCAATCTTACATAACGTTCTTCTTCTATTCTGGAGATGGACGTTATATGACCGATCTGCTGGTGCTGGGTAAGTTCCAGATACTGTAAAATCACTCCTGCAGCTACAATTCCGGATTTCAATTGCTCTATACCGAATCCTTTAAGATTATGTACCTCAAAATGTTTCAGCAGCTTCTCATTGGCCGTATGTTCATTAAACGCCCAGTCATCCAGTTCAAATGTAATATATTTTGTACCGAAACATCCTTCAAATCTATTTTTCAGTCCTCTTTCATAAAGAACCTCTTTTGGCATGAAATTTCCTAACAGTTTATCAATATATTCCTCCTGACCTTCTGCAATTAAAAATTCTCCGGTACTGATATCAAGAAATGATATACCACACTGGTTCTTACCAAAATGTATGGCTGCCAAAAAGTTATTTTCTCTATTGTTAAGCACATTGTCACTCATGGCCACCCCGGGGGTCACAAGTTCTGTGATACCACGTTTTACCAGTTTCTTGGTCAGTTTAGGATCTTCAAGCTGGTCACAAATAGCCACCCTCCTACCCGCTCTGATCAGTTTGGGCAAATAAGTATCCAATGCATGATGCGGAAATCCGGCCATCTCTATAGGATCACCATTCTTTCCTCCGTTATTTCGCTTAGTCAGAGTTATTCCCAATATTTCCGAAGCTACTACAGCATCCTGACAGTAGGTTTCATAAAAGTCGCCACATCTGAACAGCATAATAGCATCAGGATGTTTGGCTTTCAAATCAAAAAACTGTTTCATCATTGGGGTTAACCCTTCTTTTGCCATAACTCTTATTCTTTATTTAGTGTATCTAAAACAAAAATACAACTTATTTTTTATTCGAAACAAAAAGGAGACAGCCTTTTTAAAAACAAGAAAGGGGACTTTCCTCATCACTGAGGAGCGACCCCGAAGAACAAATCTTTAATCTCTCAAACTTACTTCTATAACAGAACGAACTATTTTGCTTTTTCTATAATACGTTGTGTATTAATTTCTTTCCTTAAACTTAAACAATCTTTTTTACCTTCTTCTAATACCTTCACATCTCACGATGTTTTTTGAATTTTGTCTTATTGTCTTAACGACGATGCAAAGGTATAACATACTTTTATTTCAAAAAAAAACTTATCGGACATTATCTGTTTTAAGAGCATTTTCTTGATTTAAATCAAGGAATAAGGATTATTTTCCTGTAGAATGTAGATTTTAGCAATGACAATTTAATAAAAAATGAGACTTCGCCTTATTAAATTCATTATCTTTGTAAACTGTTTTATCACGGTTTCCGGCCGTCCCTTTAACAGACGGCCTTACAGGTAGCTAAAAACAAACAAAATCATTCATAACAGACAATGGAATACAAATTCAGAGACATTGAACAAAAATGGCGCCAGTACTGGATTGATCACAAAACTTATAAAACGACAGAAGACGCCGGAAGAAAAAAATTCTATGTATTGAACATGTTCCCTTATCCTAGCGGCGCAGGTTTGCATGTAGGACACCCGCTGGGTTATATAGCCTCAGACATTTACGCCCGTTACAAACGGTTACAGGGATATAATGTTCTCAACCCGATGGGCTACGATGCTTATGGTTTGCCGGCCGAACAATATGCCATACAAACCGGACAACATCCGGCCATCACAACAACTGCCAATATCAAACGTTACCGGGAACAATTGGATAAAATCGGTTTTTCGTTTGATTGGGATAGAGAAATAAGAACTTGTGATCCTGAATATTACCATTGGACACAATGGGCTTTCCAAAAGATGTTCAACAGCTATTATTGTAATGACTGCAATAAAGCCCGACCGATTAACGAACTGATTGCTGCTTTCGAAAAACAAGGTACAGAAGGACTGAATGTAGCTTGCAGCGAAGAATTATCCTTCACGGCAGAAGAATGGAAGGCCATGGACGAACGCAAGCAACAGGAAACTCTTATGAATTACCGTATTGCCTATTTGGGTGAAACCATGGTCAACTGGTGTCCGAAACTTGGTACCGTATTGGCAAATGATGAAGTAGTAGACGGCGTTTCAGAACGTGGAGGATATCCGGTCGTACAGAAAAAAATGCGTCAATGGTGTCTGCGTGTCAGCGCTTATGCACAAAGACTATTGGACGGACTGGACACTATAGACTGGACAGATGCCCTTAAGGAAACCCAACGTAACTGGATCGGACGTTCAGAAGGTACGGAAGTCAATTTCAGAATCAAAGACAGTGACAAGGAATTCACTATTTTCACTACACGTGCGGATACCATGTTTGGTGTGACTTTTATGGTACTTGCTCCAGAAAGTCCGCTGGTGGAAGAAATGACAACAGACGACCGTAGGGTAGAGGTGGAAGCCTATCTTGAAGCTACCAAAAAACGTACCGAACGTGAGCGTATTTCAGACAGACGCGTAACCGGTGTGTTCTCTGGATCTTACGCAATCAATCCTTTTACGGGTGATGCCATACCTGTATGGATCAGTGATTACGTATTGGCAGGTTACGGCACTGGTGCTATTATGGCTGTACCGGCACATGACAGTCGTGACTATGCTTTTGCACGCCACTTTAATCTGCCTATCATTCCACTTGTCGAAGGATGCGATGTCAGTGAAGAAAGTTTCGATGCTAAAGAAGGTATTGTAACCAATTCACCACGTGAAGGCGTAAAACCTTATATCGATTTTTCACTCAACGGACTGACTATTAAAGAAGCCATTGCTGCAACCAAAGAATATGTCAAGACACACCATTTGGGCCGCGTCAAAGTGAATTATCGTTTGCGTGATGCAATCTTCAGTCGTCAGCGTTATTGGGGAGAACCGTTCCCAGTCTATTACAAAGACGGAATGCCTTATATGATTCCTGAAAACTGTCTGCCTCTTGAACTGCCGGAGGTGAGCAAGTTCTTACCGACAGAAACCGGAGAACCACCACTCGGACACGCAACCAAATGGGCTTGGGATACAGTCAACAATTGTATCACTGAAAATTCACGTATTGATAACCAGACTATTTTCCCGCTTGAATTGAATACCATGCCGGGATTTGCAGGAAGTTCTGCTTATTATCTTCGCTATATGGATCCACATAACGACAAAGCCCTTGTCGCTCCTGAAGTTGATGCCTACTGGCAAAATGTAGATCTTTATGTAGGTGGTACAGAACACGCTACCGGTCACCTTATTTACAGCCGTTTCTGGAACAAATTCCTCCACGATTATGGCTATAGCTGTACGGAAGAACCTTTCAAGAAACTGGTTAACCAAGGTATGATTCAGGGTAGAAGCAACTTTGTATATCGTATTAAAGATACCAATACGTTTGTTTCACTTAATCTGAAAGACCAGTATGACACGACTCCATTGCATGTAGATGTGAATATCGTTTCAGGAGATGTTCTTGATATTGAAGCCTTCAAGAACTGGCGTCCTGAATATCAGAATGCTGAATTCATCCTTGAAGACGGTAAATATATCTGCGGTTGGAGCATTGAAAAGATGAGTAAGAGTATGTTCAATGTGGTCAATCCAGACTTGATTGTAGAAAAATTCGGTGCAGATACTCTTCGTCTTTATGAAATGTTCCTTGGACCGGTCGAACAAAGCAAACCATGGGATACTAATGGTATAGATGGCTGTCATCGTTTCCTTAAAAAATTCTGGGCGCTTTACTATAGCCGTGACGGACAGTTCCTTCCGACAGAAAAAGAGGAAGCAGACAAAAAAGCATTGAAGGCATTGCATAAACTGATAAAGAAAGTGACAACAGACATTGAATCTTTCTCTTATAACACAGCAATCAGTGCTTTCATGATTTGTGTCAACGAACTTGGACAACTGAAATGTCATAACAAGGAAATACTTGATACTTTGGTTATTCTGATGGCTCCTTTTGCACCACATATTGCCGAAGAACTTTGGCATGCAGCCGGACACGAAAACAGCGTATGCGATGCTCAATGGCCGGAATGCAATGAAGCTTATCTGACCGAGGACAATGTGACCATGAGTATCTCTTTTAACGGTAAAACCCGTTTTACGATGAATTTCGCTGCCGATGCGGACAATGCAACAATAGAAAAAGCCGTTCTGGCAGACGAACAGACACAAAAATACACTGAAGGGAAAAATATAGTCAAGATTATTATCGTTCCCAAACGTATTGTCAACATCGTACTGAAATGATCAAAGATAAACTTGAACAGTTACAAAAACAAAAATTAAACAAACACACATTGATGACCGAAATGAAAGACTTTCTGGCCATCAATGTGGGTTTAATAAGTTACGCTATCGGATGGGCCGCCTTTTTGCTACCTTATAAAATGACCACAGGCGGACTGACAGGTATGTGTGCCATATTTTACTATCTGACGGATATTCCCATTCAGCTTACATTCTGTATTGTCAACGTTGTACTTATTCTACTGGCTCTACGCGAACTGGGATACCGTTTTGTCATCAAAACGACTTATGCCATTTTTATGCTTTCCTTTTTTCTGGACGTAGCCCAGAACATGATGAAGGATGACAAGGGACAGTTTCTACAAATACTTGGACCTGGACAAGATTCCATGGCCTGTATTTTAGGCGCCATTCTCTGCGGATTCGGCATAGGAATTGTTTTCGTAAGTAACGGTAGTACAGGAGGTACCGATATTATTGCCGCCGTAGTCAACAAACATCGAAATATCAGTCTTGGACGTGTCCTTTTATATATTGATCTGGTCACCATTTCTTCCTGTTATTTTTTCTTCAATGACTGGCGTATGGTCGTCTTCGGTTATGTTGCTCTTGTTGTAATGAATTATACCCTGGATATGGTTGTAAACAGTTCAAGGCAAGATGTGCAATTCATTATTTTCACAAAGAAATACCAGATGCTCAGCGACCGGATCATCAACGAAACCTGCCATTCAGTAACAGTATGGGACAGTGAAGGTTATTATACCCACACACCTATCAAAGTCATGATTACCATCGTACATAAAAATGAAGCCATACATATCTTACGTATGATTCATGAAGTAGACCCGGAAGCCTTCGTATCACAGAGTAGGGCAGAAGGTGTTTATGGCAACGGATTCAACTCTATAAAAATCAAATAATGAAATATTCAAGAAAATACATCTGGCAGGAAAGCAAAGATTATCTTGGCCTGCTTTTAGGCATTACTATTTATGCTGTAGGATTTACATGTTTTGTCTTGCCTTATCAAATCACAACCGGCGGACTTTCAGGTATTGCTGCATTGATTTTCTATGCTACTGGATTTCCCGTACAATACACATACCTTTTGGTCAACTGCGTACTGATTATTGCTGCTATCAAGGAACTGGGATTCAGATTCTGCATAAAAACCATTGTAGGTATTGCTGCATTGACCTTCATGCTGGGATTTCTGCAGGAAGTCATTAAAGACGATCAGGGAAAATTCCCATGCATTCTTGGAGATCAAGCTTTTATGGCTTGTGTATTGGGTGGTTGCATGCAAGGTATCGGACTGGCAATCATATTCCTCAACAACGGTAGTACGGGAGGTACCGATATCATCGCAGCAATTGTCAATAAATACAAGGATATTACTCTTGGACGAATGTTGATGTACTGCGACATCATTATCGTGTCATCCTGTTATTTTGTATTTCACGATCTTCAGAAAGTCGTTTTCGGATTCGCTATTCTTATCATTTCCATGCTGATGCTGGATTATTTTATGAACAGTGCCCGTCAATCCGTACAATTTCTCATTTTTTCAAAGAAATATGAAGAAATAGCCGAAGCCATCAATACCAAGCTGGATCGTGGTGTCACCGTATTGAATGGGGAAGGCTGGTACAGCAAAGAACCTTGTCATGTGCTGGTAGTCCTGGCTAAAAAAAATGAAGGAATCAATATATTCCGTCTGATCAATCATATTGATCCTAATGCATTTGTTTCACAAAGTAACGTAGTAGGAGTTTACGGTGAAGGATTTGACCGGATAAAAGTAAAATAAAAATGCTGAAATATGAAAAAATTAGTTTTTGCCACCAACAACAAACATAAATTGGATGAAATCCGTGCTATTATCGGAGATAAAGTAGAGATTCTCAGTCTGAAGGATATCAACTGTGAGGCTGATATACCGGAAACAGCTGAAACTCTTGAAGGGAATGCCCATCTGAAAGCAGCCTACATTTCTGAACATTATGGTCTGGATTGCTTTGCAGACGATACCGGACTGGAAGTAGAAGCATTAAACGGTGCACCTGGAGTCTATTCCGCACGTTTTGCCGGCGAAGAGCACGATTCACAAGCCAATATGCGTAAATTACTGCACGAAATGGAAGAAAAAGACAACCGTAAGGCAAGATTCCGTACCATTATTTCGTTAATAGAAGAGGGTAGAGAACATCAGTTCGAAGGCATTGTCAACGGAAGTATCACGCGTGAGAAAAAAGGCGATTCCGGATTTGGTTATGACCCTGTTTTTCAGCCAGACGGTTATGATCAGACATTTGCAGAACTGGGTGAAGAAACCAAAAATAAAATAAGCCATCGCGCTCAGGCAGTCGCACGCCTTTGCGAATATCTGGCTTCAAAACAAGATTAATCAAACCATAAGCTTATGATAAGGAAATATATTTTATGGCTTGCCTTCTTTTGGGCACACATCAATTTGGTTTACGGACAGGCTATCGGTTCATGGCAAGCTTATCCGGCCTTGGAAATTGTCACTGCCAATATCCCGGCAGGCGATAAAATATATGTCCTCTGCAACGGCAATCTTTTCAGCTATAATACGCAAGATACGGAAATAACCGTCTATGACAGGGTTAACTATCTGCATGACAGTCATATTTCCTATATTAATTATTGTACGGAACTGGATATATTGATGGTAGTTTACTCTAACGGAAACATTGATCTCATCTATCCGGACAATAGTGTTACCAATCTGAATCAGCTAAAGGAGAAAAATTATTCCAATCTTCAGATCAATCATGTTTCCATATACCGTACCAATGCTTTCCTCAGCACTAATTTCGGCATAATAATGGTTGATCTTGAAAAGGAAGAGTTTAAGAACACCTACAATATTGACCAGAATGTAAAATGTTGTATGGCCGATAATGAAGCCATCTACATGAGCACCAACAAAGGCTGCTATAAAGGACTCTTTTCTAATAACTTATTGGATAAAAGTAATTGGACGAGGATCAGCAATTTTACGTTTGATGATATTACTCTTTTTCAGAACGAACTGATTTGCCTGCGTAAAAACGATGGACTCTATCGTCTGAACCGTAATATGGAATATGTTTCCATCATTAAAGACAAGTGCAGTTATATGACGTCCCATTCACAAATGGTCATTACAGGCTCCTCACAAAATACCTATTTGCTGAATACTCCGACTACTTATCAGAAAATTGCCGGCAACAATCAATTCAAAAATCTGACCTATCAGAACGGCATATATTGGGCCAGTGAAGAAATGAACGGCATGCAGGCCTACAAACTGGAAAATGACTCATGGCAAGCCTATGGTTCACCCATACAGCCTAACAGCCCAATAAGAGATTATTTTTGCAGAATGAGCTATACAGGAGACCGTCTGCTTGTAGCCGGAGGATATCATAATTATAACAATACAGTCTATGAAGGCACAGCCATGTATTACGAAAACAATACCTGGTCTAATTTCAGCGAAGAAGGTATTACGGAAGCAACCAATCTGAAATACACAGACCTGACCGCTATAGCACAGGATCCTAATGACCCGACTCACCATTTTATTTCATCAACCCAACGCGGTCTTTACGAATTTAAGGATCTCAAATTCATAAAGAAATACGATTATACCAACAGTACCTTGAGGACAGTGCTCCCCAATGTACCTAATCCATTGGAATATGTCAGATGTACAGCACTCATTTACGATAAGGACGGAAACCTTTGGATGAGCAATAATGAAGTTGATACCATTCTCAATATCCTGAAAGCCGACGGTACATGGACCAGTCTCTACTATCCGGAAATAGCCGGTGCAGACGTCTGCGATATGATCATTTTCGACCGTAAAGGCCGTCTCTGGATGACCTCAAGAAGAATGGAAAACGCCGGCGTTTTCTTCCTGGACTATAATGGAACCATCGAAAATACAGCCGACGACACCCATTATCTGCGCACATCCATCACCAATCAGGATGGTACCCAATACACCCCGGATGAATTTTATACCATTACCGAAGACTTGTCCGGACAACTTTGGGTCGGTACCAGCTCTGGGCCTTTCGTCATTACCAATCCGGATGAATTTACCGACAACGACTTCAGATTCGAACAAATCAAGATAGCCAGAAATGACGGAACCAACTATGCGGATTACCTGCTCAGCGGTATTCCCATCACGGCGATCACAATAGACGCAGCCAACCGTAAATGGTTAGGTACTTCCAATAACGGTGTCTATCTGGTCAGTGCCGACGGACAGGAAATGTTACAGCATTTCACTACTGACAATTCCCCCTTGTTGTCCAACAGTATACAAAGCATAGCCATAGACCCGAAAACCGGAGTTGTCATGATAGGAACGACCAACGGTCTGATATCATACACCAGCGATGCCAATACACCGTCAGAAACGCTTGAAAAAGATCTTATCCACGCATTTCCTAATCCGGTCAGACCGGATTATAACGGTCTGGTCAGTGTAACTGGTCTGACAGATAATGCCAATGTCAAGATTACTTCTGTCACTGGCCAACTCATTTACGAAGGCACTTCAAATGGCGGATTGTTTACCTGGAACGGACGTACCAAAAGCGGTCAGAGGGTTGCATCAGGCGTTTATAATGTCATTGCCAGCACCAGTGACGGAAAAGAAAGTGTAGTAACCCGAATCACCTTTATACGCTGATTTCACAGCCATACTCTAATATGGCATCTTTTTCCCAGAAGAACTTCAGATTTTTCATTCTTGTTTCAAAATGATGAAATAGGAATGAAAATAAGATTCTGGTGAACAAAAACGAGATCTGAACATGATTTTTTTCTGCAATACTCCATGTATTTTTGCAGAAAAATAATTGTAATATGAAGCTTAGCATTCTTTTTACCGTATGGGTAGGACTTAATTCCATTCACATCAATGCACAAAGTGCACGGCAGGATATAGAAAAACGACCCAATTTGGCCGCAGGAAAATACATGGCATACGAAAATCCGGTAAATCCAGGAACGCCTGTCCCGGTAGGGTATACTCCTTTCTACATCAGTACTTATGCCCGTCATGGATCACGCTATCTGACAGATGCCGAAAAATATGAGCATCCTCTCCATTATCTTACAATGGCAGAAAGGTTAAATCATTTAACACCTGACGGAAAGAAAGCCAAAGCCATTATCGAACAATTGGCAGCCTCAGCCCAAAACCGTTATGGTGAACTGACCCCGAAAGGTGCACAACAGCACAGGGATCTGGCTAGACGCATGTTTGAAAACTATCCGCAATTATTCAAGGCCGGTACACATGTTGATGCCCGTTCAACCTATAAGACACGTGCTTTTCTCTCCATGACAGCAGCCTGCATAGAACTTAAAGGATTGTCCCCGAAATTGAATATCACGACTGATGCCAGTCTTGCTGACAGCTATTACATCAAATACAAGAACAAGCCTTACACCCAAAAATATACTGCCAAGGCAGATTCCATATATGCCGTGGCGGACAGTCTTTTTATCCATCCCGACAGACTGATGCATCAACTTTTCAACAATGAAAAGTTCATTAGGGACAGTATTGATTGTCCGGAAATACTAATGCAGGAAATATTCGAACTACACGGTATAAGCCAAAGTTCGTACAATCAGGAAGACCTGGCTTTTCTCTTCACTAAAGATGAACTTTATGAACTGTGGCAAAGAAACAACTTCGAATGGTATTATGAGAAAGGTCCGTCACCACTCAGTCAGCACAAAATGCCCAATCTGGCACGTAACCTGCTTCAGAATATCATATCTACAGCCGATACGGCCATTACCTCCTCACAAGCATGCGTTACTCTGAGATTCGGACACGATACTAATCTGGCTCCACTTATCAGTCTGATGGAAATCAACCAGTTTGACAAAGCGACAGACCAGTGGAATGAGATTCCTCTTTACTATAAAACGTATGAACTGATTCCTATGTGCGCCAATTTACAATTGATATTCTATTGTAAAGGCAAAAACCGGAAAGACATACTGGTCAAAGCTCTTCTTAATGAAAAGGAAGTCACACTTCCTGTCGAGAGCAAGACCGCTCCTTATTATGAATGGAACACCCTGAGAAATTATTATCTGAAAAAAATCAGTCACCTCATCCTTCCGGAAGTACCCAAAGGACAGGAAGACGACTGACCATATCCCCAAGCCCTCTTATGCAATGCCGTCAACGCTTTAAACAAAAGCATTGACGGCATTAATGACTTGTGTTATTTCATCTGTTTCCAACAACGGTGACATTGGCAGACTCAACTCTTCCCGATGAATCTGCTCCGTTATCGGAAGCGATAAGGCAGCATACCGGTCAAGAGCTTCCTGACGATGGGGAGGAATAGGGTAGTGCACCAGTGTCTGAATTCCCTGCTCTGTCAGAAAACGCTGTAAGCGGTCACGCTCCGCTGAAAAAACAGTCAGAATATGAAAAACATGTGACCGTCCTTCCGTATCAAAATCAGGCACTCTGACCAAAGGATTCTTTATCCTGTCATGGTATTCACAGGCTATTTTCCTTCGCTTTTCATTATCTTTATCCAGACGCCCCAGTTTGACATTCAATGCAGCCGCCTGTATCTCATCCATACGGCTGTTGATACCAATATAAGGATGAACATATTTGGCCGAAGAACCATAATTGGCCAACACTCGCACACGATCAGACAATTCCCTGTCATTGGTCGTAACGGCTCCGGCATCACCAAGAGCACCCAGATTCTTGCCGGGATAAAAACTGAATCCTGCCGCATCACCCAACGCACCCACCTTGATACCATTTTCACATGCTCCATGAGCCTGAGCACAGTCTTCCACAACCAAAAGCCCTCTCTGGCGTGCAATAGCGTTGATTTCAGACATTCTGCATACCCTGCCATACAAATGGACCACCATGATCACTTTGGTGCGCTCTGTGAGCAATTCTTCAATGCGACTGGGATCAATATTACAGGTTTCCAGTTCCGGTTCACAAAACACCGGTGTCAGCCCTGCACGAATGACAGACAGAATCGAAGCGATATACGTATTGGCCGGTACAATGACTTCATCTCCCCGCTGTAATCGTCCCAAACTGATATACGACATCAATATAAGCGTCAGGGCATCCAGGCCGTTTCCCACTCCTACACAATGTTCCACACCACAATAACGGGCGAACGTTTGTTCAAAACGGCTCACTTCCTCACCAAAGAGATACCAACCCGAACGGGCCACTTTCATCACAGCCTCTGACAATTCCGGTTCAAAAGACTCGTTAATTCTTTTCAGATCTAAATATTTCACCATCTGACTTACATTTTTCAGACTACCAATTGACAATAATTCCAGATTAACCTTTATTTGTTCTTATCTCCAATTCATAAGTATCATACACGACAGCACGTCCACCAAATCCCTCCTTTTGAAAAATAAGACCTTCATTCAGCCAACGACCACCGTCTTCCACCGACGTACCCATGTCAAAATAAGGAACCCCTTGATAAACATGATGGATCAGATGGTCAAACAGCAAATCTACAGCCCCCAGTTCTCTTCCTTCCGGAGTAGAACCGATATACTGTACGTGAACCACCTTTTCCGTAAGATAAAGTACCGTACCAGCCAAAAGACCTCCCTGTGAATCCGTGACCACATACAAAAGGATCTGTGACGGAAAACGCTGATGAAGTAATCTGATTTCATCCAAAGAATGTACAGGCGAAGCCTGGTGTCTCTGTTTGAGATTATCCTCCAATATACTCCAAAAACCGACAAAATCATCACTTTGTCTTACAGTCAGTCCACAGGCCCGGGCATGTTTCACCTTTCTTTTCCGGAGTGTACTGAAAGGTTTTCCACAATCGGAAGGTATAACGGTTGATATCTTACGTTCCGACAGACAAGCTCCATGACGGAACAAGGCATAAAGGTCTTCTTCACTCGGATATCTGGCATAAATATAAGGCACAGGAGCATATACCCAGGTTTCCACCCCGATTGTTCTCAGATAACAGATCACCTGATCGAAAAGTGACAGCATAAGCGAAGCTGTCATTTTATCATCCGTTACTACACCGCCATAAGTCAGTCCCTTGTGACTGCAAAAACGTTTTCCTGACAGATGCGCAGGCAATAAAGCATGCAGTTTTCCACCATAACGGGCCATTAATGAACAGTCACGAAACCGGTCTGCGTGATAATCCATATAATCACGCATAAATAAAAACGTGCCGTTACGCGAAGTCCGTACAAATGCATCCCACTCCGCTTTGCAGGAAGAAGTATAGGGAGTTATTTCCCATTGACCGGACGATTTCATTTTTGATGAATCAGACTAAGAAATTCTTCGTATGAATTAATATACATCTCTGGCTGATATGGATGGGATGACAATACGAGAAGGACTGCATCCGATGAGAATTCCAGCAGTTCATTCCATGTCAAAGGAGGAATATGAAGTCCTTTATCCGGTGAATCCAGACAATACGTCTGACGCCCCTCCCTGTTCTCCAGACAAATTTTCACATAGCCTTTCACAGCCACCAGATACTGGTGCGTAATTCTGTTGGCATGCTTACCTCTTTCCTGTCCGGCGGGTACATTGTAGATCCAATAAACCCTCCGGACCAGAAAAGGCACTTCTTTTTCCATTTCAGCCACCGTCAGACAGCCTCTGGGATCAGTAAACGTTTTCAGACGGTCTGTCATAACCCTAATTTTTCGGATATATCCAACATTCTGTGAATAGGTCTGACAGCTTTGGCTGCAATCTCAGGATCCACCGTAATTTCAGGCCATTCATATTTCAATGTATTATAAAGTTTCTGCAATGTAATCAAACGCATATAATTACATTCGTTGCAGGCACAGGTACTGTCCTCTGGAGGAGCAGGAATGAAAGTCTTTTCAGGACAGGCTTTCTGCATCTCGTGCAAAATTCCGCTTTCCGTAGCGACGATAAATTCCCGGCTTTCATTCTGAATGGCGTATTTCAGCAAAGCGGCTGTTGATCCGACTACATCAGCCAGCTTTAGCACGGCTCCCTTGCATTCAGGATGAGCCAGAACTTTCGCATCAGGATGTGCCGCCTTCAATTCCACAATCTTCGCTACGGAGAATTTTTCATGCACATGGCATGCACCATTCCACAACACCATCTGTCGACCGGTGATAGAATTGATATAATTACCCAGATTACGGTCAGGACCAAAAATGATTTTCTCATCAGCAGGCAAACTTTCCACTATCTGACGGGCATTGCTGGAAGTCACTACCACATCTGTTACAGCCTTGGTTGCAGCTGTAGTATTTACATAAGAGATAACCGTATGACCGGGATGTGCCTGGACAAAGGCTGCAAACTCATCTGCCGGACAACTTTCAGCCAACGAGCATGTGGCGTTCAGATCCGGAACCAGCACTTTCTTGTCCGGACACAGAATCTTGTTTGTCTCTCCCATAAAATGCACACCACACATGACGATGATATCAGCATCCGTCTTGGCTGCTTTTTGTGCCAGTGCCAGACTGTCACCAACAAAATCCGCCAGATCCTGAATCACACCTTCCGTATAATAGTGCGCCATGATAACGGCATTCTTCTGCTTACACAGATTTCTGATTTCTGTTTTCAGATCCGTACCTTCTGCTATGGGTTCATCCACATACCCTTTTTCTAACCACTCTTTCTTGATCATATCTATTATAATATATTTAGTTTTTAATTTTTAGAAAAATCTTATGTTAATGATAATAGTTAGTTAATTATGTTAAGAAAAAAAAAGGCAAAAATTTGCTTTTTAAGTTATTAAATAACGAAGTAGGCTTATTATCATTTTATCAACGGTATTTGTCTTTTGAACTCTCCTGATTATAAGGCTTTCATTTCATTCTTATTTGAGATATCAACATCATGTTGATAAACGCAAAGTTAAAAACTTTAAGGGAAAATAAGAACAGAAAACTGATGAAATTGCCGTTGATACTTCGTTTTAATCTTTTCGTAACTTTTTTTGTGGTTTGAAATATTTGTGTAACGCAGATGAAATAATACCAGCCAAATTTATTTTAAAAAATCTATGGATAATTTATAAACGGGTTTTAAAATAGTTTTCTACAGTTTTTGTATATTTGCTGAATATAATGGTCAAAAAGATGAGAAAACTGAAAATAACGGAACTGAACAGAATTTCTGCCGAAGAATTCAAGCAGGTTGAAAAACTGCCTTTGATTGTCGTATTGGATCAAGTGAGAAGTTTATATAACGTAGGTTCGGTATTCCGTTCATCGGATGCCTTTCGGGTGGAAGCTCTTTATTTGTGTGGTATTACGGCTACTCCTCCTCATGCAGAGATACACAAGACAGCCCTCGGTGCAGAAGATTCTGTATCATGGACTTATTTTAAGACGACTCAGGAAGCTGTGGCTCAATTAAAGGCCGAAGGTGTTGAAGTGTGGGCTGTAGAACAGGTGGAAGGCAGTGTCATGCTTCAGGATTTCAAACCTCAGGCCGGTAAACGTTATGCTATTATCTTAGGCAATGAAGTGAAAGGCGTGCAGCAGGATGTGGTAGATGAATGTGACGGATGTATTGAGATTCCTCAGTTTGGTACCAAACATTCTCTCAATGTGTCTGTTACGGGTGGAATTCTGATTTGGGAATTTGCCAGACTGTTGAAATTATAAGGCGCCTATTTCTACCAGTCGGACTACACGTTCAGTCAGTCGGTCGTCAGCTTCCGCATCATAGTCTTTTTTCAGGCTGGCGCCGAATACGGCTGCAAAAGTCTGATAGAAACCGGCTTTAAACGGACCGAAAAAGGCTTTTACTATCTCGTATGAATTCTGGTTGCATTCCCTGTCGATAAGTTTGATAAGCAACTTGCCTTGTGAATAAGTCAGCTTTTTCATTTCCGGTGTATATTGCTTTTTAATGCCTTTTTCAACAGCCCGGATATGAGCATCTTTTTCCTTTTTGGTAGGCAGGGTTTCCAAGTATTCATAAGTTTCTGAAATGGTTTCTTTCACCATTTTGGCTATGGGTAGTGTGCGTTTTACGTTGTATACCAGTCTGTTATATCGTATATATTCTCTTTTGCTTTTAAATTTTAATGGAGGATAAACCGGTACTTCCGGCAGAATGATAACGGTGATGGAGTCTCCTTTATAGAATTCCTTTTGGGCTTTTTTGTAAAAAATGACCTTTACAGCAGGCCATGTGCCTGTTGTAGGAATATCTTGTGCTTTTGCAGAAAAGAGAAAAACCAAGAAAAAAGCCAGACTGAATAATCTTCGCGTACACATAATTCACTGCAAAATTATAAATTATATGATTACGATGTCACGTTTTTACAAATTATAAATTTTGTTTTTAAAAAAATAGTTATGTATATTTGTAACATGACATATTTATTTTCCATATATGGTTTTCAACAACGATTGTTGATGATTATGTTAACATTCTGTATACTACAATGTTTTATTGTTGAAAACCTTTGTGCACAACAGATAACATGGGAAAGTTTTGTAGAAAAAATATCTACTGATGATGAATTGGAAAATAATGATTGGGAAATGGTGCTTGAAGATCTCAGTGATTTGCACGAGCATCCTTTCAATCTGAACACAGCCACAAAGGAAGAGTTGGAACAGTTGCCTTTTCTTAGCGATCAGACTATTGAAGAAATTCTGGCTTATATTGACCGTTATGGGCCTATGCAGTCATTGGGTGAACTGTTGCTTATTGAAGCAGTTTCTTATGAAGACCGTTTATATTTGCCTTTATTTGTTTATGTGGAGGTACCTGAAAGGAAAAAAGAGAGAATAACGTTGAAAAATCTGTTGAAACACGGTCGAAATGAGTTGATAACCAGTCTGGATATTCCTCTTTATCAGAGAGATGGATATAAATCATATACTTATGAAGAGTTGTTGAAAAACCCCAATAAAGTCTATTTGGGTAATTCGCTTCACCATACATTGCGTTACCGTTATCAGTATCGAGACCGCTTGTATTGGGGGCTGACCATGGAAAAGGATGCCGGTGAACCGTTTGGCAGTTATGGAAACTGGAGTTATGATGCCTTTTCTTTTCATCTGTTGTTGAAAAGTGTGGGAAAACTCAAAACACTGGCATTAGGAGATTATCGTATTGGTTTTGGTCAGGGCCTGGTGGTCAATACGGATTTCTCATTAGGGAAGATTGCCTTACTGAACAGTATGAACCGTAGCAGGCAGATCCGCAAGTTTTCGTCTGTATCAGAATCGGGTTTTTTCAGAGGGGCTGCGGCAGCTTTTCAGTTTGGGCCGGTCAGCCTGTCTGCATTTTATTCTTATTGTCCTCAAGATGCTACGCTTAATGATGACGGTACCATTTCTTCTCTGAAAACAGACGGATTACACAGGACACAGTTGGAATGCTCGAAGAAACATAATACCGTTGTCCAGACGGCAGGAGGTGAGATCAGTTGGGAAAACAAATATCTTAAATTAGGCGTTGTAGGAGTTTATCAACATTATAACAGACACTTTTCAACAGGGCAGGCACTTTATCGTCAATACTATCCACGGGGAATGAATTTCTTTAATACCAGTTTGCATTATCAGGTGAGTTATGCCCGTTTTCTTTTTGCCGGAGAGACGGCTTATAGCCAGACTTATGGTGGCTGGGCTACTCTGAACAGGGTGTCTTACCGGCTTAATGCCAAATGTCAGTTTGTCGGTCTGCAGCGTTGGTATTCTTACCGGTATGTAGGATTGGTAGCCACTTCGTTTGAGGAAGGCGGAAGAATTGCCAATGAAAGCGGGTTTTATATCGGTGCGGAGTGTATGCCTTGGAATGTGCTTAAACTGTCGGTTTATGCTGACTATTTTTATTTTCCCTGGCCTAAATTCGGTATTTCATCCTCTTCCGATGGTGTGGAAGGTTTGTTGCAGGCAGACTGGCTTTGTCATTCAAACTGGAATCTGACCGGACGTTATCAGATAAAGAAAAAGACAAGGTATGACGAGCCTTATTGGTATCATAAGCTGAAGGCGCAACTGCAATATCAGCCTGATGAGGCTTGGCTTTTCCGTATGATGGGACGTTATACCAGGGTACGCGACCGCTATGGACGCATTGTCAGCGGACATTTGATAGGATTGACTTCCAACTGGCATCACCGGTCGGGAAAGTGGCGTCTGTCTTGTTCGGCTGCCTATTTCAACAGTCAGGATTATAAAGCCGCCATGTCATTTTATGAATCAGGGTTGCTGTACAGTTTTTCTTTTTTGAACTTTTACGGGCGTGGATATCGTGGTTCGTTGAATTACAGATGGGATATCACTTCCCGTTGGATGGTTATGTGCAAGTATGGTCTGACGGCTTATACTGACCGCGATGAAATAAGCAGTGGCCCGCAACGTATTGACCGGCCTTGGCAGAATGATCTTTCTTTTCAGTTACGGTTCAGATTTTAAGGAAGAATCATTAACTTTGTGGATAGAAATCAACATTAATAAAGGAGTTACGCTTATGTCAACTGTCATTTATCCTTCTCCTATCTTCGGACCTGTTCATAGTCGGAGGCTAGGAGTGTCATTAGGTATCAATCTGTTGCCGGAGGATGGTAAGGTTTGTTCGTTTGATTGCATTTACTGCGAATGCGGGTTTAATAAGGATCGTCGTCCCACCAAGACTTTACCGTCCAGGCATGAAGTTTTCGAAGCGTTGGAAAGTCGTCTGAAAGACATGAAAGCCAACGGGCCAAAACCCGATGTGCTGACTTTTGCCGGTAATGGTGAACCGACCATGCATCCTGAATTTCCGGAAATCATTGATGATGTCCGGATGTTACGCGACCGTTATTTTCCTGAGGCTAAGATCAGTGTGCTCAGTAATGCCACGCAGATACTCAAGCCCAGGGTTTTTGAAGCTTTGAAAAAGGTGGATAACAATATTCTGAAACTGGATACGGTCAATCCCGATTATATTCAGGAAGTGGATCGTCCTAACGGTCATTACAATGTGGAGGCCATTATCGACAAACTGAAAGCTTTTGAAGGGAAGGTCATTATTCAGACCATGTTTATGAAAGGTACAATGAATGGACGTGATGTCAGCAATCTGTCAGACGGTTTTGTACAGCCTTGGCTGAAAGCCGTGAAGGACATTGCGCCCGAAAAGGTTATGATCTATACTATTGACCGTGAAACACCTGATCATGATTTGAAGAAAGCATCTCATGAAGAACTTGATCATATCGTGGATCTTTTGAAAAAAGAAGGTATAGAAGCAACGGCATCTTATTAAGGTGATGTCTTTAAAAAATTATTGCGGGGTTTTCATCATCAGTGATGAAAACCCCGCAATAATTAACAGACAGTTTCTTCTTTTTCATTTGCTCTTACCATTTCCCTGGCCCGTTCCAGTATAGAGAACAATTCGTCAAGAGTCTCTGCCCGCAGCATGGCAATGCGGGTATCTCTGAAGTTAGGAATGCCTTTGAACACGGGAGAGGCGGCCAGATGACGTCTGCTGTGCAATATGCCGCGGTATTCGTCAATACGCCGTACACTTTGCAGGACCTGTTCGCGCAGGACATCTATTTTCCAATCATTGCTCATTACGGGGTAGGGACTTTCTATTACCGGGTCCATCACGGTTTGTGTCTGCGACGGATTCAGATAATCTCTGATTTCCTTGAATATCCATGGGCGTCCGAATGTAGCGCGTCCTACCATAATGGCATCCACTCCATAACGGTCGAAACATTCCTTCGCACGTTCGGGAGTCGTGATATCGCCATTACCTATGATGGGAATATGCATCCTCGGGTTGTTCTTGACTTCTCCTATGAGTGTCCAGTCAGCTTCTCCCGTATACATTTGTGCTCGTGTGCGTCCGTGTATGGTCAGAGCCTGTATGCCGCAATCTTGCAGTCGTTCGGCCAGATCGACAATGATTTTATGATTGTCATCCCAACCCAGACGTGTCTTGACAGTAACGGGTATATTCACTGCATTGACAACAGCCCGGGTAATTTCCAGCATTTTTTCCGGATTCTGTAACATACCGGCTCCCGCACCTTTTCCGGCAACGCGTTTTACCGGGCAGCCGAAATTCAGGTCTAATACATCGGGGTGTCCTTGTTCTACGACAATTTTGGCCGCTTCAACCATCGGTTCTACTTCTTTGCCATAAATCTGGATGACTACCGGCCGTTCGTCGTCACACACCTGAAGTTTCTGCAGGCTGCGGTTGACCAACCGTATAAGTGCATCTGCCGCTACAAATTCCGAGTATACCATTGAGGCTCCCATTTTTTTACACAGAAGGCGGAATCCTATGTCCGTTACATCTTCCATTGGAGCCAGAAAAACCGGATAACGGTCAAAAGTAATATTTCCTATTTTCATCATACTGACAAAGATATAATATTCTGCTTAAATAGGCAAATACACGACGGACGTGTGTCTGCATGATTACGGAAGAATGATGACGGTTGGGCTGTCGTGAATGACGTTTCATCCTGTTTATTGCAGGTTTCAGTCATTTTCTACTTTTATTGCCATTCCGTGCAATATAATTTTGTTTCGTGATTCAAATAAAAGAGACGGTATGAAGAAAACAGGTATAGTATTGTTTGTTTTGATTTTTTCTTTAATTTCAGTTTCATGTAACAGAAAACAGAATGACCCGCAAAAAGAAGAGGTTGTTGTACAGCCCGGTATCGTTCAGGATTATGCGGATGAGATGAAAAGGAGTTATAATTTCATTTCCAAGCCTTATCGGTCGACAGACCTTTCTTTTAGAGTGAGTGGTCCGGTTTTATATTTTAATGCTCAGAATGGTCAGTTTTTCAGAAAAGGCGAATTGATTGCGGCTATTGACGAGCGTGATTTTCGGATCAGATGTGAGCGTGCCAAAGCTGTTTATGAACGTGCCAAAGGTGGATCTGTTCGGTTTGCAAGGCAGGGCTATAGAGGTGAAAATAGATCCTTCCCGGTTGTCTCAAAGTAAGTTGTCCATAGCAGACATAGCTCAGGCATTTGCCCGACAAAACAATATTGTAGATGCTGGTGCTATAGAAACCGACCGGAACCGTTTGAGAATAGAAGCAGCCGGCAGTTTTACCAGTCTGGATGAAATCAGGAATCTGACTGTTGTTTCCCGGGATGGTGTATTCTTCCGGTTGGGAGAAATTGCAGATATTTCCGAAACTTATGTCAAACCGGCCAGAATTTCTTCTCGGAAAACAAACTAACCTATGCATGTACATTTCAGGGGAAACATCTGATTGTTGATAAAACGTTGAGCCAGTTGGAAGACGAACTGGATCCTTCGCGTTTTTTCAGGGTCAACAGACAGTTTGTGCTTTCTGTGGATGCCATCAAGCGTCTGGAGCCTTATTTTAATAATAAGTACCGTATTTATATATTTCCTGAATTTCAAGGTGAGATATATGTAAGCAGGGAGAAAATAACCCTGTTGAAAAATTGGCTGGATTATTGAAAGTATATTCTTATCTGTGGATTTGCATGGGATTCTGAAAGTTTCCTGTGTAATGGTATTGTCTGCCACGGTATATTCTAGGAAGAATATCCGTAAAAGTTCAAGGACGTACTGGAGATATTGTTTTTCTGTCCGTTTGATTTCCAGCTGTTTGTCCGTAGAAACCGTAAATGTAGGGCAACAGGCCGTATCGTTTGTTTCGGGGGTAGAAACTGCTGTTTTTTCCATCGTTTCATTATCGCCTTTTGCCTTTCTTCTTTCTATCCAACGGCTGACTGCCTGTCTGATAACCTGTTTGAGTTCTTTCATCTTTATCTGTTTTTATACAAAGATACGACATGGCCGGAAGAGGATAGGCTATTTTTGTCGTTTGTGGTCATCTGTCGTCTTTTATGGTTCTTTTTTGTCGTTTTCAAGTATTTTTGGTCCCTATGTTTTTCTTGAGTGTGATTTTTCGTAGGAGAAAAGCAGGCAGGGAACGGGGTTTCCGGATCAGGTATGGGGTGGTTTTGCTCTTTCCCAAGGAGGCCAATCCCATAAAAATGCCTCACCTCTTCATTTCGTATTGTAATAGTTTGATTGTTAATTTGTTATAGGTGAACAAGCATCCTTCACCATCCTTATGTCATCCTGTGTTCCTAAAATCTTAATTTGTAAATAAAAATAACAGTTTAACCCTTTCGAAGCCTGGCTTACTTGGGAAAAAGTAAGGCTTACTTTCGGAAAAGTAAGGTTTACTTTTTTTAAAGTAAGCTTTACTTTTTTAAAAATGTCCTGAATTTTGATTTATGTAAATTGGTTGTTGAAAAGTTAAAAAGTCTGTCGGATACAGAAATGAAGGGGTGGTGAAGGAGTGGTGAAGGATCTCTGTCACGCCGTATCCCTTATCAATAAAGGGAAGTGAAGAGGTGAAGGGGTTTTGGCAAGAAACAGTAAGGGGAGCTATCAAGAGGGTGAATGAATAGCAGTCTTCTTGTATGACAGATAAAAAAATCGGATTATGAAAAGGTTTAGTTTGGGGAGAAAATGGAAGAAGTGGGTTCACTTGCCTAAATAAAATCCTCGGGTATTTAGCAGAAGACTAAGATCATAGTGGCTTATTCCGAAAATGACAGTTTTATTTGTCAATATGTCTGGCTTTGTGTATATTTGTACTGTCTGGTTTTTATATTATATAAATGAGAAAATACCCGGTAGGCATACAAAGTTTTGAGGAACTCCGTAAGGGGAATTACGTCTATGTGGACAAGACGGCCTTGATCCACAGGCTGGTGGAGAGTGGCAAATATTATTTCCTGAGCCGTCCCCGCCGGTTCGGGAAAAGTTTGTTGGTTTCTACCTTGGAAGCTTATTTCCAAGGTAAGAAAGAGCTTTTCGGAGGACTGGCCATGGAAAGGTTGGAGGACGAATGGGCGGAGTATCCGGTCCTGCATGTGGATCTTAATACTAAAAAATATGAAAATCATTCTTCGCTTGATGAAATACTGAACCAGCATCTTGAAAAATGGGAGGCTGTTTATGGTGACGAGAAGAACGACCGGTCGCCTGAAGAGCGTTTTTCTTATATCATAGAAAAAATCAGTACGGTGACCGGCCGCAATGTAGTTATCCTTATTGATGAGTATGACAAGCCCATGCTTCAGGCCATTGGCAATGAGGAACTGCTGGCAGACTATCGCAATACGCTGAAAGCCTTCTACGGGGTCATGAAGAGCTGTGACAGTTACATCAAGTTTGCCCTGTTAACCGGTGTGACCAAATTCAGCAAGGTCAGCGTGTTTAGCGACTTGAACAATCTGATGGATATTTCCCTGTCCGACCGGTTTGCCAATATCTGCGGGATAACCGAGGAAGAACTTTATAGGGATTTCAGAGAAGACATCCTGGAGCTTGGGCAAAGAAACGGGATGGGAGAAAAGGAAACCAAAACCGCGCTGAAAGAGAGGTATGACGGCTATCATTTTGTGAAAGACGGCGATGATATTTACAACCCGTTCAGCCTGTTGAATACGTTTGCAGAAATGAAGTTCGGAAGTTACTGGTTCGAGACCGGTACTCCGACGTTTCTGGTGAAGTTGCTCCAACATAGCGGGTACGACTTGCAGCGGCTGGCCAAAGAGATGGCCTCGGTTGATTCGTTGGGCGGTATAGACCACATGAACACCAACCCTGTACCTATCCTTTACCAGAGCGGTTACCTGACCATCAAGGGGTACGACAGTGAGTTCCAGGTTTATTATCTGGGTTTTCCCAACCGGGAAGTGGAAGAAGGTTTTACCCGTTTCCTGTTGCCCTGCTATGCCCATCTTGAAACAGGCAATCCTTCCTTCGAGATCATGAATTTCGTCAAGGATGTCCGTCAGGGTGATGCGGATGGTTTCCTGAGACGCCTGCAAAGTTTCTTTGCAGACAGTCCCTATGAGTTGGCGCGTGACCTTGAACTGCACTATCAGAACGTGCTTTTCATCGTGTTCAAGCTGTTAGGTTTCTATACTCAGGCCGAATACCATACTTCCCATGGCCGCATAGACCTGTTGGTGAAAACGGACAAGTACATTTACGTGATGGAGTTCAAGTTGGACGGCAGTGCCGAGGATGCCTTGCAGCAGATAAATGACAGGCACTATGCCCGGGCTTTTGCTTCCGATCCGCGTAAACTGTATAAGATAGGTGTGAACTTCAGCAGAGAGACCAGAGGCATAGAAGGGTGGCTGGTGGAAGGTTAAGGACCTGTCGACGATAAAACCAATATGAAGCAAGGATTTCCATCTTTTCATTATAGTCAAAAGAGATTACATTAAAAAGCCTGATTGTTTGGTAAAAAATTTTTTTTGAGTATATTTGCACTGTCAGGTTTTTACAGACGTGGCCTATAATGGAAAAGCATCAGGTTGGCATACAAAGCTTTTGGAAATCCGTAAATAAGATTATTTGAGTTTACGGAATAAATATATTACATTATTATATTTAAAATTCTGTTAGATTCACCGAAATATCCTTAGATATTAAAACGAAGAAATATGAAGTATACTTTACAGCATAAACAGTTTGTTTTAGACTTTGCAAAAAATGTGATGAAGTTCTTGAAAGGACTTCTTCGTACCATTTCGGATATGGTGGATTTTCTTTTAAAATTCGAGATTTTGACTACCACTTTAAGGTACTAAAAAATAATCCTGCCAAGATTCTATTTTTAGCAGGCTTTATGAGAAATGATTATTTAGTAAACCCCAGCTAATTCATAAATCAATGCTTACTCCTGTAACAATAAAAATATTTCTAGTTTCTTCTAAAGAACTTGAGATAGAGCGAGATAGCTTTGCAAGTTTGATTAATCAACTGAATCGTATATTTAAGCCACATGGTCTTGAACTTGAGCTAGTCATGTGGGAGTACCTTAATAGTTCCATGTCTAGAAAAAGAAAACAAGATGAGTATAATGAAGAACTACGGCAGTGTGACATATGTATTGTTATTTTATGGAACAATTTGGGTAAATATACAGTTGAAGAATTTCAAACTGCTTATGACGAATTATGTGCTGGTCGTAATCCTCAACGGCTGTATGTGTTTTTTAAGGAACCAGCTTTTATGTCTGAAGAGATGGCAGAATTTAAAAATACGTTTGAAGAAGTTTTTGGTCATTTCTATAGTGTATTTGAAAATGGGGATACTCTTAAATTGAATTTTTTATTGCAACTTGAAATTTTCAAAAATGAAATAATTGATATTAGCAAATTAATAGCAGTAGATAATTCATACGTAACAGTTGATGGAATGTCATTTGTAGATTTGAAGAATGTTTCTTTTGCTGCCAAAAATAATAACTATATTTCTTTACAACAACAAATTGAGAAGCAAAGAAATAGGTTAATCAAATATCCTGATGATCTTGAAGAACAGAAAGAATTACATACGTTGCTTGAGAAACGTATAGAGATGGAGGATAATATGATAAGTTTGGCTAAAAATTTTTCGAAACAAAGCTTGTATGAAATGTCTGCTCGTATGATTGAAGCTAGAAAACTTTTTGAGATGGGTGAACTTAATGCTGTTGTTAAATTACTTGACATACAAGATATTATATCTGATATTAAGAGTTCAAAGGCAAAAATAGAATTGTATAATACTTTGCAAGAACATGAATTAGCTTGTATCGAACGTGCTGCTAATGAAATTCAATTTCGAATAAAAGCAGAAAAAGTGTTGCTAGAGGCTGGTTGGACAGAGCAAATAATCAATGAGTACCAAATCTTAATTGGAGAAACTAGAGGCTATGTATCTCCTTTGGTATTTGCTAAAATCCTATTTGAGGCAGCAAGATTTATCGATAATTACGCACCTGATGTTTTAGCTATTTCTTATTATATAGAATGTATAGACTTGATGAAATCGTTAAATACAATCCCATTTTCTGATTTATCTGTATACGGGGATATGCTTTTCTTTGCAGGTCAATTTTTTACGAAATCAGTTTATGAAATAGATTATGATCCTACAGAAGGAGAATGGATGGATAAATCAAAAGATAAAATTCACAAGCAAGTGATGAGGCGCTGGGATAACTACAAAAAAATAGCAAAAGAATATCTTGAAAGATCTATTGATATATTCGAGGAATTAAATACCCAAAATAAATTCTCAGAAGATATTTTTTATTCATTAAATTGCTTAACGACATATAAGATTCACAATGGTGATAATTATAGTATCAGGAAAGCTCATAATAGATTGTTAGATTATATTAGAACAACGAATCTTTCAAAAGAGTTTCTCTTATCTGCTCTTACTCATTATGCTATTACATTATATGTCAATGAAAATATCGAAGAATTTAATCAGATTATCATAGAATGTGAATATATTACCAAAGGATTAAGTTTAAAGAAATTACATCCTAATGTACTACTTGATATTTCATTGATGTATGAGATGAAGAATGACTATAAAGAAGCTGAGAGCTTTTGTCGTCAAGCATTATTAAAATATCAAGAATTGGCTAAAGAAGACCCATATATATATCAGGAAAGTATTGCAAATTGTATAGAGCGGATAGCAACATATGTACATTGGCAAACAACGGATTATAAAATAAATCCAGAAACTAAACGAATGTTGGATGAGGCAGAACAAATATATGAGAAGTTATATAATCTGACGGGAAGTCATGTATACTGGGGTAAGGCAGGACATATAAAAAATTTCAAGTTTGAGTTACGTTTGAAAGAAAGAATGGATTATGGGGAATATTTATTTAATTCAGTAAGGCATAAATTGCGAGATTATTTTTCTTCTCATATTACGACAGGTAAGCATATATATAATATTGATTCTCCTAATAGTCCCATTAAAAATGTTGGTACTATAATCAGAAAAGTACGCAATAAAAATGAATATAAGTTATTCTTTACTTGGGAAATTGATGAATGGATATGTCAAGAAGTCTCATTTGGAATATTTAAAGGTGGTACAAAAGATGATATTTATACCTATCTGTCAAGTTCTGATTGTTATGATATATTATGTCAAAGTATTATTCGAGATTTGGATAAAAGTTGGAATATGGATTAAAAATGTATATCACTTAATAATATTAACAAATACTTAATTAGGTCTTACTGAATAAATCTATTGGTCATTCTGAATAAGAAGATTGGGATCACACTTACGGGACGGAATGAATGCCGATGTTTCCTTTGGTCGGTTGTTGTCATTCGCGGGCAGTCATGATGTAGGGTGAAAAATATCGTGTTTTGGGCATTCCAAACAGCTGAGAATATTGGTGAAGTTGATTTAAAAATGTGATGAATTATTTTCGGAAACCGATTATCCCGCTGAAATGTTGTATCTTTGCAGTCAAATGAACAGAAGAATATGACAAGGACTGATTTTGAGATAATGGCGCCAGTGGGTTCACCTGAATCTTTGGCTGCCGCATTACATGCCGGAGCAGATTCCATTTATTTCGGAATCGAAAATCTGAATATGCGTGCGCATTCGGCCAGTACGTTTACCATCAACGACCTGAAGCAGATGGCAAAGACTTGTGCGGAACACGGAGTCAAGAGTTATCTGACGGTCAATACGATCATCTATGGTGAGGACATCCCTTTGATGCATACCATCATTGATGCGGCCAAGGAAGCCGGTATCTCGGCTGTGATCGCTTCAGACGTGGCCGTGATGATGTATTGCCGCCAGGTAGGCCAGGAGGTACATCTTTCAACACAGCTGAACATCAGCAATATTGAAGCGCTGAAATTTTATGCCCAGTTTGCCGATGTGGTGGTGCTGGCCCGTGAACTGAACATGTCGCAGGTAGCCGATATTTACAGACAGATAGAGGAACAGCATATTTGCGGTCCGAGCGGAGAGCAGGTGCGTATCGAGATGTTCTGTCACGGTGCGCTATGCATGGCTGTGAGTGGCAAGTGCTATTTGAGCCTGGACAATACGGGACGTTCGGCCAATCGGGGAGCCTGCATGCAGATCTGCAGAAGAGGCTACTTGGTGAAAGACCGCGAAACCGGTATAGAACTGGAAGTAGACAACAAGTACATCATGAGCCCGAAGGATCTGAAAACCATCCGCTTCATAGACAAGATGATGAAGGCTGGTGTCCGCGTGTTCAAGATCGAAGGCCGTGCCAGAGGTCCCGAGTATGTGGATACGGTGGTGCGCTGTTATAAGGAAGCCATCCAGAGCGTGCTGGACGGAAACTTTACGGAAGAGAAAAAGGACGCTTGGGACGAGCGGCTTAAACGTGTGTTCAACCGTGGATTCTGGGACGGTTATTATCAGGGACAATGGTTGGGTGAATGGACCAAGAATTATGGCTCTGCCGCTACGGAAAAGAAAGTATACGTGGGCAAGGTCATTAAATATTTTTCGAATCTGAGCGTAGGTGAATTCCAGATTGAGGCTTCTGATTTGAGTGTGGGTGACAAATTGCTGATTACCGGACCAACCACGGGAGCCATGTTTCTGGATCTGGAAGAAGTGCGTTATGATCTGAAGCCCGTACAGACGGTCAGCAAAGGCATGCGTGTTTCGTTTAAAGTTCCGGACAAAATACGGCCCAGTGACAAACTGTACAAGTTGGTAAAGGTGGAAACCGAGGATTAAATCAATAGGAGCAGGATATTCCTTTTTAAATATTTTAATTGAAATGGCATTTTTTTTAAAAGGAAATGCCATTTTAATTTATCTTTTCTTATCTTTGCAAGAAGTATGTTACATATTTACAACGATAAATGAGTCCTTTGAATTTCACTCATCTTTTAGCACAAACGGTGACAGATCTGTCAGAAAGCAGTTCGTTAAAAGGTTTGTTTCATGAACATCAGGATGGAGACCCCATTCCTTCAGGAAAAGTCTTGCATGAGATCATCGAATTATGCCGTGCCATTCTTTTTCCCGGTTTTTATGGAAAATCCAGCGTCAACCATCACACGATAGCCTATCATATCGGCGTCAATGTGGAACGTTTGTATAACTTGTTGACAGAGCAGATACAGGCCGGTTTGTGTTTTTCAAGGGAATTGGATGAAGAAAATGCTTCAGAATTTCCAAGTTGTGATCTTTATAGAGAAAAATCCATTGCTTTGGCCGGACAGTTCATTTCGCGTTTGCCTTATCTCCGTGAGATATTGGGTACGGACGTGGAGGCGGCTTACAACGGTGATCCTGCTGCGGAAAGTTATGGCGAGATCATCAGCTGTTATCCTATTATCAAGGCTTTGAGCAATTACCGTATTGCACATGAATTGCTGGTACTCGGTGTGCCTCTCATTCCCCGTATCATTACGGAAATGGCCCATTCCGAAACCGGTATCGACATTCATCCCGGTGCCCGTATCGGTCATCATTTCACGATTGACCATGGTACAGGCGTGGTGATTGGAGCAACCTGTATCATCGGCAATAATGTGAAACTGTACCAGGGGGTCACTTTGGGTGCGAAAAGTTTTCCGCTGGATGAAAACGGTAATCCTATCAAAGGTATTCCGCGCCATCCCATACTGGAAGACGATGTGATCGTATATGCCAATTCCACCATACTGGGGCGTATCACCATCGGCAAGGGAGCCACGATAGGCGGTAATATCTGGGTGACGGAAGACGTGCCGGCCGGCGCACGTCTCGTGCAGAAGAAATACAAATAAAAACAATAACTAAATATTTTTTATAAAAGCTATCCATAGAACGAATTAAAATGGAAACTGAATTTGAACTCATCGCCAAAACGTTTCAGGGTCTGGAAAACGTATTGGCTAAAGAGCTGACAGACCTGGGCGCCAACAATATACAGATAGGACGCCGTATGGTCTCCTTTACGGGTGACAAGGCATTGATGTATCGTGCAAACTTCGCGTTGCGTACAGCAATCCGTATCCTTAAACCCATCAAACATTTCAAGGCTATGTCGGCCGATGAAGTATATGAGGCCGTAAAAGCAATAGACTGGTTGAAGTATTTGAACAATGAAACCAGCTTTGCTGTGGATTCTGTGGTTTTCTCCAAGGAATTCCGTCACAGCAAGTTTGTAGCCTACAAGGTTAAAGACGCCATTGTCGACTTTTTCAGAGAAAAGACAGGTTCGCGTCCGAATATCCGTGTGACAAATCCTGACTTGCAGTTGAATATCCATATTGCGGAAAATGACTGTACGCTTTCACTGGACAGTTCCGGTGAATCATTGCACCGCAGAGGATACCGTCAGGAAGCAGTGGAAGCACCGCTTAATGAAGTGCTGGCTGCCGGTATGATTCTGATGACCGGTTGGCATGGCGAATGTGATCTGATTGATCCGATGTGTGGATCAGGCACCATTCCTATCGAAGCTGCCCTGATCGCGCGTAATATTGCCCCCGGTGTGTTCCGCAAGCAGTATGCATTCGAAAAATGGGCTGATTTTGATCAGGAGCTTTTTGATGCCATTTATAATGACGATTCTGCCGAGAAGGAGTTTGAACATAAGATATATGCTTACGACAATAACCGTAACGCCATAGAAATAGCCACCAAGAATGTCAAGGCTGCCGGTCTGACAAAGGATATTGAAATCAACCTTCAGGATTTCCATAAGTTTACGCAGCCGGCTGAAAAGAGTATCATCATTACTAATCCTCCTTACGGCGAGCGTATCTCAACACCTGACCTGTTGGGGTTGTATAAGATGATAGGTGAGCGTCTGAAACATCAGTTCCAGGATAATGAAGCCTGGATATTGAGTTATCGTGAAGAATGTTTCGAGCAGATCGGCCTGAAGCCTTCGCTGAAGATACCTCTTTATAATGGCTCTTTGGAATGCGAGTTCCGCAAATATCAGATATTCAGTGGTAAATATAAGGAAGCCCGTGCTGAGGGACGTGAAATCAAGACTGCCGAAGACCGTCGTCAGATGGCAGAGAAAAAGCGTTTCAAGATGCATCGTGAATTCAAAAAGGCCATTGATGAAGTAGAAGAGGATGATGACAGCAGATATGGCAAGAAACGTCCGTCACGTTTTGACGGACGCGACAGCAGAGACGGCCGTTCACATGAAAAACGTACGTTCAAGCGCGAAGGCAAATCATTCGACAAGGGACGCAAACCGTATAGCAGAAACCGTAAAAACGACCGTTATGACGATGACGAAGATTAAGTTATGTCTGATATTGTCGTTCTTTTCAATTATGGCCATGGCTCAGGAAAAGAAAAGCTTTACATTGAATGACCTGCTTCCGGGAGGTAATACATTTTATGGATTACAGCCTGAGAACATGTTTACTACATGGTGGGGGGATCAGTGTATAGAGACTTCTTTGGACGAATGTCGGGTAATTTCGGCTAAGAATGGGAAAAAGACCGTACTCTTTTCTCTGGACCAGCTTAACGGATGGCTGGGAGGTGAGGAGAAACCGGTAGTCAGAAGTTGCTATAATCTGGAATTCCCTTATGCCGAGCAACCGTATGTGTTGGTGAAGACACCGTCCAAATGGTATCTGGCAGATTTCCGCAAGGGAAAGACCGTCTGGACGCAGGATCGTCAGGAAGGTCTGACACATGGCGACTGGTGTGCATCATCGCGCGCTTTGGCCTATAACTATCAGCACAATCTTTATGTGCAGGATGCTGAAGGCCACCGTATGGCTGTTTCTACCGACGGAAGCAATGATCTGGTTTACGGTCAGAGCGTACACCGTGATGAGTTCGGTATTTATAAAGGTACATTCTGGAGTCCAGACGGACAGCTTTTAGCTTTTTACCGTATGGATCAGAGCATGGTGCCGGATTATCCGCAGGTTGATATCACTACCCGGATAGCTACGACCTATTCTTGTAAATATCCGATGGCCGGTGAGAAAATGCACAAGGTAACAGTGGGTGTGTTCAATCCTTCTACCCAAAAGACAGTCTGGTTGCAGGCCGGTGATCCGACGGACCGTTATTTTACTAATGTGACCTGGAGTCCTGACAGCAGAAAGATCTATATGATAGAAGTGAACCGCGAACAGAATGAAGCCAGCCTGATGTGTTATGATGCACAGACCGGAAAGAAAGAGGCTTGTCTGTATACGGAACGTCATCCTAAATATGTAGAACCTATGAACGGTTTGCTTTTCCTGCCCTGGAACAGTAGTCAGTTCATCTATCAGAGCCAGCGTGACGGATATAATCACTTGTATCTGTTTGATTTGTCAAAGAAGACAAAGGGAGAGTGGAAAAACAAGGCCGGACATGACGGCCAGTGGCTGGAGAATGTCAAAGTGATCCAGTTGACTTCCGGTGAATGGGTGGTCAAGAAGGTTCTGGGATTCAATGAGAAGAATAAGAGCATTCTGATTTGCAGCAACGAAAAACATCCTATCCAGTCTGATATTTACAGCGTGAAGATAGCCGACGGTTCACGGAAACTGCTGGATTGCGGCGAAGGCGTGCATTACGGCAAGCTGAGTGCCAGTGGTACTTATATCGTCGATTCATACAGTTCACCCAAGGTATCCAGAAGCATCAACCTGACAGAGACCGGCAATGGCAAGTCTGTTAATCTGCTGACCGCGGAAGATCCATGGAAAGATTATAACGTACCGGAAATCACTGGCGGCAGTATCAAGGCTGCAGACGGAAAAACCGATCTGTATTATCGTATGGTGAAGCCTGTGAATTTTGATCCGGCCAAGAAATATCCTACTGTGGTTTACGTATATGGAGGACCGCATGCACACAATGTAGATGCGAGCCGTAACTATCTGACTCGCGGATGGGAAATCTATATGGCTCAGAAAGGTTATCTCATTTTCGTACTCGACAACAGAGGCTCTGAATTCAGGGGTATAGATTTTGAGAATGTGACCTTCCGTCATTTGGGCGTGGAAGAAATGAAAGACCAGATGGAGGGCGTAAAATACCTGAAATCATTGCCTTATGTGGATGCAGACCGTATTGGTGTGCACGGATGGTCTTTCGGTGGTTTCATGACCATCAATCTGATGCTGACTTATCCCGACGTGTTCAAGGTTGGTGTAGCCGGCGGACCGGTTATTGACTGGCAGTATTACGAAGTGATGTATGGCGAACGCTATATGGACCGTCCACAGGATAATCCGGAAGGTTACAAGGGCAGCAACCTGCGCCTGAAGGCTCCTGAGCTGAAAGGCAAACTTCAGATTATCATAGGTTATAATGATCCGGTTTGTGTACCCCAGCATACCCTTTCGTTTATGCGGGCTTGCATAGATGCCGGCAAACAGGTGGATTTCTTCACTTATCCGGGTGATGAACATAATATGTTCGGTATGGACCAGGTGCATCTGCACGAAAGGATTACCCAGTATTTTGAGGATTATTTAAAATAAACATTCAGGAATTCAAAAATAGACAGGATTATGAAACTTTTACTGTTGGGAAGCGGAGGGCGTGAACATGCTTTGGCATGGAAGATTGCGCAAAGTCCGAAAGTGGAAAAACTTTATATAGCGCCGGGAAACGCTGGTACGGCAGAAGTGGGCGAGAATGTAGCTATCAAGGCTGACGATTTCGACGGTATAGGCCGGTTCGTGCTGGAGCATGCTGTAGATATGGTGGTTGTAGGCCCTGAAGATCCGTTGGTGAAGGGGGTTTATGATTATTTCAAGTCAGACAGCCGGTTGGCAAATATTCCGGTGATTGGTCCTTCTGCAAAGGGAGCCGTACTGGAAGGAAGCAAGGACTTTGCCAAGGGCTTTATGAAACGTCACCAGATCCCGACGGCAGCCTACCGCACTTTTACGGGAGAAACTCTGGAGGAGGGACTTCAGTTTCTGGAAACGCTTCGTCCGCCTTATGTGTTGAAAGCAGACGGCTTGTGTGCAGGAAAGGGTGTGCTGATCGTTCCTACACTTGAGGAAGCCAGAAAGGAACTTCAGGAAATGCTCGGAGGCATGTTCGGAAAGGCATCAGCTTCTGTCGTTATCGAGGAGTTTCTTAGCGGCATCGAATGTTCTGTATTTGTATTGACTGACGGTAAGAATTACAAGATTCTGCCTGAGGCCAAGGATTATAAGCGTATCGGTGAGCATGATACGGGCCTGAATACAGGTGGTATGGGTAGTGTGTCACCGGTACCGTTTGCAACCAAGGAATGGATGCAGAAGGTGGAAGACCGGATCATCAGACCGACCGTAGACGGACTGGCAGAAGAGGGAATCGATTATAAAGGATTCATTTTCTTCGGTCTGATCAATGTAGACGGTGAACCTATGGTGATTGAATATAATGTCAGAATGGGTGATCCGGAAACAGAATCTGTAATGTTGCGTATCAAGAGTGATATTGTAGACCTGTTTGAAGGTGTGGCTCAAGGTAATCTTGACGAAAAAGAACTGGTGACCGATCCGCGAAGTGCCGTATGCGTGATGCTTGTTTCTGGCGGTTATCCGGAGGCTTATGAAAAAGGATTCCCCATTACGGGTACCGATGAAGTGGAAGACAGTATAGTGTTCCATGCCGGTACAGCCATGAAAGAAGGACAACTGGTAACGGCCGGCGGGCGTGTGATTGCGGTAAGTTCTTATGGTGAGAATAAGGAGGAAGCTCTCCGGCAGTCTTTCACGCAGGCTCAGAAAATCAAATTCGACAAGAAATATTTCCGGTCTGACATAGGCCAGGATTTATAATGATGAATCAGAAAAATAAAATTCATACTATAGTGGCGACGAGCGGTTTTATACTGCCCGTCGCCGCTTTAATTGCAACCCTGCTCTGGGTGGCAGAGAATGTTTATGACTGGAGCAGGCTGTTGGGATGGCTTTTTTGCGGAATAAATTCTTATCTTTGGATTGAAACCAACAATACCCATGCTCTGATGCGAGTAAGAAGTCTTATGACTCCGTCGCTTTTTGTACTTCTTGTCGGTATTACGGTTTACCTTCATCAGTTGCAGGATGCCTGGTTTGTCTGTACGTTTATGCTGATTTCCTATTATCAGCTTTTCCAGAGCTATCAGAATCCATCTGATGTAGGGGCAGTCTTTCATGCTTTTCTGTGTATCGGTCTGGGCAGTCTGTTTTTTCCTCAGTTGCTTTATTTTGTACCGTTCTATTTGTGGTATTCTGTTGTCTTTCTCCGGTCGCTTTCTTTGCGGGGCTTTTGTGCCGCTTTGGTTGGGACTGTCTTGCCATACTGGTTTGCCGGAGCTTACTGTCTTGCAGCAGGAAAAACAGGCTGGCTGTTGGAGCATTTTAGCCGGTTGATCGTATTCCAGCCTTTTGACCGTATGCTTTATGCCAGTCTCAGTGTGACTGATATGATTTCACTGGCGGTGTTGGTCTTTTTGGTTCTGATAGGTAGCGGGCATTATTTAAAAACCTGTTTTAATGACAAGATCAAGACACGTATGTTTTATTACCTGATCATAGCTCAGGAACTGCTTCTTTTGATCTTCATATTGCTTCAGCCTGTTCATTTCAGAATGCTGTATGTTTTGTTTCTGATGAATACGGCTCCGATTCTTGCCCATTATTTTGTTTTTGCCAAAGGACGTTTCAGTCTTATTTTGTTTCTTTGCATGTTGATGTCGTTTTTTATTATAGCAGTTTTGAATTTATGGATACCGTTATAGAGCTTTTGATACAGTATGGATACTGGGGCATGTTTATCGCTGCGTTTATTGCAGGAAGTGTGTTTCCGTTCAGTTCGGAGGCTGTGATGGCTGGCTTGCAACTGGCCGGCCTGAATCCGATGTCCTTGCTTATCTGGGGTACTTTGGGCAATGTGGCTGGCAGTATGTTTAATTACTGGATTGGCAGTCTGGGAAAGATGGAATGGGTTGAGAAATATCTGCATGTGAAAAGAGAGAAGGTGGAAAAGACTCAGGCCTGGATGGAGAAACGCGGCGCCTGGATGGGTGTGCTTTGCTTTCTGCCGATTCTGGGTAGTGTGATCGCTGTCACAATGGGATTTATGAGGGCCAATCCTTTTATCAGCCTGCTGGCCATATTTATCGGCAAACTGTTAAGGTATGCCATTCTGGTTTATGCCATTTCATTTATTTAATATTCAAAGCATGAGAAAAATTGCCTTATTGATAGCGGCGTTCGGTTTTCTTTTGATAAATCTGGCCGCGTGTGGAAACCGTCGGAATGCGGAAAGAGAACGACCAAAAGTGATGGTTTCGATAGAACCGTTGAGATGTTTGACAGAGCAGATTGCCGGAGATTACTTTCAGGTAGAGACCATGGTACCTAAGGGAGGTAGTCCGGAAACTTATGAACCTTCTCCACGACAGATGATGCACTTGCAGGAAAGCAAGGTCTATTTGGCGGTAGGAGATTTGGGCTTTGAGAAAACATGGTTGGATAAGTTTAAGGAGAATGCACCGGACGTGTCGTTTGTCAACACTTCAGGCCGGCAGGCTGCCAATGCAGATCCTCATGTATGGACGTCATACCGCCGTTTGATCAAGATGGCCGGGGTTATTTGTGAGGCATTGTGTGATGCGGATCCTGAACATCAGGAGTATTTTAAGGCCAATCTGAAGAAAACCGTTTCTTCGTTAGAAGCAGCCGATCAGGAGGTACAACGGGAATTACAGTCTGTACGGCAGCGTGCGTTTCTGATATATCATCCTACACTGACTTATTTTGCAGAAGATTATGGGCTGATGCAAATAGCCATAGAGAATGAAGGCAAGGAGCCTTCCCCCCAGCGTCTGGCAGAACTGATAGAACAATGCCGGAAAGAGAACGTTGGTGTTATCTTTATTCAGGAAGAATTTGACCGTAAGAATGCGGAGCTGATCGCCAGAGAGACTCGTACGCAACTTGTTTCGATCAACCCGTTGGCATATGACTATGATAAGGAACTTCGGCAAATCGCAAAAATATTAAGCAAGCAATGAATGAACCGGTATTAGTGGAACTGAAAAATGTAGCCGTATCTTATGGGCGAAAACAAGTTTTGCGCGATGTCAGCCTGACTGTCAGGGAGAAAGACTTTCTGGGTATTATCGGGCCAAACGGAGGTGGAAAAACAACTTTGGTCAAGACGATTCTGGGACTGCTGCCGGTGACGGAAGGGACATTGACTTTTTATTCAGAAGGCAAGCCGGTGCAGGGTATTTCTATAGGTTATCTGCCTCAGTATAATCAGATTGATAAGAAATTTCCGATAACGGTTTATGACGTGATATTGTCCGGCCTGAAGAAGAAATGGTGGAAAAGCTATTCGAAAGCCGATCATGAAGCCGTCCGTTCCATGTTGAAAAGAATGGGTGTAGAAAATATGGCCGACCGTCCTATTGGTGCTTTGAGCGGCGGACAGATACAGCGTGTATTGTTGGGACGCGCCATTATTTCCAGACCGGAAATGGTTATTCTGGATGAACCCAATACTTATATGGACAAACAGTTTGAAAGCCAGCTTTATTATATCCTGGAGGAAATAAACAAGGAGTGTGCCGTGGTGCTGGTCAGTCATGATATAGGTGCGGTGCTTCAGAATGTCCGTTCGATAGCCTGTGTCAATGAAACATTGGATTATCATCCGGATACCGAATTGCCGGATGGTTGGCTGGAAGAAAAATTGAATTGTCCTATTGATCTGGTCGGTCATGGTAATATGCCGCATCGCGTTCTTAAATGCCACAAACATCGTTAAATCTGTGGTATAATGTTTTAAAGTTAGAAAAAGAGCGGTTGAAAACGAAAAAAGTTACTAATTTTGTGCTTTCAATGTAAATTTATAAATTATATATTTTAAAGATCAAAACAATGAAACAGTTCAAACTTGTAGACAACCTTATCGGTTGGGTTACATTTGCTGTCGCTGCTTTCGTGTATTGTTCCACGATAGAACCGACAGCCAGCTTTTGGGACTGTCCGGAATTTATTACGACCGGCTATAAGCTGGAAGTAGGACATCCGCCCGGCGCTCCTTTCTTTATGTTGACAGCCAATTTGTTTTCACAGCTTGTCAGTGATCCTTCTCAGGTGGCCAAAATGGTGAATACCATGTCTGCGCTTTTCAGTGCGATGTGTATCATGTTCCTTTTCTGGAGTATTACGCATCTGGCCAGGAAACTGTTATGTAAGGATACAGATGAGATGACCTTTGGCAAACTTCTGACTATTGAAGGATGCGGTCTGGCCGGTGCTTTGGTCTATACCTTTAGTGATACATTCTGGTTTAGTGCCGTAGAAGGTGAGGTTTATGCTTATTCTTCATTGTTTACCGCCATTGTATTCTGGTTGATATTGAAGTGGGAAGATCATGCAGACGAACCGCATAGCGACCGCTGGCTGGTTCTGATCGCTTATCTGACCGGTCTTTCTATCGGCGTTCACTTGTTGAACCTGTTGTGTTTGCCGGCAATCGTACTTGTATTCTATTACCGCAAGAACCCCAATGCCAATCTTAAAGGATCACTGTGGGCACTTGTGGCTTCGTTCATATTGGTGGCTGCCGTGCTTTATGGTATCGTACCGGGTATTGTGAAAGTGGGCGGATGGTTTGAACTGTTCTTTACGAACACTTTGAAGATGCCGTTCAATACCGGACTGATTATTTATATATTCTGTCTGATTGCCATTGTATTGTGGGCTATATGGGAAACTCAGGCCCAGCGTAGCCGTAAGCGGATGAATATCTCTTATCTGCTGGCCATAGGCATGTTGGGTATTCCTTTCTACGGTCATGGCTGGAGCAGTCTGATTATTGGTATTATAGTGTTGGCTTGTGTGGCTTTTGTGATCAACAGAACGATAGAGGGCAAACCGCTGGTCAGCCCGCGTGTGATGAACACGTCTCTGTTGTGTATGCTGATGATCATGATCGGATATTCCACTTATGCTGTAATCGTGATCCGTTCTACTGCCAATCCGCCGATGGACCAGAATTCTCCGGAAGATGTGTTTACGCTTGGACAGTATCTTAACCGCGAACAGTATGGAACGCGTCCTTTGTTCTATGGACCTGCCTATACTTCACGTATGGAACTGGAAGCTACGGATGAGGGTTATTGTGTTCCCAAAACCAAGCAGGGAGCTCCGGTATATCAGCGTGTGGAGAAACATTCGGCTGATGAAAAGGATGCTTATGAGATTGTCAGACATGATATGGAATATGTCTATGCGCAGAATATGCTGTTCCCGAGAATGTATTCTGACCGTCATGCCCAGGCTTATGAAGAATGGATGGGAGGAGTAGACGGCAAGGAAGTGCCTTGTGACCAGTGTGGACAGACCGTGATGGTGAAAGTGCCTTCACAGTTTGAAAATCTGCGTTTCTTCTTCAGTTATCAGTTGAACTTCATGTACTGGCGTTATTTCATGTGGAATTTTGCCGGTAGACAGAATGACATTCAGGGTAACGGTGAACTGGAACATGGAAACTGGATTTCCGGTATTCCGTTCCTCGATAATGCCCGTTTGGGAGATCAGGACAAGTTGCCCAGTGAGTTGAAGAACAACAAGGGACATAATGTCTTCTATTGTTTGCCGTTGTTGCTCGGTTTGCTAGGATTGTTCTGGCAGGCTTACAAGAATCAGGAGGGAGTCAAACAGTTCTGGGTGGTATTTTTCCTGTTCTTTATGACAGGTATTGCCATTGTGATTTATCTGAATCAGACACCGCTTCAACCTCGTGAACGAGATTATGCTTATGCCGGTTCATTCTATGCTTTTGCTATTTGGGTCGGTCTGGGAGTTGCAGCAATCGTAGACGGCTTGAAACGTCTGAAGCTGGGTGAGACACCGGCTGCTGTCATTGCTTCGTTGATCGGTATTCTCGTACCGATACAGATGGCCGGACAGACTTGGGATGATCACGACCGTAGCGGAAGATACACTTGTCGTGATTTCGGCCAGAATTATCTGAGTTCACTTGATGAAAAAGGTAATCCGGTGATTTTCACCAATGGTGATAATGATACTTTCCCGTTGTGGTATAACCAGGAGACAGAAGGCTTCCGTACGGATGCACGTGTTTGTAACCTGAGCTATCTGCAGACAGACTGGTATATTGACCAGATGAAACGTCCGGCTTATGATTCTCCGTCATTGCCGATCAGCTGGACCCGTTTGCAATACGTAGCAGGTACGCGTGAAGGTATCCAGGTACATCCTGAGGCTTTGCAGCAGGTGATGGCTTATTATAAGGATGATCCTGAAGGTTTGAAACAGACGATCGGAGAAAACCCGTATGAACTGAAGAATATCATGAAATATTGGGTATTGAATGATAATCCTGATCTGCAGATAATCCCGACAGACAGTATTGTCGTGACGATTGACAAAGAAGCAGTCAAGCGTTCCGGCATGATGATTGCCGCGGATTCCATTCCGGATGTCATGCACATTTCTCTCAAGGGTAAACGTGCCATTTACAAGAGTGAACTGATGATGCTTGAGATGATTTCGCAGGCTAACTGGACTCGTCCGCTTTATATCGCCATGACTGTAGGTTCGGAAAATTATGGTCATTTGGGAGATAACTTCGTACAGGAAGGTCTGGTTTACCGTATTACACCATTCGACACCAAGCAAAGCGGAAAGACGGTAGATACGGAACGTATGTATAACAACCTGATGAATAAGTTCAAGTTCGGCGGTTTGGACAATCCGGACATCTATCTTGATGAGACGGTATGGAGAATGTGTCTGACACATCGTCGTCTGTTCAGTCTGCTGGCTATGGAGCTTATTAAGGAAGGTAAGAAAGACAAAGCGCTTAAAGTGATGGAATATGCCGAAAAGGCAATTCCGGCCAAGACTTTGCCACATAGCATGCAAGGAGGTTCTATCGAAATGGCCAAAGCATGGAATATCTTAGGAAAACCGGCTGAAGCTGAAAAGATAGCAGTAGCTGTAGGAAATACGGCGAAGGAATATATGAACTGGTATTTGAGTCTGAATACATCCCGGTTGATCCAGTCTTCAAGAGACTGTATGATGAACCTTTATGTTCTGGATGAGGTATCAGGTATTCTGGAGAATTGTAAATCTCAAAAAGCTACGGAATATCGTGCTGCTTTGCAGACTTACATGCAGCAGTGTATGGAAAGAGGCGTTCACTTGTAACATAGAAGTTATGTTTATAGAGCAACCATCTGTCTTTTTGAGGTGGATATATCCTAAGGCCCTATGGCGCATGAGCAGAAAGAAGAAGGTCGTTTATCTGACATTCGACGATGGTCCGATACCTGAGGCCACGCCTTTCATTCTGGATACGTTGGATCGTTACGGTATAAAGGCGACTTTCTTCATGGTTGGTGATAATGTCCGGAAATACCCGGATATGTATGATATGGTGGTCAAACGGGGTCATCGCATAGGCAATCATACATACAATCATATCAGCGGATTCAGGCATTCAAACAAGGAGTATCTGGAGAATGCTGACAAGGCAAATGCCTTGCTTCATACCAATCTGTTCAGACCGCCTCATGGTTGGATGAGATTATTACAGTTTAAACTGCTGCGCAAGCATTACAGAATCGTGATGTGGGATGTGGTGACACGGGACTATAGCAAGTGTATGACTGCTGAGGACGTGGTGAACAATGTCAAACGCTATACCCGTAACGGCTCCATCATTACGTTTCACGATTCATTGAAGAGCATCAATAAGCTGCATACCGCATTACCGGAATCTTTGGAATGGTTGATAGCTCAGGGGTATCAATTCAAAGTGCTCGAATAAGAATGGACAATACAGATGTAATTTCTGCTGATATGATAAAAGCCGAGGCTAATGACCTCGGCTTTTCTGCTTGTGGTATGGCCAAAGCCGGTCCGGTCAGTACTGACCATGCTGATTTCTTCAGGAAATGGCTGTTAAAAGGCTGTCAGGCCGATATGGCGTATATGGAATATCATACTGATAAAAGACTGGATCCGACGCTCCTGATGGAGCGTGCGACAACGGTTGTTTCTGTCGCATTGAATTATTTTCCTTCCAGACAGATTCCGTCTTCCGGTTTGCAACTATCCTGGTATGCTTACGGAAAGGATTATCATGATGTGATGAAAGAAAAACTGTACCAGCTTTTAAACCGGATTCAGTGCAGGGCTGGTTTTTCTGTCAACGGAAGGGCATTTTGTGACACGGCACCCGTTCTGGAGAAATATTGGGCTTGTCAGTGTGGGATAGGCTGGATAGGCAAACATACCCAGCTGATTGTGCCTCATGCTGGCAGTACCTTTTTTTTGGGAGAACTGTTGTTGGATTGCGTGGCAGACCATTATGACAAGCCGATCCAAAGAGACTGTGGTACTTGCAGACGATGTGTCGAGGCCTGTCCGGTAGGTGCTTTAATACCGACTGAGGGATTGGATGCCCGACGTTGTTTGAGTTATCTTACAATAGAAAACAGAGGAGACATTCCGGTTGATGCCGCTTCTAAAATGTATCCTTATTTTTATGGTTGTGACCGATGTCTGAAAGCTTGTCCTCATCTGGCTTTTTCTGAACCCAGTCAGGAGGACGCTTTTTGTCTCAAACCAGAACTGATGGAAATGACAGAAGAAAAGTGGATGAATTTGTCCGTAGATGATTATCGGCGTCTCTTTAAAGGTTCAGCTGTCAAACGAGCCAAATATGAAGGGTTGAAACGTAATCTGGAAGCAATGATGAGAAATAAAAAATAAAGAAGTCCGGTAACAGATGTGCTGTTGCCGGACTTTCTTAAAAACTGTATGTTATGCAGTTATAACTGTTATTTGGGCTGTTTGCCGATGTACGCCAAAATACCGCCGTCAACGTAAAGAACAAGACCGTTGACGAAGTTGGAAGCGTCAGAAGCCAGGAATACGGCAGGTCCCTGCAAATCTTCCGGAGTTCCCCAACGTGCAGCAGGAGTCTTGGCTACAATGAAGCTGTCGAACGGATGACGGCTGCCGTCCGGCTGACGCTCACGCAAAGGAGCTGTCTGCGGAGTAGCGATATAACCCGGGCCGATACCGTTACACTGAATGTTGTATTCACCGTATTCTGAGCAGATGTTGCGGGTCAGCATCTTGAGGCCACCTTTGGCTGCAGCGTAGGCAGAAACAGTTTCACGTCCGAGTTCGGACATCATAGAGCAGATGTTGATGATCTTACCATGTCCTTTTTTGATCATACCAGGAATGACAGCCTTGGATACAATGAACGGTGCATTCAGATCCACGTCGATAACCTGACGGAATTCAGCAGCAGACATTTCACACATAGGAATACGTTTGATGATACCGGCATTGTTAACCAGGATATCAATTACGCCTACTTCTTTCTCAATCTGAGCTACAAGAGCATTGACTGCGTTTTCGTCAGTAACGTCGCATACGTAACCGTGAGCTTCGATGCCAAGTTCTTTATAAGCAGCCAAACCTTTGTCTACGAGTTCTTGTTTGATATCATTAAAAACAATTGTAGCACCGCAACGGGCAAAGGCTGTTGCTATACCGAAACCGATTCCGTAAGAAGCGCCTGTTACCAGGGCTATTTTACCTTCCAATGAGAAATTCTGCAAAAAATTTTTTTCCATATTATTATAATTTAGATAAGATGTTGCCTTTCAAGCAAAGTTAAAAAAAGAAATTGATATACGTGCACAAAATCAGACAGATTTTTCAAATAGACTGGATTTTATCAGTTTTTTTTAAAGTGCCGTACATAGAAGTTGGGCTAAGACTTTTTGATATTGGCACTCCAGATCATAATATGCCTGAAGATTCTGATAAATCATTTCCGATTCGGAAAAATAATCGATAAGTGAGCTTTCTCCTCTTTCTACATTTTCTTTCATCATATCCAGTGTTTCATACATGATATCTATATCATACATGCTCATGGCTTTGTCCAGCTTGTGGAATTCATTGATTTGGCTTTCAAGCTGTGCTTTTGCTCGTAGAGTCGCGTCTTCGTAACTGAGAGTGGCATTGATGGCTTGAGCTTTGGCTATTTCTACGTTACGCTTATTTGAAAATACAGGAATGGATCCTCCTACTATAAAACCGTGTTCTTTAAGGCCGTCTGCCGTATTTCGTCTGTAGCCTATTTCTATTTTGGGAAGCCAGTTCAGTTTGCTTACCGTTATATTTTTCTGAGCTGCTCGTGAGTCCGTCTCAATCGCTTTCAGACTGGGATTATTGCTTATAGCTTCGTTTATGATCATCCAGATTTCTTCTTTCTCGGGTAGGGGTGGATAGCTTGTCGCTTCGAAAGCAAGCGGCTTGTTGCCATTAAGGGCAAGAAGATCTTGCAGGGCTTTGCGGTGGGCTGCGTCGTTGGTTAGTAAGGCGGTCTGAATGTTCATGCTTTCAATTTTAGTTTTATTGAAATCAATTTTAGAAGCATCGCCTTTTTCTACTTTTTCCTTATACAGTTCCAAAAGTTTGTCCGCGTTCTTTTTTCTTTCGTTGAGCAACATGTTTGTTTTGTTAAGTCTGATGATGTCCAGACATAGTAATTGGGCTTCCAGAAGAATATTTTGCCTTAGTTCCTGTTGGCGCCAGTCTATGGCTTCTTTTTTGATCCTTCCGAAGCGGTTTCTTCCGGTATAGGTTGTGGGAAAGTCAAATCCTTGGGTTATGATTAATTCAGATTCGGCTTGACCTGTTGTTGCTCTGTTGTAGAGTGAACTATATTCAATGGAAGGATCTTCCAGTGTGTTGCTGGCATCGATTTCTGCGATAGCTGCTTTATCAGCCATTTTGGCTGCCTGAATGGTCTTGTTGTTTTTTTCTATTTCTTTCAATATTTCATCTATGGTTTGTGATTGGGCAGAAATTGAAAGACTAAATGCGAAAAGAGAAGTCCAAACAATAAAAAGTTTTTTCATTTATGAATGTTTTTGTTTATAATGTAATTATTCTGATAGATGGTTCTTTAAATGGATAATCAAGTAGTGCAAAAATAGAAAAATCTACTTTAATATCATATTTTTCCAAAGGTTTAATGAAATAGGATCGCAGATAAAGACAGGATATTGATCAAAGAATGGAGCCTCCAATGTATTTGGAAAGAAAAATGTGGGAAAGTATTTTGACCTTGAGACTATGTTTTTATGTTTGATAGCATAAAAGGTGCATTTTTAGTACTTAAAATTCTTTTTGAAAAATCTTAAAAGTGTATATTTGTAACTAAATCATTAATTATTAACTTAATTTGTTGTTATGAAAAGTCATTTACTTACGTTAGTGGCATTGTGCGGAGCAACAATGTCTTCTATGCCTCTTTGGGCTGCAACAGAGTGGGAAGATCCTACAGTTCAAACAGTTACGATTGATCTTGAAGCAGGTGGTACATATTTCGTCTATCATCCGGCTACTAAGATGTTTATGGTCAATGGTAATTCCTATAATACCCAACTTTCGTTGGCTAAAAAAGGTTTGAAGATAAGAGTCAAGCCAGCAGAAGATTCTAGATTTTCTGTTTCAGGTTGGACTTTGGAAATGCCGGATGCACCTGCTAACAACGGTGGAAAGCCCAAATATATCTGGTTAACCGGAGACGGAGCTAATGCCTATGTGGATTTTAACTTGCAGACTGATGGTCATTATGTGTGGAAGATAACCAAGAATGCCGATTCAGATACATACCGTATCAAGATGCCTGATGAGGATCCTAATTTTGGTCTTGAGGCACAGGATGGTTTGTACGCCAATGCTTATATGGGCTGGGACGGCTTGTTGAATGAGGATGGCACAATGAATAATACGGTTGTAATGCCTACCATTGACAAAAACAGTGCCGGTTATGAAAAGGCTGAATTGGACTGGGCTTTTGTGACAGAAGATGAATATGCTCTTTATGAAGCCAAGCTCGTTCTGAAAGACGCTTTGGAATATGCAGTAGAAAAAGAATATACTGATTATGCGAAGTACGAGGAAATTTATAACGGTTCTTCTGCTTCAGTAACAGAAATCACTGAAGCTGCTGAAGCTTTGATCAGTGAAGTAGATACTTGGTTGGCCGGAGGAGCAACAGAAGACAACCCGATTGATATGACAGGAAAGATAAAGAATGCTGATTTTCCTGATGGTGTCAAGGACGGCTGGGACAACAATATGGATATGAGCCGTACTGCAGAAACAGATAAATATTATAATGAAAACGGTGATTTGATGTTCCGTTTTGCTGAAAAATGGGTTGCTGGTGGCAATTCATTGTCTGATCTTTATATTCAGCAGACCATTAAGGGATTGCCACAAGGTAAATATAGGTTGCAGGCTGACGTGATCGGATTCCAGCAGTCTGATAATACGATGGCTCCGGAAGAATTGAAGGGTGCTTATTTATTTGCAGACGGTGGTTCTGGAGAGACACGTGTGGAAACACGTACTTATGAATTTACTTCAGATAATCGTCCGGTAGCCCATACGGAAACAGTAGATTTTGTCGTATTTAGCGATGAAGCTACGATCGGTTTCCGTACTATTTCTACCAACATGAACTGGGTCGGTGTAGACAATTTCAAATTGTATTATTTAGGCAAGAGTGATAATTTCGCCAAGTCTGAGTTGCAGAAGACCATAGATGAAGCTTTGGCATATCAGGGCGAATTGGAAGAAAATCAAGCCAAGTACAGTAATGCCGGATATAGTAAGTTTGAGGCTAATTTAGCTTTGGCTCAGGAAGCAATGGATAATGATCAGATTACAGAAGACAGCGTGATCGCCGTTCGTTTATCTTTGATAAAGAGTATAGATAATCTGAAAAATGATGTGGCAGTATATGCTCAGATTAAGGGTGTGGTTGATGGTAAACTGGATGAGCATATCAATAATTACGAGCCATACGCAGAGTTGTCTAATAATCCGGAAGCCTTTATTAAGACCTATGATTATACGGATGCGGTAGAGGCTGCATATAACAGTGGAGAATTTGATCCTAATGATTTTGACAAATTGTCTGCAAATATAGACAGTGTATTCCGTGAGGATATTCTGGATATGGTCAATGCCGACTTGACAAATGATCTGTATGGTTTGCTTCAGTCACCTGACTTTACTAATGGAGCGTCAGGATGGAACGGAGGTCCTACAGCCAATAATCACGTGGCAGAAGTCTTCAACAAACAGTATGATGTTTATCAGGAACTTGACGGACTTCCAGAAGGAGCATACAAGATTACGGCCAAAGGATACTATCGTCCAAGTGGTAATGATGTAATTGATGCAGGTTGGGATGACGGTATAACCAATAATGTATATGCTTATCTGTATGGAAATGAAAATACAGTAGCTTTGCATCATATTTGTGATGAGCTTTCTGATACACCATATATTACGAAGGAAGATGGTTCTACCAATGACTATTCTTTTGCAGCTTTGGGTGGAAAATATATTCCTAATGATTTGGCGAGTGCGGAAGTGGCATTTGGTCAGGGTAAATATGCCAATGAAGTTACCAGTGTGGTTCTGGATGGCAAGTTGCGTTTCGGTGTGAGAATGCAGAGCAGTGAGTCTTTGAGTAACAACTGGTCGGCTTTTGATGAATTCCGTATCGTTTATATGGGCAATAGTGTAGAATATTATTTGCCAACCATTTCAACCTTGTATGATGAGGCTTCTGCATTATATACCAAGATTACCGGTTTTGAAGCGTTTGCAACTGTTGATGCTATTACGAAGCTTGAAACTGCAATGACTAATGCCAGCCTGGTTACAGAATCATCTACCATAGAAGAAGCCAAGAGTGTTATCAACGAGTTGACGGAATCCATTTCTTATGCAAACAAGTCAATTGAGGTTGTATTGTCTTTGTCTGATCTCGTTAATGACGTTTACGGAGAACGTGGTGAGAATCTGCAGAATGCGGGTTATGACCTGAGTGCTGTTTATGAAGTTGTTGATGAAGTGTCAGTGACTTTGGAAAATAACGAGATTGAGTCTGTTGAACAAGCTAATGAGTATATTGTACAGATCAACACTTTGTTGACTCAGACTATACAGGGCGGACAGATTGCCGGTGCTTCAAAAGATAATCCGGTTGAGTTGAGTGATCTGATCATTAATCCGGGCTTCTCTATTTATGATGAAGAGTCAGGTGTAACAACAGACAGTGGTGACGGATGGATTCAGGAGCGTGACGGCGGTGATGTGAACTTCCGTATCTCAGCAGGTGAATTCTATAATAACAACAGCTTTGATATTCATCAGACTTTATATGGTTTGACTCCGGGATTCTATAAATTGACTTGTAATGCCTTCTATCGTGAAGGATGGCCAATGGATGCAGCTGCAAAATATCGCGACGATAAGGAACAGTTGAATGCGATGTTGTATGCCGGTCCGGAAGACTCATGGGTTTATACACCGATCATGTCTATCATTGAAGAAGGTCAGCCTACGGCAACTGCATCACAGAACACCAATGTAGCTGATTCTTTGACTACGGAAGAGAATCCTATCGAATACTGGTTCATTCCAAATGCGATGGAAGATGCAGGTCCTGCATTCAATAAGGGATTGTATTTGAACGAGCTTTATTTTGAGGTAAAGGAAGGACAGACTTATGCCAATATCGGTATCCGTAAGGATGAGCATGTAGATGGTGACTGGACTATCTTTGATAACTTCAAGCTCTATTATTATGGTAGCGGAGAAGAGAACCGTCCGGATGGTGTACAGAATGTAGAGAATGGTGTATCAGAAGTGGTTCGTTCTACTTATTATACTATCGGTGGTGCACAGATTGCCCAGCCTACTCAGAGAGGTTTCTATATCCGTAAGGATGAAATGAGAGACGGTTCTGTGAAGACTTATAAGTTTATGTTGAAATAAGGGTGTTCGGTCAATAGATAAAATTATCTTTTGATTGTAGAATAAAAAAATCCGGGTTCAGTTTTCTGAATCCGGATTTTGAATTTTTGAACGACATACAATATGTACTATTTGTTTTCAGTGATAATTTTTGTGGCCTCCAATGGATTATCTGTCGTAATGAAATCTACATTCATGCTGACCATCTTTTTAAGCGTATTCTCCTGGTTAACTGTCCAAGTGTTAACTTTGAGTCCGCAATCATGCGCTTCTTTGATCCATTCCGGATTTATCTGGAAGACCTTATAATGATAATCAATGCCAGTCAATCCTTTAGCTTTGACCGAAAGAGGAGACATATCACCATTCAGGTAAAATATTTCTGATTGGCCTTGGGTTTCTTCAACCAGGCGTTCGCAGATATTCATGCTGAATGAGATGTATTCCGTTTGTTTTTCCAGTCCCATAGACCTGACCATATTCACAATCTTCTTTACGGCTACATCGTCGCGTGTTTTTGTGCTATGAGGTTTTATTTCCAGAATGAGACGTATGTCCAGTTCTTGTGCTTCTTTCAGGTAGGATTGTAAGGTTGGCAGATACTCTCCGTTTTTGATTTTTAGTGATTTGATTTTCGAATAGGGCGTTTTTTCTATAATATATCCTCCAATGGCATTATCATGATTGACTACAATGATACTGTCTGCTGTCATCTGTACATCAAACTCAGATCCGTATAGACGGGCTTCCGCAGCTTTTCTAAGACTGGTCAGTGAGTTTTGGGCACTTCCTTCTGTATTCCAGAAACCGCGGTGTGCAATGACTTTGGTTTGTGCTTGCAGGTGTGGCATAGCCATACAGAAAAACATAGAGAGAATGCAAGTTCGAAATTTTTTCATAATACTTTGTTTTTAATGCTTTTATGGCAAAGTAAGGAAAAATATTTTTAAAAGGTATGACATTCTCTTTAAAAGTGCATTCCATGATGGTAGATCCCGGTTATATCTGCAGTTTTGGGGTATAGGGTTATATTAAGAGGGTGAATCTGCCCCTTTCATCTTTCCGAGAATCTTAGGAAACTGTATGGCGAAAAGCGTGCTGCAGCAAATAGCCGCAGTGGCATCAGATATGGATTCGGCGATGAATACCCCCTTAACGCCCAGCCAATGGGGGAGAATCAAGGCGAGAGGGATCAGAAGTATGATTTTACGCAGGAGTGCAATAAAAACAGAAATTTTAGCTTGTCCGAGGGCTACAAACATGTTCTGACAGGCTCGTTGCAGGCCGAAAATGCTCATACCGGAGAGAAACCAGGGTATGACTCGGGACACCGTATTGATCAGTTCGGTGTCGTTGGTAAAGGCAGAGGCTACTATTGAGGGAAAACACAGCATGAATACAATCAGAACGAGATTGAAAGTGAACATAATCCTAAGGACTATATTAAAACATGATTGGACACGTTCACGGTTGCCATGTCCGTAGTTGTAGCTTGCAACAGGTACAAAGCCTTGTGCAAATCCAGTGAGGGGGACGCTAACGAAAAGCATGGCACTTTGCATAATGGCCAGTGCACTGATGTAGATATCGCCATATATTTTCAGACTTCCGTTGAGAACGAATCCGATCATGCTTTCTGTACTTGCCATGATAAATGGTGAGATACCCAATGCAAGCATGCTTGCCAGAATGCGTCTGTCGGGTTTCATGTATGCTGTTTCTAGCCGCAGGGAAGCACGTGAAGATGTCAGAAAGGAAATGATCCAGATGGCACTGCACGCCTGGGAAATGATCGTGGCCAAGGCAGCTCCTTTTACTCCCATGTTGAAAGTGAAAATAAAAAGAGGATCCAGCAGAATATTGAGTATGGCGCCGATAATGACGGACCACATGGCTATGGACGGACGTCCCTGAGTATTGATGAATGTATTCAGACCGACTGATAATTCCACAAAAAGGGTGCCTAGCAGATAAACAGACAAATAGTCGGAGGCATAACCTATTGTTTGTGGTGAGGCTCCGGCAAAAGACAGGATAGGCTGCATGAAGAGATAGGATAAACTGGATGTAATCAGTGTGAATAAAATAAGCAGGCTGCAGCCATTACCGAGAAAGCGGCCAGCTCTTTCACGGTCGCCTTGCCCCAGTGCGATGGCAGCCAATGGGGCACCACCTCCTCCTACGATAGCAGAAAATGAAGATATAAGAATGATGACAGAGCTGGCAACTCCTATGCCGGCCAGTGCGTTTGTCCCAATATGGGGAATATGGCCAATATATATACGGTCGACAATACTGTATAGCAGGTTGACAAATTGAGCTGCTACGGCCGGCAGGGCCATTTTGAAGATCAATGACCACATGGGAGCTGTTCCCAGTCGTTCTTCGTATAAATGTTTCATACAATGCTTGGGTTTATGCTTCTAAAAAAAGACCGGATCTCTCATTGAGAGATCCGGTCTTTTTGGTTGGGCTATCCGGTTTCGAACCAGAACTAAGACGACCAAAATGTCTTGTGCTACCATTACACCATAGCCCAATCCTTATAGGGCTTTCTTTCGAAAGCGGTGCAAAGATAGGATGTTTTTTTGTCTTATGCAAAGATTTTTAAGTCTTTTTGCAAATATTCACAAAACATTCCGAGACGCTTTATTTATTTTGCAATCAGCAGGAAGTAATTCTTCTTGCCACGCTGTACAAGCAGATATTTACCGTTCAGAAGATCGTTAGTTGTAATCATCTGATCAAAGGCTGTAAGTTTCTCCTTATTAAGGGAAACGCCTCCTCCCTGTGTCATTTTACGCATTTCGCCTTTGCTTGGGAAACACTGTGTCATTTCTGCCATCAGGTCTACTGCCTTGACTCCTTCGTTCAGTGCATCTTTACTTATCTCAAATTGCGGAACTCCTGCAAAGACATCAAGGAGAGTCTGTTCGTCCAATTTGGTCAGATTATCCTTAGTGGCTTTTCCGAATAGGATATTGCTGGCTTCTACAGCCATATTGTAATCCTCTTCGCTATGTACCATAATCGTGATCTCACGGGCAAGACGCTTCTGAAGGATACGTTGTCCCGGATCTTCATCGTGAGCTGCAATCAAGCTTTCGATTTCTTCTTTTTCAAGAGTGGTAAAGATACGGATATAACGTTTGGCATCGTCGTCTGCTACGTTCAGCCAGAACTGATAGAATGCATAAGGACTGGTATAATCGCGGTTCAACCAGATATTGCCTTTTTCTGTTTTTCCGAATTTGGTTCCGTCTGCTTTGGTTACCAAAGGACAGGTCAGAGCAAAAACTTCGCGTCCGTTCGTGCGGCGAATCAATTCAGCACCAGTGGTGATATTACCCCATTGATCGCTTCCGCCTAATTGTAGCTTACAGTTTTTATGTTCGTTCAGATAAAGGAAATCGTAGCCTTGAAGCAATTGATATGTGAATTCTGTGAAAGAAAGACCATCACGTGCCTCGCCATTCAGACGTTTCTGGACGCTGTCTTTGGCCATCATATAGTTGACGGTGATGTGTTTGCCTACTTCCCGTGCGAAATCCAGGAAAGTGAAATTCTTCATCCAATCATAATTGTTGACAAGCTCTGCATGATTGGGGGCATCGCTGTCGAAATCAAGGAAACGTGCTAATTGTTTCTTGATACATTCTACGTTGTGGCGTAAGGTTTCTTCATCGAGCAGATTACGTTCCTGACTTTTACCAGAAGGATCACCTATCATACCTGTTGCTCCACCGATCAGGGCCAGAGGCTTGTGTCCGCAACGCTGGAAGTGCTTGAGCATCATTACGCCGCAAAGATGTCCGATATGCAGAGAATCTGCTGTCGGGTCAATACCTAAGTAAGCTGTTACCTGTTCTTTAGCGAGTAACTCTTCTGTGCCGGGCATGATGTTATGGATCATACCCCTCCATTTTAATTCTTCTACAAAATTCATCGAATGATTACATGTATTTTTAAATAATAGACAGGTGCAAAAGTACGACCTTTCATTGAAACTTGCAACTAAAGCGTATTAATTTTTATATACCCTTTTCTGGCTTTCCGGTTTTGATTGCCTGAAAATTACGCCAGCATTGTGCTTTCATTTCTTCCGTGGAGAGTGTATGAAGAACAGCTGCAGTTTGGTAAAGGGCTGCAATGGGATATTCGTCTTCGTCTGTTTCCAGAAACAGACGGTTTACAGGGCATATTTTAAGGCTTTCAGGATTATGCCTGACACCGAAGCTCAGGTAGAAATTTTTTTTGATCAGTTGGGATGTCAGTTCCGGTTTGCCTCTGAAACCATGAACAATACATGGTACATTGACAGACAAACGTTTGTGGATGTCAAGCAGGTCATTCCATGCTTTTACGCAATGTATAATGATTGGAAGATTCAGTTGTTCTGCGAGTTGGATTTGGCTGGCGAAAATTTGCTTTTGTATGTCTTTGGGGACGGGTTTACAATAATCCAGACCGATTTCGCCAATGGCTACACATTGGGGGACTGATGCCTGCTGTCGGATTTCGTGCAAGGCCTTCTCGATATCTGTTATGTCGGCTGCAGACCATGGATGAATTCCTGTTGTATACCATGCCTTAAAATCAGAATCTATGGGACAGGCTGTTGATAGATTGATTACAGGGGTTTCATCCTGAGTATGGGAGAGCCTGTGAGTGTGAAAATTCAGGTAGGTCATACGTGGATTCATGGTACGGGGTCATAGCCGCTTCCTCCCCAGGGGTGGCAACGCAAAATACGTCTGACAGCCAGATAAAGTCCTTTGAATGGACCGTGTTTTTGGATAGCTTCAATGGCATATTGTGAACAGGTGGGAGTGAATCTGCAGGAAGGCGGAGTCAGAGGAGAAATACAGGTCCTGTAAAATCTGATGGGAGTAATTAGGATCACGACAAGAAATTGTCTGATTTTTCTTGTTAGTCTATTTGTCATGGCAGATTTCTGAGTTGAGGCATTCTGATATTCTCGTAAGCAAGCGTTTCATGCAACTCTCAATTTCTTTTGTGGGATATAATTTGTCCGCCAGCCACAGGAAAGCGATGACAATACGTTTGTCATTTTTCTCAAGGATTTCGTAGAGTTCATGCTTGTTGAGCCTGTAAGTTTCTCTTATTTGTCTTTTGGTCCTGTTGCGTGTGACAGCATGTTTAAAGTGTCGTTTGGGTACGGATATAAGAATAGAGGCCGGAGAATTTTGTTGAGAAGAAGGCAATGTCATGAAAACCACGCGCAACGGGAATACGGCAAATGATTTGTTTCCTCCTGCAAAAAGGGTCTCAATCATTCGTTTGCTGCATAATCGTTCAGCTTTCTGAAATCTGTTCTGATGTTTTTTATCCATGGTAGCTATGTAAAAAACGAGGTTAAAGCATGCTGGATGTTCTTAAAACGAAGTGAGGAACCTGTTTTTACTGGTGATAGGCAAACAGATTCCTCACTGTGGTGATGGTCTGGATTTACGTTCAGTAAACAGACCTTTTCATAAGCGATATGACTGTATTATGAATACAGGGTCTTTGTCTGAATGACCTTAGCTATTGCGTGATTTGATAAAATCACTGAGTGCTGCCGTTATAGACGGATATTGGGGCGTAGGCGCTTCCATATCCAGCCGCAGTCCGGCTTCTTTTACGGCTTTTGCCGTTGTCGGACCGAAACAGCCTATGGCGATATCGCCCTGTTTGAATTCGGGGAAGTTCTTCAATAATGAATGGATACCTGATGGGCTGAAGAAGATGAGCATGTCGTAGTCAAATTCCTCGTCCGGTCCAAAGTCATTGCTGACTGTGCGGTACATGACAACTTCTTTGTGAACAAGCTTTTTAGACTCAAGCATGTTGCTTATTTCATCATTATGTACGTCTGACAGAGGTACAAGGTATTTTTCCGTTTTATGTTTGACCATAGCAGGAAGGAGATCATCAATTTTGCCTGTTGCTCCGAAGAAAACCTTGCGTTTACGGTATTGGACGTATTTCTGGATGTATAAGGCTACAGTTTCTGTAATACAGAAATATTTCATGTCTTCCGGAATAGTCACACGCAGTTCTTTACACAGCAGGAAAAAATGGTCTATAGCGTTTCTTGACGTGAAGACAATGGCAGTATAGTCCAAAATAGAAACTTTTTGTTGACGGAATTCCTTTGCCGTCAAACCTTCGACCTTGATAAATGGTCTGAAAACTAATTCCACACCATACTTGGAAGCGATTTCATAATAAGGTGACTTCTCTGAAGTTGGTCTTGGTTGTGAAACCAGAATCTTCTTTATCATAAGTGTCCTAAAATTTTATAATGAAAATATCGTTTGTATATAATAGTGCTTGCCACGCGCTTATTGTCGGTAGTATTTCGAGGGCACAAAAATACACAATTAAATGCAGAAATCCATAAAATTTAGGGAAAAATATTGAGAAGTATTTATAAAACAGGAGAATCTTGACGATAAACAAGAGAATAAGAAAGATTAATGCCGTTTTTTCTAACGATGTGTTGAAATAGACAGTGAGCATAGCCAGTGGAAATAGCAGTACTCCTTCTGTAGATAGCAGGAAATAATAGGCCCTGGTCCATGATTTATGCTGCTGTTTGTTAAAGAAAATCCAATTTATAAAACGATACAGAATATGTTTGGCGGCAAAGTAAATCAAACAAATGCCCACATATATGGCTAATAGAGTATGAGAGGACATACTTCCTATGCTCAGGTCGGCAGTATATTGGGTGTAGTCAAAGAAGAATAAACTGATAAGCAGGCTTGTCTGGAATAGCAGAAAGATTGTTTCGCGTTTTTCACGCCCAGTCTCTTCTGTTACTGTGGAGGAATGCTCGGGTTTTGCAAAGAAAAAGTCCTGCATCATTTGAAGAATAAGTTTTCTGCTTTTTGAAAAGATGGAAATCATGACAAAAAAGCAAAACAGCAGGATACCCGTAATCCAGTCGTCATAACGCAGTTGATATGGTAATGGCTGCCCGATCATGCCTTGGGCATTATAGGGAAGCTCCGGATGATACAGAGAATCTTTCTTGAAAAAGTTCTCCTGATAATATAAAGGCAGACTTGCAGAGTCTGTTTTTGATTTAGGGATATTCCAGCCGGGTAAATTCAGTGTGTCCGGTTGTGTGGAGCGAAATGACGGCCTTTGCGGCAGGTTGGCCTGTACGGCAGAATCTTGTTGGGAAGGTGTCGCATTTTCTGGCAGACTTTCTATTATTCTTTTGACATTAAAAGGTGCTGTCTTTTTATGAAGTGTTTGTTCTCCTGTTTGCCTGACGGCCAAAGTATCTGCGTTCATGGCTTAAATTGCTGCAAATTTTCTGATTTCTTGGTTCCACACCGGTGTTGTGTATAGCAGATCGATAGCTTCTTTTGGTGTAGAAGCTACTTCCCATATATTCAAATGTTCGGAGCGCATGAAGTTTTCATCTGCAGCCAGCTTCAACTGGTCGAGCAGGTTGTTGAAAAATCCGTCTACATTCAAGATAACGATCGGATTGAGATATAACCCGAGTTGTTTCCATGTAATGATTTCCAACAGCTCTTCCAGGGTGCCACAACCACCAGGAAGGGCAATGACACCGTCGGAGAGACGGGCCATTGTCTGTTTTCTGGTATGTATGTCTTTTGTTTCAATCAGTTCTGTCAGTCCTGTATGTTGCCAGCCCTGTTCTATCATGAACGTAGGGATGACTCCGGTGACCTGTCCGCCGTGTTCCATGCAGGCATCGGCACACTCACGCATGAGACCCTGCCGGCCTGCACCATTGATGAGACGGAGATGATGCATGGCAAGTAGCGTACCAAGTTCATGTGCGGTATTAAAATAGATTTCAGGCACTTTCGTGCTGGAAGCGGCATAGACGCATACTGACTGAATCTTGTTCATTTGTGTTATTTTAATCCGAAAGCTTCTTTTATTTTGTCTATATAGTCTAATTTTTCCCAGGTGAACAGTTCTACCTCCATGGTTTTGGAAGGCATATATCTGCTGTGGAAAACCTTGATGACTTTACGTGGCTGGCGACCCATGTGACCATATGCGGCAGTTTCCTCATATATCGGATTACGCAGTTTCAGCCGGTCTTCGATAGCTTTGGGGCGAAGGTCAAACAGTTCGGAAATTTTCTGGGCAATTTCGCCGTCCGACATGTTGACTTTGCTCTTGCCATAAGTGTTGACATATATATTGACAGGCTTTGCTACACCGATGGCATAGCTGATTTGAACCAACATTTCGTCCGCTACACCGGCTGCTACCATGTTCTTGGCAATATGACGGGCTGCGTAAGCTGCCGAACGGTCTACTTTTGAAGGATCTTTTCCTGAGAATGCACCTCCTCCGTGTGCGCCCTTGCCACCGTATGTATCTACGATGATTTTACGTCCTGTCAGACCAGTATCTCCATGAGGACCGCCAATAACAAATTTACCGGTCGGATTGACATGGTAAGTGATATGGTCGTCGAACAGTGCCAGGATTTCGGGGGCATGGATTTCGGCTATGACGCGAGGCATAAGGATATTGATGACATCTTTGCGGATGATATCCAGCATCTGCATGTCTGCTTTTTCCTGATTGCCGTCAATTGGTTTGATGAAGTCATCGTGCTGGGTTGAAACGACAATGGTATCTACGCGGACTGGTTTGCCTTCATCGTTATATTCAATTGTGACCTGGCTTTTTGAGTCGGGACGAAGATAAGTCATTTCTTTGCCTTCGCGGCGTATTTCTGCCAACACCTGAAGGATCTTGTGAGACAAGTCCAAAGGAAGCGGCATATAGTTTTCCGTTTCGTTGGTAGCATAACCGAACATCATACCCTGGTCGCCAGCGCCTTGGTTCATCGGATCTTCGCGTTCTACACCACGGTTAATGTCAGCGCTTTGCTCATGGATAGCCGACAGTACACCGCAGCTTTCTGATTCGAATTTATATTCGGCTTTGGTATATCCGATCCGTTTGATTGTACGTCTGGCTATTTCCTGAAGATCAACATAAGCTGATGATTTCACTTCACCGGCCAAGATTACCTGTCCGGTTGTAACCATTGTCTCACATGCTACTTTTGAGTCTTTGTCAAAAGCCAACAATTCATCCAGTACGGCGTCCGAAATCTGGTCCGCAACTTTGTCAGGATGACCTTCTGATACTGATTCTGAAGTAAATAAGTAACCCATTTCTATTGATTTTAAAAGAAATTAATTAATGAGAATGGGGTTTCATTGGGAAGGAATGCGTAGTTGTAGAAACTGAAATTTTAGCATTTTTTTCTGTGGTTGCAAGCCGCCCAAATCTATCCACATTTATTTTCGGATGCAAAGTTAATGAGATTTTTGAATATAACCATATCCCGTGACAATCTTTTTGTGTTTGCAACAGATTGAAACATTTCCCTGCATTCGGGTTGCTGTTTTTTAATGATTCTTTAATAAGAAAAGATCCTGATCATGCTGTATGCAGAGATACAGATGATCAGGATCCCAATTTATGTTTGAGTAATAACTACTCTACAATAAGTACAATGATTACTTCATGATCTTAACGCTCTTGTTACCGGATTTTAGAATGTAAACACCTACCGGAAGATCCTGGATGTCGAGCTTACTGTTGACACCTGAACGGACAAGAACGCCAGAGACTGTATAGACATCAGCGTTCTGCATGGACTTTTCGAAGTCGATTTGCTGTATGGCATCTGCCTTCGTACGCTTGTAATACAGTTTGAAGTTATCGAAGCAGGTCCAGTCCTGAGAGATGAATTCGGTTTTGCTGATTCCCAATTTAAGATCACTGGTTTCGTTCAAAGTATAAGTGACCGTATTTCCATGATAATTGTCTTCTTTGTTGAATGCGTTGTTGGCACTGGTTACATTATCCGGGAATGTGTACGGGTCAAGTGAATAGTCTGTTTCATCATACAGAGACATGAACTCGTCCGTCTGGTCGTTGATATAGATTTTGGCTAATAGAGCTTCTGTTCCGTTCTGGTGTGCTGTTGAGGCATTTTGTATGCCACCGTAGCGATAGAAACCCTGGCAAGAGAATATATACTCTCCGGCTGGCATGTTTTCGAGCACCTGATAAGTATCAAAGGTCTTGTTATAGTGTTCGGCTACACCGGCTGTGGCTTGAGTGAAAGCTGTTCCATTCCATCCGTATGTTCCCTGGCTGAAATCCGGATTCTTCAAAAGTGAAGTGATGTCAGTGGTTTCTCCTACTTCCAGATTGGAAAAAAGTTCTTCCAGATAAGTTTCGCGAGCCTCGAGCAATGTGTCATAGGCTTTGGGCAGTTCTGTTGCAAGCTGTTCTACAGAAGTGAGTGCCAGAGCTTCCTTGGCTGTGGCGATAGCTTCATTGAGCACCTGACTGTTACCGTTTTCGGCCATTTTTTCTATTTCCGGCAGGAACAGGCATAATTTGCTCCATGACTCAAGCATTTTATATTCTGTTTCTGTCAGTGTCATGAATGAACCGTGCTGGAATGCACCGTCTCCCTGCAGATTGGAAGAGAAGGAGATGTTCTGTCCCAAATGGTCGGTTTCACAATATTTGTAGGCACTTCCGCCAGAGTAACGCATGTAGTATACGTTGTAGACATCTTCATTGATACGGCGTATCGTAGATGATCCTTCTACCTGTTCCTCGCCTTCGTTGGTGATATGCAGGATGTCTGTCCATGTATCACTGACCAGTGTCGGACTCGTTGCTTCGTAGATTCCTCTAGTGGCACCGCTGGCTCCTTCTCTTTTATAATACATGTGATAGAGACCGTCGTAGGGATTATAAACAATATCACCGTCAATGACTGCGCGTCCCGGATCGAAGAACAGACGGGGTTGGGTCAGTGTCTTGAAATCACGGTCTGCGTATGAGTAATAGATCTTGTCGTATGAGTCACCTTCATTGGAAGACAGGATAGAGTAGTAGACCAGATATTTCTGTACGCTCGGATCCCAGATCACCTGAGGAGCCCAAACTCTGTTGATTTTGGCATATTCTTCATCCGTATCATAGCAACCGGTTGTAGCTTCCGGATCAGAGAAGATCTGCTTGCCTTTATTGAAATCGAAAGTTACACTTTCCCAGTGGATGAGATCTTTGGATTTGATCAGGTTTAATCCATGGTTGTTCCAGATACCTGATGCGTGCTGTTTCATATCGGTGGTTGTCATGAGGTAACCGTCGTTGTCTTCTCCTCTGGTGATATAAGCATCGCGGGTACCATGTTCGATACCGGCAATTTCTTCTGTGTCGAAAATTTCCGTACCGCCGAGCAGGACTTTGAAATTCTGTCCTTTATCTTCTTTTGTACCCAGTGCGAAGTTTGTAATTTCCTTGTTGGCATTCATGAAGCAGTAGAGATAGCCGTAACGGTTGTCGTCCGGAGCCAGTATGACAGGTTGTGTCTTTTGGCTGCTTGTTCCGTTCTGGTGATGCAAAGTTGCAGTCAGTTGGGCTACTTGCAGAGCTTTGCTGTCGGCAGCCGGCAATTGAAGTACGTTCAGGCGCTGTTTTCCGTTTTCTTCTGTCAATTCTACATAGCCATTCTCGGTAATGTCACAGCTCCATGTGATAGTCGCACCGTTTTCAGTTTCAGCCGGCAGATCTGTTGAGGCATGGAGAAAATTGAATTTTGAGATGAAGTGAGCTATTTCGGATACATCCTCGTTGTTGATTATTTCAGAAGACTGAGCATCCATTTTTTCAGCGCTTTGATAGATCTTCTTGACTTGTTCGTTATTCAAAGCCTGGGAATAGAAACGTACGTTGTCGATGGCCATCTGTTTCATGATGGCATCATCGGCGTATGGTGAGCGGCCCAATGCAGCCAAAGTGACTGTTGATGCAAAATGTTCAGGACGTGAGCTGAATTCACTTTCAGACAATTTGTATCCGTCCAGATAGAATGAACCTTTGTTTCCTTCCATGACGAAAGTCAAGGTGTGCCATTTTCCGTAAGAGATACCGCTTTTGGAACGGGCATATTCGTTGCCGCTTTCTTTGTCCTTCATGGTGAAGTACCAGTCAGTATTATTGTTTGTATTGACAAGACCCAGGTATTCGTCTGTACCGTTGGCCATTGCCAGTGCCCAGCAATATTTTTCGAGTGAACCTATTCCGGGAAACATGATATCTGCCGTAATGGTAAAGTCGCCGGTCAGTTGTGACAGGATTTGTTTGGCCATATCAGATCCCAGGTCCATCCATCCGCCATTATCACCGTTTCCGGTGTAGAGGACCTTGTTGCCGTCATTCATGGCTATGATGTCTGCACTTCCGGTCAGACTGCCTTCATACTGGTTTTTGTCATCTGCAGGTTGTCCGTTTTCGAACGTGTAAGCTACAACGGGATCGGGAAGTTCTGGATCGGGTGTATTGTCTTCCTGGATATCGCTGACTTTAAGTTTTATGATATTAAGAGAGTAAGCGGGAACTTCGTAAGTCAGTCCTTCTGCATCGGTAGTGACTGCCTGCTCTTTCGGGGTAACATTGTACGGGTTATTGACATTGTTTTCCTCTTTGTTGCTGGCAGCTGTCAGTTGGATGACTGTTCCGTCTTCTACAGTAGCATTGTCTACATTGACTCTTACAGTTTGAGCCTGTCCTTTTGTATTGACAATTTTGACATACATCTGATTGTCATTCTGGTCAATATTGACAGCTGTGTAGATCTTTCTGTCCTGATTGATAGTGAACTGATGGATAACTGTATCGTCAAGATAGCAGGTTACCTGGTTGCCCTTTACCTGAATCTTTACTCTGTAAGTTCGTCCGGTTTCAATGCTGCCGTTTGTATTTGTTACGGTTGTTTTGTTTCCGTTACGGCATATTTCTACACCATGTTTGGTATTGCCCCATCCACCTAAGTTCCACCAGGCATAGTTCTGGTCATCTTTATAATTGAATACGATAAGAAAACCTTCAGCTCCTGATAGTTTGGTTGCATCTGCTTCGAAAGTGTATGATGACATGCCGTCTATGTCAAGGTGACAGATGGAACCTTCGGTTGAAGGATTGGTTTGTTCCAACACGCCATTGTTGATGTTCCATGCGCCCTTTTGAGGCATGATCCATTTACTGTTGGCGCTATTCTGGAAATCATCAGAGAAGATGACCTGTCCGTTTTCGTCAGTCAGACGGACATTGTCAAACTGCGCTGTTGTAGCCCATGTGCTCATACCGATCTGTCCGCCATCTTCAGCGTAGAAAACATTTTTTTCCGTATAGCTCAGATTATGAGTACCAATGTTGTTAGGCATCAGTTTCTGAACATAGTAAGAAGGCGTTCCGTATGAAATTTCGCTGTTGAAACGGATCATGTCCGGTCTCCACTTCTGGTCGTTTTCATTGACAAAAATAGGAGCATAGCTGTTCATGACGCAGACATCGGCATTGCGTTCCATACCCAGCATGAACACTGCTTCGCCGAGAGCAGCATCCAGATTGCCGCAATCGCCGAAATTTTGTGTGACTGCATATTCGCCGACATATATTTTATGAGAAGAGCGGCTGTAGCTGTCATATTTGTTGTATTGGCTGGTGAACCAGTCGGGTGAACGGTAATAATGTTCGTCGACGGCATCCACCGGATGTGGGTTTCTCCATGAAGGACTGTCTGTACCCCATGCTTCTACGTTACCTATGATGGTCATTTCCGGGTAACGTTCCTTGATGGCATTATAGAACTGTATGTATCGTTCGGCATAATGGTCACTCTGGTCGTTGTTGTTCTGTGACGAGAAATTGTAATTTTCGTTGCCGATTTCAATCAGGTTCAGGTTGAACGGTTCGGGATGACCGTTGGCAGCTCGCAGTGCTCCCCATTTGGTATTCACGTCTCCGTTGCAATATTCAATGGCATCAAGTGCTTCCTGAATGTATTCGTCTATTTCAGTATAGGGTTCGCACCATCCATGTCCCATACCCATGTTGACAACGAATAACGGCTCTGCACCGAGATCTTCTGTCAGTTGTAACATTTCGTGGAATCCCATACCGTCTGAAACGCGATAGTTCCAGTTGACGTTACGGTGTCCGGGACGTTCTTCTATCGGTCCTATTGTTTTTTTCCATTCGAAGCGGTTGGTCTGTCCGTCTGCCCAAGCTCCTTCTACAAAGCATCCTCCGGGGAATCTGACAAAGGCCGGTTTCATATCGTAAAGCAGTTGTGCCAGATCCGGACGACATCCGTTAGGACGATCCTTGAATGTAGGAGGGAAGAGGCTGACCATATCAATATCCAGAGAGCCAGCTTTGTCGGCTGTCAGGAAGAACCATGCTTTCGGATCGTCGCCATTGCATGTAATGGTGGCAGTATATTTTTTCCATTCTGTTGAAGCGGAAACAGTAATTGCGGTTTCGCCTAGCCGGGTACCGTTTTCATTACATATAGCAGCGGTAAGAGTGCCGTTCCAAGTGTTTGACTTAACCCAGAATGAGCATGTGTATGTTCTGTCCTTGACAGCGTTGATACCCCAGAAACCTTCGTTCTTGATACCGTCCCCATTTGCATTGAATTTGACTCTAAGTGCTTTTGACTGAACATCGTTAAGAAGTCCTTCAGAAATCAGGGACATGTTGGCGGAACCTACAGTCCACCATTTGTCGGGATTATAAACATTGTCCTCGAACGAACGGTTTTGAATCAGTTCGGCGTATAAGCCTCCGTCGCCGGCATGATTGATTTCTTCGAAAAACAAGCCATAGTGTCTGCTTCCGATGGCGTTTGTGGTGCGTGATGCGTTGATTTGCATCTCAATGGTCTTGGCATAAGTAGTCATGCTTATGGCACATCCTAACAGACTGCCACAGATCGCTTTCAGTAGATGTGTTTTCATGATAACTGGATGTTTTTTGGAAATTCCGTTATGTTTTTATAATGTTAGGTTGAAAATGTTTTGTTCCTTTTATTTTCACAGATTAGTGATGTTGACTTTTTTTTATCTTATTTTTCAAGTATTGTTTAAAGCGTAATATTTGCACTTATTTCTGTGCTGACACGCAAAGGTATGAATATCTTTTAATTATCCAAAAAATTATAAGCCAATTGTTTGTATCATTGATATGAAATAATTGTTAAAATGCCAATTATTCCTTTTATTCGGTTTGAGACATATTGGGTTGGGTCCCTATGTTTTTCCCTTAAATGGTTTTTTACAAAGGGAGAAGATTGTGCAGATTCGGTGATCCCGGAACTATGAACAGAGGATAAAAACATCTCTCCCAAGAAAGAAAACCCTATAAAATACTTCACCTCTTCACTTCTGTTTTTAATGTATTTGTAATCAGTATGTTATAGATGAATATGTGTGCTTCATCCTTCTTTTGTTCCTGTTTTTTCCAAATTTTTCAATCTGTCAACAAAAAAGAATATTTTTGGATTAATACTTCGGCTTACTTATGAAAAATCAAAGCTTACTTTCAAAAAAGTAAGGTTTACTTTTTAAAAAGTAAGCTTTACTTTTTTGAAAATGTCTTATATTTTCAATACAAGGAAATCGGGATTTATATAGGACAAAATAAAGGTTGAAGGAGATGGTGAAGGGGTGGTGAAGGAGCCGGTTCACTTTTTGTCCGGCATAAATAAAGGAAGGTGAAGAGGTGAAGGAGTTTTTTGTATAAAGAATATGTAGGAAAGAAAACTGTTTTATGGTATAATTCTGTTTGACCGTTTTTTTGATTGTTGATGTTTTCTTATGCAGATAGAGAACTTCCCGGAATATAAGATTTGCTGCATAAAAAAATTCCGACCGCTGCTGTATGGGTAGTCGTACAGACAGAGGTCGGAACTAAAAAAGATTGGAAGGTATATTAGTTTCAGTCTTTACTTGATATAAATTTTGCGTATACTTCCATTGGCGGTTTTGATGATATTGAGTCCTTTGCCAAGATCATTTCTTTTGATTCCGTTGATGTCATAGATTTCCTTACATTGAGTTCCGGGCAAGACATCTGATACGGTCGGTGTGTTGATGGCAGTGGATACTGCGAATATCGGCTGTAGAGTTACGATGTCATCTGGCATGGTGAAGGTGTTGTCATCACTCATATTGATATTGCCATGTATGATGTTCCATCCTGCAAATTCATATCCTGCGTTGGGGACGGGGTTAACGGTGACGAGTTCTCCTTCAGCAGCTGAATCGGCGCTGGCGATAGCTTTTCCGTTTTCTGCTTCTCTGATGGTGATAAGGAATTTTTCTTCAGGTATGTCCGTCGGCGTGTAAGTGACATTATCGATATAGATGTCAAGGCCGTTGGGATTATAGATGGTTGTTTTGTTTTCGCCCTCTTTCATTGTAAATTTCAGACTGAGTTTTTTCCATTCGTTTTTTTCAGTCTTTTCACATTTTACCATTCTTCGCGTACTGTTGACGGCTATGGCGATGAATCCGGCATTTTCAGGGGAGGTGTATCTGACTGTGACGTTATAGTCAGTTGCGTTTTCAATATTCAGGTTATGTCTGAGCGTACCGTTCTTGTCATTGCCCATATCCATGAAGCCGTTGCCGGCATGTCCGAATACATCAGGATAGCTGTAGTAAGGATCAACTACACATTTTTTGATATTCTTGTAATCCATATCCTCGGCCTCGATGATGATCTCTCCATAATAGTCATCCGGCTGTTTGGGGAGTTGCAGCGGTGAGCTGGCTGCCAAGTCTGTACGCCGTTCTGTGGCGGTTCCTGAACAGTTGACGGTTACATCTACAGGTCCCATATGCCATACGTTAAGGGTATATTGTTTGGTTTCGGCATCCCATTCCGCAGATGTTTTTGATACGGCTTCCACGCGGTCTGTCAGCTGGAAGGTAGGTTCTGTGGTTGCTCCGTACACGACGATCTTGTCGAGTACCATGTCCGTGGTATCCGTACGGTAATTGTTCAGATAGAAGTCGATATGATCTGCGTATTCTCTAACGATACCGCTGCTGAGTTTACCCCATGTGAGGTTAATGCTGTCGCAGGTGTTGTATTCCAAAGGGACAATGGCAGAAGCTGTGGTTTTGCTGTTCAGGTAAGTATACGGAGTATAAGTGACCAGCTGGTTCTTGAATCTGGAAACGAACAGATCACCCTTGCTGATTTCCGGGTATTGGGCGTTGAATTCACCGATTTTTTTGTTGAGGATAGGCCATTCTCTTTTGTAGGCCGATTTTTTGATCTGTACCGGAATACTTTTAGCTAATTCATCATTTAGTCCGATGGTGACAGGTATGGTACGGTAACGGCCGGTTTTCTTGAAATAACAGTGATTGTCCATCCAGTAACCGTTATTGTTATTGAATGGGTCGGTCTGTTTGTAAAGTCCGTCATAGAGTTCGGCCCATGATGCATTTCTTTCTTCGCTTGAACCTGTTGTTATATCGTTGATGATGATGATCTTGGTATTCTCCACAACCTCCTTGCGGGATGGGATATACATGGTTCCGTCGATGATTTTCCGGAACATGTCCAGCCAGGCATTGCGGAATCCCGGGAATGTGCCCCAGTTTCTGCGTGTGTATCCGTCTACAACCGTATTGCTGAGGTTTTGGAAGTCTTCTGTCCAGATCAGCTCAGGACCGTCCCATACAGCTCCTCCGTTTACGCAGGTCTGTTCCATGACGGTACCTATTCCGGCAGATACGGGATAGGTTTTTCCATTGTTTTCTCCGAAAAGGTCCGACAAGGCACCGTTCCATCCGCAATTGTCGTAGCGGACACCATAATAATTGGACAGGCCGGATACGAACGGCGAGAACGTGACACTTTCGTTGTTGTAGAAACAGCTGGCTGTGGTATACTTGTAAAGCCAGAGAATGGCGTCAGGGTATTTCTGACAGGCCTCGTAGAGTTCCTTGTTCTGTTTCATCATACCTATGGAGTTAAGGTCGTGAGACCAGATGTTGCCGCAGAAACTGATGGTCAGGAAGCCACCGTATTTGTGGGCCATTGGTACCAGTTTGGCAAACAGTTCCAGACGCTCTTCGATAGTGCTCGAACTTTCATCTCCCGGTTCGTTGAAACCCCAGAACTGTTCTGCATAGTTCCAGCCCAGGAAGTTGGGATACCGTTTGTAGAAGTATTCGAATATTTCAAGATCATCGTCCATGAGATGGGTATGTCCTCCACTGGCTGGCTGACAGGTAAACCACATCTTATTGGCCTGACATACGGAAGCCCATGATTTATAGGTCCTGATGGCATTCTGAGGCATCTTGTAAACATCCCGGTCGGTGTCATACGAGCATGAAAGGGATAGGTTCAGACAGACATACGGTTTGATCTCTTCGGGTATCAGATCAATGATTTTCTGTGGGTCTGCCTGATTCCATACGTCAATATGGATCAGCCATAATGGAGATTCTGAGCTGATGGGTCTTCGTTGCTGTGCGAAAACCGGCTGTATCAGCAGAACCAATGACAAGATGGCAAAAAAATGATGTAAAACTGTTTTTTTCATAATTTGATGAAGTTATAAAGTATATTTGTCTTTTCTGGATAATTGGATTGAGCCGATCTCTTATTTGTCTGCAATTCCCTTTTCTGTCAATGTAATAGGTTGAATGGTACCATCCTTATTGAATTTCATTTCTTCTACGCATACCTGTCGCCGGCAGTCTCCGCCGGGTTCTCCATTGAGCATGTATGAACCGTCGTGGTAGAAGAAATACCATTTACCTTTGAATTCGTTGACAGAGGGGTGGATTGTAAATCCGTATTTGGCTGATGTAGTGAGTAGTCCTCTATATGTCCATGGGCCTTCTATGGAAGTGGCTGTAGAATAAGCAATCTGTTCGGCCTGTATGCCAGGTGCGTCGGCGGCATAAACGAGATAATAAAGGTTTTTGCGTTTAAACAGCCATGGACCTTCGGAGTAGTTGCGTAAGCCTATATGCCGTATTTCACCGTCGAGTTCAATCATGTTAGGTTTCAGGCGTACCATATAACAGTCGCCATTACCCCAAGCCATCCATGGTGTTCCGTCGTCATCGATAAAGACGGTAGGGTCAATATCAGCGTTCTTGCGGTGTGAATCGGGAGTCATGTCATCTGTGACCAGAGGCGTTCCGTCTTGGCGTGCCGGTTTGTAAGGGCCTGTCGAGTTATTGCTTACGGCCACATCGATCATGTGTTTGCCGTTTCGGGTATCGTCCAATGTGACGTAATAATAATACAGACCGTCTTTTTCGACCATTTGTGCGGCCCATGCACCATACGGATTGGCATGAGGAAAGTCACTGGCCTTCAGTATGACACCATGATCTGTCCAGTTGATCATGTCTGCAGAAGAGTATAAAACCCAATGGGGCATGTTAAACCACCCGCCGACACCAGCTTTATCCTCGCCGACAAAGGCATAAATACGGTCTCCTACTACCGTGCATGCCGGATCTGCGGTGAAGCGGTCGGTAAAGATCGGGTTCTGTCCTTTGACACGTTCTTTGCCGATACCCTCTATTTTCAGATTCCTGATCAGGCCGTTGCGTACCTGCAGGGAATTGGGAAAACCGCCTGGGAATCCTCTTCCTATTACCCATTTCGTGACATTGTAAGTCAGTGCAAAACCAGGATAATCTATACGTGATGTTGCTGTCTTACCCGTGTCGCATGATCTGACGGTCAGGGTCATTTCAGATTTTTTCTGTGGTGACTTATATTCAGATTGGAGAGTTATATCAAACCATTTTCCCTTTTCAGCCTTCTCTCCCGCAAATATACGGTGCAGTTTTTGTCTGTTGTCTTTGATTTCGGCGAAAATCTGTTCTGTTCCGGGATCAAACCCGATCATCAGATCAGCAAAAATTTCTCCTTTCAAGCCTTCTTTGCACAAGAATACCTGTTCGGTGAGTTGGGTGTTGAAACAGGCAGAAAAAGAGATCTTAAAGGAATGACGGAAATCTGCATAAAACAAATGACTCCGGTTATTGGTTGATAGGTCCGTGCAATTAATGTGGATAACCGTGTCTTCTTGGGTTATTCCAAAGTCTTGCCATCCACCTTTCTGTATATTCTGTGCGCTGACATAGACGCTCAGAAAAGTTGCCAGAGTGATGTGGCACATTCTGCATAAATGCTTTTTCCTGTTAGGTTTCATAGTTTATACATCAATGTTGATTGGAGTATTTATTGATTTAAGTATCTGTTTCGTGTGATGCCTTTTGACCGGAAAACGGCTATACTGGCAGGCTGGTCAAATGACTGAATTTCGAGTCAGTTCATTTATTAAATAAAAATCCAATGTTCTTGTCCTGTCACAAAGTAAAACATTCGCATTTATAAAATCAAACATTGCCAAAAGGAAAAAAGAGCGATGTTTCATAAGAAAAAATATGTGTTACATAATCTTGATTTTATCGAAGTATGTTGTTCTTCCTGTGAAAAAAATAAAGCCAGACAGGGATGAATGTCTGAATGTTTTAAACCTAAAAACGGGCTGCAACAGAATAGCTGCAACCCGTTTTTAAATATTATGATATAAAATGTCTGGAACTAAAAAAGAACGTCTGCCCAATGGAACATGCCTTCATAAATGAAGCTGAGCAAACCTAAAACACATACACCGACAAGGCAGATGGCCATGCAGAGACGACTTGTGCCCTGTACTCTGAATGTGGGAACAGGTGACAAACCTTCTTCCGGTTCTTCAATATACATCGCCTTGACGACAAGAAGGTAATAGTACAGTGAGATGACGGTATTGACCAATGCGATGAATACGGTAATCCACCATCCGGAATGGAACGCGGCGGAGAATATGAAGAATTTTGAGAAAAATCCTGCAAACGGAGGTATACCGGCCAATGAGAACAGGCACAGGGTCATCAGGAAGGTCAGGCGGGGATTGGTCTTGTAGAGACCGCGATAGTTGTCACGCGTCAGTGCCTGTCCGTCCGTAGCCTGTTCTATGGAACCGATCACGGCAAATACGCCGATGTTGGCAACTATATAGATGGTCAGGTAGAATAGCAGTGAAGCCATACCTTGAGCCGAACCGGCCAGAACACCCAGCAAGATGTAGCCAGCCTGGGAAACACTACTGAAAGCCATGAATCTTTTCATGTCCTGCTGAAGCAAAGCCATCAGGTTACCGATGGTGATTGTCACAATGACCAGTAAGGCAATGGCTGATCCCCAGTCTTCTTTCATCGGTCCGAATATATGCAGAAGAATGCCGGCCAGTGCTACGGCAGCAGCGCCTTTGGAGATGACACTCAAATAGGCGGATACAGTGGTTGGAGCGCCCTGGTAGACATCGGCAGTCCATAAATGGAAGGGAACCAGACTCATCTTGAAGCCTATGCCGGCAATGAAGAGAACCATGGCAAATTGCTGAAGAGCCGTACCGTGTATGAGTGAAGGCAGATCGGCAAAATAAAGCGTACCACATGTGCCGTAGAGTAAGGACAGGCCGTAGAGCAGAAAGGCGGAAGAGAACATGGAACTGAGGATGAACTTTGCACCGGCTTCTGCACAGTTATGGCGGTATTTGTCGAGTGCGACAATGCAGGCCATAGGAATGCTGGCCATTTCAAGACCCAGATAGAAAAGAAGGAAATGTCCGGCTGTAAGCATGAAGAACATACCCAGCAGGGTGCATAGGGTGAGAACGTAAAACTCACCACGTTTGAAATGGGTATCTTTCTGGTCCAGCCATTTGTTGCTTTGTAGAAATACCAGGAGTGTACCGGCAGCCAATACGGCTTTAGCTATGGAAAGGAATGGGGTATTGATATACATACCTCCGAAAACCTGTCGTGTATCGGGAGTTACAGACAGAATTATCTGGATACACATGAGTACGCATAACAGAGGGTGAAACCAGCGTTTGCGCAGTGAACCCATGAATAAGTCTGCCACTAGCACAAGAAGAATGACTGCCATTAGCCATAATTCTGCGTGTAAGGATAAAATAGCAAATATATTCATTGTAGATCAATAATTTTTTATGTTACACATAATAGATGTTTATCAATATTATAGCGACAGGGCCAGACGTGAAACAATCGGCTCAACGCTCTGGCTGATCGTATCGCTTACCCACCACGGTGCCAGACCAAGACCGGCAACAGCTATAATGAGGCAGATGACGGCCACGCGCTCATCCCATGTGGCATCTGTCAGTTTCAAGTGTGCATCATTCGTACAGGTACCGTACAGGATACGGCCTACGACACGCAGAATGTATACGGCGGTGATCACGATACTGGTTGTAGCAATGATCGTGCAGGTGCGGTGGAATACGTCAGCATTCTGGAATGATCCTACGAAAACGGTCATTTCGGCTACGAATCCGCTCAATCCCGGAAGTCCGAGATTGGCTAATCCGGCAATGACATAGCCTACAGCCAGGAAAGGCATGATTTTCATCAGTCCGCGCAACTGGCGCACGTCACGTGTGTGGGTACGGCCATAGATCATACCGATCAGGGCAAAGAAGAGAGCTGTCATCAAACCGTGGCTCAACATCTGAAGGATGGCTCCGGTGCAGCTGATACGTGTCATCATCAGTAAGGCAAACAAGACCAGTCCGCAGTGGCTGACTGAAGAGTAGGCATTGATATATTTCAGGTCGGTCTGTACCACAGCGCTTAAGGCACCGTATACGACAGAGATAGTGGTGAGGATAAGGAATACATTACCCCACATGGCAGCACCTTCCGGCATCAGATACATGGCTACGCGGAAACAACCGTAACCTCCCAGTTTCATCAGAACGCCGGCATGCAGCATACTTACAGCTGTAGGAGCTGAGGCATGACCGTCGGGGCTCCATGTATGGAATGGGAACAAGGCTCCAAGTACACCGAATCCCAAAAATATAAGAGGGAAGAAGATATGTTGTATTTCGGATGGAATATGTCTTTCCGCCAGTTCCAGTATGTTCATGGTGTCGGCTCCGGCACCGTAGTAAATACCCAGAATACCGATAAGAAGGAAAGCAGAACCACCCATGAGCATAAGTGTCAGCTTCATGGCTGCGTAAGACTTCTTGCCGCTGCCCCATACGCCGATTAAGAGGTACATGGGAATAAGGGCTACCTCATAGAACATGAACATGGTGAAAAGATCGGTGGAAATGAAAAAGCCGAAAACACCAAGGCTTAATAATGTAAACCACAGGAAATATTCCTTAGTCATCGGTTTTAGCTGCCAAGAGGCAAATGTACCGGTGAATACGATGATTGCGCTTAGGAGAAGCATGACTACGGAAATGCCATCTACACCTACAGCATAGCAGATATGTAACGGACTGTACCATGGCAGACTGTCGGTCAGCATCATAGCTTCATGGCTTCCGGCTCCCCGCCAGTTCAGATAAGTGATAGTAAGCCATACTGACAGAGCCAGTAAGAGAGATGCGCCTGTCAGCATGACGCCTCTGACCTGGTTCACGTTACGTGCTAGCCATAAAGCCAGCAGCATCAGTAACGGAATCAAAACATAAAGACTTAATATATTCATAATTTTGATGTGTTTTAATCGGGATTTTTAAAACTGATTATAGAGCCAGAACGATGAGGCTGACGGCCAGAATGCCGATAAAGAACCAAATAGTATAGTTCTGGATATTGCCGCTTTGCATGGGCTGGATTTCTTCTGCCGTAGCATTGGCACCCCATGCCGAGAAGTTGAAGAACTGGTCAATGGCATGACGGTCGAACCAGGCTATTGGACGTGACACGCATCTGAAGATGATACGTTTGGTGATGAACAGCCAGATCTCGTCCATGTAGAATCTGCGATATGCTGCTTCGTGCAGACGTGGGAATTTTTGGGCTAGTGCATCTGCGACAGGCTGTTTCTCACGAGCATACATCCATGTAGCCAATAGTATGGCACAAACGGCAACGATGATGCTGGTTGTGGCAACGCTAGCGTCAAGATGGATATCGTAAGCTGTTCCGTCAGCCGAAATAAGGTGTCCGAAAGGAAGGAAACCGGCACCGCAGGTAATCAAGGCCAGGAAAAGCAACGGGAAAGTCATGGTAAAAGGACTTTCGTGAGGATGATGGGCTTCATGCAGTTCTTTGTTTTCCTTACCCCAGAAAATGCCATAGTAAAGGCGGAACATATAGAATGCTGTCATACCGGCAATGATTGTCATGATCCAACCGGTTGCAGGGCTGTAACGGAAACAGGCTGTCAGAATCTCGTCTTTAGAAAAGAATCCTGAGAATGGAGGTATTCCGGCAATAGCCAGACAAGCGATCAGGAATGTAATATGAGTGAGCGGCATGTATTTGCGCAGACCACCCATTGTGCTCATTTCATTACTGTGTACGGCGTGGATGATACTACCGGCTCCCAGGAAGAGCAGTGCCTTGAACATGGCATGAGTAAAGAGGTGGAACATGGAAGCCATATATCCCAATCCGCCTTCATGCGGATTGTCGGAAGTGCAGACTCCCAGTGCAACCATCATGAATCCGATCTGCGAGATGGTAGAGAATGCCAATACGCGTTTGATGTCACTCTGTACGCAGGCTACTGCTGCAGCATAGAATGCCGTGAATGCACCGACAATGACAATCAGGTGGAGCGTGTCAGGAGCATAATCGATATAGATCGGGAAAAGACGGGCAACCTGATAAACACCGGCTACCACCATGGTTGCCGCATGAATAAGGGCAGAGACAGGAGTCGGTCCTTCCATTGCATCCGGTAACCAGATGTGGAGCGGGAACATGGCACTTTTTCCGGCTCCGCCGATAAACATCAGTCCTAATGCCATTGGCATCATCAGCCCACCTTGCATGAGAGCTTCTTCTGTCGGTGAGAAAGAAAATGTTCCTAAATTGTAACCATAGATGAGAATACCGATAAGGAAGCCGAGATCGGCAAATCGGGTAACGATAAATGCTTTCTTTGAAGCTGCGATAGCTTCCGGCTTCGTGTAATAGAATCCGATGAGCAGATAAGAAGAAACACCTACGAGTTCCCAGAAAATATACATCTGGAAAATGTTGGTAGCGACCACCAGACCAAGCATGGCAAATGTGAACAGGCTGAGGAAAGCATAGTAACGCTGGAATCCTCTTTCACCTTTCATATAGCCAAATGAATAGATGTGAACCATAAGGGAAACAGTCGTGACTACAATCAGCATGAGAGCTGACAGGGGATCCAGAAGAAAACCCATGTCAATATGCAATCCTTCATTGAAAGGAAGCCATGAGATATTGAATGTGGTCAGTTCCGGTAATATACCGTCAACACGTGCAGATGAGAAATAGCCCAAAGCTGCTGTCCAGGCCAGTATGGCGGTGATAGTCAGTGAAGCTGTGCCTATGAGGCCGGCTGTACGATGGCTCATCTTCATGCCGGCCAATGCCAGAACCAGAAAACTCAATACTGGCAGTAACAGAATATAAAGCGTGTATTCCATATAAAAACTAATGTTTTATAGAGTCTGTAAATTGTGATATTGTCTAACCTTTCATTTTTCGTATATCGTCCGTATTGATGCTGTTCAGATTGCGGTATACATTGATCATGATGGCAATGGCTACAGCAGTTTCTGCGGCAGAGATGGCAATGCCGAACAGTGAGAAGAAATGTCCTTCCAGAGCGTTTGGAAAAAGAAAGCGGTTGAATACAGCAAAATTGATGTTGGCAGAATTAAGCATCAGTTCTACTGAAAGCAGGACTGCCAGCAGACTTTGTCTGGTGAAGAATCCGTATACACCGCAGAACATCATAATGGTTCCCGGTACCAGATAATATAATAATGTAATATCCATGATTCTTGTAATGTTTGATTGATAATCTGATTTCAACGTTTGCGGGCTATCATGACAGCTCCGATGATACATGCCAGAAGGAGTACACTGATGACTTCAAAGGTCAGTACGAACTGGTATTTTCCGGCTCCGACCAAAGCTTCGCCAATGAGAGCCGGTGAGAGTTCACCGCCTTCCGGCAAAACGTTACCGGCAAATCCGGCTGTGAACAACAACCATAGTGTGAGACCTAAACCCACAAGAATGGTCGCCAGTATGGCTGTGAGTCTGCCTTTGGGTAGCTTCGAACGTAAAGTGGCCTGCGAACGTGTGAGCAGGATGGAGAACACATACAGGATGACTATACCTCCGGCATAGACTGTTATCTGAACAACTCCCAAAAACGTATAATCAAGCATGAAATAGAATGCAGCTGTTCCAAACAACACCATGAGCAGTGCGGTGACGGCTCTGAGAATATGTTTGGCCGTGACTGCGGCCACTGCTCCTGTGATAATTAGCAGTGATACGATAATAAATACCGTTTGTTGAAAAGTGATATTCATAGGATGATGTTTGTATGAATGTAATTTTTAATGTTGTATCGAGTCCGTTTGTCAAATTGGCCTCTTCCTTTTATTCGCCGTTACTGATTCGTGTTCCGTTTTCGGCCCACTTTTCTTTGTCAGGCAGGTCTAATCTTAATTTGAGGCTGTCACGCCGGAATACGGCATTTTCGAAATGATTGTTGAATTTGATAGCCTCGTGAGGGCATGCATCTACGCATAAGCCGCAAAACATACATGATCCCAAATCGTAATGCCATGCCAGTAGATGGCGCTTTTTCTTTCCTTCATCGTCAACAGTCCATTCTGATTCTATCTTGATGGTGCCATTGGGACAGGCGGCCTGACAAAGTCCGCAGGCGATGCATCGCCACTGTCCGTCTTCATTGGCTACCATTTGCAGACAGGCTCTGTGGCGTTGTGGTACGTGGAGCGTGGTATGCCGGTTTTCGGGGTATTCTTCAGTAACCTTTTTTTGTAACATCACTTTCATGGATGTATTCATACCTACAAACAGGCTTTTGGTTCCGCGCAGATATCTTCTGATATATTTTTTTAAGCTACTGTTCATTTTTAATTATTATTCTACTTGTTGATAATCTTGATAGGTTTTAATGATAATTAGAAAACCAAACCGTATACTTTACATATTACAGTGGCCATCATAATGATTAAAGACAAAGGCATGAGGTATTTCCATTCCAATGTCTGTACCTGGTCGATACGCAAGCGCGGGAATGACCATCTGATCCACATTAGCAGGAATACGACTGCAAAAGTCTTGCCTACGAACCATATAACTCCGGGAATGGCATCCATGACCTGGTTGAGGGCATCAAGTCCGGATATGTGCAATGGCATCCATCCTCCAAGGAACAGTGTGACAGAGATTCCTGCTGTGATGAACAGGTTGAGGTATTCTGCCAGATAAAAGAAACCGAAATGCATACCTGAATATTCAGTATGGTATCCGGCAGTCAGTTCCTGTTCGGCTTCTGCAAGGTCGAACGGACCTCTGTTTGCTTCAGCATTACCGGAAATGATATAAATAAAGAAAGCGATAATGGTCAGAATATGACCTTTGAAAATATTCCATATATTTTCCTGACTTTCTACAATGCCAGAGATACTCATTGTCCCACTCAAGGCCACAATGGCTATAACGGTTATACCCATTGAAAGTTCGTAGCTGATCATCATGGCTCCACTACGCATGGCTCCGATGACCGCATACTTGCTGTTACTGCTCCAACCGGCCATCAGAATACCTAATACTCCAAGTCCGGATGCAGCAAGTGGAAGCATAATGCCTACTTCATAATCGAGAACGGGAGCTCCCTTGTGCCATGGCAGGCAGGCAAAACTGACGAACGAACCGGCTATGACAAAGAAAGGGGCCAGTTCATAAAGCAGATGGTCCGCATTCTTGAGTCGTATGATTTCTTTGGTCAGTATCTTGAGAACATCGGCAGGGACCTGCAAAAGTCCTCCGCGTCCACCTACTCGGTTCGGTCCGATTCGGCATTGGAAGGCTGCACATACACGTCTTTCCATATAAATCAGCACAACCGCCAATATGGCATATACCAGAATGAGACCTACAGCCAAAACGAGCCCTTCTATGGCTACAGCAGCTTTCTCACCGGCAGCATTGGCCAGTACCTCGTGGAATTTTTCTGCTAAAGGTGCTATGTTATAATAGTTTGTTGTAATATCCATAAATGATAAGTATTACTTTTATTCGTTCTATTTTTATATGTTGACGATATCGGTTTATCGGTCAATATCCGGAATGACAAAGTCAAGAGTACCGCCAATTGCTATCAGGTCGGCTATTTTACCTTCTTTGCATACTGTGTCCATGGCCTGTACTAATGGCAAACCTGTTGACCGGAAGTGCAATCTTGTTGGTGTCTTACCGCCATCGCTGACGATGCAGACACCGAAGTTGCCTCTGCTGGCTTCTACTGAAGCTGTATATACTCCGGCCGGTAATTTGATAATGGCAGGTGTCTTGCAGCAAACAGGGCCTTCGGGCATCATGTCTGCCAACTGGTCAAGAATGTGGCATGATTCCAGAATTTCATCCATACGAACCTTGTAACGGTCGAAACTGTCGCAGTGTGAATAGATGATTTCCTTGAAGTCCACACGGTCGTACCATGCATAAGGATGACGCTTGCGGACATCGTTTGCCCATCCTGAAGCACGTCCGGTACCTCCTGTTGTGCCTATACTTATGGCGTCTTCCTTGGAAAGCAGGCCAACTCCCATAAGTCGGTTCTGTGCAATGACATTTTTGGTCAGGATGTTATCGTAGTCTTTGAATACCTCTCTCATGTGTGAAGTGAATTCCTTGACCTTTTGGATGAAATCCGGCTGTACGTCTGCCTGAACTCCTCCGAATTTATAGTAGTTCTGTATGAGACGTCCACCTGTTGTTTCTTCCATAATATGAAGAATCATTTCCCTTTCACGGAATCCATAGAAGAAAGGAGTAAGTGCACCCATATCCATTGCCAGACAGGAGAAGAACAGCAAATGAGAATTAATACGTTGCAGCTCGTCCATCATGGTTCGTATACACTGTGCACGTGGGGGAACCTCGATGCCCATGGCCTTTTCAACGCAAAGACACATGGCATGGCGGTTATGATGTGCACTGAGGTAATCCAGACGATCGGTCAATGCCAGAGTTTGTCTGTAATTACGCTGTTCTGCAAGTTTTTCTATACCTCTGTGAATATATCCCAGGATAGGGTCGATGCGTTTGACGGTTTCACCTTCAATAGCCGTACGCATGCGTAATACACCATGAGTGGATGGATGCTGCGGACCAATGTTGACCACAAAATCGCCTTCATTAAAAATGACTTTTTGTTGGGCCTCAATTTCTCCTGTAGCCGGGTTTAAGCTGTAGCAGACAGTCGTATCGGCATTTGTTTCATCTGACAATTCGTTGTCAAGCGGATCCGGTTTATAGTCTTTTCTTAACGGATACCCATGCCAGTCTTCGCGAAGAAATAACCGGCGCATATCCGGATGGTCTGTGAATTTCAGACCAAAAAAGTCCATTATTTCCCTTTCCTTGATCAACGCAGCCTGCCATATATGGCTGACAGTAGGCATCCATTCTTTGGCTGTGGATTTCAAAACAAGCGTTTTGCTGTCGCTTGTCCGTTCAAGGAAGTAATATACTCCTGTGAGCATATCGCCTTCGTCTGTACCCATCATATCCCACAGGAAGTCCATGCCGGCTTCAGATTTTAGTTTCGTGCAAACTGAAGGAATTTCTTCGCATGGAATGATCCAGACACATTCTGCGCCATTGGGACTGTCCTGGTTTTCAGCTTGGGCTTGCGGGCAGTACTTTTTAAGTATGTCTTCTGGGTTAATAGAGCTTTCTGTATGCAGATCAGTCATTGTTGTTGTCCTCCTTTTGGTTGAATGAATGATGTTTATCTTTGATTTTTGCAGCAATGAAAGGTTCAAGCCGGATTTTACGCTGTAGCTGCATCATGCCGTAATAAAAGGCTTCAGGACGCGGCGGACATCCCGGAATATATACATCAACGGGTACTATCTTGTCGATTCCGTCAATCACATGATAAGATCCGATAAAAGGACCACCGGAAATAGTACATCCTCCAACAGCTATCACGTATTTGGGTTCAGCCATCTGATCATAAAGACGGCGCAGTACAGGAGCCATTTTGTGAGTTATGGTACCCAGGACCATAATCATGTCTGCCTGGCGTGGTGAGTTACGTGTAACCTCAAAACCGAAACGGGCCATATCATATTGAGCAGCTCCAAGCGCCATGAATTCAATGGCGCAGCAGCTTGTACCGAAAGTCAGTGACCAGAGAGAATTACTGCGTGCCCAGTCAATGAGCTTGTCGGCCCAGCCTACTATGACTCCGGCGCCTGTAGCGTTGAGTTCTTCAGCCATTTTGACGAGGACTTCGTTTTCATTCATTTCCTGATTCTGCATGTCCTTCGGAGCAGGAATATTTTTTATTTCCATTGTAAAGCTCCTTTCCGCCAGGCGTAGGCCAATCCCAGCACCAACACACACATGAACAATCCTATACTAAGCATTCCGGCAGAGGCAGTCATGCCTGTGCATCTTACTGCCCAAGGAAACAGAAATACAGTTTCTATATCAAACATGAGAAATAGAATTGCATACAGATAGTATCCTACCTTAAACTGCATCCAGGCCCCTCCACGAGGCGGCATACCACATTCATAAGGTTCTCCTTTACGGGGGTTATTGCTGCGTGGCGCAGTGAGCCGTGCCACTGTCAATGCTGCCCCTACAAGCACTGCAGCTGCAATAAGGACAACAGATAGAATAATAAAATTTGTCATTTGATCGAATATATTATTTGAATTGTTTATAGACAGATAATGACTGGATATAAAAAATGGCATGTAATATACTTGAATAATAGTTAATTACATGCTTGTACAAAGATACATGATTATATGTATATGAGCCATCTGCATAAATGACTGGATATATCCTTGATAATGATGGATATACTGTGCAGGTGGATTGTATTTGTCTGGTTGCTCCTGTTTAGTCCTTTTATACGTGTCAGGAAAGAATCCTGTAACGGTAATTTCAAACTGTATTGATATTCATTCACAGAGCAACCTGTCGCATAGGAAGGAATGAATATATCAGTAAAGAAAATATAGGCAACGTCGTTTTTTATATATTCATGGTGAGTGGTCAGACACCGTGAGGTTTTGTGAACATTTATAGATGTGTTCTGATCGTTTGGTGTGGTTGTTTCAAAAGTACAAAGAAATGTGATGATGGCTATTGTTGTTGTCATCAGCAGATTCCATAATATTTTCCTTTTGAACTCCATCTTTTATAAAGACCTTATGAATTTAAATACAAAGATAGTGAGAATTTTACTAAAAAAAGAATTCTCAAACTTTAAATTGCTGTTTGGCCTATGATAAAGTCTGTTTTCAGGTTAGGAAGAGTCTTATGAAACAAAGAATTGGTGCTTATTGGCATAGCAATTCGCAGATTCTGTCTTGAAAGTCACGTGCTTTTCGGACATCATCAACTCCCTGATTGATGATGCAGAATGCAAGTAGATGGGAATTAGAGGCTTGGGCATATCCGGCCAGACTTATAATACCTTCCAGAGTTCCTGTTTTGGCACGTATGTTTTTATGGGCGGCTCCTTTTTTCATTCTGTTTTTTAAAGTGCCGTCTTTTCCTGCAATCGGTAATGAATTGTATAAGTGCTGGAAAATTTCCTGATGATTATAGGCATGGCGCAAAAATGCGATTTCAACACTGGGGGTAATATAGTTGTACAGTGAAACGCCGCTTCCGTCTGCTATCAGACAACCTTCATGGCTTACATTGAGTTTATGGGTCATTTGGTGTATAGGCTGACTGGCTTCTTTGTAGGAGGCAAATTTTTTTTTCTGTAGCTTCCCTAGCTGATAAAATAAGGCTTCAGCATATAGGTTGTTGCTTTCTTTCATCATGGGAATCAATATCTGGTCGATGGAGTGGCTTCGTGTACATAATTCTATTGCTTCTTGGGGACAGTCTTTTGGGCCGGTATGATGGCATGAAATGCCGGTTTCCTGCATTTGTTGAATCATCTTGTCGATAAAATGGTTCTTTCCTTCGTACAATAAGGGCGTCAGAACAGGCATGTCGTCGTCCCAACACCAGCCGTAGCCCCATTTTAGAGTGTCTTTTAATGATAAGTCTGCATATAATCCTCCTGTGATGGAATCAATGGCCAATGTAGAGATTGCGTTGATGAAAGCTTGCATATCGTCATATCCGAAACGTGGATCGAATCCTCCGGTGACATATATGTCGCCATGTAAGACACTGTCCTGTACAAAGCCTGTATAATGTAATTGGGTATTGAATTGGTAAGCGCCACCCAGTTCGGAAAGTGCCGTGATGGCGGTAAGCAGTTTCAGTGTTGAGGCCGGACGTAGTCTTTGGTGGGGATTATGTTCAAATAAGACAGTGTCGGTAGTCAGGTCATAAATACATAATCCCAACTGCGTCTTTTCAAACCACTCATTGTTGGTCAGGTCGGTAATATCTTTGTGCAAGTCGGATATCCATGTGCTGTCTTCTATGTCGTTATGCCGGACGAGCCCTGAAGCAATGGCATGGCTCGTCTGGAAAAATGATATCAGCAGTAAAATGATGAGTCCGTCAGTTTTTTTCATGGATTTTTTTGTTGATATAATTGCAGAAATCATTGGCGGGAAAAGGGGAGATAAGTTTAATTCCTCCGTTTTTTAGGGTAATGCAGACAATATCCCGACTTGTCATAAAGTTGACTGAAGATGGTTTGATATGTTCAACGGTCCTGATATCAGACAGAGGGATAGTCTTGCTTTGTGAGAACCTTCCTTTAAAGATAATCAGTTTGTCATCTGAGGTAATGATATAGGCCGTGTGAATGAGCCGTTCGATGATAATGACCATGAATATGATAAATATGAATGCGATAAGAGGCCATTTGATCCAAAAAAAATAAATAGCCATTACTGTGCTCGGTAAAAGACATAAAAACAGCGTCTTTTTACTTAGTTTTGCATGAAAGGTGCGTGTCATAATAATCAATTTGGGCGAAAGATACAATTTTTTTTATAAATATCATTATAAGCAATTTAGTTTTTGAGTAGTTTTGCACTAACCAAATGATAAAGGAGTATGATACGTAAATTTGATTTTTTGATAATTGGTTCCGGTGTAGCTGGAATGAGTTATGCGCTTAAAGTGGCCCGTGCCGGTAAAGGTAAGGTGGCTATTGTCTGTAAAACGACTTTGGATGAAGCGAATACGGCAAAAGCCCAAGGAGGTATTGCTTCTGTGACAAATTTAGAATTAGATAATTTTGAAAAACATATCCAGGATACGATGATCGCCGGTGATTTTATCAGTGATCCCGAGGCTGTGGAACAAGTCGTTAGAAATGCTCCGCAAGGTATAAAGGATTTGGTAAAATGGGGCGTTAATTTTGATAAGACGGATACAGGAGAGTTTGATTTGCATCGAGAGGGAGGACATTCTGAATTCCGTATTCTTCACCATGCCGATGATACCGGATTTGAAATTCAACGTGGTCTGATGGAGGCTGTACGTCGGGAACCTAACATTACAATCTTGGAAAATCATTTTGCAGTAGAGGTTATCACACAGCATCATTTGGGTATAGAAGTGACGCGACGTACACCGGATATCGAGTGTTATGGAGCCTATATATTGGATCCGGACACCAATAAAATTGATACGTTCCTTTCAAAGGTCACTTTGATGGCTACAGGAGGTACTGGTGCTGTTTATGCTACAACAACCAATCCCAATATTGCCACAGGAGATGGCATAGCTATGGTTTACAGAGCAAAAGGAACTGTGCAGGGTATGGAATTCGTACAGTTTCATCCCACAGCATTATTCAATCCAGGGGAAACTCATCCAGCTTACCTTATTACGGAAGCGATGAGAGGATATGGTGGTATATTGCGTTTGCCCAATGGTGAGGAATTTATGCAGAAATATGACAAACGTTTAAGCTTGGCTCCCCGGGATATTGTAGCAAGAGCTATTGATAAGGAAATGAAGATTCACGGACTGGATCATGTCTGTTTGGATGTGACGCATAAAGATCCGGAAGAAACCAAACATCATTTCCCCAATATATATGCCAAGTGTTTGAGTATTGGAATTGATATCACGAAACAGTATATTCCTGTTGTACCTTGTGCTCATTATATGTGCGGAGGAATCAAGGTGGATTTAAATGGTCAGTCCAGCATAAAAAGGCTTTATGCTGTAGGTGAATGTTCTTGTACGGGACTTCATGGAGGAAACCGTTTGGCTAGCAATTCCCTTATTGAAGCTGTTGTATATGCTGATGCGGCTGCAAAGCATAGTTTAAGTGTCATTGACCAATATGAATTTAACGACAAGGTTCCTGAATGGAATGATGAGGGAACGATGACAAATGAGGAAAAGGTGCTGATTGCTCAGGATATGAAAGAGGTTGGCCAGATTATGAGTAATTATGTAGGTATTGTCAGAAGCGATCTGCGTTTGAAACGTGCCTGGACTCGTTTGGATTTGTTGTATGAAGAAACAGAAGAACTGTTCAAGCGTGTGAAAGCCACAAAAGATATTTGTGAGTTGCGCAATATGATCAATGTAGGTTATCTGATTACGCGCCAGGCTATAGAACGGAAAGAGAGCCGTGGGTTACATTATACTATTGATTATCCTAAGCATGCTTATGATCAGAAATAAGTAAAGGGAATATTTATGGCAGCTGCATTCTTTTTCTTATTAAAGAATGCAGCTGTTATAGGTTTGGATAATCCACGTTTTCTTTATAGCTAGAGAACTGATTAATATTGGAAAGAGCTTCCTCCCAAAAATTCTCTTAAAAGTGAAGTCGGAGGAATGACGTTGTCCGACATTGGTATAAAATACCTGAGGAATTTACGTAAGCGGTATGCTTCCGAATATTCGGGAGCGTTTTCAGGAACGAGTTCCAATATGGGTAGTGCCTGATTTCTTATTACTGCCAGTTCAAATAGTAAGGCACTGTTAAACATGGCGTCTGCCTGTTCCTGATAGGGGAATATCCATTTGTCCTCTCCATCCCGTACGCTAGGCCATCTTCTGATTGTTTCCAATGCTGAATATCCTCTGTATTTATAGTCTCGTATGATGCGTCTTAACAGTCTGTTGTCTGTAGTAGGAATATAGTTGTGTACATCAAGCATGATGGTAGTCAGTGCGGATACGTATATTCTGTATTTCTGAATATCGGGTATTTGTGGTGTGAGTTCTGGATTGAGTGCGTGGATACCTTCAAGGATCAGTATCATGTTTTTTTCTAACCGTATTTTCTTTCCGCTTTTTTCTCTTTCTCCCTTTTGAAAATTAAACCGTGGCAGTTCTATTTCTTTTCCGTCCATAAGATCTTTTAATTGGGCATTGAAGAATGGGATGTCCAAAGCATAAAGTGATTCGAAGTCATAATCTCCGTTTTTATCCTTAGGGGTGTCTGTGCGGTTGACAAAATAATCATCCAGTGAAATCGGGTAGGGGTGTAACCCATTGGTCATGAGCTGAATGGATAATCTCTTGCTAAAAGTGGTTTTTCCACTGGAGGATGGGCCGGAAATTAAAATCAGTTTGACGTCAGGACGTGCCTGAATTTCATCTGCAATTTTGACTATTTTTTTTTCTTGCAAGGCTTCTGCTACGTTAATCATATCTGTAGCGTGACCTTCCTGACATGCTCTGTTGAAATCTCCTACAGTGTTAAGACCTACAATTTCTTGCCAGTGATGATGTTCCTTGAATATTTCCATCATCTTTTCTTGAGGAATGATTTCTTCCAGTTCGTTGGGATTTTTTCTGGAAGGGATGCGAAGCAGCAAACCGTCATAATATCTGATTACACCAAACACTTTGAGACCGCCTGTGCTTGGAAGCAGTGAACCGTAGAAATAATTGACGGTATCTTGAAGTTTATAGTAGTGGGTATATATGGTGCCGGAACTTTCCAATAATTTGACTTTACTGAGCATTCCTTTTGATCTGAACAGTTCGATAGCCTCTTCTGTAGGACTTTGAATGCGGTGAAAAGGAATATCCTGATTGACAATTTCTCTCATTCGTTGTTCTATGTCTTGAGCATCTTTATCTGTCAGAGGGCGACCGATGCGCAAATCGCAGTAATAACCTCTGGATATGGGCATTTCTATTTTTATACTGCTGTCGGGGAACAGGTCTTTAGTGGCTTTTACCAATACGAAAAATAAAGAACGGGTATATGTCCGCATGCCTGAAGGGGAAGTCTGATCAAGAAATTCTACATCCTTGGCATTATAAAAACGGTAATGTAATCCTTCTACTTTGTTATTGACTTTGGCACTGACTGGTCCATAAGGCATTTCTAGTTTTAGAGCGACATAGGCGTCCCAAAGTGTGCTTCCGATAGGGATATTAATAGATTTTTTGTTATTTTTGCATCTGATTTGCACTTCTTGTACCATAAAAGTAAAATTTTAGATTTTAAGTGCTTAAAATTAAAGATTTACGGTGAGAAAAAGTAATTTATTTGACTAATATAGTGGAAACGATGGTGGTTTTAGCATTTTTAAAACTTTTGGGCTGTCTCGGAATGTTAATGTATGGTATGAATTTGCTGAGCGAGAGTTTACAAAAGATGGCAGGCAATAAACTTCGTCATATTTTAGATTCTTTAGCTACCAACCGTATGACATCATTGCTGACGGGAGCATTAGTCACGGCTATGTTGCAATCGTCAGTGACAAGCTCACTTCTTACGGTACGTTTTGTGCATGCAGGTATGCTTTCATTAAGTCAGTCTTTACCTATCTTAATGGGAGCTTCTGTAGGCAATACGTTGATTGCTTGGATTATGGCCATAGAATATAATTATGAAATCAGTGCTTACATATATCCTCTTATGCTGATTTCCATGATTTTGGTTTATATGCACCGGCAAAGACTTTGGGGAGAATCTCTTTTTGGTTTAAGTTTTATCATACTTTCATTAGGGCTGTTTTATCATTATGCAGATGAGATTCAGTTGGCACGTGTAGGTATTTTGAATGATTTCCTGTCATTTGGTCATGAAAATTATGGTTCCTATTTGGTTCTTCTGGTTATTGGAGCCTTGCTGACTTTCCTGATTCAGTCTTCAGCTGTATTGATGGCTGTTTCTATACTTTTGTGTGCAACGGGTGTTTGGTCTATATATTCGGGTGTTGCTTTTGTTCTTGGTGAGAATATTGGTAGAGCCTTATTGACCTGGAGAGCGGCAAGACAAGCCAGTTTACAGGCCAGACGAACAGCCTTGGGACAGATGTTGTTTAATATAGGAGGTGTTGCCTGGGTGTTTTTTGTCTTTCCTTATATTGTTGACTATTTATGTGATATTCTTCTTGATTCCGATATGTCTCCGTTAGCTTCTGTTGGTGTGAATAAAAATAACGCTTATGTCTTGGCTGCTTTCCATACCGGATTTAATTTATGTAATGCGACGCTTTTCATTTGTTTCTTGAAACCGTTGGAAACATTATGCAATAAGGCTTTGATTCGTAAAAAAGGGCAAGATGACCAGCGTGAACTTCGTTTTATCGTGAATGGTCCTCAAGAGACACCGGAACTTTCTGCAATGGAGGCCAGAAAGGAAATTTTAAATTATGCTTATATCGTATCTCAAATGTTTATGCAAACCCGTTATTTGTTTTCAGCCCCGAATGACGTGGATTTTAATAATACGTTTGCAAAAATTCAGCATTATGAGGAGGTCTGTGATGATATGGAAATAGAAATAGCCAATTATTTGAATAAGATAAGTGATGAAAGATTAAGTGCTGAGCTTAAAAATACTATAAGAGGAATGTTGCGTCAGGTTTCAGAAATAGAAAGTATAGGAGACAGCTGTTTCCATATTGCTCGTACGACTGCACGGAACTATAAAAGTGAACAACGTTTCTCTGAAAAACAATTGGATCATCTGCACCAAATGTTTCAACTGGTTGAGCAGGCTTTCGGACAGATGAAACAAATATTGGCTGCAAGAAAGGTTCCTAAAGAAGCTTCGACTGCTTATTATATTGAGAATGAGATTAATAATTTCAGGAAACAGTTGCGTAGCTTGAACATTATAGACGTGAATAGTTATGCATACAGTTATTTGACGGGAACAATGTATATGGATATAATAAATGAATGTGAACAGATGGCTGATTGTATGATTAATGTGACGGAAGCCAGGCTGGATGAACAAAATAAAGAGAGAAACAGATCCTAAATCTTTGTTTCTCTCTTCCTGTTAAAAAATTAAAATATGAAGTTTTATTCTTCGTAGGGTTCAAAATCATGCTTACCTACACCGCACAATGGGCAAACCCAATCTTCTGGAATTTCTTCAAATGGGGTTCCTGGTGCAATACCTGATTCCGGATCACCAATTTCAGGATCATACACCCACTGACAAACTGTACAGATATACTTTTTCATCGTTTTACTTATTAATTAATAATTGTAATAAACTTAAATCGACTACAATTTTACAAAAAATATTGGAAAGCATCCACAGTTTAAACGGGTAGTTTTACTTTTTTAACAAATTTATCAATTCATTGATGCCTTCAGATGCTCCTTTCTGGATATGTGTGATGTGACTACTATCGCTGATATTGACTGTTTTAGGGTCTATGAGATATATTGGAGCATGTCTGGGTACATAATGAATTAACCCTGCGGCAGGATAAACATTCAGGGATGTACCAATAATAATAAATATGTCAGCCTGTTCGGTAATTTTAATGGCTTCCTCTATCATAGGTACAGGTTCTCCGAACCATACAATATACGGGCGCAATTGACTGCCGTCTTTTGCTTTGTCTCCAAGGTGTATGTTGCAGTTATGCTCGTCAAGTGTTTGGATTTGTGTTGTGTCATTAGGGTCTTTAGAGGATGTACCTTTCATTAGTTCACCGTGTAGGTGGATAACTTTGGTACTGCCTGCCTTTTCATGTAGATTGTCAACGTTTTGTGTAACGATTGTCACGTTGTAATCCTTTTCCATTTCGGCAAGCAGAATATGTCCTTTACATGGTTGCACCTGTAATAATTGCCGACGGCGTTCATTATAAAAATCTAAAACCAGTTTGGGATTACGTGCGTATCCTTCAGGAGTTGCCACATCTTCAATAGGATATTGATCCCATAAACCTCCTGAATCGCGGAAAGTGCTCAAACCACTTTCGGCAGACATGCCGGCTCCTGTTAAAACAACAACTTTTTTCATATATTTCGGTTTTTTACACTTAAAAATTAAAAATAAACTATCTTTTATCTACAAAGGTAAAATAATTCAGTTAACTTTGCGCCTTTAGAATTAAACAATTATAAAAAAACAACGAAAAACAGATGGATAAAGTTAGTTATGCATTGGGTCTGGGAATTGGACAGCAACTTAAAAGTATGGGAGCTACAGATCTGAATATAGATGACTTTGCTTTGGCAATTAAGGATGTGATAGGAAATAAGGATTTGGCTGTATCACATCATGAAGCTCAGGGCATTGTGAATGAGTATTTCAGAGCAAAAGAAGCTCAGATGAATGCAGAAAAGGAAGCTAAAGGAAAACAGGCAAAAGTAGACGGTGAGAATTTCTTGAAGGAAAATGCACAGAAAGAAGGCGTTGTTACAACGGCTTCTGGTTTGCAGTATATGGTTCTTAAAGAAGGAGACGGTAAAAGCCCGAAAGCTACAGATAAGGTTCGCTGCCATTATGAAGGTATGCTTATCGATGGTACATTGTTTGACAGTAGCTTGCAAAGAGGTGAACCGGCAGATTTCCCGTTGAATGGTGTTATCGCAGGATGGACAGAAGGTTTGCAATTGATGAAAGAAGGTGCCAAATACCGTTTCTTTATCCCTTATCTTCTTGGTTATGGTGCAGGTGGTGCAGGTAATTCCATTCCTCCCTATAGCACATTGATTTTTGATGTGGAACTCATAAAAGTACTTTAATCAAATAAAATATCATAAAATTAAAATGAAAAAAACAGGTTTTATTGCAGTGGCTGCTGTGGCAGCATTAATGGCATCTTGCTCTTCATCAACTCCTAAAGCTGATATGAAGTCTGATATTGATTCATTGAGCTATTCTATTGGTATGGCTCAGACTCAGGGCTTGAAGGATTATTTGGTTAACCGTGTAGGAGTGGACACAACCTACTTGAATGAATTCATTAAGGGTTTGAATGAAGGTGCAAATGCCGGTGATGACAAGAAGAAAACGGCATATTATGCAGGTATCCAGATCGGTCAGCAGATCAGCCAGCAGATGATCAAGGGAATCAATTATGAAGTGTTTGGTGATGATTCAACCCAGACTATCAGTCTGAAGAACTTTATGGCTGGTTTCGTGGCTGGAGTAACCGGAGAGAACGGTGAAATGACAATGGAGAAGGCTCAGGAATTTGCCACTGAGAAGATGAGATCCGTAAAAGCTTCACATTTGGAAAAAACGTATGGTGACAACAAGAAAAAGGGAGAAGCTTATTTGGATAGCATCGCTAAAAAACCGGGTATCAAGAAATTGGCTAATGGCGTATACTATGAAGTAGTCACAGAAGGTAAGGGAGAAATTCCAGCAGATACTACTCGTGTAAAGGTTAATTATGAAGGTAAGTTGATAGACGGAACGGTATTTGACAGCTCTTACAAGCGCAATGAACCGGCTACATTCCGTTGTAATCAGGTTATTCCAGGATGGACCGAAGCTTTGACTCACATGCCTGTAGGATCTAAGTGGATTGTATATATTCCTCAGGATCAGGCTTATGCTGAAAGAGAAGCAGGTCAGATTAAACCTTTCTCAGCATTGGTATTTACTATTGACTTGTTAAGTATAGAGAAATAAGAAGCAAGATGAAGGGACTGAAATTTTTAGCATTGTCTCTGACTCTTATTTTCTGTCTCGGAATCAATGCCAAGGGAAGAAAAAGCAGGAAAATAAAAAAGACTGTTGCGGTGAAGGTCGATACATGTTCTGTTGATACCTTCAGTTATGCTATGGGAATGGCAAATACGCAAGGGTTGAAAGGTTATCTTGCTACTAGATTAAATGTAGATACAGCTTATTTTTCTAATTTTATAGAAGGATTTACAGCTACTCTTTCAGTTGACGAACAGAAAAAAATGCAGGCTTATGCAGCAGGAATCCAGATACGTCAGCAGGTAGAAAATCAAATTCTTCCAGGATTGGATAAGCAGATTACAGGAAATGATTCTACCTCCCTGTTAAACAGAAACCTTTTCTTTGAAGGTTTTAGGGCAGCCATCAACAATGAAAAAACGGCGATGGATATGAATCATGCCAAGGATCTGGTTGAAAAGCAGATGAAGTATTACCATGATAGCAGAATGGAACGTCTGTATGGTGAGAATCGAAAAGCTGGAGAAAAATTCCTGAAGGAGAATGCCAAGAAAGACAGTGTGGAAACATTACCATGCGGTGTACAATATAAAGTGTTGGTAAAAGGTAATGGTGAGATTCCGACTGCAACTTCTAAGGTTAAGGTCAATTATGAAGGCCGTCTTATTGACGGAACTGTGTTTGACAGTTCTTATGAACGTAAGAAACCGGCTTCTTTCGGGTGTAATCAGGTAATTAAAGGTTGGACGGAAGCATTGACACATATGCCTGTCGGATCAAAATGGGAAATCTATATTCCGCAAGAGCTGGGTTATGGAGCCCGTGAAGCTGGTAAGATAAAGCCTTTCTCAGCATTGATTTTTACTGTAGAGTTGCTTGAAATTGAGAAATAGTAATCCGTTATAAGGATTTATCTTTTTAATAAGGACATACTGTACTGTATGTCCTTATATTTTTTTCAATAGTTCTTCATATTCAGATATAGCAATCTCATAATAACAAATAGATTCATCATTATGAATTATATTTTGGTTATAGTGATTTTATTTTTTGTTAAACAGTATACATTTAATGGAAAAATAGCTATATTTGCTTACAAATTGTTTGTATAAATAAAACTGCTTTATATGGAAAAAATAGATAGTCTGGATAAAAAAATATTAGAGATAATTTCATGTAATGCCCGTATCCCATTTAAGGATGTGGCAAATGAATGTGGCGTTTCACGTGCAGCTATACATCAACGTGTGCAACGTCTCATAGATTTAGGGGTTATTGTTGGTTCTGGTTATCATGTTAATCCTAAAAGTTTAGGATATAGCACTTGTACTTATGTAGGAGTCATATTGGAAAAAGGCTCAATGTATAAGAGAGTGGTGGAGGAACTGAATCATATTCCAGAGGTTGTAGAGTGTCATTTTACAACCGGTCCGTATACCATGCTCATAAAATTGTATGCCAGGGACAATGCCCATCTGATGGAATTGCTTAATAACCGTCTGCAGGAAATTCCGGGTGTAATCTCTACAGAAACTTTGATATCCTTGGAACAGAGTATTAAGAAAGAAGTGCCTGTTGGGTTGGAATAATAAGACAGAGAGGATATGAATACGGATTATTACGACTGGAAAAGCCAGTATGATCGTTTACATGCCTGTTTTCCCGGAACATCTCGTCAGCCTGTTATCGGTATAACAGGTAACTTTGGTGAAAAAGGATGTGAATTGGCGGAAGGTTATTTTGAATCTGTTTTAAGGGCAGGTGCAACTCCGGTCATTATTCCGCCTTATGAAAATCCCGATGCTTTGGTAAATGTTCTGGAGCATATAGATGGTATCGTATTTTCAGGGGGAGGGGATCTTAATCCGTTGTTTGTAGGAGAAGAACCTTTGCCTGCCTTACATAGCATCAATTGTAAACGGGATTTGGCGGAACTGATGTTGGTTAGATTGGCCTATGACCGTCAGATTCCGATGTTAGGTATTTGCAGAGGAATGCAGATGATCGTAGCTGCTTTGGATGGTGAGATTTATCAAGATATCTATACCCAGGTTGAGGGGCGGTTGCTTAAACATAGTCAGGATTTGGATAGAAGATATGCTTCTCATCGTGTTAGTATAAAGGAAAACAGTTTATTAAATCATATTTTCAATAGAACTGAATTATGTGTTAATTCTTTCCATCATCAGGCTGTCAGAAATCCGGGACCCAGATTGAAGGTGGCTGCTTTGTCTGCAGATGGTATAATTGAGGCCGTTGAATCTGCAGAATATAAATCAATTATCGGTGTGCAGTGGCATCCCGAATGTTTTATATTAAGGCAGGAAGAAAGTATGATGCCATTATTTGATTGGCTTGTACGCGAAGCTTCATCATTTTCAGCTGCCAAGTTGTTGCATGACAGAATCATTACATTGGATAGCCATTGTGACACTCCAATGTTTTTTCATAAAAATATTCAGTTTGATACACGTGATCCACATGTACTTGTAGACTTGCATAAAATGCGAGAAGGGCATTTGGATGCGGTGATCATGGTGGCTTATCTTGATCAGAAAGAACGTACAGATGAGGCTTTATTGGCTGCAACGGCGAAAGCTGACCGTATCCTTACCCAAATTGAACGGATGATTTTGTCTAATGCATCGTTTGTGGAACTGGCTTATACTCCAGCCGATTTGAACAGAATAAAGCATATTGGCAAAAAAGCCGTGATGTTGGGGATTGAGAATGGATATGCCATAGGAAAGGATATAAGCAGATTAAAACATTTTCGTGACCGTGGAATTGTTTATATGACTTTGTGTCACAATGGCGATAATGATATCTGTGATTCTGCACGTGGTTGTTGTGAGCATAAGGGGCTTAGTCATTTTGGATGTGAAGTAGTGAAAGAAATGAACAAGCTGGGACTTCTAGTGGATTTGTCTCATGCTTCAGAAGCCAGTTTTTATAACGCATTGGAAGTTAGTGATGTTCCGATTGTCTGTTCTCATTCTTCTGCAAAGACTTTATGCGATGTACCACGTAATTTAACTGATGAGCAGATGAAAAGGCTGGCTGCTCAAGGTGGAGTAGCTCAGGTTACTCTTTATCATGGTTTTCTTAATAAAACGGGAGAAGCTTCTATTCTGGATGCTGTTAATCATCTGAATCACATGGTTAATGTGATGGGAATAGATCATGTGGGAATTGGTACGGATTTTGATGGAGATGGTGGAGTGCCGGGTTGTGCGTCTGCCAGTGAGGTAATTAATTTTACCCGTAGATTGATGGCTGAACGTTACAGTGAAGATGATATCCAAAAAATCTGGGGAGGTAATTTCTTACGGGTAATGCAACAGGCTCAAAATAGAAAAGAAAAATAGAACAGACAAAATAAACAATTTATGAAATGCAAACTTAAGACTATATGGTCTATTTTTGGACTTTCGTTTCTTTTTTGGGGGGTAAGTGCTTGTGGTAATAAAACTGCGAAAAGTAATACTCAAGAAAAAGATTCTATGGTAATTGCTCCTGAATTCAATGCAGATAGTGCTTATGCCTACACAGCGGCACAATGTGAATTTGGACCACGAGTACCCAATACAGATGCTCATCGTAAGTGCGGTCATTATATTGCAGAGAAATTCAGAAGTTTTGGTGCTGTAGTGATTGATCAGTATATGGATTTGAAGGCTTTTGATGGAACGGTACTTAAGGCACGTAATATTATTGCTTCTTATAATCCGGATGCTGAAATACGTTTATTGTTGTGTGGACATTGGGATTCACGTCCTTGGGCAGATAATGATCCGGATACTGCAAACTGGCATCGTCCGGTTTTGGCGGCGAATGATGCAGCAAGTGATGTGGCTGTCATGTTGGAAATGGCTCGAGTTATCTCACAAAATCCTCTTAAAATAGGAATTGATTTTATTTGTTTTGATGCAGAGGATTATGGAACGCCACAATTTATGGGTGGCGGGGATGAGTCTTCATGGTGTCTGGGATCGCAGTATTGGGCTCAGAATCCGCATAAATATGGATATAAAGCCATGTATGGTATTCTTATGGATATGGTCGGAGGACGTGGAAGTACTTTCTCAAAAGAATCTTTTTCGCTGCAGTATGCGGCCCAAGTTGTAGAAAAAGTCTGGGATACAGCTGAAAGTCTGGGTTACGGAAATTATTTTCCTCAACGTGAAGGTGGTTATATTACGGATGATCATCTTCCTGTTAATAGGATTGCCCGTATTCCTTGTATAGATATTGTGCCGTATTACACTGATGGCCCTTCCGGTTTTGGTCCGACATGGCATACGGTGAATGATAACATGGAACATATTGACAAAAATGTATTGAAAGCTGTCGGACAGACAGTATTACAAGTAATTTATAATGAAAATCAGAACTTATGATGACAATTAATGAATTACAGGATGAGGTAATTGAGGAATTCAGTGATTTTGATGACTGGATGGACAAGTATCAGCTGTTGATAGACTTAGGATCTGAACAGCAGGCTCTTCCTGAGGAATATAAAACAGATCAGAATTTGATAGACGGTTGTCAAAGTCGTGTATGGCTGCAAGCTGATCTGGTGGATGGAAAGGTAGTTTTTCAAGCTGAAAGCGATGCGCTCATTGTGAAGGGGTTGGTTGCTTTGCTGGTTAAGGTGTTGAGTGGACATACGCCTGATGAGATCTTGGATGCAGATCTTTATTTTATTGAAAAAATAGGCTTGAAGGAACATTTGTCACCGACACGCAGTAACGGATTATTAGCTATGCTGAAGCAGATGAAAATGTATGCATTGGCTTTTAAGGCCAAAGAAAATTAGACCTTTTTTGCACGATGTATTAGTCTGTAATATCTTGTCAAAAAAAACGCGGTAACTGCATTAAAGTTATCGCGCTTTTTGATCATTATAAAAACAGTTTTTACTTATTAAGTTTCCAGGTAAATCCGTCTTTTGTATCTTTCACTTCAAATCCCAATTCTGCCAGACTGTCGCGTATTTTATCGCTTGTAGCCCAATCTTTATTGGCTTTAGCTATCATACGTTGCTCTAAGAGCATGTCAACTACCTTACCGAATGCTTCTTCACGTCCTGAATTATTGCCTGTTTCTTCTTTGAGGCCAAGCAGGTCGAATGTGAATGTGTGGAAGACGTCCTGTAGTGCTTTGAGAGTTTTCTCATCGATAGTAGCTTTCTTGTCTGCAATGGTGTTTATTGTACGGCATGCTTCAAACAAATGGCTGATGACGATGGGTGAGTTTAGGTCATCATTCATGGCTTCATAACACTTGTTGCGCAATTCGTCAACGTATTCCATTGTGATGGTTCCCGTTTTCTGCGGTGTAATGCGTTTAAGTGTAGCAATGGCTTCCATCAGACGTGCCAGACCTTTTTCGCTGGCTTGCAAGGCTTCATTGCTAAAGTCTACTGTACTGCGATAATGTGCCTGTAGGATAAAGAAGCGTATGGTCATGGGGCTATATGGCTGTTCCAGTTTTTCATGCTCACCACTGAAGAACTGCGGCAGTGTAATGAAGTTACCTAAGCTTTTACCCATTTTCTGGCCATTGACGGTAATCATATTGTTATGCATCCAATAATTAACCATATCAGACCCTTGGCTGGCCACGGCTTGTGCTATTTCACATTCATGGTGAGGGAAGACCAGATCCATGCCTCCGCCATGAATATCAAAACGTGATCCTAAATACTTACGTCCCATTGCTGTACATTCGCAGTGCCAGCCAGGGAAACCTTCTCCCCAAGGACTTGGCCAGCGCATGATGTGTTGTGGTTGCGCATGTTTCCACAGGGCGAAATCTACTTGGTTATGCTTTTCGCCAACTCCGTCCAGGGCACGTGAATTGTTGATGACATCTTCCAGATTACGTCCGGAAAGTTTGCCATAGTGGTATTTGTGGTTGTATTTTTCAACGTCAAAATAAACACTGCCCTGGCTTTCATAAGCAAAGCCATTGTTTACAATTTCCTTTACCAATTCTATCTGTTCAATAATATGTCCAGTGGCATGTGGTTCAATACTGGGAGGTAATACGTTCAGTGCATCCATGGCTTCATGGAAGCGGTTGGTGTAATATTGGGCTACCTCCATTGGCTCGAGCTGTTCCAGACGTGCTTTTTTGGCTATTTTGTCTTCACCTTCGTCTGCATCATGTTCCAAATGTCCTACATCTGTAATATTACGTACATATCTTACCTTATATCCGATATGTTGCAGGTAACGGAATAGCAAATCAAAGGTGATTGCAGGTCTGGCGTGCCCCAAATGAGCATCACCATACACGGTTGGACCGCAAACATACATACCAACGCGGCCAGGTGTAATAGATTTGAATTCTTCCTTTTTACGGGAAAGAGTATTATAAATAAAAAGTTTCTGTTCCATAATTCATTTGAAAAATATTAGGATTATCCCTTTTGTGGAAATGTCGGATCGTCACCGTTATCACGTATCAGTTTGAGTAGTTTTTCTACGGCTTCTTCTTCCGGAATATTCTTTTCCACACAGATCTTTTTCTTGTAAAGGCTGACTTTTCCTCTGGCTGCACCCACATAGCCATAATCGGCATCAGCCATTTCGCCGGGGCCGTTGACGATACATCCCATGATTCCTATTTTCAAACCTTTAAGATGTGAAGTTGCAGCTTTTATTCTGGCAATGGTTTCATGAAGATTGTATAATGTACGTCCGCAGCCAGGACATGAAATATATTCAGTCTTGGTCGTCCGACTTCTGGTTGCCTGAAGGATGTTAAAGGCTGTGGCATCTATATCTTCACTTGAAAGAGAACCATCGTTATGAAGATAGAGTCCATCGCATAACCCGTCAAATAGCAGGACTCCGGAATCAGCTGCGCTTTCTATCTGGAAATCTTCTTTTTCATCCTGATTGTGTGCGTAATGCTGGAATACTATAACAGGATTTTGCAGGTTTTCTTTCATCATCTCATGGATAAGAGCACGTAACTCTCCGCATCTGTTTGGGTGGTTGCTTTGTGCAATAACGACTACTTCCGGATGATATTTCAGACATGCACGTGCTTCTTCATCAAGAGTCGGATAACTTAAGAACAGAAATTTGAGTTCTGAATGTATGCCACTGATGAATGGAAGCATTTCATGAGAGAATGCGGGGTAAGTGTTCTTTTCTCCGGTCCAAACGTCTGCATCTACGATATAAGCAGCTTGCTCTCTTTCTTCAAGAGGAGGTAGTTGATGTCCGCAGTAAATATAATCAGGTGTTGTTGTTTCCGATTCTTTAGGAGATTCCGATTTACCCAATCGGTCGGCTATTACGACAGGGACTTGTCCACCTCCTATATTGGCTACGGCTTTTGTAGTACGTCTGGTGGGGTGAATATAATCAAAGCCGGGTGCAATCATGCCAGGAATCAGCATATGATCTTTCCGTTTCAGAATATGGTCAACCAACTTCTTTGCAACAGGAATTTCTGCTTCAGGTTTTTCACTGAGTGAAACTCTTATTGTATCACCAATACCGTCTGCCAAAAGAGCACCTATTCCGGCTGCACTTTTGATTCTGCCGTCTTCTCCTTCACCGGCTTCAGTTACACCGAGATGAAGAGGAAAGTTCATGCCTTCCTTTTCCATGACTTCTACCAGAAGACGGACACTTTCTACCATAACTACCGTGTTGCTGGCTTTGATGGAGATAACTACATCGTGGAATTGTTCTTTAACGCAGATTCGAAGAAACTCCATACAACTTTCCACAATGCCTTCCGGAGTATCACCATACCGGCTCATAATGCGGTCGCTAAGAGAACCATGATTGACGCCTATGCGTATGGCTGTATGGTTTTCTTTGCATACTTGCAGAAATGGAATGAAACGATCTTCTATTTTTTTGAGCTCTTCCGCATATTCTTCATCAGTATATTCCAAATGTTTGAATGTGCGGGCAGCGTCAACGTAGTTTCCGGGATTGATTCGTACCTTTTCTGCATAACGTGCCGCAACCAGGGCTACTTGCGGATTAAAGTGGATGTCTGCCACTAATGGCACATTACATCCTGCAGACCGGACGCCTGCATTAATTAGGCGAAGATTTTCAGCTTCTCTTACACCTTGTGTCGTCAGTCTGACATATTCTCCTCCAGCTTGTGCAATGCGTAAGGTTTGAGCAGTGCTGGCTTCGGTATCCAATGTGGAGGTGTCTGTCATGCTTTGTACTCTGATCGGGTTGTTTCCTCCTAAAGGTGTTCCGCCTATTTGTACTTGACAAGTTTCTCGGCGGTGATAATTAAAGAGATCCCTCATCCCTATAATGTTTTTAGTTACATTTAAAGCGATATTTTACTTCTGCCAGTTCGGCATTTGCCTTGACTATTTTTTGTTTTAAACCGATTTTATACTGAGTCAGTTTTTCTGAGAGATTACTGTCTGCCAAAGCCAACATTTCTGCGGCCAGGATTGCGGCATTTTGGGCACCATTTACACCTACTGTGGCTACAGGGATTCCCGGTGGCATCTGAATGATGGAAAGCATGGCGTCAAGACCGTCAAGCATTCCCTTTATAGGTACTCCGATAACGGGTAGTGTCGTACTTGCTGCAATTACTCCAGGAAGGGCTGCTGCCATACCTGCTCCGGCAATAATGACCTTGATTCCTCTGGAAGCTGCATTTTTGGCAAAATTCTCCACTTCGTCTGGTGTGCGATGGGCTGAAAGTGCATTTATTTCAAATGGAATTTCCATTTCATCAAAGAATTTGGCTGCTTTTTCCATAACCGGAAGGTCAGAAGTGCTGCCCATGATAATACTTACAATTGGTTCCATATAATTATTGTTTTTGTTGTTTGTCTATTTTATATATCCGATTTAAATGATAATTCCGATAAATCCTAAAACAGTGCCTAATAAGGTTCCTCCTATAACTTGTCCAAGTGTATGTTGTCGAAGTAACATTCTGCTGCTGCCGACTACTCCTGATATTAAAATCAGGATACACAGCCAATTGATGGGATTAAAATCAAAGAGTGTGGAATAGGCTAGCAAGGCTCCTATTATGCCACCTGCACCAGCTGAATGGGTACTGATTTTCCACCAAATGTTAATTGTGGCGCAACTGGCTTGTATAAGAAGTGCGGCTACAATGATGCCACACATGTAACGTGGTAAATGCATACGGTACATCAGCCACAGACAAGCTACATACGAAATGATGGAAATGGCGTATGGGATGGTACGGTTTGCTTGGATTCGTATCTGGTGAGGTGCCCAACCGTTAATTTTTCGATAACAGAATATGCAGATTTGTGGTATGAGTATAGTAAAGCAGTAGATGGCAAGAAGTATGAATAATTTAAAATTGAAAGGCAGCAGACTCAGATAAGTAAAACTAAAAAGTCCGATGAACCCTACTACAGGCATGTAATAGGGGCGAAATATTGCAGAGAATACTCGTGCTGTCCTTATGATATAAATGTATTTCATTTTCTTAGTCGTGCTACTGGAATACCTAATTGTTCGCGATATTTGGCAACTGTACGACGCGCGATGGGGTAACCTTTGTCGTTGAGCATAGTTGCTAACGTTTCATCACTATAGGGATTGTTTTTATCTTCTGTGTTGACAAGTTCTTTAAGTGCATTTTGAATCTGTCTGACAGCTATTTCCTGTCCGTCTCCGGTGGTAAAGCTATCTGTGAAGAACCATTTCAATTGAAACGTGCCATAATTGGTTTGTACATATTTGCTGTTAGTGACTCGTGAAACCGTAGAGATATCTAGACCGGTTTTTTGCGCTATGTCTTTGAGAATCATAGGCTTTATTGCAGATTCATCACCTTCTAAGAAGAAGGGTCTTTGAATGTCAACAATAGCGTGCATAACAGACATCAGGGTGTTCTGTCTTTGTTTTATGGCATCAATGAATCCCTGGGCTTTTTCTATTTTTTGTTTAGTATAAGCCAATGCTTCTTTTTCAGATCTGCTGGGTTTAGCCTTTTCTGTTGCCGAATGGTGTAGAATTTCCATAAAAGATGGACTTACTCTTAATTGAGGAACTTCGCCTTGATTTAAGGTAATGGTAATTGTACCGTCATCTTCGGTTTCTACAATAAAATCGGGAGTAATCTGTTGCATGTTTCTACCTTCAGTTTCCCCCATGGCACTTCCGGGGCGGGGATTTAGTCTGGCCAAGTCCCTTTGCATTATACGTGCATCAGCTTCTGAAAGCTGCATTCGCGTTATAATCTTGTCCCAACGTTTGTGTGTGAATTCATCGAAATATTTTTCTATAATTTTGTATTCAGCCTGTTTTAGAGGAGTTTTGAATTTTTCGTCACGTCTGATTTGTATGAGTAAGCATTCCTGAAGATCACGGGCTCCTACACCAGGCGGATCGAATTGTTGTAACTTATGCAGGACATTGGATAATTCTTCTTCGGTTGTATTGATATTATTATAGATTTCAAGCTCATTGACGATGGATGATAGCTTTTTTTTAAGCAATCCGTCATTTTCCAATGAACCGATAAGGTAAGCCATAAGTTGTTTCTCTTTAGGAGTCAGTTCTGCCTGGTTCATCTGTTCGGTCATCTGGTCAAAGAAGGATTCAGAGGAGCCTGATTCTATATTTTCCGGTGTCTGCCTTTCGTTATAGCTGTTGAGAAGATAATCGGGAATATCGTCTGGTGAACGATAATCGTCCAAAGCTTGTTTGAGCTGTTGGTCATTTTCTGATATTATTTCATTATTATCTTCTGAGTTGGTATCTTCTGTGTCGTTGTTGTCAGTAGTAGATGATTCATCCTGAGAATCATGTTTGTCGAATTCTTCTTCCAAAGCACCATTTTCCATTAGCTCGTTTTTAACTCTTTGCTCGAGTTCTGCTACTGGCATTTCCAGCAGACGTACTGCCAGAATCTGTTGTGGTGAGAGTGTTTGAGTCTGCTGCAGTGTTTGGGCTTGAATTATTTTCTGCGCCATAATTGCATGTCATTAAAGTGATAGTTTGCAAAGATAGAAATTTTTTGTTTAGTCTGTACATTAAAACCCTAATAACACGCAGCAGACTCCTAGTTTAGTCTGATTTCACTCTTTTTTTCTTCTCTTGATAGGTTTGATCATGTTTTCCGGGCTTAGGATACTATCCAGCTCTTCTTTGCTGAGTAATTTTTTTTCAAGAACCAGACTATATACGCTTTTACCGCTTTTAATGGCTTCTTGGGCAATCTGGGTCGCATTGTCATATCCTATGTATGGATTGAGTGCCGTAACAATGCCGATACTGTCATGTACTTCTGTCTGGCATCTTTCGGCATTACAGGTAATACCTTCAATACAACGTTTACGGAGAGTATCAAATCCTCTGATAAGAAGAGCGGCAGATTCAAAGCAGCATTGTGCCATGATGGGCTCCATGGCGTTAAGTTCCATTTGGGCTGCTTCTCCTGCCATAGTCACGCAGAGTTCATTACCAATAACTTTAAAACAGATCTGATTCATCACTTCTGGAATAACAGGATTTACTTTTCCTGGCATGATGGAAGACCCCGGTTGCATGGCTGGTAGATTGATTTCTGCTAATCCACATCGTGGCCCACTGGCAAGTAATCTTAAATCATTACATATTTTGCTGATTTTGACAGCCAGTCGTTTCAGTGCAGAAGCATATCCTACCATACAAGAAGTGTCAGATGTCGCACCGACCAGATCATCGTCCAGCTTGATTTTCCATCCTGTAATCTGGCATAAAGCTTTAATGCAGGCTTCCGCGTAACCGGGTTCGGCGCAGATGCCGGTACCAATGGCTGTCGCTCCCATATTGACAGTCAGGAAGTCTTCTGCTGCATTATTCAGATGATGAATTTCATGTTTAAGAATATGGGCAAAAGCTCCGAAAGTTTGTCCTAAAGTCATTGGAACAGCATCTTCTAATTGTGTACGTCCCATTTTGATTACGTGAGCAAAAGCTTTGCTCTTGTTTTCAAAAGCTTCGATGAGTGCTTCTAAATGAGGTATCAATTTGAGATGCGTGGCATAAAGACCAAGATGAATGGCCGTAGGATAAGCATCATTGGTAGATTGTGAGCAATTTACATGATCGTGTGGTGAACAGTATTGGTATTCTCCCGGTTCATGCCCCATGATTTGTAAAGCTCGGTTTGCTATGACTTCATTGGCGTTCATGTTGGTGCTTGTTCCGGCTCCTCCCTGTATCATGTCAATAAGGAACTGGTCATGCCATTTACCATCAATTACTTCCTGACAGGCTTGTACAATAGCATCCTTTATATTCTTATCCAATAGTCCCAAAGTATAGTTTGCTTCTGTAGCAGCCATCTTTGTTATGGCCAATCCTTTGATTAATAGTGGATAGTCTTCAAGATGAGAATTACTGATACGAAAATTCTCCATACCTCGTAAAGTTTGGATTCCGTATAAAGCCTCTTGTGGAAGTTGTCTTTCACCGATCAGATCGTGTTCGATACGAGTGTTCTGATTTGAAATAAAATGATTAGATGTCTTCATGATTTAAGGATATTTGTTTAAGGATTGTTTGTTCTGATTTGAAAGAAATTCATACCGGAATGATGTTTGTCACTCCGGTATGGTATTTTTAGTGTACAATAGCAAAGTCTAATTGCTTCTTTTCCAAATTAGCTTTGGCTACCTTGATTTTAACAGCATCTCCCAGTGCATAACGGTGGTGATGACGTCGGCCTTTTAGACAATAATTACGTTCATCAAAATCATAGTAATCATCATCGAGATCCCGTAGCGGAACCATACCTTCACATTTGTTTTCATTGATTTCCACATAGAGTCCAAATTCGGTCACGCCGCTTATTGTACCTTCAAATACTTGCCCCAGACGTTCGCTCATGAATTCTACCTGTTTATATTTAATGCTGGCTCTTTCTGCAGTTGCTGCAAGCTGTTCCATATCGCTGCAGTGCGTACAGAGTTCTTCATATTTTTCTTGGCTTACACTTCTTCCACCAAGCGCATATCGGGTAAGCAGACGATGAACCATGACATCTGGATAACGTCGGATCGGGGATGTGAAATGAGTATAATAGTCAAATGCCAATCCGTAATGACCGATGTTGTGTGTGCTGTATCGGGCTTTCATCATGGCGCGTAAAGATACTGTTTCTATAAGGTTCTGTTCTTTTTTGCCGTGTACTTCTGTCAATAGTTTGTTTAGTCCCTTGCTTATTTCTGTTTTGGATCCGGATGTTTTTAACTTATATCCGAATTTGACAATAAAGTCGCTCAGATTCATCAGTTTGTTGGGATCTGGAAGATCGTGTATACGGTAAGGGAATGTTTTGGGCTTTTTGTTTTTAGGAACCTTGGCTATGCTTTCAGCTACAGTGCGGTTTGCCAATAGCATGAATTCTTCTACCAGTTTATTGGCATCTTTCGCAATCTTGAAATAGACACTGACAGGTTTGCCTTTATCGTCGATTTCAAATCTGACTTCGTTCCGTTCAAAATTAATGGCACCATGCTCAAACCTTTTGTTTCTTAATGTTTTAGCCAAACGATTTAGGGTTATCAGTTCAGTGGCGAAATTTTCAGCTGGCAGAGCTTCCGGACCACTGAAGTTAGGATCTGCTGCGTGATCACCAGGTGCGTCATAATCTTCTGGTGAGGCTTCGTGATGTTGTTCCAGAAGTTTTTGTACTTCTTCATAAGTAAAACGTCTGTCACTTCGAATAACGGTATGAGCCAGATGCCAGTCGTGTACATTGGCATATTCATCCATTTTGAAAATGACACTGTAAGCTAATTTGTCTTCTTGTGGTCTGAGAGAACAAATGAAGTTGCATAGTCGTTCTGGAAGCATAGGGATTGTCCGGTCTACCAGATAGACGCTGGTTGCGCGTTTGACAGCTTCTTTGTCTATGATACTTCCTTCTTTTACGTAATGTGAAACGTCTGCAATATGTACGCCTATTTCCCATAATCCATTATTGAGTTTGCGGATAGAAAGCGCATCATCGAAATCTTTTGCATCACGTGGATCAATTGTAAAAGTAGTGACCTGACGCATGTCCTCTCTTTGGGCTATTTCTTCTTCTGTGATATCAGGATTGATTTTGTTGGCTTCATCTTCAACATTCTTGGGATAACTGTATGGCAGACCGTATTCGGCCAAAATAGCATGCATTTCAGTCGTATTGTCTCCGCTCTTTCCTAGAATATCAATAACTTTTCCGATCGGATTTTTGGCGTTGTCAGGCCATTCTGTAATTTTGACTACAGCCTTGTCCCCGTTTTTGCCTCCCTTAAGGGATCTAGTTGGTATGAATATATCATTAGCTAAAGTACGGTCCTCAGTCTGTAAAAAAGCAAAATCTTTTCGGACTTCCAATCTTCCTACAAATGTTTTATCACTGCGCTTCAGAATCTCGATAACTTGTGCTTCACGAGGCTGGTGTTTCTTTTTAGCCAATAGGGAAACTTTGACCAGATCGCCGTTCATGGCATGTAGGGAATTGCGTTCAGCTATAAATACAGGCTCTCCTCCCTCGGCCGGTGTCACACTGTTTTTGCCGTTGGCTTTTCTGTTGAAGGTTCCTTCAAATACTTGACCTTGGGTATTTAGGGCATATTTAAGGGGGGCTGTTTCTTTTATGTATCCATCTAAGGCCAGTTCTTCAAGAAGATCCATACATAGCATTTTCTCAGGATGCGTTTCCAGTTTCAGGGTTTTGAAGATACTTTTTATCGGATAAACCTCTTCTGGATGAAATTGGAAAAGGTCTGTTAGAAGTTTACACAAATCTTTTTTCTTTAGGCGTTTTCCGCCTTTCTTTCCGCTCTTTCCCATGCTTGTTCAGTTTTGAGGTTATTTTTTCGTTAACTTTGTTGCAAGTTAGCTATTTTTATTGATTCCGTTGTCTTTTTATCTCTTATTTTTTCTGAAATGTTGTATCTTTGCGATTTCTGAAAAAAGAAATTAAAAGAAAGAAACATAAGACTATGGAAGAGGGAGCAAGAGCAAAGGAAATTTATAAGGTCACCTGGATTGGCAGTGTGGTTAATTTTTTATTGTTAGCCTTCAAATTTATTTCCGGCATTTTGTCAGGTAGTGCAGCTATGGTAGCTGATGCAGTGCATTCGTTGTCTGATTTTATTACAGATGTAGTGGTGATTGTTTTTGTGCGTTTGTCAAGCAAGCCGCAAGACAAGGATCATGATTATGGCCATGGTAAGTATGAAACTTTGGCTACGGCTGTTATAGGTGTGACTTTATTGGCTGTGGGAGCCGGAATTTGTTGGAATGGGTTGCTTGCAGTGAAAGCAGTATGGCAGGGGCAACAGATAGAGGCTCCTGGTTGGCTTGCGTTGTGGGCGGCAGTAGTGTCTGTGGTAGTGAAAGAATGGCTCTATCGTTATACACTTGGAACAGGACGAAAAACCGGTTCTGCAGCAGTTATTGCCAATGCCTGGCATCACCGAAGTGATGCTCTTTCTTCAATAGGAACGGCGGCAGGTATTGCAGGAGCTATCATGCTGGGACCGGATTGGCGGGTTCTGGATCCGATAGCGGCCATAGTGGTCAGCTTTTTTATTATGAAAGTGGCCGTCAAACTGCTTAAACCCTGTATAGACGAGCTTACGGAGCGTTCGCTTCCTGACGACGTAGAAGACCATATCACAAGGCTGGTGGGCGAGATACAGGGAGTCAGTGGGCTGCACAATCTCCGTACCAGGCGCATAGGTGGCCATTATGCCATAGAGATGCATGTGAGAATGGACGGACATCTTACCTTGAACGAGGCGCATGCCAGAGCTACGGCCATAGAGAGAAAACTTAGAGAAGAATATGGGGCACAGACGCATGTGGGCATACATGTGGAGCCTGTAAAAAATGCCCGGGGGGATTACGATGAATGAAAAAATGAATAACATGAAAATATTGGTAACAGGCGCCAGTGGTTTTATAGGCAGCTTTATAGTAGAAGAAGGACTGAGGCGAGGATACAGCGTATGGGCGGCTGTCAGACCGTCGAGTAGCAGGCGCTATCTGAAGGATAAAAACATACAACTCGTTGAACTCGATCTGGAACATCCCGAGGTACTGAGGGTGCAACTGGCAGCCTGCAGGGTCCGCATGGGGGCGTGGGACGTGGTGGTGCATGCTGCCGGTGCAACCAAATGCGTCAGGCGCGAGGACTTTTTCCGTACGAATACAGAAGGGACGCGTCATCTGGTCGAAGGCTTGCGGCAAGCCGGCATGATGCCAGGTAAATTTGTTTTTATCAGTTCATTGAGCGTATATGGCGCCATAAGGGAAAATCCCGTAAGAAAATCTTCGCCGGACTGTCCGTGGGTATATGCTCCGATACGCGAGGAGGATACGCCGCATCCCAATACGGCTTACGGCGAAAGCAAGCTTGAAGCGGAATGTTATCTTAAGCAGCAGTCTGACTTACCTTATGTGATTCTTCGCCCTACGGGGGTCTATGGGCCTCGGGAAAGAGACTATTTCATGATGGCCAAAAGCATCAGACAACATTCTGATTTTACCGTGGGATACAAGCCGCAGGAAATCACCTTTGTTTATGTTCGTGACTTGGTGCAAGCCGTCTTTCTGGCTGCGGAAAAGAATGAAATATGCCGCCGCGAATATTTTATCACAGACGGGGAGGTGTATCACAGTGAGACGTTCAGCGATCTGATAGCGGCCGAACTGGGGCATCCGTTCTTCGTGCGCATCAAGGCACCGGTGTGGCTGCTCCGGCTGGTTTGCACGGTTGCGGGCGCGTGGAGCGCATGGCAAGGTCGCACGGTGACGTTGAACCGTGACAAGTTTCATATTCTGAAGCAACGGAACTGGCAGTGTGACATAGAGCCTGCGAGGCGTGAACTGGGATACCGACCACGTTATTCTTTGGCTGAAGGAGTACGAGAAACAATAACATGGTATAAGAAGGAGGGATGGTTATGAACAGTATGTCCAGTGAAGAGGGCATCAGTTGGAAGCGTCTGCTCTCTCCGGCCGGTATGCAACGTGGACTGTGGCCGATAGAATGGCTGGCTTTGGCCTATAGTGTACTGACCATGGGGTTCATGGCCGTACTCTGGCCGGCGATGGAACAGCCGGCTGAGATGTTGGTCGACAGGGTACTGATCCTGTTCCTGACTCTGGCACTTTGGGGAGGATACCGTCTGTGGCCGACGCGCCTGATGGCTTTCGTGCGTATATCGGCGCAGATGTTCTTGTTGGGCTACTGGTATCCCGAGACCTATTCTTTCAATAGTGTCCGACCCAATCTTGACCATGTGTTTGCGCGTTGGGATGCGGTGCTGTTCGGGTGCCAGCCTTCTCTGGAATTCAGCCGTTTGTGTCCGTGGGGGGGGTTCTCGGAAGCAGTCAATATGGGATATTTCTCATATTACCCGATGATATTGGCCGTGATGGTGTTTTTCTTTCTCTTCCGGTACGGGAAGTATGAGAAGGCGTCGTTTACGGTCATGTGTGCTTTCTTCATCTTTTATTTGATTTATATTTTCTTGCCTGTGGCGGGGCCGCAGTTCTATTTCTGGGCTGTGGGGACTCAGACCGTGGAAAACGGGATATTCCCTTCTCTGGGCACTTATTTCAGTATGCATACGGATATGATGACGGCACCGGGTGATATGTCCGGTCTGTTCTACCGTTTGGTGCGCCATGCGCAGGAAATGGGCGAACGTCCTACTGCCGCTTTTCCGAGCTCGCATATCGGGATTACCTTTATCCTGCTTTATTTGGTTTACCCCGAAAATCGTCGTTTCTTTTTCATATTGTGTCCTTTTGCCTTCCTTCTGACATTGGCCACGGTATATATTCAGGCACACTATTTGGTGGACGCTGTAGCGGGGGTGCTGGCTTCCGTGCCGGTGTATTACATCAGCAGGCAGATTTATTCCTTGTTTTTTGAAAAGGAGAAATCTGGTGATGAATAGCTGGTCCTGCATGGCTTGGTATGGCCGTATCGTGAAAGGCGTGTGTCTTGCGGCCTTAGGGGGATTTATGTTGCAGGGGTGTTCCGATGATGAAGAATGTCTTTTCGGAAAAGTGCCGCTCATATACGAACGACATCAGTTGAAGTATGTGAAGGAATTGAAGGACGAGATTGCAAAAGACCGGAGAAATAGGAATGTGGAGCCCGCAGAGGCTTTTGCTGTATTGGCTGGCTTGAAAGTCGTGATGGGTGAAGCACGGGCTGAAGCAGAGCCTTTGGCCGGAGAAATGGTCGGAAAAACTGTGCCGTATATGGAAGGTGACAGTTTGCCTTATCGGATTGTTTCTGATATGAAAGTCAGGGAAATGCTTTTTCCGGAAATGAGTTTTGCCGGTAACCGGCCGATAAGATTGAGACTGGAGTTTGATGTGGTGTTTGAGCGGAATCAGGAACAGCCATTGGTGATGTATTATTGGCTCACGGACGGAAAACAGCCGTTGGGAGGTCACAGTATCAAGCTGCCGGAATCCGGAAAGAAAGGCGATACTTTGCATCTTGCTCCGGTCATTTGCGCGCCTGACATACCGACACAATATGTGATGGAATGTAAAATGATTTATTTTGTATCCCGTTCCGTTTATGATAATGGCAAGAAAACGCTTGCGGAAAAACAGAAGAAATGGAATGAGGAGCTGGCTGTGAAGCTGGAGAAATATAATGAATGACCCGTACCGGTTAGTTTGCGAGGGGAGGCGGTTACCGATGCTTGGCGCAAACATACCGATGCCGGTATGCTGTATTCATAGTTTGATGAAAACAGATACCGGCATAGATATGGAGGACCAGCTTTATATAAAGCGTGGTGTGTGTTTATTTCCTGATGATTTTATGCAGATAGTCTTTCTGACCGTCTGAATGGATGCGTAACAGATACAGTCCTTCGGCGTATGGGGCCAGATGCAAGGTACAATTTTCCTGTCCGGTTATATCCTGGTATAGAAGTATTCTTCCATTGGCATCCATAAGGGACAGTGCTGTCTTCTCTGTCGGCCTTTCGTTGAAGGTAATCTGACATGTGTTTGTGGCAGAGTTTGTGGAGACACTTATGCGACGGTCCTCTGTTTCTTTAATATCCGTTGCGTTTCTGATATGGATTTTTCCATCATTGGCAAAGGTTGACAAATCCCATTCCAGACCTTCTGCCGGACATGCCGGTTCTATCTGAATTTCGCCATCGATGTCCAGTGATTCGAAATTTGTGAAAATGGTATAACTGCTTCCGTTTTCGTATTCTCCTCGTTCGTTGGCTATCTCAATGACGGGTGTGTACAGCCTGATCTGACCTTCCACATTGAAGTTGTCACATGACGGTCCGAATTTCCGTACGTGTATTTTTCCGCCTTCATGAACAGTCAGGTTGCCGGTTATGTTCAGTGTAGCTTTGCGCTTGACGGCATTTCCCGCTGATAAGGTACCACCCCTGCGGATGATGGCTTGTGCTGCTGTACCTGTACCGCTCAGGTATCCTCCTTCGTAAACGGTGGTTAAGTCGCCGGCGCTGGCATTATCATCCAACAGGAGAGTGCCGCCATATATGCTGAATCCGACAGGTTGGCTGTTGGTCAGGGTCCATGTACCGTTTCCGTATTTTTTGACAGTGGCAGAGCTGTTGAATAGACCGGCATACTTGACAGATGTATTGTCATAGCCGATTTCGTATGTACCGCTTCCGACAGTGCAGTTGCTGCTGGTGGAGGCCAGTGAACCGATTTTGGTTGTCAGGTTTACCTCTGTACCGCTTCCTGATTTGGTATGGGTCAGATAGACGTTGTCATCGAGTATGAGTGCCGTGTTTGACATGTCCGTGGCCTGATTCAGTCTCATTTGTGAGCCGCCTGCATGGAATGTGCCTTTAAAGGCACTCATGTCCATTTGCCAGTCTGCGCGGACATAAGGCGTAGTGTAGGTCAGTGTTCCGCTTCCGGTCAGTTTCCCTGTCAGCCTGCAGCGTGATCCGGCCTGAAGTACGACATTGGCATTTTCTGGAATATTCAGTATGTGGTTGAAAACAGGGGCTGTCGCACTGGAGTTGTTGTCGAAGATACGCAGAGTGCCGGCATAAGCGGTTAATTGGCTTCCGGGTTGTCCGAAACTGGTATTCCAGGTTCCCATGGCCAGTGTGCCATTCCGGAGTATGGTGTTTTTGTAGTTGTTCTGACCGGTAAAATTCAGGTTAAGTTGGCCGTTTCCGTCTTTAATCAATATGCCGTTTCCGCTGATCTTGCCTTTAAGTGCGGTGAGTCCTGAGGCTGTGTTGATCGTCACGGAATCTTCTATCGTAAGTGGCTTGTCCGTGGATGTATTGGCAGACATGATATCCAGGATGACATTTTTCATTTTCCAATATCCTTCTGTTGCCGGTGCAGCACCGAGTGAGCCGGGTTGTCCGCCTTCCGACAGCTGGTTGATTCTGACTTTGCCTTCTTCCAGGATGACAGCACCTGTAAACTGATGTTGGTTTCCTTCTATGGTAAGACAGCCTGATCCAGACTTGACCAGTCCGGATTCACCGCTGAATCCGCCTTCTCCCTTTATGGTATAATCAGTCGTGTGTCGGAATACAAGTCCGCCTACGGGATATTGTTCATTGAGAATGATGCTTTTGGTCGTTGCATCGTCGGTGAAGGTGATGCAGTCTCCTTTTACGAAAGCGGTAGGTTGGTTATCAAGGGTAAAGTTGGAAGTCGTATAGTCCCAGTTACCGTTTTCAAGTCCGGTCCAGACAACTTTATCTGATGCTTCGCGCTGTTCGTGTATGACAAGGGTAATGCTGTTGGCCTCTCTGTTTAGATTGTAGGCATATCCTTCCAAGCCCTCTGTTGTTATGATTTCGGGGTCGATAAGTCCGTTTTCTGGTAATCCCTTGGTCTGTCCGGTCCATTTAAGTAACGTGTAGGTTCCGGGTTTCGGTGTTCCTCCATTGATGGTGAACCGTATGGTAAACGGATGTTCGATGGTCAAATCCCCATTTATGCTAATCTGGTCTGAAGTAGTTTGATTGTCTGTTTGCAGACTCATTTCCATGAACAGGCGGGCATTGATGCAGAGACTTTGTCCGAATGTAAGCTTTCCTACAGGCTGATCTTCTTTGCCTGGTTGTATCCGGCATCCTTCATAGTTCAGGGCATCTTCAAATATGACCGGTCCGTTGACAGTACCGTTACCGGCAAGTGTTCCTCGTGCACGCAGATGAAGTGTGTCTGAAAGCACATTGTTCAGTTCCAGAATGCCTTCTGAAATGTAAGTGTTTCCATGATGATTCAAAGGAATATTGACTATAAATCGTCCTCCCATGCTTTTCCATAATTCCATCTGTCCTCCGGTTTGTCCTTCTCCGTTCCAGGTAAGGGATTGTCCGGCGGGGATCATGATAAAGGCAGAATCAGGGCAGACAGTAGCCGGGATATTTACATTGTTCTGACCATTCATGTCGAACAAGACACTTTGTCCGTCTTTCCAGTTCGACGTTGAGGTCCGGTCTGTATTAAGGAAACCGTCGGATCCGTTCTTCCATTCTGTTCCTCCTTGCCATACCAGATCGCTGTTGATGACCGGTGGCAGTGGCGGTAATGGCATGTCATATCCCAAATAATAGTCAGTAAACGGACTTTGGTAATAGCTTCGTGTCGTACATTGCATACGATAGGCCGGATTCTGTTGCAGACAATATAAGGATTTGTCTGTAGGATAGTCTGAGGAAAAACCTACAATACCGGTACAGCCCTGATTGGGACGTTCACGTCGGAAAACAAGCTCTTCACGCCAGTCGCCGATGATGTCACCGAAGAACATGGCCCGTTTACCGTTCTCTGAATGAATGGTATAACCGCTGAGTTTTCCCATTTCTATCAGGCGGAAACCGTTGAATTTCCGTATATCCGGATTATAACCTCCTCCATCCGGGGAATCCAGTTTTTCACGGTCTGGTTCTCCATCCCACCAGACACCTTCAGTCGGCCATGTGGAAGACAGGCCAGGAATGATTTCTCCGGTTGCATCGTAAACATTGCCGTCCATGGCACTCCAAAGTTCATAGCCTTTGTGTGAAGGATCTACGTCCATGGCCATACCTCGTCCTACGTCACCCACTCCGCCCATGTACCAGCGTTTCAATGGTGTGCCATCGGCTGCATCATAAAGGATCTGACCCAACATGTCAGGAGCATCCTGCTGGATGGCGAAAGTTTCAAGCCCCGGACGTTCGGGATTGATGTCGCCTGTATGGAAACGGTCGCCATGAGCTATCCCGGCATTGAAGCAGACTGATCCGTCTCCCCGCATACCATACCCGCCTTCCAGCATTTCGTCTCGTCCGTCTCCGTCGACATCTGCGATACGGATTTGATGGAAAGAAGCTCCACCGGCCGGTGAGGTGAACAGTTCTTTGAATTGTCCTGCTCGTCCTTGGGTAAATTCATATCCCCAGGCAGAGACGTAATATTGGTGTCCATAAGTTTTATGACGACTCATGTATTCAAAAATAACGGCAGGATGCAGTCCGTCCGGATAGAAAATTCCAATATGGCCTTGAAGACAGAAATAGTCACCGTCCTGATAATAATCAGCTTTGTTATCACGATTGTAAAGGCCGGGATATGTCATTTCTATTGTATTCTTTTCCATACCGGTGAGTCCGTCAACAACCGTAATGTATTGTGGCGGGTTACGTTTGGACTGATTATAGTAATTGATGATGCCATCGTGGTCGGTATCAGGCTGGTCTGACAGGAACAGGTATTTTCCCCAGTCATTAGTTGTATTGTTCCAAAAACGGGTACCGTCACTTGTTTTGAGAATAACTTCTGCTTTGCCGTCGCCATCGATGTCATAGGCCGTGACCATGTCGTTATGGCCGTCGCAGATATTGACGTTCGGTCCCAGATCAATAGTCCACAGACGTTGTCCATGCCGGCTGTAGCCTTCTATCTTATCGGAACCTCCGGTCAGTGAAAGACGATCGACGACATAATCATGCTCGCCGTCACCATCAAGGTCGGCAGGCCAGACGAAACGGGTCTGATAATCTGTTGTCGGCAGAAAACCATCATAATTGATTTCCATGAAAATGGATCTGACATCGTGCGATGTACGGGTGTAAGGCTGGCTTAATTCTGATTCGTATCCATTGTAAACCAGGCTTACGGCTATTTGGCTTCCAGCAGGAACATCAGTAGCCGTGGTTGAAAAATTAGTGACTGTCAATGGGGACGCGTTCAGTTTCCGATAACTGTCGTTCTCATTTTGGCGACAGTATACGTTGTAAGAAGCCCGTTCCGGTTCCTGTACCAGTTTACGCCAGGATACCAGAATCTGGTTGCCGTTTTGTACGGCCACGACACCTCGACTGAGCTTCTGTTGAAGGCGTTGTGCTGGAATCAGTCCCGGTAGTGTCAGCCATAGGCCGACCATTAGTAAAAGATGTTTTCTCATTGTATTGAATATAAAGTAATTGTTAGAAATCAGCGTCGGTTGTCATTTTATTCGGTCGGTCATCCGGATCCAGCGGACACAGATGGTGAAGAAATTCCGCTTCGACAATACGCAGTTCATTATTGTTTTTTTCGGCATTAGGTGTTTTATAGAGATCCAGCTCTCCGTCAGAGGGGATGGTCAGTTCTGTAATCTGGCTGAACCCTTCCTGTTCTTTGACTTGTCCTTTTAAGCGTATTGTTATCTGACGTGCCAGGACGGGCTTCAGACGCAGATGGACATATCCCAGAGATTTTTCGGTCAATCCGCTCCAGACGAGTGTAGAATCTGCATAGATTTCCAGAGGATAACTTCTCATCCGCCATCCGGTCAGTTTGAGGCAGGCTTCGTGGGCGATGGACGGTTGGTTAAAGGTATAGGTGATCCATCCGTCTGCCAGTTGGCCGTTGTTATTCCATTCGGAGCGTTCGTTGTCATCGATGCTTAATGCGGCTTTATCCTGGTTTGTTCCGGCTGTGGCATGCGTAATGGTAATTGTTTCTTTTACGTTTCGGAAAGATGGGGTAGCGGGCGTTTCTCCGCGGTCAAGATTGCTTCTCAGATACAGAGCCGGATTGAACAGTGTCAGGCCGTCCCGCGATTTGACAGCTTTTGATTTCCATGATATGGTGGCGGGTTGGAGTCCTTTTGAAGTTGCCTTAAGGGTGATTTTTCCAGCTTTGCAAAGACTTCTTACCAATACCCTGTTTACACCGCATTCTACAGGCAAGGAATCGGAAAGGATGAAGTTGACAGGCAGGTCTTTCCAGCTTGAGATCTTGCTTTCCTGATAAATTCCGGGACGGGTGGCTATTCCTCCACGCCATTCGGCAGGTCCTTCGAGTTGGAATTGTATGATGGAATTGTCTGTTGGGCAGCGTCGTCCTTCCCGGTCGGTGACTTCTACTTCAATGAGCGCCATATCTGCTCCATCCGCAAAAAAGCCTTGCGGTCCGGTTTGAACTTTGAGACGGATGGCATAAGGTTTCCCTGCAGTCTGGAGAGTATCGGCAGATGTAATCCGGCCTTGGGCATTGCGTCCGACGGCGATCAGTGTGCCCGGTTCATAGGCGATGCTGTCGAAAGTATGTAGAAAGGCATATTCTCTTTTTCCTTTACCGGACAGTTTACCGTTAATGTAAATCTCGGTTTGCGGAGCAGATGAAACAACGTATATGGGTTTGCGGGTGCCTTCAGGATAGTTCCAGTGACCGATGATATGTGTGCGTTCATGTTCGACATCTACCCATCCGTCCCACATGACCTGATGGGCGTAGAAGCTTTCTTTGGGCAGACGTATGGCGTCAGTGACACCGCTGGCTCTGTAATTGGATTCTCCGCGGGAATGTGTGTTTGTATCGGAGAAAATGATTTTGGTTCCGCCGCAACTGACTCTTCGTCCTGTTCCTGGACGTTCCCGCCAGTAGTCATACCAGCGTTTGACATGTTCTACGGCGAGCATGTCTTGGTTAAGGTTATAGGCAGAAGCATCTGCATTCTTATAAAGCGGGCCTTCTCCATTGGGATGGAAGGGGTAGCTCCAGTTGTCGCGGTATTTGCGCAGACCCTCGTCACGCGAATATTCCATGGCCCACATCGGATGTTTGGCGCTTTTGTTGATATAAAGCATTTCGCCTCCGTATTCTGCCGTGTTGATGTCCAGCATTTCACGGCTTCCGACAGCCCGTCCTCCATAGGGATCGTACAAATCGCGGAGTGCTTTCATTTCGAGCAGATGTGATTCGGATATGCCCTTGTTTCCGCATTCATAGAAGATGATGCTGGGATTGTTCCGGTTGTAGATGATGGCGTCACGCATAAGCGAAACGCGCTGTTCCCAACGTCTGTCGTTGACATCACGTTCGGCATCACCAGCAGGCATGGCTTGCAGAAGGCCGACGCGGTCGCAGGATTCTATGTCTTGTTTCCATGGTGTGACGTGCATCCATCTGACCAGGTTGGCGCCACTTTCAACCATCAGTCTGTTGGAGTAGTCGCTCAGCCAGGCCGGTATGCTCATCCCTGTTGCAGGCCATTCGTTGCTGGATCGCTGTGCATATCCCTTGAGCTGGATTACACGGTCGTTGAGCCATACCTGTCCTTTTCCGAATCTGGTTTTTCGGAATCCAGTCCTGGTCGTGACCTCGTCAATGCACTGTCCGTTTGATATCAGACGTGTCCTGACGGTGTACAGGCGACCATACCCCCAGCTCCAGAAATGAAGGTTCAGAGCTTCTGCTTCCGTCCTCAGGACATGGCTTTCGCCGGCCGGGATCGTTATCGGGATGCTGCGGCTTACCGTTTGTCCGTCAGCAAAACGGACCGGTTGGTTGTCGTCATCTGATATTTCCATTTCATAATAGATCTGGCAAGGCGTCTGGCTTTCGTTTTTCACTTCGCTTTCTGCATGTATGATGGCTTTTCGGCCAGAGATATTGAAATCGGTAGCATAGATATAGGTACCTGTTGTTTTCAGGCTGCTGTAGAGTGGTAGGGTCTGGTAGACCTGTCCGGTTACGTGCAGACGGACATGTTTGGGAATACCGCCGTAGTTAGCATTGAAATTGCGGTCGTTCCATTGATAGCGCGCATATTTCCGTCCTCGTTCGCGGTAGGTCCAGCTGTTGTCTATGCGTACGGCCAGTTTGTTCTGTCCTTTTTTGATGAACGGGGTTAGATCGAAACCGAACGCCATGACCCCGTTTTCATGTAGGCCGATGTAATGTCCGTTCAGCCAGACATCGGCAGCCTGTCTGACCCCCTCAAATTCGATGAATACTTTTTTATCCCGACAGTTTTTTGGCAATCTGAATGTCTTGTAATACCACACGACGGTATCACTCAACTGTGCTATCGGGACACTGAAAGCTTCATTTTCGTTGAACGCTCTGGGCAGGGAGATCTCCGGGTCATGGGCGGTAACTGGGTCTGTCTGTTCCGTGAAGAGCTGTTCCGGTTTCAGATCGCCAATGTGCAGACGCCATCCGGGATCAAAATTATAGCAAGTGCGTACGGCTTTCCTCCCGTCAGTTTTTTGGGAAAAAGAGGACAAGGGTTGGATCAGTAGAGCCAGACAGATGGCTCCGATGATGAGGGCCGGATAATGCCGGCGGTTTCTTTCCGGCAGGGATGAAAGGCAATGGCGTGTTGTTTTCATGTTCGGTATATGTTAATGTTGTTTGTTCGGATGTAGATGGCATTCGGGGCCGTCGGATGCCGCAAAGATAAGATGCCTTTGGTATTCCTGTCCGGTAAAATCGTACAAAATCCGGTGAAAATGTACACCCCGTTCTTTTTTCGGGTGTGTCATTCGGCCTTACGGGCTGAAAACAGTAATTTTGTGGTAAAAGGAAGAAACCGTATGAGATACTTGTTATTGTTTTGTGTATGTGTCCTGGCAGTCTTCGATAGCCGGGTATACGGAAAAGTGATTTTGAAATCGTGGCAGATGACCACTTTTCATGGTTTACCCAACAACACCGTACGTTGTCTGCATCAGGACTATAGGGGACGTATCTGGCTGGGCACGCAGAACGGTCTGGGCTTGTACGACGGTAACCGTGTGACGACATTCGTGCCAGTCAGTACAGACCGTCGTGTGGTACTAAGCCGTAAGATCAGGCAGATTGAGGAGACATCGTCCCGACATTTGTGGATATTGGCGGCTGGCGGACAGGCCATGTGTTTCGACCTGTGTGGCCGTCGCTTTATTGCGGTGGCTCCCCGGGGAGACCTTTTCCTTCCGGCCGACCATCTGTCAAAAGACAGTCGAGGGCGCATCTGGCTGTGGCACTCGCGGCGTAAGGGCGCCTGGTGTGTGTCTGACACCTGTAATGGAGGTGGGAAGTTGCCGTTGCGTTATTATCCGTTTCCCGCGCCGGTCAGTCTGGTTGCTGATGCAGGTCGCGGAGACAGAGTGTGGGTGGGAACCCGAAAGGGTTTGTATGTGGTTTCAGATGTGGGTTGCCTGGTGGCGGATGCCAGTGGCGAATGGACGTCGTCGTCGGTCACCGACGGCCATGGGCTTTGTCTGTCGACACGCTGCGGCCGTATAGTGTGTGTAGGATCCGGCAGTCGTTTGGAACGCGAGGTCCATCTTCCGGTCGGTGGTTGTGTGACGGGTCTTTCGTGGTGGCGGGACAGGGTGGTTGTATTGACCGATTCCATTACTTACTTTTATGATCCCTCTTGCGGTACTTGGGGCGTTCATCCCCATTTGCAGCTGCCTGGCGGACATGTGGTGGCATCGTTGTCTGACAGTGAATGGTTGGCCGACGGTACAGGGTGGCTGACGGCGCTCTGTGACTCCTCATCCGTTGCGATGAGGCTTCGGGTAATGGACCGCCATGAGGTGTCAACGGCTGACAGCGAGCGTTACGGTGTGTTGTCCGATTCGCGGGGCTTGTTGTGGATAAGTACCTATGGTGGCGGTCTGTGTGTGTACGACCCTTCCGATGGCTCCTTGTCTCGCTACAGGGCTTCGGATCGTTGCCCTGCTGTCGGTTCGGACTATCTTTACGGTGTACTGGAGGACCGTACGGGGCACCTTTGGGCGGGGCAGCAAAACGGTGGCGTGGCGCGTATGTTTGTGATTCGTGACGGCGTGTCGCGTCTGTTGTCTGCATCCTCATGCTCTTCATCGGGCCGTATGGAGGTGAAGGCCGTCGTGGCGGGAGAGGGTACGGACATGGTTGTGTCATGCCGTGACGGCCGTGTGTATCTTTACGACGGTGCGAGTCTTTCGGTCAGAGACTGCGCGTATGCGCCCTCTCCCGTATATGCCCTGTGGCATGATGCGTTGTCCGGTCGGTTGTGGTACGCCACCCGTCATCACGGTCTGTATGTGGCCGAAGGGCGGGATCTGCCCCGTTTCGGGGAGCATGCGGTGTTGCCTTATGCCGTGTTTGCAGTGATGACAGACAGCCTGGGGGACTGTTGGGCCGGCACGTTCGGGCACGGTTTGCTTCGCGGACACCGGCAGAACGGGGGACGGTGGGAATTCACTGATCCGTTTGAGGGGCGTTGTCCGTTCCGGCAGGTCCGTGCTTTGTCGGCAGACGCAGCGGGGCGCATGTGGGCGGCTACTGAACGGGGTATACTGCTCTTTTCGCCTGCCGGACTGCGTGCAGGTACCTTCACCTGGCGTCTGTTCAATCCTTCATGTTGTGCATTGCCCGGTGAAGAAATCAATACACTGTATGTGGCGCCCGACGGTCGTGTGTGGGCTGGTCTGACAGGGCATGGCGTAGCGGTTTGCCGCTTGCGGGGTGACAGTCAGTTGGAGGTGAAGGTTTATGACGAGGGTGATGGTCTGACGGGTAACGAGGTGCAGGCGGTAGTGGAGGACGAGCGTGGTACGATATGGGTATCCACTCAGTATGGTCTGTGTTGGTTTGACGAAGAGGTGGGGCGGTTCAGGGCCTGCTATCTCTCGTCTACGTTCCAAGGTGATATTTATTCGGTGGGAGCTGCTTGCAGGGGGCCTTTGGGACGGCTGTGGCTGGGTACTCAGGACGGCGTGGCGGTGGTCAGTCCCGAACGGATGGTGCAGGATGGGCGTTTGCCGCAAAAGCCGTTGCTGATGGAAGTAAAGGTTGACGGGGCGACAATCTATCCGCAGGAGGATGACGAAGGTGGCGTGCTGCCGTTCACTGTAGGGCCGGGCGAAGCTAACCTGGATTTTGTATTCTCGAATCTTGATTATTCGCGTTTTCGCTCTTCACGTTATAGTTTTTTGCTTGAGGGGTATGACAGCGATTGGAGCGTGCCGTCTGAGGGAGGCGTGATCGGTTATCGCCGTTTGCCGCCCGGACGTTACCGGCTCAGGGTGAGGGCTTGTAACAGTGCGGGCGTGTGGGCTGCAGAGGAAACGCGACTGGACTTTACCGTGGCCCGTCCTGCCTGGCAGAGCGGTTGGGCCATGACTCTGTATGCGGTCGTGCTACTGGGGATGTTGTTATCGGCTGTAGCGGTGATGATCAGGATAGGGAAGCTCAAACGCAAAGTGGCTTTCGAGAGGGAACTTTCGGCATTCAAACTGCGTTTCTTCATCAGAATGGCGCGTGAGGTAAGACAGCCGCTGCAGAGACTGTGTGAGTTGACTTCCCGTGGATCCTGGGGTGAACAGACACGGCGTGAGGTGCATGCGGAGGGGCAGCGCATGGAGCGGATTCTGGGGCAGGTGATGACGTTCGGGCAGGAGTCGGACAGGCTTTATGCTGCAGATACAGAAGAGGCAGACAGCGGACAGGCGACTGTAGTAGAGAATGGGGCAGAAGGAACGGTGAACCGGATGACCGAAGAACAGGCGGTGGCGGAAGTATCGACAGTGAAGGATTTTACGTTGCGTCTGGAGGAGACGGTGAGACGTCATCTTTCGGATCCTGCTTTCACGGTAGATGAATTGGCGCGCCAAATGGAATATCGTCGGACTACGTGTTACCGTAAGGTTAAGGAACTGACGGGCATGACACCCAATGACTATTTGCGTACGGCCCGGCTCAAGAGGGCTGCCGAGCTATTGCTTGATGACAGGCTTAATGTGACGGAGGTAGCCTATAAGGTGGGGTTTGAAGATCCTTCCTATTTCAGCAAGTGTTTCAAGGCTTATTTCGGTATGGCGCCGTCGGGCTTTGCCAAAAACAGAAACAGACAGAAGGATTGAAACGGCACCGCCGGAAAGCTTGTTTCCTTCCGTACGGGGGGAGGGAAAGCTGCTTTTCGGCGGTTGATGATTCTGAATAAGATGATGTTGTTTTATTTGGTTCGACGGACGGAATAGACTACACGGCCGTCGCGGTCGATAAGATGGAGCGCAAGTTCTTTCTTGTCTGCGGTGATGAGTGAAAAGCCGGTCACGTCGCTGCAGAACTGTGTACCTTCGATTTTACGGACAGGGCGTGAGAGCGAGCCTGAGGTATTGACTACGTAGTCAAATGTAGCGCCCGGGCGGCGGATATGTTGGAAATTGTGGATATGGCCGCAGAGGTAGAAGCTGACATTGGCATGCTTGCGCAGAATGGGGTCAAGACGTTTCTGCAGGTCGCCACGCTCGGATTCATTCTTGTCGGTGTCGGCGTAAATAGGATGGTGTCCTACCACGATGACCCAGTCTTCGCGGGCTGCGGTGAGTACGGAGTCGATCCATGTCAGTTGGCGGGCGTCGTCCATCAGTCCTGCCTGAGGATAGTCTTCACGGTCGCGACGGTATTTGTTGATTAGCGGAGCCGTATCGATCATGACCAGGCGGATGGTGATGTCATCGCTTTCGAGCACTTTGGTATAATAAGGGGCGGGCATGTTCCAACGTCCGCTGATGTGACTGTAGTCGATGACGGCCTGGGGATTGCCCCGGTATTCGTGGTTGCCGAGGATGGCATACCAGGGAATCATGAGTTCGGGGTGATCGTAGATGAGTTCGTAGTTGGTAAGCCAAAGGGGGTCGGACGTGCTGCGTACGCCTTCGAAATGGTGGACATCACCGGCAGCTACGACGCATTCGATATCGATATTTTCGGCCATCCGACCCATCATGGCGGCTACTGGCTTCTGGTCATAATAGCCGTTGCGGCCAAGGTCGTTGGCCAGGATCAGGTTGAGTGGCTTTTCAAGGGCTTTCCATGCTGCCGTATCCTGTGCATGAGACAGACCGGTCAGGGTAAGGAGGGTAAGGCAAATCAGTATTATTTTTTTCATATCTGTTTTTTAAAAGAAGATTAATCAATAAAAGGCATATCCGCCGCGGTGGATGGCCGGATGGATATGCCGGAGAGATATCCGGTTGTCTGAGAAGATGGCCGGATACCTATATTTCTGGTCAGTTAGCTCCGTAAGCTCCGAAGCAAGCCTTTACGGCCGGAGAATAGTAGGTTGCGTCGCCTACGGTCAGACCGCTGGTCTGGAAATAGGGCTGGGCAAAAGTTTCACTGCCACTGTAAGCACCTGCAATGACATTAGTGGTGTGGAAATCCCAAGTGTTGTCATAGACTACATCACTCATCTTGGCTGTATGGATATCATAATTGACAAAAGCCGGGTCAGGCAGGTTGTCTTTGGTGGCAATGATGCTGTGTGCATCGACAGCCGGAACAAGGATACCGTTGGTGGTGGTATAAGGTTCGGTGTGGTAGTTCTTATGATCGTAGTTATAACCTTCCCAGGCATAGGCAATACCGGAACCGGCCTCCCATTCGCCCTCGTCGTTCATTTCGCCTCCCCAGATGACGTCGCTTTGCTGGCGTCCGGAGATATAGCAGTTATAGTCGATGACAGATTTGGTGTCATATCCTTCTTCTATGTTGTTCGGGTCTTTCCTGCTGGGGGTCTGTGCGCGGTATTTGCAGTTGACCATCATGTTGTTGAATACATCGGCCAGAACGTTTTTCTCGGCATAGATACAGCCACCCTTCTCGCCGTCACGACGCCATCCGGCATTGAAAATGGTATTGTTGTAGGCTTTGATCTTGCCTTGGGCACGAGTGACGTCGTCCTGTCCGTCGCTGGAAAGTTTCAGACCGTTGGTATTGGGAGCATACATGATGTTACCGGCCACGTCCACCTTGCATCCGGCCTTGACGTTGACTGATTCCGCACCGTCATAACCGTTTCCGGCAAAGATATTGTTGGCGATGATACCGTTACCGCCCATCATGTAGATACCGTCTGACCAGCCGTAACGGATGGTACTGTTGGTGATGACATAGCGGCCTGAAGGATTGTTGGTGGTGATCTGCGGATAAGCATCGTCGCCGGCTTCATAGATTCCGGCGGAAGCAGCCGGTGAACCTTCGATAACCTGACCACCGGTATATTCAATGGTGGTATGGTCAATCAGCATTTCCTCACAAGAGGGATAGGCCACGATACCTCCCCACTGGTGCTCTTCCTTGAATATATTGTCGGCCAGACGCTGATCCTCAGGAATGGACATCAGGATGGGGTTTTCTGCAGTGCCTTTGCAGTAGAGATTACCTTTTACGATAAATTCTATGGCTACATGGTTGGCGCCGACCCCTTCGGTAGAGAAAATGAGCTGTACGCCTTCTTCAATGGTCAGGCTCTTGCCTTCGGGTACGGTGATATGTCCTGTGACGTGGATACGTTTTCCACTGGTCCATATACCTTCTACATCGCCCTGGGCTTCCATGTCATATTCTCCTGTACTTTCGCCGGGATTATTATTACCGCCCGGATTGTTTCCACCCTGTTCAGTGGCATCGTCGTTATCGTCGCTGCAAGATACGGCAGTGGTGCCGAATGTGGCCAGTAAAGCTGCGGCCATCAGATAATGTTTTAGTTTCATAACAATGAAAAATGATAATTAATGGTTTATATTTTTATGTTTTCAATCAAATATCCGTCCTGTAACCTTTACAGGTTCCCGTGTGTCATATTTTTATCTTTTATCCTTTATCTGAAAGGCAAAGCCTTTCTCTTACCTGAAAATCAAAGATTTTCTTTTACCTAAAAAGACGCAAGTCTTTTTCAAAGTTTGTATCTTACGCCGATCATGAAGTTGCGTCCGCTGGTGGATTCCCGTTCCACCACATTGCCGTCCGTACGGCGTGAATCCACATTGACTGTGTGCGGACCGTTCTGGATGTAGCGCAGGATCGGTGTGTCGAGCAGGTTTGAAGCCTTGGCAAAGAGGGTCAGGCCGAATTTGAAACTTTTCTCGAGCGAAGCATCAAGCTGGAAGAACCCCTTTTCCCAGATGTCATCGTCATACCAACTGGAGATGTCGGCCAGACGTTTGCCGGTATAGCTGCCCAGAATCTGTCCTTCCCAGCCATGTTTCGGACTTTTGAAAAGCAATGAGAGATTGGCCACATGGGCTGCCTGTCCATAGAGAGGACGGGTCTGGCTGACCATTTCCACGTTGTTGCCGTTCATCTGGCGTTTGTCGGTCGTGATGGTGGAATGCGTATAAGTGTAGTTGGCCTTGATGCCGAACCAGTTGAAATATTTCAGGATGTCGACTTCCACACCTAGGTTTTGTGCCGTACCGAAATTCATCGGTTTGTATTTCAGATCCTGTCCTTCAGTGATCAGACCGTATTCGATAGGGTCCTGGATGTTCTTGTAGAACAGACCCACCATGAACTGTTCGCTCTGTCCGGGGAAATATTCGTAACGCAGGTCCAGATTGTCGGCTACGGTGTGCTGCAGGTCGGGATTGCCTTCCTCCTTGTAATCATCGCCGATGATGCTGTAAGGGGCGATTTCGAAGAAACTCGGCCGGTTGATGGCGCGGGCATATGAAAAGCGCAGATTGGCATTCTTGTGGACCTGGTATTTCAGATGGAAGCTGGGCAGGATATCCCAATAGGTCTGATGACCTTCGGGGTCCGCACTTTCTTCAGGGAAGAGCAGGGTGTAGCCCTGGTCGGTATGTTCGGCACGCAGGCCACCGTTGATTTCCCATTTGTTGAAAGTGTATTTGGCCATGGCATAGGCAGCCCCTATCTTTTCCGTAGCGTCATAGTTGAGTGCACCACCGATATTGCCGTATGAACGGCGCGGATAAAATTCAATGTCGTCGAAGTTGTCCCAATCGCTGCCCGTGTCGGAGTTGAAGGTGTAATAGTTGCAGAAACTGCTGCGGGCTTTGTCACGGTAGAGTCCACCGGCTTTGAGGTTGAGGACACCCCGGGCCATATCCAGTTTGTAGCCAATGTTCAGGCGGCCTTCGATGTCGCGGTCATCATTGTGTTCCCAACGGCGTTCCGCACAGTCTGAACTCATGATGCGGCCGCCCATGAATTCCATTTTGACGCGGTCCGGTGTTTCGTTATAGGCCTTGGAGTAGTTGGCTCCCCAGTCGAGTGACAGCTTGTGGTCTTTCAGCAATTGGTGTTCACCTTGCAGGGTGGAATTGTAAATGTATTGCCGGTTCCACTCCAGACGGACGGAACGGTTGACGTCGTCACTGCCGTCGCGTACTTCTGCTTCGCGGAAATCCATATAACCGTTGTACCAGGATATCTTGTGTTGCTTGTTGAAACGGTAATCCAGTTTGAGGTGTGTGCCCAGACGGCTCTGTTGTACGGAGTAGTCGCGATGGATGGTGCCGTTACGGACGGATTCTCCCGGTTTGTATTCGATGTCGCTTTCGCGTCCGCGGTAAGTATTGCTGTAGCTGGCAGCAAACATAAGGCCGAGTTTGCCGTCAAAGAAACGGTCGCCGTATGAAAGACCACCGGTAAGATCGGGCATCGGGCGCTTTTCGGTCATTCTCAAGGAAGACAGATTGAAATCGGCTGCTGTGACCTTGCTGCCGGTCTGTGTGGTTCCGCGCTGCTCGTCGGGAGATTGTCTGACGATCTTGTCCCAGGCAAATGATTTGAAGTCGCGGTCGAAATACATGGAGTTGTAGCCTGTAGAAAGGTTGGCCGTAAACTGGCGTTCGGCCGGGGCATCCTTCATCACAAGATTCACCGCACCGCCAATACCGTCACCCTCCATGTCGGCCGTGAGTGATTTGGTTACTTCCAGACGGTCGAGCAGTTCGCTTGGGAAGATGTCGAGGGGGACAAACCGGTTTTTGTTGTCCGGACTGGCAATCTTGACACCATTGACCAGAGTATAATTATAACGTTTGTCCATGCCGCGGAGAATGGCATATTGGCCTTCACCGCTAGAGTTACGTTCAATGGTTACACCACTCATGCGCTGGATAACATTGGCGACGGTGATATCCGGACTGAGTTCGATGGCTTTTGCACTCATGACGTTGACTACGTTCAGCGCATTTTTCTCAATCAGTCTGGCTCCGGCTTCCGAACGTCCGGGATTCAATGCCGTGACGGTTATATCATGCAGTTCAATAACTTTGCTTGTCAAGGGAATTTCAATACTTTCATCGTTCGTACTGACAGTGACTTCGAACGGCTGGTATCCTACATACGAACATAGCAATGTGCAGCTTTTGCTGACATTGATGTTGAAACTTCCGTCCAGTCCACTGACTACAGCCTGTGAAGGATCTTCCTTGACACAGACTTTGGCGCCGATGATTTCTTCACCGGTTTTTGCATCTCTGATTTTACCTTTAATAACCTTTCCGCTTACGGGCGCTGCTATCAGTCCGATTATCAGCGGAAACCATACCTTATTCATACCTATCATCAATTTTTACTGCAAAAGTACAATAGACATGTTACGGCATTGTGACAGTGGAATGAAGATTCGGTGTGATATGTTAAAACAATAGTTTTTTACAGAATCGTTTAAAAATAAAAACCAGTTTCATATAATCATTGGATTTTATGTCAAAATAAACTAAATTTGCCATATAAAATACTGGAAAAATATATAAGGAATAATAAGATTAAAATCCTGTCGTATGAGAATACTGCTTCATCTGAATTTACTTATGGCATTCATTGCTTGTATTTGTTCGTTGAGCCGTTTGTCTTCCGAACGTCAAATTTCCGAAAATGAGGAAAAAGCAGATACGTTATTGCAAAAGGCCCGTCTTTGTGAATCACAGAACAGGCCGGAACAGGCTCTTATCTGTTATTGGGATGTGCTTGATATGTTAAAGGAAACACAATGTCCCGATACGGTCGGTTTTGTGGCAACTGTCTATTGTCGGCTCGGCAACCTGCTGTCAGACTGCGGACTGCCCGAGAAAGCTGTTGAATACCACAGGAAAAGTCTCGACACGGCAGGACAGAACGGCAGCCGTTTCTTGCGGGCAGAGGCTGCATCACGTCTTGCCGATGACTACAGGCAAATGAACAGGTTGGACACTGCAGAGTACTTCGACCATATTGTCAAATGCATTAATAGAGTTACTCCCCGGCCGGTACGCGATCAAAAAGGCTGGACAATCAAAAAAGATGTTTATGAACGGGAAGCATTGTTGCAGTGGATGAACCGGACACTGGCATCACGCAAGGACAAGGCAAAAGCAGAAGAACGTAGGATAAACATCCTGCACCGAGCGGGAAGTGCTTCGGCCGGTTCATTGGCATTGGTCCTGATGTGCCTGACCTATCACAACAAGAAAAGGAAGGAACAGTTGTACCGCGACCACCGGCAACATCTCGACCGGCAGTTGCAGGACGAGCGCATGGAAACGGCCCGCTTCAAGGCCATCGCGGAAAGCGAGCAGGCAAGGGTGGCGCGGATGGAACAGGAACACGACCGCCAGGAGCATCTTCGCCAGGCGCTTGTCAACAAAGAGAAACAGTTGGACAGGCAAATGGCGGAACTGATGTCCGAAACGAACATCAAGGCTCTGGCCATACTGGAACGGATAAAAAGCCGCCCGGGTTACCAGTGCGTAAAAACGAAGCAGGAGTGGGCTGCATTGAAGGCGTTGGCGACACGCCTTTATCCGGAAGAGATGCAGGCCATTGAGAACGCGCCGCTGCTGACCGGCCGGGACAAGGAAATATCCTGCCTTACCCTGTTGGGATTCACCACTGGGCAGTTGGCCGTGTTTTACGGAATATCGCCGGGTTCGATAACCAAAGCCAAATTTCGCATCAAAGGAAAAACCGGCAGCCCGTGTGGTGCCTGAACGGAACCCAAAGGCTGGCAAGCGGCTTGTCTCCAAAGTAAAATGTCCGTATCCTGTTATGCCAAAAATGGTATTAAGTAAATAATAAACAGTGTGTTATGTGATTTTGTGATGTCCGCACCCGATCAGGACAAACAGCCGTAAGTCCTGCTAACTTTGCAGCAAACAAATCAAAACAAGGATTATGCAAAGTTACCGGACAATCAACAGACTCTGCGGTTGGGTCGTATTCATAGCCGCAGCAGTAGTTTACACGTTGACCCTCGAATCTTCTGCCAGTTTTTGGGACTGTCCCGAGTTTATCACCTCTGCCGTGCGCCTGGAAGTGGGGCATCCGCCCGGCGCGCCGTTTTTCATGCTTTTGGGCAATCTGTTTTCCCACATGGCGCCGGATGTGTCCGGCATTGCCTGGTGCATCAACTTCATGAACGGGCTCTTCAGCGCGGCTTGCGTCATGCTTTTGTTTCACACGATCACGGCTTTGCTGCGTCGGCTCGTTGTCGATGGCGCCGACATGCCTTCGCGCTGGCAGACTGCCTCTATCATGGCCGGCGGCTTGACGGGTGCCCTGGCCTATGCCTTCAGCGACACGTTCTGGTATTCGGCCGTGGAAAGCGAAGTCTATGCCTGCTCGTCCTTTTTTACCGCTCTTACGTTCTGGAGCATCCTGAAATGGGATGATTGCCATGGCTCGCCGTCGGCCGACCGCTGGCTTGTTTTCATCGCCTACCTCGTGGGACTGTCCGTTGGAGTTCATTTGCTGAATCTGCTCTGCATCCCAGCCATCGGCCTTTTCTGTTATTACCGGCTCGCGGTGCGGCCTACCCTGAAAGGGAGCCTGCTGGCATTCCTGCTTTCAACCGCTGTTGTGGCGTTTGTGTTGTGGGGCGTCGTGCCGGGTATCATGAAGATGGCCGGCTATTTCGACCTTTTCGTCGTCAACACCGTGGGGCTGCCTTATAACAGCGGGACGTTGGTATATGGCATTTCCTTGCTCACGGGAACCGTGGGTTGCATTTGCACCGCCATGCGCGGGCAGAACCGTCTGCTCATGTTTGTGGCGGTTGCCGTCACGCTCGTTTTGTGCGGTGTGACCCTTCGGACTACCATTACGTCCACGTTGCTGTCCACGCTTGTCCTCTTGTTTTTTGTCTGGTTCGCCTTGCGCCGGTATTGGCGGCTGGCGCCGCACGCCACGTGGCACACGTTGCGTATAGCCGCTTGCGCGCTGTTCGTCTTGGTTGTCGGCTACAGTTCCTATACGGTGATCCTTATCCGCGCTTCTGACAATCCGCCCATGAATCAGCAGGCATGCGACAATCCGTTTGCCCTCCAAAGTTATTTGGGACGGGAACAGTATGGCGACAAGCCGCTTTTTTACGGACAAACCTACTGCTCGCCGCACGTGCTGGTGCAGAATGGCAATACCCTCAGGTATGATTTTATGGAAGGAGCGCCCGTTTATCGTCGTCAGCAGCAAGTTACGGGCGATGACGCTCCCCGGTATGTCGAAACAGGCCGGAAGATGGATTACAGATACGAGCCGCAAACCTGCATGTGGTTTCCACGCATGCACTCGGCCGATCACGCCGCGCAATACCGGCAGTGGGTAGGCGAGCCGTCGGGACATACGGTCCGTTATTTTGATTTGCAGACAGACTCATGGCGGACAACGGTCATTCCTTCGTATAAGGACAACCTGAAATTTTTCCTGCGTTATCAGGTCAACTTCATGTACTGGCGCTATTTCCTTTGGAACTTCGTGGGACGGCAGAACGACCGGCAGGGGCACGGCGACAATCAAAACGGCAACTGGCTGACCGGTATCACCCCGCTCGACCGCTGGATAGGCCACGACCCGGACAGTGGCGCGGACAGCAAAGGGCGCAACGTTTACTATGCGCTTCCGCTCCTGCTCGGACTGTTGGGGATCGTCTGGCAAACACGACAGGGTAAAGCCGGCCAACGGCAGTTCAATGTTGTCGCCCTGCTTTTTTTCATGACCGGACTGGCCATCATCATCTATCTCAACGACACGCCCCGTCAACCGCGTGAGCGGGATTATGTCTTTGCCGGTTCCTTTTATGCCTTTTCCATCTGGATAGGAATGGGGGCGACAGCCGTCATACGCGGTTTGCGCCGCCGGATGAAACCAGCCGTGGCTTTGGCTGCCGGAAGCGTGGCCTCTTTAGCCATCCCCATACAGATGGCGGGACAGAATTGGGACGATCACGACCGGAGCGGACGGACACTTTGTCGTGACATGGGACAAAACTATCTTAATTCCACGCAAAAGGACGGCTGCCCGATACTGTTCGTCAACGGTGACAACGACACGTTCCCCGTTTGGTATAACACTGAGGTGGAACAGGTACGGCCTGACGTCAGGGCCTGCAATCTGATGTACCTGCATGGCGGCATTTACGCTGCCCAGATGCAACAGCCCGCCTACACGGCGCCTGGACTTCCTTATACAATTCCGAAAGCCTTCTATCGCGACGGGGTAAACGATTTTGTACGCGTCAATCCTGTCATCGGTACGGAGAACGGACACCCCGTCACCTTAAAATCGGAGATAGAGAACATATATCGTGTACGTCCTGCGGAAAAACCGTTCGGTGACGATCCGTTTGAGTGGAAAAACATCGTACGTTACTGGCTGACATCCGACGAGCCTTCCATGCGCTGCATTCCTACCGACGAGATCCATATTCCTGTTGACAAGGAAGCCGTCGCGCGTTCGGGCATGCTTGTTCCTGAAGGCGTGGAGATACCCGACACCATGACCATTCGGATAAACGACCGTGCTTATCTCGGACGGGCGGCTCTGCTGCTTATCGACATGATAGCTGGCGCCAACTGGGAACGTCCGCTGTATGTCGCCGTCACGGTTGGACTGGATGAATACATTGACCTGTCCGGCTTCCTGCTTCAGGAGGGGATGGCCTACAGAATTGTTCCCTATGATGTGCGTAAGGCCGGCATCCTGGTGGATACGGACAAGACCTACGATTGCGTGATACACCGTTTCCGTTACGGAGGATTGGACAATCCCGGGTTATACCTTGACGATACCAACCGCAACATGGCAGTCCTGCTTCAAAATCTCCATATCATGCTGGCCGCGGAACTCTGCAACAAACAGCAGTACGAAAAGGCAAAGGCTGTCCTTGACAGATGCCGGCAAGAAATCAGGAATGAAACGCTTTACAAAGACGGCCGTCACGCATACGGGCAGATGGAAGGACTGTACCGACTGATCGGGAAAGCACAAAACGCCTCAAACAACAAAAACGAAAAAAATCATGAAAAAGAACTATGAAAACAATCGGAAAGACATAAATACTGGTTCTTTTCCGACACGAACCAACTTAGTCATTATTGGTTTCGGCTGCCTGTTAATCATCATCGGTTTCTGTTTGATGTCAGGAAACGGAACGACCGACCATCACTTTGCCCCGGCCATTTTCAGTTTACGGCGTATTGCCATCGCACCGACAGTTGCTTTGGTTGGTTTTGTATGTGTTGGCATCGGTATCCTTTACCGTCCGTTCAGGCCTTCCATCCCTGCGGGAAACGAATCGTGAAGCGCGTCCAGCCGTCCTCGCCTGTTTCCAGCGAGAAACGGCAACCGTGGCGGTCTAATATCTCGCGCACCAGCATAAGCCCGATGCCTTGTCCGGCCGGTTTGGTGGAGAAGAAAGGCGTGAAGAGTTTCTCTTCATCGTCTTTTGTGATGCCGCTTCCGTTATCCGCTATCTCCACCACGGCGGGATTGCCGCCCGAACGGATGATGATATCACCGTCCGTGCCGATGCTTTCGGCTGCATTTTTTACGACGTTGACCATTACCTGTTCAAAAAGTATGGGGTCCAAGCGTACTTCAGGATCATTTCCGTCGTAAAGAATCTGCAAGCGGATGTTTCGCCGGCGGCAGGTATCTTCCATCAACAGTCGGCAGGCGTCTATGCGGCTGTTCAGCCGGACCGTCTGCAAGTGCGGCTCGGGAATGCGCACGATATCAGCCAGCCGGGCTATGAAGTGGTTCATGCCGTAACAACGGTCGGAACAGACTTGTATGATATGCCCCAAATCACCGGTTTCATCGTACGGACTGACGACTTCACCCAACGAGTCGAGAGTTGAGGTTACGGCTGCCACGCTGTTGTTCACCTCGTGGGCAATCATGCGGATGACTTTCTCATACGTCTTCTTCTCCGCCTTGACAATCTCGGAAGTCAGGCTTTCTATCAACAGGAACGGATGGACGTAACCGCGGTCGACAAATGAAAGATGGGAACAGCGGTAGATCATCGCATCGCTCAGGCGTATGGTTTCCACGCTGCCATGCGGCAAACCGACCAGTCTGGCAGCCAAAGGCGAAGACAGCTCGGCCAACATGCGGCCGGTGACCTCGTTTTCTGCCATATTGCCGAGAAAGCCGAGTGCAGCGGCGTTGGCACCTGTTATCCTGCGGTTGAAATCGAAAAGGATCACGCCCATGGGGGAAACCCGGATAAGCAGATCGAGAAAATGATTCTGCTCCCTTACGTGCAGCCGCTCGTTCTTGAGTTGTTCCATCAGCCGGTTGAAGAGATGCACGATGCGGTCGGCATCTTGCTGGCCTACGGGAACCAGCCGGCTGCTGAAATCCTGTTCGTTGAGCAAGTCCACGGCATTGCCGATGGTATGCAGGGGCTTGACAGTCTTGCGGTAGAAGTAGACCAGGAACAGCAGGCAGACAATGACAATGCTTTCGGTGACGTAAAACGTGTATTCCGAAGAAGGCAAAAGCAGATAGAAAAGGACTCCTGTGCTGCCTAGCAACAAGGCCCAGACGATGAACAGCCATTTTATTTTCATAAGCCGGGTAGGGTTTAGTCTGAGACAGATGAAAGATTGTCGGGGTTGATCCGGAATTTTTCCAGCCGGCGATAAAGTGAACCGCGGCTGATACCTAATGTGGCGGCTACCTGTGTGAGATTGCCGTTGTATTTGTGGAGGGCTTGTATGATGGTCTGTCGTTCTATTTCTTCAAGTGTCAGTCCCTGCAGGGCAGCCGTATGGGATATGGCTTGGGTGGAAGAAGGCGATGCATGATATTGTGCCTGGAAGTCTTCTGCAGTCAGTTCCGTTTTGCCGCAGACCAGCACGGTGCGCTCCACAAGGTTCTTGAGTTCACGGATATTGCCGGGATAAGGCAGAGACATCAGGAAGTGGATGGCATCCGTTTTGAGGGTTACCGGTTCGAATCCGTACTGTTTGCACTGTCTGTGGATGAAATGTTCGGCCAGTAGCGGAATGTCTTCTTTGCGTTCGCGAAGGGCCGGCAGCCGTACCGTGATCAGATTGATGCGGTAGAACAGGTCCTCTCGGAACGTATGGTCGCTGATCATCTGTTTCAGGTCGGCGTTGGTTGCGCTGATTACGCGCACATCAGCTTTGCGCTGACGACTGTCGCCGAGCACTTCGTAAGTCTGGTCCTGCAGTACGCGCAGAAGTTTGACCTGGCAGGCCGGGTCGAGATCGCCTATTTCATCCAGGAAGATGGTGCCTTTCTCAGCCAGTTCAAAACGTCCCGTGCGGTCGTTTACGGCATCTGTGAACGCTCCTTTCCTGTGGCCGAACATCTCGCTTTCGAACAGACTTTGAGAAATGCCCCCCAAGTTGACTTTGACAAATGCCTGGCCGGCCCGTCGGCTGTTGCGGTGGATGGTTTCGGCTATCAGTTCCTTGCCTGTGCCGTTCTCGCCCGTGATCAGGACGGGAGCGTTCGTGGCAGCTACGCGCCGGATGACTTCCAGCACTTCTTTCAATGCTTTGCTCCGGCCTATGATCAGACTGCGGTCGAACGTGTCGCTTTTATAGCCTGTGTGGTTTTCATCTGCCATTCCGCCGTTAAGGTCAAGGGCGATATGGATGCGCTGCATCAGGGTCAGGTTGTTCCAGGGCTTGGTAATAAAGTCGAAGGCACCGGCCTGCATGCCTTTTACGGCCAGTTCGATGCTGCCCCAGGCCGTCATCAAGATGACGGGTACATGGGGTAGGGCCGCCTTCATCCGTTCCAGCAGGCGGAGTCCGTCCGTGCCGTCCGTGGCGATGCCGAAATTCATATCCATCAGGATCAGTCGGGGTGTGGTTTCGCGGATCACTCCCATGGCTTCGGAGGGGCCTGCCGCGGTGGCGACATCCAGCCCGCTCCGTTTCAGCAGAAAGGTGAGCGATGAGCGAATGGCTTGGTCATCATCAATAATCAGTATCATAATGAAGCAAAGTTAATGCATTTTATCGGACTATCTCGTCAAAATCGGCATCAATGTGCGTGTTGGAGGCAAAATCCCACAGGGTGATGCTGCGTATCTGGTAATAATAATACCAGAAGTAGAACAGTTCGTTGATCCGTTTGCGCCGGGCGTCGTCCTTGCTGCCCTGTGCGTCGTTCAGGTCGAGCGTGCTGATTTTGCCGATCAGGAAAGTCTCCATGTTGGTGCGGTAACGTTTTTGCGCGATGGTGTCGGCTTCTATGGCGATGTGCAGCTGGTTGACCTGGTTGTTGAACTGTTCGGTCAGCACGAAAAGATCCTGATAGAAGTCCGTTGTTTCCTTGCGCAACTGTTGGCGTACGATTTCGCGGTTGCTTTCCGCCACCTTGACTTGTCCGCGCCGTTTTCCCCAGTCGAGCAACGGGATCTTCATTCCGATTTCCACCACCTGGTTGTCTTTCAGATTCCGGTAAGTCTGGTCGAAAACCTGGTCCGAGCCGGTAAAGCCCACCTGGGCATAGAGTGACACTTGCCGTCGGTTGCCCTTGGCCTGTGCCACCTGGTAATCGGCCTCCAGCTGGCGGCGTCGGATATTGCGGGCAAAGGCATTGTGAGCCTGTGCCTTTTCGAGCACCTCCTCATACCGGAGCTGCAACGGCGGTACGCTGTCCGGCAGTACGGGGATAAGCTTTTCCGTCCCTTCCAGCGCCAGATAGGAACGCAGGGAGAACATCTGCGATTTCAGGTTGCTTTCGTTGGAAGTCAGCGTGGAACGTGCGTTCAGTACGTTGAGGCGTAGCTGCAACAGGTCGTTTTCGCTGATCCGTCCCATCCGCCGTTTGCTTTCGGCCACTTCACACAGTTTCTCGGCATTCTGCAGGTTCTGGCGGGCAATGTTCACATTCTCGTGTGCCAGTATCAGATTAAAGAATTTCTGTATGACGGTCATGGTCACCGTTTCGGTAGCGGTCAGGAAGTTGGCTTTGGCTTCCTCGTAGCGCAGGGGTTCGATGCGCCGGTTCCATTTCACGCTGTTCACGCCGAAGATGGGCTGGTTGAGCGTAAGCACTACGGGAACGGCCATGAACTGGCGTCCTGACTTGCCTGTGCCAAGCTGTGTCAGGAAATCAAGCGATGTGCTCAGCGAGAGCGTACCTCCCGTGAACCAGATCCGTTGGTCGACCGATAGTGAGCTGTTGATGTTCATGTAGTCATTGCGTACATACGTATGCGAGCCGTCGCTCTGCTGGTAGGTACTGTAGTTCTTCCGGTAGCCCGGGAGGGTGGCCGAAAGGTTGATTTCAGGCAACAGGTCGGCGCGGAACGAGCGGTAACTCCAGTAAGCCGATTTGAGTTGTCCCAATGCTGAAGTAGCGTCCACGCTCTGCTTGCGGGCCAGGATGATGGCCTCGTGCAGTGTGAGGTAGCGTGCCGCCTGTTCCCGGGCGGCCAGCGGCCGGACTGCAAGCAGTAGCATGTACACAAGCAGTAGGGCGCGGACGCATTCTGTAGAAACAGAGAAATGAGTAAGTTTTGTCATACGATAATCCATCTTGTCATACCATAAAGGTTTACGGTCACATGTGCGGCGCCTGCATTATTCCTCGTGCAACGCCTCCGTCGGTGCCATACGGCTGATGCCCCAGGCCGGTATGCTGATGCCGATGCTCACCACAAAAGCGGTCAACAACCAGACTATGGCCATGATGACGGCAAAGTGGACCTTGAAGCTTTCGTACCAGTAATACACCAAGTCGCCCTGGTTGAACCTTTCGGGTATGTAAAACCCTTCGTGGAGCGCATATTGCATATAAATCAGGCTTCCGGCCAGTACGGCCACAGTGGTTAAGATAAGCCCCTCGGTCAGAAACAGACGGATTACTTTGCCCGATGTGGCTCCGAAGCTCTTCATGATGCCGATCTCCTCGCACCGGCTCCGGGTCTGCATCCAGAATGCGCCCGACACGCCGAAGAACAGGCAGAAGAGGAAAAAGGACATCAGGATCATGTTGATACGGTAATCATAATCACTCCAGATTTTGGTACGTTTGATATAATCATTATAAGAAATCACGTCGACAACAAAAAAGTTTCCGGTTTTAAGTGTCTTTTGTGCCCAAGGACGAAAATCCGACAAAAAATCATCTTCATCAATGCCGTTGCGAAGACGGAACACAATGGCTGAATTTTCAGCAAGCACCGGTTGGAACATGACATGTTGGGGAGCGTGATCCGGACGTATCTTAACGGGCTGCACCGTCGCAATGATTTTCTTCTTTGTACTCCAAGGTCGTGTGTATGTCCGGCCTAACACCGGCCCGTCGTCAAGGGCGCCTTCGGTCATAATCCTTTCATTGTCCCGGAAGCCCATTGAATCTATTTCTGCTATCGACGGTCCTCCGGCAGATTTAAAACCGTAAGTTTTGAAATAATCGCTCTGAGGCACATATTGTACGTCAAATGCAGAAGTCATGGTAGAATCCTTAAAGTTGTAACCGCTTATCCACCAGACGGTTCCTCCGGGGCCGCTCCCTCCACTCTGAAAAGTGGCCGACTCTACGCCTGGATAACGGCGTACCTGTTCCAGCAGCCGCCACATGTTGGAACGCTGGCTTTCTATTTGGTCTGCTTCTTCATTATAAAGAGAGGATGATGACGGGTAAGCGGAGAATGAAATACGATACAGACCGTCTTTTTCATATCCGTCAGGCAGTCTGTCTATATAGGTCTGTACCGCCAACGGGTCGGCAAAATGCCACAGGATGATGCTGACGGCCACCAGTTCAGCCAGCAGCCATCCATTACGCTTTTTTCTGGTCCACAGGTTCTTAAAAATCAAACGTATCATAATCTTTTTATTTTTTCTGGTTCAACGAATAGACTATTTCAGCGCGTAGCGCATGCCATGCCGGAATCAGGGCTGAGGTTATATTCAGTACTGCGCAGACCATGAAGGCCGACAGGAAAATCCATGGAGAGAAAAACATCTCGGCTCTTAATAGGACATCGTCCGTATTTTCCGTGAAGGTATAAAAGCCCGGCAAGAAAAAGTCGAATATCCAATGACGTCCCAAAACCAGTATGCTCCACGAAATCAGCAGGCCGATGCAGCCTCCCATAAGGGTCAGTACCAGATTCTCGTTCAGTACCTGTTTAAGCAGGTACCGGCGGGTAGCTCCGAAAGCCTTGCAGATACCCATTTCCGGAAGACGGTCTTCCATGCGTCCGGCTATCATGCCGCTCAGGTTGAGTGCCGGTACGATAAGAAAAACAATCAGCAATCCTCCCCAAAGCTTGAGCGCTTTGGCCACCATATCATCATCTTTCCATTCACCGACTTTTCTTACTGCGGTGATATTAGACTTCCAGCTGATGAGTGGAATCTCCACAATAAGATTTTCGTCTTTGTTCTCAATTCTGCCCCGACGTATCTTTTCTTCTATCTCTTTCTGTATCAGTCGTCCTTTATCCCTAGGCGCGCGGATACAGATTTTGTATGGACCGACAACCTCAAAACGATTGGGGGCAATCCCTCCATTCATACAAGTGTATGGAACGTAGACTTGCGCATGAGTCCTTGGTGTCAGACTACTGGCATCCCGCACCACGCCTGTCACCACATAGTCGGTAAAATTCATTTTCATGGTCTTTCCTATGGCTTCTGCTTCGCTGCCAAACAGCTGTCCGGCCAGTGCGGCGGATATCACGGCGCAATATCTGCCGCTGTGGAAATCGGATTCTGTAAAAGGCTTTCCGGCCAGGAACTTAAAGTCAAACACCTTAAAGAAATCCGTGTCTGTGCTCAGACACTTGGCATTGGTCATGCTTTGCCCGTCGGGCAGCTGCACAAAAAAATTGCCGTTGGCGATGGCCGTCACAGGGCCGTATTTCCGGAGTGGGTAGAACCATTTCTCTACAAGATATTGGGATATATTATTTACTGCCCCCAAAAATGAGCCCCGTTCCGAAACCCAGAGTTCGTCCCTGTGGTTTTCGGGATAGATCGAGCCTACGCGGATATACTGGAACGTGATGACGATCATCGTCAGCGCCACGGGTATGGCCGTGCCGATGATGTAGAGCGAGCCGAACAGTTTGTTCTGTTTCAGGAAAGCCCAGGTCTGTCTGATATATCGTTTGATCATTTTCTTTGATGTTTAATAAAGGTTAAAATCTGATGTTGTAAAAGTCTTGTCCGGCTCAGTCCACCTGACGGCCGTCGAAGAAGTGGATGGTGTGCGAAGAGAGCCGCGCCTGTTCTTCGTTGTGCGTCACCATGACGATGGTGCGGCCGTCTTCCTTGTTCAATCGGCAGAGGATGTCCATCACCTCCGCACCCATCTTGGAGTCGAGGTTACCGGTAGGCTCGTCGGCCAGGATGATTTCCGGGTTGCCGATGATGGCACGGGCGATGGCCACGCGCTGGCATTGTCCACCCGACAGCTGCGAAGGCATGTGGCGCATGCGGTGCGTCAGTCCCACGCGTTCGAGTACCTCTTTGGCGCGGCGGGTACGTTCGCTGCCCGACATCTTACGGAAGATAAGCGGCAGTTCCACGTTGTCGAGCACGTTGAGCGTGTTGATGAGGTGGAACGACTGGAAGACGAATCCCAGCATACGGTTACGGAAGGCCGCCTGTTCGCGGTCCTTCATCTGCGGGGTGATGAGCGTGCCGCCCAGTTCCAGTGAGCCGCTGGTGGGATTGTCCAGCAGGCCGATGATGTTCAGAAGGGTGGATTTGCCGCAGCCGGACGGTCCCATGACGCTCAGGAATTCCCCTTTCTCTACTGTGAGGTTGACGTTCTCCAAGGCTTGTGTTTCAATTTCGTTTGTGCGGTATATCTTGTTGATACCGGTCAGTTGAATCATGTTGCTCATATTCTTGATGTTTTAAAAATTGTTTGATATTTCATTTTTAACATGCCGGTTCCGGTTATTCGTCGCGCAGCGCGTCTGTCGGCGTGATACGGCTGATGTGGCTTGCCGGGATATAGATGCCGATGCAGACTACGATGACGACAATGGCCCAGGTGATGAACGACACGATGGCAAAATGCGTCGCGAAATCCTCAAACCAGTAACGGCCGGAAAGCAGCTCACGCAGGTTGGCATCAGATATGTACAGTCCTTCTTTCAGGGCATATTGCAGATAGATGAAGCAGCCGGCCATGACGGCTATGGTGGCCAGTATGATCCCTTCGGTGATGAGGATGCGGACGATGCGGGCGGATGTGGCCCCGAAGCTTTTCATGATGCCGATTTCCTCGCGGCGGCTGTCGGTCTGCATCCAGAACGTGCCCGATACGCCGAGGAACAGGCAGAACAGGAAGAAAGCGCCCAGCACGAGACGTATCTGTGCAAAGGGTTCCAACCAGGTATAGCTGTCGTCAATAAACGCCGTATAAGGTTGTACGTTCCTGACATACAGGTTGCCGGCCTTGAGTTGTTTCTTGGCCCAATCGGTGAAGGCCGGCAGAAAATCCTGTTCGTCCGTGTGGTTATCCAGGCGGAATACGATGGCCTGTGCTTTCAGGTCCTGTTTGGGCAAAAACCAGACGGCCACAGCCGGTACGCCCGGGCAGATCCTGACCATGCCGGTCGTAGCCGCCACCTTTATGCCGGACAGTGTGTCGGTCAGTCCAGTGCCGGAACGTCCCGGGAAGGTCTCCGCGCTCAGCACCGAACTGCCGTCCTCAAACGTCATCCGGTCTATATCCTCATTGCTCGGCCTGCCGTTTTCGGCAAAGCGGAAGGTGGTGAAGAAATCGCTTCGGGGCATGAAGTCGATGCCATAGACGGAAGTACTCAAAGTGTCGCAATGGACATTGTAGACGGTTGTGACCGGACAGAAGGGGCCTGTTTCTCCCTGAAAGGTGGCTGAAGCCACACCCGGATAGTCGCGTACCATCCGCAACAGCCGCCACTGGTCGTCGCGCCATTGTCCTTCTTCCTCCTGTACGAAGTGAGGGGAAATTTCAGGATGGCTTTTCAGTTCGATGCGGTAAAGGCGGTGTTCGTCAAAGCCTTTGTCCTGCCATTCTATTGCGCTTTGTATGATGATGGGATCAGCCAGCGCCCAGGTGGCCAGGGCCACGATGGTCAGTTCGGCCACCAGCCAGCCGTAGCGGGCTTTGCGTGCCGATAACATCTTGAAAATCATTCGCCACATGGTTTTATTTTTTTTGATTGAGAGATTCGACAATAGGTTTACGCAACGCTTTCCAGGCCGGAATGAGGGCGGAAGCCAGGTTCAGCACCACGCAGAAAAGAAAGGCGCATGCAAAGACCCGGGGAGAGAACAGCATGGAGGGCGTGAACAAGATATCGACGCCGTCCACCTGAAGGAACTTAAAGGGGTCGAGCATTCTGAACACCCACTTGCTGCCCAATGCCAATATGCCCCATGACAGCACCAGACCAAGCGCGCCTCCGGCCAGTGTCAGCAGCAGGTTTTCGCGGATGACTTGCCGCAGCAGGTAGTTCCGTCCGGCCCCGAAGGCCTTGCAGATGCCCATTTCCGCCTGGCGGCCCTCCATGCGGTTGGCAATCATGCCGCTCAGGTTCAAGGCCGGGACAAGCAGGAACAGCGCAATGAGGCCGCCGGCCAACAGCATGAACGGCCTTAGTGCCGTGGCCTTTTTGCCCGGAATAAGGTTGCTTTTCCATACCGGCAGGGGACCCATCAGATCCAGACTGTCCTCTTCAGCGGCATGCGACAGGTTGTATCTGTGTACCAGATTGCCGATATCGGCCAGCATGCGGCGGGCCTGTTCCTTGCCTGTCGTGCGGAAGCAGGCTGTAAAAGCCCCTGTCGGACGTTCGGTTTCACGGATCATTTGTTCATAATCGGGCAGGCAGCTGTAAGGCTGGTATACCTGTCCGAACGACAGCGGGGTGAGCGTGCTTGCGTCGCGCACTACGCCTGTCACGGTGTATTCGCGGTAATCCATCGTGAAATGCCGTCCTGCGGCCTGTTCCGTGCCGAACAGCCGTCGCGCGGTGGATGCGGCCAGTACGGCGCAGCAACGGCGGTTGTTCAGGTCGGCCTCCGTGAACGGGCCGCCGTCGACAAACCGGAAGTCGAATACCCTGAAGAAAGCCGGGTCCGTCGACTTGCATCTGACGGCCAGTTCGGATACGCCATCGGGCAGCCGGATATAAGAAGGCGACCAGTTGCGGTAATAGATGGCCGTGACGGCTTCGGCGGATTGGAGTGGATAGAACCAGTCGCGGATGAGCGGAAGGGAACAGGTGCCACTACTCATGCTGCCTGTATCGTGATACCAGGTTACCGTCTTCAGCTCGTAAAGGTTGTCGCGGTGCAGTTCCGGATAAACCGGCGAGATACGGATGTGGTAATACATGACCACTATCATGGTCAGTGCCACGGGCAAGGCCGTTCCGGCGATATAGAGCGCGCTGAACGTCCTGTTCTGCCGCAGCAGCTCCCAGGTCTGTTTGAAATCACGTCTGATCATTATCATATTTGTTTTTCTGTTTCGTATTCTGTTGTTCTTGCTGTCTTCTGCCGCCGGTTACCCGAGGGCGGTACGCCCCGTTGTCCGTGCTGCCGGCGTTTCCCCTCCCGGTTTGTTTCCCCTTTCCGGTTCATTTGATTTTCAGCATGGGATTTTTCCCGTAGGCGCTCATGTCGCTGATGACGGCCTGCTCACCCGGGCGCAGCCCTTCGACTACTTCCACATGGTCGAAGTCGCATTCGCCGAGACGGACTTTCCGTTTCACCAGGCGGTTTTCCTCCTCTTCGACGAAGAGCTCATATTCCCCCGGCCCCGTATAGAACGATGCGTTGCGTATGCGCACGGCATTCTCCCTGACGGTCTGCACCACATAGATGTCAGCCTTCTGCCCCGATCGCAGCAGACTGTTGTGCTCCTCGTCCGTCTGCACGATGAAGCGGTTTACGCCGTCCTTGCTCAAGGGCTCCACCTGTATGATGGTGCCGTCGAGCACCTGCCTGTTCACCTTCACCAGCGCCTTTCCCCCCGTCCTGACGCGTCCGGCATACTGGTCGGCTATTTCACATTCTATCTTGAAATGGTCCAGGTCCGCCACGACGGCGATCTGTTCCCCCTGCGCCACGCGCGCTCCCACCTGCGTGTTGATATACGTCAGCACGGCCTTGTGCGGCGACTTCAGGCGCGCGTCCTCCAGTGTGCGCCGTGTTTCCTCCATGCCCTTGCGGAAGATTTCCAGTTCCAGCTGTTTCACCTTCATGTCGGCCGCCTTGACCTGCTGTTCGGTGGCATACCGCTGTTTGAGCTGTTCCAGTTCCAGCCGGGCGGTGGTATAGGCCATTTCAGCCTGCCGCACCTGATCGGCCGTGCCGGCCCCCAGACTGTCGAGATGCCGTTCGTTGTGGTAATCCGCCAGCAGCCGTCCGAGCTTCATTTCCGATATCCTGATCTGCAAGGCCATGTCGCTGAGCGCTGTCCTGGTGTTGACTATCATCTGCTCCATCTGGTACTGTTTCATTTTTTCCTCGTTCAGCAGGTTACGGTAATCGTTTTCGATGCTCTGCAGATCCAGTTTCAGCAGGGGCGTGCCCACGTCCACGCTGTCGCCGCTGCGGCGGTACACCTCCACTATGCGTGTGTTGATGGGCGAGTTGATCACCTCCTCAAAGGCCGGCACCACTTTGCCGTATGCGCTTATGCTGGCCTCGATGGTACCGCTGTCCACGCGGCAAAAGTCCAGTGACGACCGTTTCACCCCGCTTTGCAGGCTGTTCAGTGCCCAGATCACCCCTCCCGTGATGACGGCAGCGGCCAGCCCCCATTTGGCTATGTTAAGGATCCGTCTCCGGCGGATTTCTTCTTTAGGAATATTTCTGTCCATTTATGTATCATAATCAGTTATACAAAAGATAAGGTGCAATATCCGTGCCAAAAAATAAAATACTTGATTATGAATGTTTTACGATTTTTCGTACTGTCCGAAAATGGACAACTGTCCGTTTTCGGACTCTCTCTTCCGGTTTTTTTATCCCCAATCCCCCTCCTTTTACCCTTTTTCCTTTACCTGAAAATCTCCGGCTTTTCTTTTCCCCCTTACCTTTTACCTGAATAAGGCTCCCCAGCCTTATTTATTTTCCCTGAAAAGCGCCAGCTTTTCTTTTACCTTTTACCTCAAAAAAAAGCCCCTCCGCCCGTCACAGGCAAAGGGACCATTTTGAGAAAAATAGAAAATAGGTGTGTGTGATTAGCAATACATGTTCACGATAGCCTCATAGAGCTCCTGCTTGCCGCTGGTCTGTTTAGGCTCACCGTTCTGCTTAGCATAAGCCACGATATCCTCCAGTGACAGTTTGCCCTCTTCGAATTCTTTGCCCTTACCGGCATCGAAGCTGGCGTAGCGGTCGGCTACCATTTGCTTGATCGGAGATTTTTCCAGAAGCTCGGCGGCGTTCTCCAAGGCACGGGCCATAGCATCCATACCGGCGATATGAGCCAGGAAGATATCCTCCAGATCAGTAGAGTTACGGCGAGTCTTGGCGTCGAAGTTAGTACCGCCGTTGCCGAGTCCGCCGTTGCGGATGATCTGCATCATGGCCTGTATCAGTTCAAAATTGTCGATAGGGAACTGGTCTGTATCCCAGCCGTTCTGGTAGTCACCGCGGTTGGCGTCGATAGAACCCAACATGCCGGCATCAACGGCACAAGCCAGTTCGTGTTCGAATGTATGTCCGGCCAGAGTGGCGTGGTTCACCTCGATGTTCACCTTGAAGTCCTTGTCCAGTCCGTGAGCTTTCAGGAATCCGATCACCGTTTCCGTATCCACGTCATACTGGTGCTTTGACGGTTCCATTGGTTTCGGTTCGATCAGGAATGTGCCTGTGAAACCATTGGCCCGGGCATAGTCGCGAGCTGCTTTCAGCATCTGTGCCAGATGTTCCTTTTCGCGTTTCATATCTGTGTTGAGCAGGCTCATGTAACCTTCGCGTCCGCCCCAGAATACATAGTTGGTACCGCCCAAAGCGATAGTGGCGTCGATGGCGTTCTTGATCTGTACGGCAGCCCGTGCCACTACGTCAAAATCAGGATTGGTGGCAGCACCGTTCATGTAACGCTTGTGACCGAACACGTTGGCTGTACCCCAAAGGTTCTTGATGCCTGTAGCTGCCATTTTCTCTTTCAGGTAAGCCACGATTTCCTTCATGTTGGCTTCATATTCCTCGATAGAGTTGCCTTCTGATACCAGGTCCACATCGTGGAAGCAGAAATATTCGATACCCAGCTTCTCCATGATTTCGAAACCGGCGTCAGCCTTCTGTTTCGCAATGGTCAGTGCGTCAGGACCTTCGTTCCAAGGGAAAGTCTTTGTGCCGCCGCCAAACTGGTCGCTGCCTTCTGCGCAGAGTGTGTGCCACCATGCCATGGCAAATTTCAGCCAGTCTTTCATCTTCTTGCCCATGATCACCTTTTCGGCATCATAGTAACGGTAAGCCATCGGGTTTTTGCTCTCTTTTCCTTCAAATTTGATTTTTCCTATACCAGGAAAATACTCTTTTTGTGCCATAGTACTTTTTGTTTTTTAAGTTAGTTTGTTCTGTTTATAGATAGATCACGATCTGTTTTCGCGCCTGTGTCAGCGGTTAGTCTGTTTTTGCAGTGCCTTCAGCCAGTTGGCATACGCCTCTTCATATTGCGGGCGGAGTGCTTCGTCCGGTTCGATGGTCTGCAGTTTCTCCAGCGAGGCAAAGGCCTCTTGGGTATTTTTGTATATTCCGGCTCCGATTCCGGCTCCCTTGGCTGCACCAACCGATCCGTCCGTTTCGTAAAGGTCGATGGTTGCCCCCGTGATGCCGGCCAGCGTGTTGCGGAACAGCGGGCTGAGGAACATGTTGGCCCGTCCGGCATGTATGCGGTCGATGTTCATGCCCATTCCCGCCATGACCTCCATGCCGTACTTGAAGGCAAACACAATGCCTTCCTGTGCCGCCCTGAGGAGATGTTCGCGGCGGTGGATATTGAAGTTGAGCCCCTCGATGACGCATCCCGTCTCGCGATTTTCGAGTACCCGTTCCGCTCCGTTACCGAAGGGGATGATGCTGAGTCCTTCAGATCCTACAGGCACCTGTTCAGCCATGCGGTTCATGTCTTCGTAGCTGCATCCTTCGCCGGTGATATGGCGGTGCATCCACGAGTTGAGAATACCCGTGCCGTTGATGCAGAGCAATACGCCCAGTCTTGGTTCGCCATTCATCAGATGGTTGACATGGGCAAAGGTGTTGACTCTTGATTGCGGATCGTAGCTTACTGTGCCGTTCACACCGTACACCACTCCCGACGTGCCTGCCGTAGAGGCAATCTCGCCCGGATTGAATACATTGAGCGAGAGGGCGTTGTTCGGTTGGTCGCCCGCGCGGTAAGTTACAGGTATGCCCGCTTTGATGCCCAGTTCGTCGGCTACGGCAGCCGTGACGCGTCCCTGTTCGCTGAAAGTCGGTTTTATTTCGGGTATCAGATTCTCGTCGAATCCAAAATAATTCATCAGTTCCTTGCTCACGCAGTTCTGCTTGAAGTCCCAGAATATGCCTTCGGAGAGTCCGCCTACGGTAGTGGCGGCCTGCCCTGTAAGCCGCATGGCAATGTAGTCGCCGGGGAGGAGAATCTTGTCTATGCGTGCGAACAGCTCCGGTTCGTTCTCCTTCACCCACGCCAGTTTGGCGGCCGTGAAGTTACCGGGTGAATTAAGCAGATGGCTGAGGCAGAATTCGCTGCCCAGATCCTGCATGGCTTTCTGTCCGTAAGGTACGGCGCGTGAGTCGCACCAGATGATGGCGGGGCGGAGTGCCTTGCCTTCACGGTCGGTGCAGACCAGACCGTGCATCTGGTAACTGATGCCGATGGCGGAAAGGCCTTCTTTCAGCGTGCTGACAGGGCATCCAGCCTTTTCAGCGGCATCCTTCATGGCCTGTGCAGTGGCTTCTTTGAGATAACCCCACCAGGCTTCCGGGTCCTGTTCTGCCCAACCGGCCTTAAGGCTCAGAATGGGTGCTTCTTTCTTGGGGAAGAAAGCATTGCTTAGCGTTTTTCCACTCTCTGCATCTACGATGCAGGCTTTAACGGAAGAACTGCCTATGTCATATCCTATCAAGTACATAATTGTAGTATGAGTGTTTTTGATTAATAGTATTATTGTCTGATGCAAATATAAGTGTTGTTTGAAAAAATGGTTCTTTAATTTGCAGATAAAATAAGGCTTGTAGGGCCGGAATGCTGTTTTTCTGATTTAAATCAGAAATATCGGATTTCAAGTGCCGATATGTGTTGAAAAATGTGTATCTTCGTTATACATTAAATTTAATGTAAGACATGGAACAGACACCTAAAATGATAGCAGATCATATTCCGTCGCTGGCAACCTTGACAGATGAGGAGAAAAAAGCCTTGTCGGCGATAATCATAGAGCGTAAGGTCCGGAAAAATGAAATGATCGTACGTGACGGGCAGATTTGCCACTATATGGTGTATGTGGGCAAAGGTCTGTTGCGCCAATACTATTATAAAGGAGGACGTGAGATCACCGAGCACTTTACCTGTGAGGGCAACATTGCCTATTGCATTGAGAGTATATTCAAGAACAAACCTTCACATCTGATGATGCAGGCCCTGGAACCGAGTGAACTTTACCTGATACCTTATGCCGGTCTGGTCGACTTGTCCTTGCAATATAAAGGAATAGCGGAATGGTTGCGTCATTTTCTGGAGAATAATCTGATCCTGCATCAGGTCAAGGCAGACTCCTGGCGGTTCGAATCAGCACGTGAACGCTATGAACGTTTCCTGCGAGAATTTCCTACGGTGGCTAATCGGGCTTCAGTGAATGATATGGCTTCCTATCTGCTGATGACACCAGAGTCGCTGAGCCGTGTGCGAACGGCTGTATCCAATACGGTATCCAGAAAATCTTCTCCGACGGATAAATAGGGAAACAATAGGGTCGGTTGGAATAATCATGACAGAATAAAAGTGCTGCTTTTGGTCTTTAATGTGATTGTATGAATGTAAATGTCAGAAAGACGCATATCCTGATATTTTTCTGAAATATCCTTCACTCCTTCACCTTCCTTTATTTATGCTGCTTTTAGGGTGAATGGCCTCCTTCACCACTCCTTCACGACTCCTTCATTTCTTACTTTGGAGTCTTTTCTGATGTTTGGATACGAAAAAGAACGAGAGGGAAATATTCTTACATTTTCAAAAAAGTAAAGCTTACTTTTTTTAAAGTAAGCCTTACTTTTTCCAAGGAAAGCCGAGAATAAACCTCAGTTTTTGTAGTTTTTATTTACAAAATGCAAAGTGAAGACGGTTATGGCCTGACATGGCAGGTGAACCATAAATATTCATCTGTAATATTTTGATTATCAAGCATATATAATGCATGATGAAGAGGTGAACAGTTTTTTGTGAATTCCTTTATGGGGAGAGACTCTTATCTGCCGGTTATTGGTTCCGGTAAGGGGGGATCTGAAATACTTTTTTCCCTGGGAAAAAACCATCCTTATGAAAAACATAGGGACCCAAAATGGACTGACAAAACAGATCCGTATTAAACGATAATCTGTTATTCCGCTGTTTATCAGTAATATATGGCTATATTGTCATTATGTTTCCAAATAAGGTTGTGAAAGGGCTTTTATGTTATGGTTTTTAAAATACAGAGATATTTTTAATTTCAAAAATTGAATAAATCGATGATTTTTGTTAATTTTGCTAGGCCAAATGAGGCCTTCTGACCTTAAATCATATAGAGATCTGTGTATCCTGAAAAACATGCAATAGAAGGACAATATGATGGATTCTATCACGATAAGCTTGAAACCTACATTATTATATTATAAATTCTAATTTAACCAAAAATTAAACCTAAAGATGAAGAGAAAATTAGTTTATGGCATGCTGTTGGCATTATGTCCGGGCATGATGATGGCTTATGACACGCCGACAATGGGCTGGAGTTCATGGAACACTTACGGCTTTAAGATCAATGAGGACGTGATCAAGTCGCAGACGGATGCGATGGTAGAGAAAGGATTGAAAGATGCCGGCTACCAGTATATCAATATTGATGACGGATTCTTTGGCGGACGTGATGAAAACGGCAAGCTTCTGATTCATCCTACCAGATTTCCCAATGGCTTGCGGCCACTGGTAGATTATATCCATTCAAAAGGACTCAAGGCCGGAATCTATTCAGATGCCGGAAAGAATACCTGCGCCTCTTACTGGGGTGGAGATACATGGGGTATAGGTGTGGGCCTTTATGGACATGACCAGCAGGATATGGATCTTTTCTTCAAAGAACTGAATTTCGACTTTATCAAGGTAGATTTCTGTGGTGGTGATCCGAATCATAATGTGGATAAGCTCGATCTTCCTGAAGAAGAACGTTACAGAGCCATTCAGGAAGCTATTTTAAATACCGGACGTACCGATGTGCGTCTGAATGTCTGCAGATGGGCTTTTCCCGGAACATGGGTGCATGATGTCGCTACTTCCTGGCGTGTATCGGAAGATATTTATTTGGGTTGGAATTCTGTAAAAGGTATTATCGCCCAAAGCCTTTATCTTTCTGCCTTTGCTACGGAAGGTCATTACAATGACATGGACATGCTTGAAGTAGGACGCGGACTGACAGAAGAAGAAGACAAAACCCACTTCGGAATGTGGTGTATCATGAGTTCGCCGTTGCTGATAGGTTGCGATATGACCACTATTCCCGAGAATGCACTCAAACTTTTGACCAATAAGGAACTGATAGCCCTTAACCAGGATCCTTTGGGATTACAGGCTTACGTGGTAAACCGTCATGAAGGAACCTATGTACTGGTGAAGGATGTCGAGACATTGCATGGCCGGACGCGTGCCGTAGCCTTATATAACCCGACGGATGCGGCCAAAGAGATGACCGTGGATTTCCTTGACCTTGATCTGGGAGGAAAGGTGGCCGTCAGAGACCTTTATGAGCAGCAGGATCTGGGAGAAAAGGTAGTTTCGATGTCGGTAAACGTGCCTGCACATGGTACAAGAATCTATCGTCTGGAGGCTGAAAAGCGTTATGAGCGTACCCGTTATGAAGGCGAAACGGCCTGGCTTGATGCTTATCAGGAATTGCTGAACAACCAGTCGGCTGAAACCGGTATCTTCGAGGAAGCGGATTATTGCAGTGGCGGCGCCAAGGCCGGATGGTTGGGTAAGAGCGAAAAGAATGATTTGCAGTGGCGGAATGTCTACAGTGCAGAAGGCGGAAATTATACGATGCGCTTGTCGTATATTTGTGGTGAAAACCGTAATCTGTATGTGACTGTCAATGGTGGTGAACCGGTCAAGCTGACCCTGAATTCAGGAGGATGGAGCACGGTGGCTGAGAAGGATGTCAATATTCAGCTTAATGCCGGAGAAAACGTCATCAGACTCTATAATGCCGAGAACTGGATGCCGGATATTGATGGCATGACTCTGATTAAGGAGAATTCACTCGAAAATTACCAGCACCAGCTTGAAAATCTGTTGTTGAAGGCTCAGTTGACAGCCGAGGAGGAAATGCCCGAGGGCGTGAAAACTGAGTTGGACAAGGTGATGGCAGAAGCCGGTCAGGTGGAAGAAACTGCCGAGAGCTATGAAGCGGCTATCGCTTCCCTGGAAGAAGTCTTGAATCTGGTGGAGGTATCCCAGAAAGCTCAGGTTGAATTGACGGATCTGATGGCATATAGTCAGGAAATCATAGCCAATTCCGATGAGACAGAGGCGGTAGGTGTATTGAATGCAGCGTTGGATGAGGCTGCTGATCAGTTAGGCAAACTCAATACTGCGGATGGTTTCAACCAGTGTATCACAGATGTACAGAACGCTGTTAAGGCTTATCTGACTTCGGACGTTTCAAAATTGTCGGAAGGCAAGACCTGGGATATGGCTATCCTGATGAAGAATCCGGATTTTGATACAGATGCTTCGGGTTGGGTCGGTGCACCGGCCGTGTCAAACGGGGTTGCAGAGCATTACAGCAAGAATTTTACAACCTATCAGGTGCTGAACGGGCTGAAAAACGGTACTTACCGTCTTGTCGTATCGGCGCTTTACCGTACCGGTGAGAATGACGGAGGTGAGGCTTATAAGAATGGAACGGAAAAGATTCCGGCCAAGATTACGGCCAACGAGGTGGAAATTCCGGTCATGTCGCTCTATGCCTGGCCGTATGAAGGTTCTGCAGAAGGTTTGGGTGACCTGGATCTGAAGAACGGTTATATCAACAGTATGTATGCTGCCTCATTGAGCTTTGCTGACGGACATTATGAGAACGAACTGGAAGTGAAAGTGACGGACGGAAGACTTAAAATAGGATTGTCCAATAACGGTTATCAGTGGGATTGCTGGTGTTGCTTTGACAATTTCCGCCTGACTTATCTTGGTGATGAGGAAGGGAGTGGTGTGACAGTGACTGAAGCTGATAACAACACACCGGTCAATGTGTATTCCGTAACCGGTGTATTGCTGAAGAGCCATGTTATGCCGGGAGAGGCCTTGGATGGTCTGCCAGCCGGAACCTATATTGTAGGAAACCGTAAGGTCATGAAATAAAAAAGGCTTTGCCTTTTTAGGTAAGAGGTAAAAGGAAAGTTGAATCGGGAAACGAGGATATAATCATACAAGCTGCTGCTCATTGTATATGGGTGGCAGCTTTTTCTGTGTAGAATCACTTCTTTTTCAGGCTTTTTCAGTAAAATTCATCTGGTGATCAAAATACAGAAGCATTTTATTTTGTACCTTTGTGCCTCAAAGGTATTTAAGGTTTATGTTCTGAATGAAGATTCAGATTTAATGAGTTAAAGGTAAGATGTTCAAAACGTTGTTGGTTATTGGAATGGGAAGCTTTGCGGGCGGTGTGCTCCGTTATTTGCTTTCGCGCTATGTACAGCATTTTTCAGCGGTTTCTTTTCCTTTGGGGACTTTGTTGGTTAATGTCGTCGGCTGCTTTCTGATCGGATTTTTCTATGGGCTGTTCGAGAGGGAGAACCTGATGAATCCCCATTTGCGGTTATTTATGACAGTCGGTTTCTGTGGCGGTTTTACCACGTTTTCCACTTTTATGAATGAGAGTTTCCAGTTATTGAAGAATGACGATTTCTTTTTTCTGCTGTTTTATCTGACTCTTAGTCTGATTGGCGGATTCGCCTCCTTATATATGGGTTACCAGACAGTCAGAATCGTTTAGGCGGTTCCGACTGTCTGGTAACTCTTGTTGATGATCAAATGTTGTGGAACGACAGGTCGGGTTGTGATATCGTTTTCCGGATAGCAGGCCAACTGTCGGCTTATTTGATGATAGAGGTCTCCGGGTTACGCAGCCCTTTGGCTTCGGTAAGGAAAGCTTTGGCGCTTCCAAATCTTAGATACATGTCCAGACGTACCGGCATGTGGTTTTTGTCATCCGTGACGTAGAAGGTGATGACTTCTTTTTCCTTTCCGTCTTTATATTCTACGAAAGAAAAGACCAGACACCGGTATTTGACACCGGTATTTTCCATTTTGAAGGTTTCCTTTCCTCTGTATATGAGGGTCTGTTCTTCCACTTCGTTTCCGTCAGCCATGGGGAAATGGATTTTTTGTCCTTCCTTATAGTTGGAAGCGTCAAACGAACGTGCGCGCAGCAGCATGCTTAGCATGTCGTAGATGCAGACATTGCTTTTGTGCTGGCATTGGCTGGTTTCGCCCTTATGGTTAAGAAAACGTTGTTTCACATGACTGATTCCGTCGGGATAGCTGTACCATACTTCGTCTACGGTATAGCGGTCGCCTTCCAACGCACCTTTTCGAAAGTATAAGGGAGTCAGTTCCTTATTGACAATGCTGACCAGAGTATCTCTGAGTACAAACAGTTTGTCCGCCCGTTTGTTGCCACGTGTGATAAGGTGGCAACGGTAGGCATCCTGATACTGATATTTGGTACCGGACACGCTCATGTTGGCCGTGCCGACGGTTACCCAGATGAATTTCCAGTTGAAATACAGTTTGTATGACAGATTCTCACCCACCTTGAATGCGTGGTTCTCTGCCGTGCATTGCGCTTTCGCTGAAACTGTGTAGAATCCTGTCAGAAGGATTATCATTATGAAGATGTCATATAATCGTTTCATAGCCTTTTGTTTTTAATTATGGTGATGAATTGTCCTTTAACTGTTTTTATCTGCTTGTGGAGTATTGCCTTTGTGGCTGTTTCTCTTTGTCAGGCTTCTGTTTGGTAATGGCTTCCGGTTTTTGTTTGGTAATCGGTATTCCTCTTACGTCCCAGTCCTGTTCTATTTCCCACTTGGCTCTTGCTACCAATGGTTTGGGAAAGTAGAAAACTTCTTCCGGCTGAATGTTCTTTTCGTAAAGGCCGGTCGTCCATTTGCCGTCACCGTTTCTGTCGACAAAGAGTCGCAGGTAATAATCGCCAGGTGGAAGATAGTAGAAATCGGCTTCCTTGTTGACTGCCTTGACACTGCGGACCACTTTGTCGTCCTTGTTGAGCAGCTGGACTACATTGTTGGTGTCGGGGGTAATCAGCTTGATGAAGATCGAACTGAAGTCGTCCAGAGAGCTGACCGTGATTTCTTTCTCTATTTTTTCGTTGGTCTTGTTCAGAACACTGTAGATGCCGGCACTGTCGATGTTCAGTTTGTAACTGTTCTCCGGTCGCCATTCGGCGTAAAGCATAAAGCTTCTCCGGTCATTCTCAACAGGCATCAGCAAGAATGGTTCTTCATGCCACAAGGTATCTACCTTTTTGAAGAAATGGAAAGCAGCGGAGTCGAGGCGGACAACCGGTTCGGTAAAGGTGATTTTGATATTCTGGTCAGGGGCGATGGAGCCGCTGGGTTGCAACTGATAGGTGAGGGCCTCCTTTTTCAGATAAGGATTAGGTTCCTGTGGGATGTTTTCATCCTGCTTTTTCCTTTTTCTGTTTTTCTTTTCCTGGTCCTTTTCCCATTCTTCTATTTGTTTCTGCAGTTCCTCTTTGATCTTGGTAAGTGTTTTCTTGGCCACGATATCGAGGGTGTCAGTACGTGGAACCAGCTGGTTCAACGTGTCGGTATCAAGATAACTCAGACTGATGGTCAGAGTATCTTTCATGGCCAGTGCGGAATCCGGAATCCAATAGGTGATGGTATCGTTATGATATGACGATTCTATAAGGAAAGCATCCTTTTCATCAAAATTGAGTCCTTTGAGTACGGGTAGAGAATCGCAAGGACCGGTGAAGTAGATGGAGAAACTGAACGGAGTCGCACGTTCGGTCTTTAACAGGTGCAAACTGTAGAATTCTTCCTTGAAAGCCTTGAGTACGATATTGTCGGGATAGAAACGGGTATAGGACACCGTCCTGATACTGTCTATATGGGTACTGTCTCTCCAGATCGTATCCGGTCGGGTTGCAGGAGCACACGACGGTATGATGCAAGTTGTATCGAAGGCGATCTTTTCGCTTTTCTGATTGAACATGAAGTTACCGTCTGCTTCTTCCAGAGCATAAATACGGTAGGTTCCCGGCGCAACACCCTTGATGGTGAACCGGCCCCGGCTGTCGGTACGTGATACCCGGTCGAACGGGAGCCTGGTGAAAGCACTGTCGGCGATATTGCGGTGCAGACCGATCAGCAATCCTTTGATAGGTTCCAGATTTTCGGCTTCAAGAAGCGTTCCTGATACTTCCATGGTATCAATGGTCTCACCGGTAGAAAATGAATAGGTAAAAAGTCCAAGGGGGTTACCTTCGTTGTTGTCCACTATGGCGTCAGAGAAGTCAATGGTATAAGTGGTGTTCTGTTTGAGTGAGTCAAGCAGTTCGACACTGATTTTCTTTCCACTGGCTTTAATTTCCGGCATTTCCATCTGTGGTGGGGAAATCACCACTTTTTCGTTGGCGTTTTCCAGTTTGATGTATTCGTCAAAATAGATGGAAACCTTCTTGCGGCTGTTGTGGGCTGACTGGTTTTCCGGCAGGCATTTGATGACCTTTGGCGGCGTTGTGTCTTTAGGGCCGCCTTCTGGACTTCCTATGCTGGCGCATGCGATAGGGACAAGCATGGCAAGAACCGTAAGTAGAGGTATATAGATGGACTTAATCTTCATATAATTTGAGGTTTAATGGTTAAGGGACAGAATCTCGTCTATGTAAGTGCGCGAATTGCTGAGGCGTGGTATCTTATGCTGTCCGCCCAATTTGCCTTTATTTTTCAGCCAGTCATTGAATACTCCTTTTCTGGCCGGAATGATTTCCAAGGGTTGCAGAGTGATGTCTTTGTATCGTTTGGCTTCATAGTCGGAATTGATTTCCTGAAGTTTTCCGTCCAGAATCCTGGCAAAATCACTCAATGAAGACGGTTCCTTGGCAAATTCAATAACCCATTGATGTCTGCATTTTCCCTTTGCATCCATGAAGACAGGGGCTGCCGTATATTCCAGAACCTGGGCGTTTGTGGCCTCGCAGGCTGCAGCCAGACCTTTTTCTGCATTGTCGACAATCAGTTCTTCGCCGAAGGCATTGATGAAAGATTTGGTACGTCCCGTAATGACAAACTTATAAGGATTGGTTTGGGTGAACCGCACGGTGTCGCCAATCATATAGCGCCATAATCCACCGGAACTGGAGATCACCATGGCATAGTTCCTGCCGGTTTCCACTCCCCAAAGCGGTATAACGGTAGGATTGTCTTTTTCCAACTCATCCATAGGGATGAATTCGTAGAAGATACCGTAATCCACCATCAGGTTCATGGCAGGATCGGCGGGATCCATCTGAATACCAAAGAAACCTTCACTTGCATTATATGTTTCCATATAGTGCATATCTGGTTTTGTGATTAATTGTTTGTACTGTTCTCTGTATGGTGTGAAAGCGACTCCACCATGGAAGAAGACTTCCAGATTGGGCCAGACTTCTTCGAGATGTTGCTTTCCGGACAGTTCCATGACACGTGTCAGAACGGAAAGCATCCATGAGGGAACACCACTGATGCTTACAATATCCTGATGTAGGGTAAGCTGTGCGATTTTTTCCCGTTTCTGTTCAAAATCACTCAGTAGAGCTACTGATTTGGCCGGTGTCCGGAGCAGGTTGACCAAGGGACTGATGTTTTCTATCAGTATGGCACTCAGATCGCCGACCAGACTGTTGGGAAGATTATAGTTAGGTGCATGACTGCCACCCAGAATGAGGGATTTGCCCTGAAAGAAACGGCTGTTGGGATTATTCCGCAAGTAGGCGACCACACTGTCCGTACCTCCTCTGTAATGAGTGTCGTGGAGTATGTCCTTGCTTACGGGAATGAATTTGCTCTTGTCGTTGGTCGTGCCGGATGATTTGGCATACCATTTTACACTGCCTTTCCATAAGACATCTTTTTCGCCGTGGCGCATTCTGTCTATATAGAGTTTCAGTTCTTCGTAAGTGTTGACCGGTGATGACTGTCTGTAGGCCTCGTAATCCTTGATGCGGGAAAAATTATGCGTTTTTCCCCATTCCGTATGTTGTGCCTCAGCAATCAGTCTTTTCAGGAGTTTGGTTTGCAGTTCCTCTGCCTGTGTGTCATATTTTGTGAGCTCTTTAAGCCTGGGCAAAAAGAGTTTGCTGATAATTCGTGTTCTGTTCATTATTCGTCTTCCTTAGATCGTTTCGTAAGAAACCCTGTTCTGTATATTTATCTGCAAAAATAACCTAAAGTTATCAGAATAACGAACTTTAAACCGTTTTTTTACTTGGAGTAAGAGGTCGATTCTTCCTGAAAAGCGGCTGTTTCTGCTGCTGAGACAATTTCTTCTTTTGTTTTGTTGCGCAGACGTATGGATATGTCCGACAAATCGAATTCGCCTTGTGTTTCAACAGTGTTTACAGAAACATCGGTCTTTTCGGATTCCTGTTGGATCTGTTCAGTCATGTCAACGGGTAAACGTGAAAGTTCTGGCAGGTCATTCCGGTTTCTGTTATCTCTTCTCTCCAGAATTTCGTGAAGTAACTTTGAATTGGTTTTCAGGGCTGACAGTGTTTCCTTGGCAGCTCCTTGCTGGCTTTCTTTCTTTGAATAGCCTTTTCCCTTACAGCATACTACGTCTTCAAGCAAAACCTGGCTGACAAATACTGGTGTGCTGCTACCTTCGGTGGTTTGCTCCAGAAGATCGAATGTAATGGTTACGTGATTTTTCTGTGCCCATTCAATCAGTTTGCTTTTAAAATTGACTTCCTTATAGGCTACTTTGTCCAAATTGATCAATCGGCTGAGTATGCGTTTCTCGATGAATTTTTTGCAGCAGCCGTATCCTCTGTCCAGATAAATGGCTCCGACCAGTGCTTCGAAAGCATTTCCACACATATAACTGTTATGTGAGGAAGAGTGGCTGGAGGAAATGATCAGTTTGTCGAGTCCAATTTCGACAGCCAGTTTGTTCAAGGTTTCCCTTTGTACGATTTTACTTCTTGTATTGGTAAGGAAACCTTCTTTTTTACCTTTAAAATGACGGAATACAATATCCCCGACGACGGCATCGAGGATGGCATCGCCTAAGAATTCGAGTCGTTCGTTGTTGACCCAATTGCCTTCTTTCTTGATGGATGAGGATTTATGAAGAAGGGCTTGTTCGTAGTATTTTATACGAATGGGGTAGAATCCCAGTATCTTGTATAAAGAAGAATAAAGCTTCTTGTTTTTCTTGAACGGAAGCTTTATTCTTTCTATTAAGTCTTTTGGAAACACAGTCTATTCAGCGTATTTCTTAAAAATTACACATGCGTTATGTCCACCAAAACCGAAAGTGTTGCTCAAAGCTGCACGTACGGTACGTTTTTGAGCCTGATTGAAAGTGAAGTTAAGATTGTAATCTATTTCTTCATCTTTGTCCTCTTCTTCATGGTTGATAGTTGGCGGAACGATATCTTGGTTCACTGCCATGACACTGGCCAATGCTTCAACGGCACCTGCTGCACCCAAAAGGTGTCCTGTCATGGATTTGGTTGAACTGATGTTCAACTTGTAGGCATGTTCTCCGAATACGTCTTTGATAGCCTTTGCTTCAGAAATATCTCCCACGTGTGTAGAAGTACCGTGTACATTGATATAGTCAATGTCTTCCGGTTTCAGACCGGCATCCTCAAGTGCGTTTTGCATTACAAGTTTGGCACCCAAACCTTCCGGATGAGAAGCTGTGATGTGATAAGCATCAGCTGACATTCCGGCACCTACCATTTCGGCATAAATCTTGGCTCCGCGAGCCTTGGCATGCTCCAGTTCTTCCAGAATCAGACAGCCTGCACCTTCTCCGATAACGAATCCGTCACGGCTGGCGCTGAACGGGCGTGAAGCATGTTGTGGATCATCATTGCGGGTAGATAAGGCTTTCATTGCATTGAAGCCACCCACGCCGGCAGGCCAAACTCCAGCTTCGGCACCACCGCTAAGAATCATATCGGCTTTACCCAAACGGATGAGATTGAAGGCGTCTGCCAAAGCATTCGTAGATGAAGCACAAGCAGAAGTAGTGGTGTAGTTCGGACCATGGAAGCCATACAATATGGAAATATGGCCACTTGCAATATCCGCGATCATTTTAGGAATAAAGAAAGGGTTGTATTTCGGACCCAATTCTTTTCCTGTAAGAGCGTAGGCACCTGCTTCTTCTTCGAAGGTATGGATACCACCGATGCCGACACCAAAAACAACGCCTATACGATTCTTGTTGACTGTATCCAGGTCCATGTTAGAATCGCTGACAGCCATTTTTGCGGCAGCTATTGCGTATTGGGTATACAGGTCCATCTTTCTGGCTTCTTTGCGGTCGATATAGTCGCTTACGTTGAAATTCTTCACTTCACAAGCGAACTGTGTCTTGAACAAGGAAGCGTCAAAATGGGTGATCAGACCAGCACCGCTCACGCCGTTAATCATGTTCTGCCAGGTTTCCTCAGCAGTGTTGCCTAACGGTGTAACGGCACCTAACCCTGTTACTACAACTCTTTTTAATTCCATTCCTTTTATTTAGAAATAATTATTTCGCGTTAGCTTCAATAAAACTGATAGCATCACCTACTGTTGTGATCTTTTCAGCCTGATCATCAGGAATAGTGATTCCGAATTCCTTTTCGAATTCCATGATCAACTCTACAGTATCCAATGAATCTGCGCCCAAATCGTTAGTGAAGCTTGCTTCTGGTTTTACTTCTGCTTCGTCTACACCTAATTTATCAACGATGATAGCTTTTACTCTTGATTCAATTTCTGACATAATCGTAATTTTTTGATAATTATTAATGTTAATCTTACATTTCTCGCTACAAAGGAACTATTTTTTATTCTTTTATGCAAGGAAAAAAGTAATTTATTTGTCTGTTTTTGCACAGAATGCATTATTTTGTGCAATTTTTAGCTTCGGTATTTTCCGTTTTTTCATAGAATTCACGTCGAAGCGGATAATTTCCCCTTAATTCTTCGAACATTTCCGGATGGGATTTAAGGGCTCTGCTGTCAGTATGAGGATTATACAGCTGCAGTGCCAGGGCCTTTTCGTCTTCAGCCGGTTTGAATGAAGGCGGTAAGGCCGGTGGTTTGATCGGCGTGACCGGAGGTAAATGGAAAAAATGACATAAGGCTTCGATAACCATGCGACTGGCATTGGCTTTACCGTCTGCAGAATATCCTGCGATGTGAGGTGTACTGATATAAGCCCTGTCCAGCAATTCGCGGTTGATGTGTGGTTCATTTTCCCAGGTGTCGATGATAGCCTCGCTTATTTGTCCGGATTTGAGGGCCTGTAAAAAGGCATTATTGTCAACAACGCTTCCTCGGCTGGTGTTAATGACCACCGGTCTTTTTTGCAGATGGCGGAAAAAGGTATCGTTGCCAAGATGGAACGTCGGGAAGTTGCCGTTGTGGCATAATGGAGTATGGAATGAAATAATGTCGCACTCCTGCTGTATCTCTTCCAGTGAATGGAAACAAGCTTCAGGCTCTTCCTGTTCGCGTGGAGGGTCGTTTAACAATACCTTGACACCTAATGGCGTAATCCTGTTCATGACAGCTGTGCCTACATGACCGGCACCGACAAGTCCAATGCACGTATGAGAGAGGTCGAGCCCTTTTTCTTTTTCCAGTAACAGCAGACAGGAATGGATGTATTGGGCTACGGAGTTGGCATTACATCCGGGGCAGTTACACCAGGTGATGCCTTTTTCTTTCAGGTATTCAGTATCTATATGGTCGAATCCAATGGTCGCGGTTGCTATGAATTTGAGCCGGCTTCCGGCCAATAAGTTTTTGTCACACCTGGTGCGTGTCCTGACAATAAGGGCATCTGCATCCTTGATGTCGTCCGGTCCGATTAACGGTCCGGATTTGTATATGGCTTCGTCAGTGATCTGTGAGACAGCTTCTCTGATGAAAGGAATCTTATCGTCTATTACAATCTTCATGGATACAAAGTTAATGACTTTTTATTATATATAGTTGCTGATTCCAAAAACTTTGTTTAGTTTTGCAACACGTACGTAAGATGAGATGTAGTGCAATTGCTTAAATTTGTATGGAAAAACAAACTATATTGGCGAAGATTAAATATAATGTAATCTATGGGTCGTGGTATACACTATCATTGCTTCCATTTTGTGTATTGTATTTGATCTCAGACGGTTTGTATTATGTCATATATTATCTGGTAAGGTACCGGCGGACTGTTGTCGCCGCTAACCTGTCGGGTTCATTTCCGGATAAAAACGCGCAGGAACTGAAGAAAATAGAGAAACGGTTTTACCGTTTCTTTTGCGATTATTTTGTAGAAACCGTCAAACTGCTGTCCATATCGCGTTCGCAAATGAAAAAACGGATGGTTTTTCATGGCGTTCAGGAAGTGGAAAAGGCTTTGAATGAAGAACAGAAGGATTTCGGGTTTATCTATTTGGGACATTATGGTAACTGGGAGTGGATTGCGTCACTGCCTTATCATGTGTCATCCTCCATACATTGTGCACAGATCTATCATCCTTTATACGATAAGGAATTTGACAGTCTGTTTCTGAACATGCGTAATCATTTCGGCGGTGAATCCATACCGATGAAGCAGACTCTGCGCAGGATCATTGAATTGAAACGACAGGGAAGGAAAACGCTGGTCGGGTTCATTTCTGACCAATTGCCGAAGTGGAACAGTATTCATTTTTTTGTGTCTTTCCTTCACCGTGAAACTGCCGTGTTTACCGGAGCAGAGCAGATAGGACGTCAGGTGAATGCCGCTTTCTTTTTCGGTGAGATAACCCGTCCGAAGAGAGGGTATTATGAATGCACGTTTAAACGGATGCCGGTGTCACAGGCACCGTCAACCGATTATGAACTGACTACCATGTTCATGAATATGTTGGAGCAGATGATCTGTCGGACGCCCGAGCTGTGGCTTTGGACACATAAACGTTGGAAGCGGACGAAAGAGGAATGGCTTGAACGGCAGCAGGCTCAAAAAGGATAAAAATAGATGCTAGTCTCAATGATAATTAGTCGTAAGTTATGAAACAGTATGATTATTTGATAGTAGGTTCCGGCTTGTTTGGAGCTGTGTTTGCCCATGAAGCCAGAAAGGCAGGAAAACGCTGTCTGGTAGTTGAAAAACGTCTGCATCGCGGAGGTAATATTTATTGTGAGGATGTAGATGGTATTCATGTACATTATTATGGCGCACATATCTTTCATACTGACGACAGGGAAGTTTGGCAATATGTAAACCGGTTTGTAGAGTTCAACAGATTCACGAATTCTCCTTTGGCCTTTTATGACGGAAAATTGTATAATTTGCCGTTTAATATGAATACATTCTATCAGCTTTGGGGAGTTCGTACACCAGCAGAGGCACGTAAGAAGATAGCAGAACAGCGTCAGGCTTATGATTTTATCAAGGAACCGGCGAATCTTGAAGAACAAGCTCTGAAACTGTGTGGCAAGGATATTTATGAGAAGCTGATCAAAGGTTATACGGAAAAGCAGTGGGGGCGGCCGGCAACGGAATTGCCTTCATTTATCATAAAAAGAGTCCCTTTCCGTTTTATTTATGACAATAATTATTTTAACGATGCTTATCAGGGTATTCCCAAGGGAGGATATAATGTGTTGATTGATGCATTGCTGGCCGGTGTAGAAGTGCGGCTAGGAGTGGATTATTTCAAGGAACGTCAGGCTCTTGACCAGTTGGCGGACAAGATCCTTTTTACGGGATGTGTGGATGAATTTTTTGATTATCAGTGCGGACATCTGGAATACAGAAGTCTGAGATTTGAGCATAAACGTCTGGAAATGGATGATTTCCAAGGTAATGCCGTGGTAAACTATACGGAACGTCAGGTGCCGTATACGAGAGTGATCGAGCATAAGCATTTTGAAGGGACCGTAAGTCCGTTTACGATGGTTACTTATGAATATCCGGATAATTTCTGTGTGGGAAAAGAACCGTATTATCCTGTTAATGATGAACGGAATTCCGCTTTGTTTGCTACATATCAGATGATGGCCAAAGAACGGAAAAATGTCATTTTCGGCGGACGGTTAGGACAGTATACTTATGCTGATATGGATGATACGGTAAGGGCAGCCCTGGAACTGGTCCAAAAGGAATTGTCGGCTAAATGAATAAAGAACATTCAGATATAAAAACAAGAATTAAAAACGTATGAAGGCCCTGCATGTGATTACTCCTGTAAAGGATTCGATCGAATTTACGCTTGAAACGGTCAAGGCTGTTCTTGGCTCGGAAATCAGCGTACCCTATACGTATACGGTATATAATGATTTCAGTACCAAAGAGAATACGGCTTTACTGGAAAAAGCATCTGAAGAATATGGTTTCAAACTGGTTAATCTGGAGGATTTGACAACACATCCTTCACCCAATTATCTTATGGTGCTTCAGCTCACTCAGGAACAGGCATTGAAAGAGGATGCAGGGTTGCTGATTGTAGAATCCGACGTTGTCGTGAAAAAGAATACATTGCAAGGGTTGTATGACGGGGCGCTCCAACGTGAGGACTGTGCAATTGCTGCAGCCGTGACCACGGATGAGGGCGGACAGATCAATTATCCTTATCTTCATGCCAAGGATAAGCTTCCTGGAGTGTATCCGGACAAGAAACATTGCAGTTTCTGCTGTTCCCTGCTGACTCCGGCATTTCTGCGTCAGTTTGATTTCCATCAACTGGATCCTGCAAAGAACTGGTTTGATGTAACCATTTCGCACGAAGCTTTGAAACTGGGATTCCAAAACTATCTTTTTACGAATCTTCCCGTATGGCACCGGCCACATGGGAGTCGGCCGTGGAAGCAGTTGAAATATAAGAATCCGTTGAAATATTATTGGTTGAAATATACGAAAGGCTTGGATAAAATATAAATAGCATGTCACGATTGTTTAATCATGAAACATTGGTGCTCCATCCTGACTGTACGGATCTGGAGGATTTCGTAAGATCGGTACCTGAACTGTTCAGACGCAAGGAGGGTCGTGTGATCCATCAGGGACGTAATGAATTGAGGGAGTTCGAATATAAAGGCAAACGTTTGGTCGTGAAGTCATTTCACCGGCCAAATCTGATAAATCGCTTTGTTTACGGTATATTCCGTCCGTCGAAAGCAATGCGTTCGTATTTACACGCTCAGATGTATCTGGAAATAGGGGTGGGAACACCCCAACCGGTCGGTTATCTGAATTTGCGGGACGGTTTGCTTTTTGACAGAAGCTATTATGTGACTTATGCATCGGAATGTCCTTATCGTTATGAGGATCTTTTTAAAAGAAAATTTGATTATGAAGAGGCCGTATTGAGGGAGATAGGACGTGTGACGGCAGTTCTTCATGAACATGGATATGCTCATAAAGATTACGGACGTGCCAATATTCTGTTTCAACAGGTTGATGGTAAGATCAGACTGGAAATCGTAGATCTGAACAGGATGTATATAGGAAAAATTGACATGCGCCGCGGTTGCAAGAATTTCGAACGTTTGCCTGCAACACCACAGATGCATCGCTGGATGGCTGAGGAATATGCCAAGGCCCGGGGTTTTGATGCTGAAAAGTGTTATGAGCTGATGCATGCCTTTAGAAGTACGCAACCGGGAAAGATAGATGATTTATATTAAGAAAAATCGCGAGAGTATATGAAAATCATAGCAGTCGTAGTAACCTATAACCGTTTGTCTTTGCTCAAACGCAATTTGGACTGTTTGCGTCAGAACAAGCCGCTCTCATCCATTATTGTGGTTAATAACGGCAGTACGGACGGTACAGCGGAATGGCTGGCAGAGCAACAGGATGTAATGGTGTTGACTCAGGCCAATGTAGGAGGATCCGGAGGATTTTATACCGGTATTCAACATGCTTGCCAGTGTGGTGCCGACTGGATATGGTGTATGGATGATGATGTATTTCCGCGTCCGGACTGTTTGGAGCAGTTGCTGTGTCATATTGATGATTCACGTATAGGTATGCTGGCTCCCAGACGATTACTTGAAGGACAAGTCTATACGAATGATTTTCTGCGATATGACCTTACGAATCCGTTTTCTTCTTTGTACAAGGAAAAATTGTCAAAACAGACTGTTACTGCTCCTGTAGAAATTGGCGGAACTGCTTTTGAAGGCCCTTTTATTCGTCGGGAAGTAGTGGATAAAATTGGTTTGCCTAATAAAGACCTGTTTATTTTCTGTGATGACACGGATTATTGCTTACGTACGGTCAGAGCAGGCTATAAGATCCTTTATGTGCCGGATGCTTTGATGGACAAACAGAAATTCTTTTCGGAGGATACATGGGCGGTCCGGAATCAGAAGAAAAAGTGGAAACGTTTTTATCAGGTGCGTAATTCAACTTATCTGAATCATCATTATGGCCGGAATTGGGGTGTTAGATATCTGCGGGGATTCAATGGCGTGTTGGGCTATCTGCTTGTGGCGTTCTTTACAGCTCCTTTTTCGGAAGCTTATCAGTGGAAGGACATTCCCAGGTTCTGGAAGGCTTATAGAGACGGAATAAAAGAGAAATTGGGAATTATTTGAAATATACGACAGAATTGTTATGAGACTTATAAAAGTGACGGGCGGACTGGGTAATCAAATGTTCATCTATGCATTTTACATGCAGATGAAAAAAAGGTTTCCTCATGTATATATTGATTTGTCTGATATGGTTCATTATCATGTTCATTATGGCTATGAGATGAATCATGTCTTCAATTTGCCTCGTACAGAGTTCTGTATGAACCAGAAATTGAAGAAGGTCATTGAGTTCCTGTTTTTTAAGACTATATTGGAACGTAAGCAAAAGGGTTCCATGAAACCTTATGAGCGTTCTTATGTCTGGCCTCTGATCTATTTCAAAGGGTTTTATCAGTCAGAGAAGTATTTTGAAGGAATAAAGGATGAAGTCAGGCAGGCTTTTACCTTTGATCAAAGTCAGGCTAATGAAAAAAGCCTGAAGATGTTGGCCCGGATGGACAATGAGGATAATGCTGTTTCCTTGCATGTCCGTAGGGGGGATTATCTGCAGGCCAAACATTGGAATGCTATCGGGCATATTTGTCAGTTGCCTTATTATCAGAATGCTCTTTCCAAGTTGAAGGAATTGGTAGCGGAGCCTGTTTTTTATGTTTTTTCTGATGATATTGATTGGGTAAAGGATAACTTGCCGTTGGAAAATGCTATATTTGTGGATTGGAATAAAGGTCAAGACAGTTGGCAGGACATGATGTTGATGAGTCATTGCCGTCATCATATCATTTGCAATAGCACATTTAGTTGGTGGGGAGCCTGGCTCGATCCCAGAAAAGACAAAATCGTTATAGCTCCTGAACGCTGGACACAATATACGGTGAGTGACGAAGTCGTTCCGTCATCATGGATACAGGTACCAATAAAGTAATGCCTATGGACTTATATCTATTAAAGAAAATACTGAAGGCTACAACAGAGTGTGTCAAAAGCTTTCGAAACATATCTTCACCGCGTCTGTTCATGACGCTTCTGGTTAAGAATGAAGAGGATATGCTGGAGGAAAATCTGTTGTTCCATAAGAGTATGGGAGTAGATGCCTTTATTGTTACAGACAATAATTCTACGGACCGTACGCCTGAGATTATCCGTAAGTATGTGGATAAGGGCTGGATCGTCAAGGTTATTAATGAAAAAGCCACCAATTACGAACAGAAAGATTGGGTGGACAGAATGATATGGATTGCCAAAACGGAGTTTGCTGCAGATTGGATCATCAATGCGGATGCAGATGAATTATGGTATGCGCCTACCGGTAATTTGAAGGACTGTTTGTCAACGGTCTCTGCCAATGTGTTGAACTGCAGAATGATCAGTGTGTATCCGGAAGAGGGGAAACCTTTCTGGACGTGGAACAAGGTGGTTCATCCTGTAGCGGATCCTGATGCTTATGGTTTGTCCTGTTATTCTTTGTTCGAACGGCAAAATAAGAAAGTCATTCATCGTACTGACGGTTATGTTCAGATCTCTATGGGCAATCATAAAGTTACGATGTGGCCAAGTCGGACCGTGGATTCGGCTGTTACCGTTTATCATTATAACATAAGAGGACGTGAGCATTTCATGCAGAAAATGATCAATGGCGGTAAGCAACTTGAGCAGCATAAAGGGCGTCATGGCGGACGTCATTGGAGATATTTTTATCGTTTGTATAAGGAAGGTAAATTGGAAGAGGAATATGATCGTGTGATCGGCTTGTCTTGTTTGGACCGTCTGTCAAATGACGGATATATCACCATCGATGAAACGATTCCTGATTACTTTAAACAGCATATAATTTTAAAATGATACATATAGCGTTGACCATAGATCGCAAGTTTGTAGACAACTGTGCCGTGACAATGGTTTCAATCTTGCATAATAACTGTCCCTCAGATATTGAATTTCATATCTTGTCGCAGGGACTGTTGAGAGAGAATATTGACTTTTTGCAAGGAATTGCCGAAAGTTACGGAGCATCAATTCATTTTTATGATATTCCGGATAAAATGATTGAAGGATATGAGGTCAGATGGGAAGGCAAGCGCCTTTCGAAGGTGGTCTTTTTCCGTTGTATACTGGCATCGGTGCTTTCCGTCGATATTTCACGTGTATTGTATTTGGATTGTGATATCCTGGTTTTGGGATCCTTGAAGGAATTTTGGGATGTCGATCTGGAAAACAAGGCATTAGCAGGTATTCAGGATACGGTGCGTCCTCATCCTACTTATTTCGTCAGGTTACGTTATGATGAATCTTACAGTTATTTTAATGGTGGCGTACTGTTGTTGAATCTGGATTACTGGCGTCAGCATGATATAGAGAAGAAGAGCCTGGATTATTATGTAAAATACCCTGATCGGGTCCTTCTGAATGACCAGGATGTACTGAATGCCGTGCTTTATGATCAGAAATTGCTGGTAGATATAAAATGGAATGTGCAGGATGATTTTTACAGAAGAAAGCGTTTTAAGTCATCTGATTGGCGTGATGAATATACGGAGGCTATTCTCCATCCGGTTATCTTGCATTTCAGTAGTCGAAAACCATGGGCTTATCATGCCATGCATCCTTTGCGTCATTTGTATTTTAAATACAGGGATATGACTCCTTTGGCAAAATCACCTCAATTCAGCCGTTGGGATGCCACTCATCGTTTCATTCATTTATTGCCATATACATTGAGACTTAAAAAACAGAAGTATGTGGATATGAAGGAGGTTGAACGCTGTTTCAAGACTCAGAAACAGGGGTAAGGATACATATTTGATTTCGAAACCGGTTGTTTCTATAGAGATCCGGAAAACTTATTCATTTTCGAATGAATAGGTTTTCCGGATTTCTGTTTATTTGAATGTCTAAAATTATTCAGGAAGGTATTCTATTGTAGGTTTGAAAGAAAAACCTTTCCAGAAACTTTTTCTGACGATACGGATAAGTTCCTTTCTTTCGCTCTTTTTACGTTTTTTGGCATGACGGATTTGTCGGCGGTAAAAATTCAGGGCTGAAAAAAAGAAGATCAGTTTACTTTTTCTGCCTTTACGTAAGTACAGTTCATTGCGGATACCGTACTTGAATTTCCAGAATGAATCTGCCGGTACGCTTTTGATATTGGAGACATAGTTGGTCTTAGTCTTATGAAGGGCAACGCTTTGTCCGGCATAAAGGCATGTGTAACCGCTGTTGTATATACGGGTTGTATATTCAGTGTCATCTCCCCAGATAAAGAATTCTTTAATGGGTAATCCAATCGAGCGAACAGTTTCCGTGCTGATAAGTATAGAGACAAATGATGCACTTTTAACCATTAATACATCGGCTTTGTCGGAATAGTAATTCAATGGGAAGCCGTCCGGACTATGAAGGTCAAATCTGGGTACATTCATTTCATGAACTTTGCCGTCGGTCCAGATGACTTTGCTACATATAAATCCGATGTTGGGGGCCGCCTTGGTTGCCTTTATCAATTCTTCAAGAGCATTTTTATGAGGGATAGTATCGTCATCCATTACCCATATCCAGTCGCAACCATCCATGGCAGCTCGCTTGATACCTTCAGAGAAACCTCCTGCTCCTCCTATGTTTTCCGGTAGATTTGTAATGTCATAGTTCGGATCTTCCTTCAGATTCTCAAGGTATGTGGCCGTCTGATCCGTTGAATGATTATTGATTATGAAAATCTTATGGATCCTGAAAGTTTGTTCTTCCAGAGCCTTGAGACATTCTTTCAGTAAATCAAGTCTGTTGTAGGTTACGACGACGCAATTGATTTTCATGTCTGTTAGAATTTAATTTGTTAGTATGCTTCTGTAATAATAGTCGGTTCAGTTCTGATGAAGGTTTACCGGTTGAATTGTAGTAGATTGTGGCTATGGTGCTCACATCAATTACAAATATAATTAAAAAAGATATATGATACCGGTCTTTACGGATTATTATTGTGAGTATGACTTGTATTCTTGATGTTTGAATAGGGTGGGTGAAGTTTTTATGGTCGGATAGATGAAATATTTATATAACTTATTATAAAGAATTATAGTCGGATAAAAGAATGGAGATACAAAATGATTTTCTTCAAATATGTGGCTTTTTGTTCTGACTATTAAATTAATATGAGCTTAAATCTTGTGTCTTTTGCCTTTTTTTATAACTTTGCAAATTATTTATGCTAGACATATATGATTAAACAGTTCTTTTCATTACTTAAGCGTTATATTCGGCCATATCGTAAATATCTGACATGGGCTGTAATATTAAACTTCTTGTCACAGTGGCTTAACGTCTTTTCGTTCATGGCTTTAGTTCCAATCCTGAATATTCTGTTCAAGATTGATACGACTACCTATGAATACATGCCTATGGATTGGTCGAATCTGAATAAGGATGTGCTGATGAATAATGGCTATTATTACATCAGTGTGATTATTGAGAAGAATGGAGCCTTCCTGACATTGGTTATGATGGGTGTTATTCTGGTTTTTATGACCATGCTTAAGACTTTGGGCTATTTTGCTTCATCAGCTGTCATGGTGCCATTACGTACGGGAATAGTTCGTGATATTCGTATTCAGGTATATGACAAAGTGTTAAAGTTGCCTTTGAGCTTTTTTTCAGAAGAGCGTAAAGGTGATATTATCGCCCGTATGAGTGCGGACGTGTCTGTTGTAGAGAATTCCTTGACAAGCTCCATAGACATGTTAATCAGGAATCCGATTGCATTGGTTGTTTGTTTTATCACATTGTTTACCGTAAGCTGGCAATTGACTCTGTTTGTGTTGGTGGTCCTGCCTTTGGCCGGTTGGATCATGGGAGTTATCAGTCGTAAGTTGAAGAGTCAGTCTGTTGTAGCTCAGGCTCAGTGGGGAGATATCATGTCTCAGTTGGATGAAACGCTTGGAGGATTGCGAATCATTAAGGCTTTTATTGCCGAGCGTAAAATGTCTGCGCGTTTTGCCAAAATCAATAATGATTTTCGTGATGCAATGAATGAGATGGTGATTCGTCAGAGCTCTGCACATCCTATGAGTGAATTTTTAGGTACATGCGTTATCGTCATTGTCTTGTGGTTTGGCGGAGCCTTGATCCTGAACAGCTATTCACCGATAGATGCGGCGATGTTCATCTTTTATCTGGTTATTCTGTATAGTATCATCAACCCGTTGAAAGAATTTTCAAAGGCGTTTTATAACGTGCCGTTAGGTTTGGCCAGTATGGAACGTATTGATATGATACTGAAGGCGGAGAATCCTATTAAGGATCCGGAGAACCCCAAACCATTGGATGGATTTCAGGATAAGCTGGAGTTCAGGGATGTATCATTTAGCTATGTGGAAGGCAGACAGGTGTTGAAACATATCAATCTGACTATTGAAAAAGGAAAGACTGTAGCTTTGGTTGGTCAGTCCGGTTCAGGTAAGTCTACTTTGGTTGATTTGGTGCCGCGTTATCATGAGATTTATGATGGCGAACTGCTGATTGATGGCAAGAATGTGAAGGATGTGTCTATTACTTCATTGCGTTCATTGATTGGTAATGTGAATCAGGAAGCGATCCTCTTTAATGATACCTTCTATAATAATATTACTTTTGGTGTGGAAAGTGCCACGATGGAACAGGTTATAGAAGCTGCCAAGATTGCTAATGCGCACGACTTTATTATGGAGTCGGAGAAGGGTTACGACACGATGATTGGTGACCGTGGAGGACGTTTGTCCGGTGGTCAGCGTCAGCGTATCAGTATTGCTCGTGCTATTCTGAAGAATCCGCCAATACTTATTTTGGATGAGGCTACTTCTGCCCTAGATACAGAATCAGAACGTCTGGTACAAGAGGCATTGGAGCGTTTGATGAAATCACGTACAACTATTGCTATTGCTCACCGATTAAGTACTATTAAGAACGCAGATGAGATTTGTGTGATGTTTGAAGGTGAAATAGTTGAGAGAGGTACGCATGAGGAGTTGATTGCTCTCAATGGATATTATAAGAAACTTAATGATATGCAAAGTCTTTAATTCAGAGATCTCTGATAAGGATAATCTATAAAAATTGCGGTATTCATTTTAATTCTGAGTAATCAGAGTAATGAATACCACAATTTTTTTATGTCATAAATGTAGGTCAGAGAGAGATGCTTTAAAATGAATTTTACCGATAAATAATAGCATCTGTTCCTGCAGGTTATTATTATTTGTTATGATGATATGTAGCTCTGAACTTAAAATAGAATTTCATCCAGCTGGAGCTTTTGGTATTGGTAAGTATCCGATAAATAGGTTTGAGCTTTATTTTGAATTTATATTTGTTTTTGAGATTCCAGTATTTGGAGATGACATTTTCTCTGAATGTTTGGTCTTGTGATTTACGTATAGCCAGCATGTAAAATTCAGCAGCATGACTGACAAGGTATTTTTCGAGTTCAGGTTTGGTGAATGCCTTGACGGATTGTATGTAAGCATCAGCAAGTTTAGTATATTCTTCTGCACTTTTCTTGTCTCCCCATGTCAATCCGTTTGGTGAATACTGGTAATGATACAGCAGATTGGGCAGAGTGGCTAATGTATTACAATGCGTAGCGTATGCAAAAGTAAAAGCTTCATCTTCTCTGATTGACAATTTTTCTATGAAACGCAAATGATACTGCTGTATGATATCGTGTCTGAACATCTTGTTCCATGTGAATCCTACATAATCAGGATGTTTGGGATTCTTCAGGAGGTCTATGAGACCTTTTTGAAGTTCGGAAAAGGATTTGTAGAACGTTTTCTCCGGAATATACGAAAGTGCTATACGGTCCGGATAATGGAATACGCTTCCGAAAAATGTCAGATCGGCGATTTGTGGTTGTTCCATTAACGTACTTATAGCATTAGGTTCCATCCAGTCATCGCTGTCTACAAAAATGATATATTCTCCTGTTGCTATTTCTATGCCGGCATTACGTGCACAACTGACACCTGCATTAGCCTGATTAATGACCTTCACATTGTCACTTGCATAACGATTGCATATTTCCTTGCTTCGGTCTGTGCTACCATCATTGACGAGAATGATCTCACAATGTGGATAAGTTTGATTGAGAAGACTGTCTACACAGGTCTCAAGGCATTTTTCTTTATTGTAGACAGGTACGATAAAAGATACTTTATACTGATATGTCATAGTTCAACGTTAATAGGTGCAGGATTCCTAATGGAGTTATTTGAATAGGCTACGTAGGGTCAGAGCATATTGCAGCAATCTGGAACTTTCTGTTGATTGCCATAATTTGAAGTACCATTTTTGAAGAACAGGTTCCTGATAGCCATACTTGTTGATTCCCTTGATGATTCGTTTGATATAAGGAAAATCTTTTTGATGTATGGTCTTTTGGAATCTCAGAATATGCAGAAACAGACATAATGCTCCTTTAATAAGAGTCAGTTGGTTGGTTCTTAGCGGTTCTTTGTTTGGAGTCTGATCCATGATATCAAACATGTAGCATACCACTTTTCCTATATCAGTCAGTCTTTTGATAAAGATATCGTGTTGCATGGTTTGTCCTTCTCTTCCCATTCTGTAATGATACAGGTACAGGTCAAAAACAATAAAGTCTTTGATGTAAGAGAATGGTAGGAAAAGGAAAATATTATCAGTATAGCTTACTCCTTCAAGCATGTATAGCTTGCATGCCCTCAAAATGGAAGTCTTGTAGGTCATGCCATGCATCCTGAACTCATTTTCAAAGGAGTTCTTATGGATCAGGAACTGATCAGCCTGATAAATGTGATCTTTCTGTATGGACTGAAAAGCGTATTTTTTTTCTTCTATCATCTTTTCGCCTTGAAAGATATTTTCGGCTATAAGGGTCAGTATCAAGTCAGTTTCACAGGTTTCTAATTTTTCTAGGAATTCGGCGAGAGCCTGAGTATCAAACCAATCGTCTGCATCAAGAATCCTAAAATATTTTCCGGTAGCTTGCGCCAATCCGGCATTTACGCAAGAGCCGTAATTGCCGTTTTGTTTGTCAATTATCTTAATAATGTCAGGCCGTTTGTTCTCATATTGTTTGGCAATTGCTAACGAACTGTCTGTACTTCCATCGTTGACTATAATTACTTCCAGTGTATTGCCCACTATCGGATTGGTTACCGAATCCAAGCATTCGGTAAGATATTTCTCCATATTATAAGTGGGGATTACGATAGTAAGAATCTTCTTGTATTCTTTCCCTTCGGTCATACATTTCTTATCCATTATAATGTTCAGATTTAATATTGGATACGATTTCTCATATTAACAGATTCTCAGTAAATCCCTTGTAACACCAGTGTGTGAGTGTTTCTGATATTATACAAAGGTAGATAATAAGTTATATATTACAAAGAGATTAACGTAAAAATGAGAAAGTTTATTTTGGTTGGGTTATACTATTAGCTTGTTTCTTGTAAATGTTGTTAATATGTTTTTTGTAGATGTTAAGATGCGTTCTTTTTTGTTCATAGTTAGAGGGATTGTTTGTTGATCCAAATGTGAATACAGTGTTAATGAATATAGGTTTTATGTTTAGAGAATAGTCTTAGCGTTGATCCAGCAGATCGTATGAAGTCTGGAGAATAGCTTTGCCTTTATTCTCTCTGTCAGCATTGGGAGCTGGTTCGTCAGTAATAATTCTCCTGGCTGCGTTGTCGAATATGGTTACACCTGTAGAATCTCTGAAGGCAAAACCATCGCTGAATGTTGAATAGGCGAACTTGTTCCTGTAGTTTCTTGAGAATATATTGCGGCTAAACTGAAATTCCTGATGAGGGAGGTTTAGTTGCGACAATAACGTAGCAGGCATGTCGCTTTGATTCATTAATGTCTGTATGATTTGTGGGCGTTTGATGGCACCACCCATCCATAACATCGGGATGTGGTAGTATTCAGGAGTGGTGACATTGAGTGCACTACCATGATCCGGAAGACATATAACCAAAAGATTATTCCATATGGGAGTCTGTTTGAGTTCATCAATAAATGTACCCAGACAATGATCTGTATAAGCAAAGGAATTCAGTTTTTTGTCTTTTAATCTTTGGTAAGGGACTTCAAACGGCTCATGACTGCTGAGTGTCAGGAATCCGATATGCCATGGCTTGTCTGTTGGCTTGGCCTTAATCAGTTCCATTAATTTTTTGAAAGTGTATTGATCGTGTGCCCCCCAGGAGCTTGAGTTGCGTTCCTGAAGTTCAAAGTCAGTATCAGCTATCAGATGACTGTATCCTGTGGAGGTGAAATAGCTTTTCATATTAGTAAAATTAATATCCCCTCCGTACAGGAACTCTGTACTGTATCCTGCATTTTGCAATGTGCGTGCAATACCTGGTAGATTTTGGCTCTTTGCCGGAATTTTCATGATGGATGTAGTGGGATAGCTGACATGACCGCTGAGTGCGCTGACCAAACCACGGTCAGTACGGAAGCTATTAGCATATACGTTATCAAAGTATATACTTTCCTTAATCAGTCGTTTGATATTAGGAGAAACATCATTTCCGTCGGGGTCATTAAGATAATAACTTCCGTAACCTTCTAATATGATTATTAAAATGTTGGGTCTTTCTACATTCAATAATGAATCAGTCTTGTCTTCTGTAGTATCAGGATAAAGTCCTTGCCATAAATTGGCACGCAATGTTTCATCCAGCCAGTTATATTTGTCCGAGAATTTTTCGGATTTCCGCCAGGAATAGAGTAAGTTGAATGCAGGGTTGACTGCAGCATGATTCATAAATGGTTTTTCACTGAAATAGGCGTTGCCAATATTCATGGTAGAGCGGCCGACTCCTCCTCTGATAAAAAGAAAAATGATTCCTCCTGCCAGAATATAAGCAGCATTATAACCGATCATGTGTTTGCCATATTTAAGTTTTGGAAAAACAGATGGTGTGCAAATAATACAGAGCGATGAAAGAAGGATGGCGCTCACTGCCATTATAACTATCCGAATCAAAATATATCCAGTTGATACACTCGCCAATGCTTGTTTGGGAGCGTCGATATAATTGAAAATTGTGGCATCCAGTTTAAACTTCCAGAATTCATATAAAGAAGTATCCAGAATGGTAATGACAGATAGAAGTATGGATATAATGATGAAATAAGGCTTGAGTATATTTTTTATTTTCAATTGGCTGTACCATATACTGATCCAGGTTATAACGAATGGTATGATGATCAGGTAGCCGGTAGTAGAAGCGTCAAGTCCGAAACCGTGTATTAAAATATTATATATATTATTGGCATTGATGTCGATATTTTCCGTATTGGCATTCTCGGCAATAAAAATAATTTTCTGAACAGCAAAAAAGATGATGAACAGAACAAATAGTTTAAGTAGAAAGAAAATACGTTGTTTCATAAAAATATATTCCTTCTTATCAGATTAATTATTTCAGGTACTATATTAGTAAAAACAGTATAGGATGTCTGGGATTGTTATTTTCTGCCAAAATCGGCCGGAACTTCTCCCCAGCGTGTAGTTTCCCATTTGATGATTCTGGTGGAATAGGTATTGTTCTTTAGCCAGTTTTCGGCTCTTTCAATTAAATTGAACAGAGCCTCAGTCTTAGCAGAGCGTTCCAGTTTGGTTTTACAACGTTTTTGGTGCACCCAATGTATGGCATTCATGCTGTCGCTATAGATTGGCATGGACAGTCCTTTTTGTTTCAGTAGAGCGAGACCATGTACAATGGCCAAAAATTCACCGATATTGTTAGTACCATATACGGGGCCAAAATGAAATACCACCTCTCCGGTCCTCAGATATACTGCACGATATTCCATTGGGCCGGGGTTGCCGCTGCAGGCTGCATCGACAGCTAATGCTTCAGCTTCAACTTCTAAGGGTAGAGTCAATACTGTATCGGTCCGATTGCTCGGTGGAGCCATGAGGGACTGATTTGTTGTATTAGGTTCAGCTTTCTTTTTTTTGATATAGAGGTAAGGGGAGGAATGATAAGCCTTTTCTGCTTCTTCTACAGTGTCAAAGGATTTGTAAATGGCTCCTTCGTATCCATTGATTTGCAGTTGGCAGTCAGTCCAGGAAGTATATATTCCCGGACTGACACCATTCCATACAACATAATATTTTTTTCGTCCCATTAAAGACAATAGACTTTTTACATTCGTTCAGGAACCTCGATGCCGAGCAGTCCCATTCCTGTGCGGATAATCTTGCTCACGTTAGCTGATAGAGCCAAACGGACAATTTTCTTGTTCTCGTCTTCTTCACGCAGAATGCTGAAGTCATGATAGAATTGATTGTATTCTTTCACAAGATCGTAGCAGTAGTTGGCTATGCAGCTTGGATTATAGTCATTACCAGCTTGTTTGACTACAGAAGCAAAATCTGTGAGCATCTGGATAAGACCTATTTCCTTTTCATTTAATTCAGTATTTTCAGGCAGGCTTTCCGGTATCTGAATGCCGTTTTCTGCTGCTTTACGCAGGATAGAACGAATGCGGGCGTATGTATATTGAATGAAAGGACCTGTATTGCCGTTAAAGTCGATGCTTTCAGATGGATTGAAGAGCATATTTTTGCGGGCGTCTACTTTAAGAATAAAATATTTCAAGGCTCCCAAACCTACAATACGTGCAATTTCATTGGCTTCGTCTTCGGTCAGGTCTGTAAGTTTGTTGATCTTGTCTTCTGACATTCGTTTGGCGGTATTGATCATTTCCGCAACCAGATCGTCTGCATCTACTACTGTACCTTCGCGACTTTTCATTTTGCCGTTAGGTAGCTCTACCATGCCGTAAGAGAAGTGAACCAGATCTTTACCCCATTCAAAGCCCAGTCTGTCGAGCAGAATGGATAAAACTTGGAAATGGTAGTTTTGCTCGTTGCCAACTACATAGATCATTTTGTTGATAGGATAGTCCTGGAAACGTAGCTTGGCAGTACCAATGTCTTGAGTCATGTATACGGAAGTGCCGTCTGAGCGGAGAAGTAATTTCTCATCCAAACCTTCTTTTGTGAGGTCTGCCCATACGGAACCATCTTCTTTTTGGAAGAATAATCCTTTTTTCAGACCCTCTAAGACTTTTTCTTTGCCTTCCAGGTAGGTATCTGATTCGTAGTATATCTTATCAAAGCTAACTCCAAGAGCTTTATATGTAACATCAAAGCCGGCATAAACCCACTCGTTCATTTTTTTCCATAATGCACGTACTTCCGGATCATTATGTTCCCATTTTACGAGCATCTCGCGAGCTTCTTTGATTAATGGGGCCTCATTTTTGGCCTCTTCTTCGCTCATTCCTTTCGTAATCAGCTCATTGACCTCTTCTTTGTAATGTTTGTCAAAAGCTACATAATAATCACCTATCAGGTGATCGCCTTTGATACCTGTGCTTTCCGGTGTGGCACCATTGCCATATTTGAGCCATGCCAGCATACTCTTGCAGATGTGGATGCCGCGGTCGTTGACAATATTGGTCTTGACTACACGGTTACCGTTGGCAGCCATAACATTGGCTAATGCGGTACCGAGTAAATTGTTGCGGACATGTCCCAAATGGAGCGGTTTGTTGGTATTTGGCGAAGAATATTCTATCATGACCAGTGGTGACTCCGGAGTTGCAGCCTGAAGACCGAAATTATCATTACGGTTGATGTCAGTAAGCAAATTTATCCAGCTCGCAGAAGCTATAGTCAGGTTGAGGAAACCTTTGATAACATTAAAATCGGCAATCACCTCGGGCAGGTTTTCTTTCAGGTACTGGCCTATTTCCTGAGCTGTATCTTCAGGTTTTTTGCGTGAAAGCTTCAGATAAGGGAAAACCACCAGTGTAAGATGGCCTTCAAATTCTTTTTTTGTTTTTTGTAATTGGATTTCTTTTTCTGCGATAGTTGCCCCATAAAGATGGTTGATTGCAGCGGCAACTGCACTGGCGATTTTGTTTTCTATTTCCATAACCTTTAAGTTCCAAAAAATTATGATGCAAAGATACATAATAAATAAGGGAGATGCAAAATTTTGCATCTCCCTTTTAAGATATTGGAAGACTAATTTTATTGTATAGCTTCATCAAGTTCGGCTCCGGCCTTGAACTTGACGATCTTTTTAGCTTCAATAGTGATTTGTTCTTTGGTTCTGGGGTTAATGCCTGTACGTGCAGGTCTCTCGTTTACTGAGAATGTTCCGAATCCGATTAAAGCGATCTTGTCTCCCTTCTTCAGGGCTTCTGTAACACTGGAAATAGTTGCATCTAATGCCTTCTTGGCATCAGCCTTGCTTAAGCCCGCATTTTCTGCAATGGCGCTGATTAGTTCTGTTTTGTTCATTTTGAAAGGTTTTAAGTGAATATAATCGTTTTTACCTCTGTGCAAATATATGTAAACTGTATTGTAAATCAAATTTTTTATAGAAAAATATTTCTTTTAAGAAAAAAAAGAGGTGTAGAATGTACTTTATTAGTGTGAAATGGAATAAAATGCGTATTTTTGCAATGGATTTAAAAGATAAATACAAATACAAATGATGAATATGCCTCCTATTACGAAAAATCTCATTATAATCAATCTTCTGTTTTTCTTGGGGAAGATTGCTGCAGAACGTTACGGAATAGATCTGAATGACGTGTTAGGATTGCATTTTTTCCTGGCACCTGATTTCAGATTTTTCCAATTCTTTTCTTATATGTTCATGCATGGCGGATTTGAACATATTTTGTTCAATATGTTTGCGGTATGGATGTTTGGACGCGTGATGGAATCTGTATGGGGACCGCGCCGTTTTTTGCTTTATTATATGGTGTGTGGCGTAGGGGCTGGTTTCGCACAAGAAATAGTGCAGTACCTTTCCTATCTGACTCAAGGGTTAAATCATTATGAAACGGTTTCGATCGGTTATGCCATGATCAGTATGGATCAGTATCTTAACAGTTGGACTACTGTGGGAGCTTCGGGAGCTGTCTATGGTATCCTCTTGGCTTTTGGTATGACATTTCCTAATGAGAGAATGTTTATATTCCCTTTGCCGGTACCTATTAGGGCTAAATATTTCGTAATTGGTTATGCGGTGATTGAGTTACTTTCTGCTTTGGGAAATTCAGGTGATGGTATAGCCCATTTTGCTCACTTAGGCGGTATGATATTCGGCCTTTTGTTGATTCTGTACTGGCGACGTTATGACGGTGGTTATGGCGGTGGGTCTTTTGATTCTGAAAAGATCAAAAGATGGTTCTCCGGTAAGTTCGATCGTTTTTCAGCTCCTAAACGCCCAAAAATGAAAGCTTATAAGGGTGGACATGGTGATGATTATAACTATAATGCTCAAAGAAAGGCTAGCCAGGAAGAAATAGACCGTATTCTGGAAAAGGTAAAGACATCAGGCTATAATAGTCTGACTGAAGAGGAAAAACAAAAACTGTTTGATGCAAGTCAGCGATAATTCATTATGCTTGATCTGTTTAAACGCATAGCCATTCATTTCTTTGAGGGAGCCAATGTGATGGCTGCCTTATTATTGCTGTTGTGTGGGTTGAGTTCTACTCTTTCGCCAGCAGAACATCCTCGTTTGGCCTTGTTTTGTTTAGGCTTTCCTTTATTGTTGTTGTTGAATATCGCATTTGTCTTTTTTTGGCTGGTATTTCAGGTGCGGAAAGTGTGGATCGCATTGTTAGGCCTTTTGTGTTCCGGAACTTTTATTTATTCTTATTGTCCTTTGAATTTTCCTGAAAAAGTTCCGGAAGAGAGCCTTAAATTGTTGACTTATAATACCAAGTCATTTGGAGGGTCGAAGATTGATGAGAACGGGCATAATGCCGTGTTGGACTATTTGTTGCAGAGCGATGCTGATATTATATGCTTGCAGGAAGCTTTGCCTGCCTATAAGCTTAAAATTGAGGATATTGACAGGCAAATGGCCGATAGCGGATATCATTGTATTGATTTTAATGACCTTTCATCAAATAGTGGTTTGAGGGGTGATCAGCGTGTATATTCCAAATTGCCTGTTTTGTCGGTAGAGAGTGTGGTTGATGCTTCTGCTGGTAATGGGGCAATGGCAGTACGGTTGTTGTATGAAAATGATACGATATTATTGATTAACAATCATTTGGAGTCTTATCGTCTGACGATGGAAGATAAACAGCATTATAAAGATATTTTAAAAGAGCCAGAAGGTGCAAAAACGGAAGAGAACTCTCGTGCTTTGCTGAACAAAATGGCAAATGTAAGCCGTTTGAGAGGCCCTCAGGTAGATTCTGTACTTTATTATATAAAACATTCCAATTTGGATGCCGTAATAACTTGTGGTGATTTCAATGATTCTCCGGTCTCTTATCCTTGTCATAAACTTTCGGAGTGCTTGAAAGATGCCTATAGAGAGTCTGGTAATGGACTGGGATTTTCCTATGTAGACAAGGGCTTTTATTTTAGAATAGATCATATATTTGTATCGGATTATTGGCAAACTTATGGGACACACATAGATAAAACCATCACAGCATCTGATCACTATCCGATGATAACTTATCTGAGAAAGTGCAAAAAGTAGGAAAATATAGAAATTAATTTGTTAACTTGCTATTTTAATGTGAAAAAAACGTTATATTTGCGCCCTTGTAGCCTAAATGGATAATAATTTAATAATCTCAAAAATAAATTTTTAAAATGCAAAACAAAGGATTTGTAAAGGTTTTCGCTTTGCTGCTCACTCTTGTTTGTGTGTTTTATCTTTCTTTTTCATTTGTGACTCGTTACCAAATGAATAAAGTGGATGAAATCACCAAAACTCAAGGTGAAGAGGCCGGCTACCATTATCTGGATTCAGCATTGAATAATCCGGTTTGGTTAGGTGTCTATACACTGAAAGAGTGTCGTGAAATGGAAATTGGCCTCGGTCTTGATCTGAAAGGTGGTATGAATGTGATCCTGGAAGTATCAGTGCCGGAAGTGGTTAAGGCTCTTGCCGATCATAAGGCTGATCCCGCTTTCAACAAAGCTGTAGAGCAGGCTGCGAAAGAGGCTGTTAACAGTCAAAGTGATTTTATTGCCTTATTTGTCAAAAACTACAAGGCTCAGAAACCAGATGGAACATTGGCTGAGTTGTTTGCTACGCAGCAGTTGAAAGGCAAGGTAACGACTAAGAGTTCAGATAGCGAAGTGGAGAAAGTGCTTCGTGATGAAGTAGAGTCAGCAATTGCCAATTCATATAATGTGTTGCGTACACGTATCGACCGTTTCGGCGTGGTTCAGCCTAATATCCAGACATTGGAAGGCCAGCAGGGACGCATCATGGTGGAAATGCCTGGTATAAAGGAACCCGAACGTGTTCGTAAACTCTTGCAGGGAAGTGCCAATTTGGAATTCTGGGAGACTTATAGCACCCAGGAAGTTGTGCCGTTCTTGGCTACATTGGATTCTCGTTTGGCTGCAGCAGGACATGCTGAGACTGTTGCCGATTCAACTGTGTCTGTTGCAGATACTACTGCGGTAGCACAGGCTGAAGTTGCAGACAGTACAAAAGCAACGACTTCCAAGAATTTGGCTTCTGCTATTAAATCAAGTACAGGTAAGGCTGGTGCTGATGCTCCGTCTGTTACGGATGAGCAGTTCCGTAAATCGCATCCATTGGCTTCTTTGCTGCAATTTGCCCAGGGACCTTCAGGTTGTGTTGCCGGATATGCAAGCTGGCGTGATACTGCTGCTGTTAACCGTTGTCTGGCATCAGATGTGGCTAAACAAGTATTGCCTTCTGATTTGCGCCTTAAGTGGGGAGTAAAAGCTGTCGGTCGCGGTCAATTGGGTGATATCTTCGAGCTTTATGCAATTAAGGTAACTGAACGTAACGGACGTGCACCGTTGGAAGGTGATGTCGTAACTGAAGCAAAGGATGATTTCGATGAGCATGGACGTCCTTGTGTAAGTATGACTATGAATTCAGACGGAGCGAGACGTTGGGCTGCATTGACTAAAGCCAATGTAGGTCGTGCTATCGCAATTGTTCTCGATGATTATGTATATAGTGCTCCTAATGTAATGAATGAAATTACAGGTGGTGTTTCATCTATAACAGGACAGTTTACAATCGAAGATACGCGTGACTTGGCAAATGTGCTTAAGTCTGGTAAGATGCCGGCGCCGGCTCATATCGTATCAGAGGAAGTTGTCGGTCCTACGCTCGGACAGGAATCAATCAACCAAGGTATGACTTCATTTGTTATTGCCTTTGTGCTGTTGATGATTTTCATGTGCGGCATATATGGCCTTATTCCGGGTATGGTGGCAAATTTGGCTATGATTCTTAATTTCTTCTTTACACTGGGTATCTTGACTTCATTCCAGGCTGCATTGACTATGTCTGGTATTGCCGGTATGGTGTTATCACTTGGTATGGCTGTTGATGCCAATGTGTTGATTTATGAACGTACGAAGGAAGAGCTTAAGGCCGGTAAGAGTGTAAGAGCTGCTGTGGCAGATGGTTATTCCAATGCATTCTCTGCTATTTTTGACTCTAACCTGACATCTATTATTACGGGTGTGATCCTCTATAATTTCGGTACAGGACCGATTCGTGGTTTTGCAACAACCCTTATTATCGGTATCCTGGTTTCATTCTTTACAGCCGTTTATTTAACTCGTTTGGTTTATGAGCATTTCTTGAATAAAGATAAGTGGCTTAACCTTACGTTCACAACGTCTGTATCCAGAAAGTTCCTGCATAACCCGCACTATAAATTTATGAGCGCATATAAGAAGTCATTTGCTGTATTCGGCTTCTTTATTGTGGTGAGCCTTGTTTCTTTGTTTGTGCGTGGTTTGAGCAAGAGTATCGATTTTACAGGAGGACGTAACTTTGTGGTTCTGTTTGAGAAACAGGTTGAGCCAGAAACGGTACGGACTTTGCTTGAGAACAAGTTTAATGATGCAACTGTTCAGGTTATTGCCTTAGGTACAGATCATAAGACATTGCGTATTTCAACGAACTATCGCATACAGGAAGAGGGTACTCAGGTTGATGCAGAAATTGAGGCTACACTTTTTGATGCTTTGAAGTCTGGTAATCTTCTGTCACAAGATCTTGATCTTAAAACCTTTATCGATCGTGACGAACGTGCGGGAGGATCTATTATCAGTTCTCAGAAAGTGGGACCGTCAGTTGCAGAAGATATCACTTATGGTGCTATTATTTCTGTTGTATTGGCTTTGATCGCTATATTCCTTTATATCTTATTGCGTTTCCGTAATGTAGCTTTTTCAGTTGGTGCCGTTGTGGCTTTGACTGTAGATACATTATTGATTATCGGAGCTTATTCAATAGGATGGGGCTGGATGCCGTTCTCTTTGGAAATTGATCAGACTTTCATCGGTGCAATTTTGACGGCTATAGGTTATTCTATCAATGATAAGGTGGTTGTGTTCGACCGAATTCGCGAATTCTTCCATTTGTATCCTAACCGTGATCCGCAGCGTCTGTTTAATGATTCGTTGAATACGACATTGACTCGTACGTTGAATACGTCTTTGACAACTTTGATTGTTTTGTTATGTATATTGTTCCTTGGAGGAGAGAGTATACGTAGCTTTGCCTTTGCCATGATATTGGGTGTGGTTATTGGTACTTGCACTTCTATTTTCATGGCAGCTCCTGTTGCTTATCTGAGCATGGGAAAAAATATTAAGGAAGCTGATGCAGAGTAATGAGGTATAACAATAATATTCAAATAAAAAAGGGGCATATTTAATGTGTCCCTTTTTTTATTTGAATAATGAAAGTGAGTGATTGGGTACATAAAAAAATAATCGGGAAATATTTCCCGATTATTTTTTTATGTACCCCCGCCGGGAATCGAACCCGGATTGGCGGTTTAGGAAACCGTAGTTCTATCCATTGAACTACAGGGGCTCAAAAGTGACTGCAAAGATAGCTTTTTTTATTTAATAACAAATGGAAACAGTTAAAAAACACTTGGAAAAGGGAAAATAAGAAAATTTTGCTAAATTCTTTTTCAGATTATGATTTGCTATCAAAAACGCCTGTTTTATATCAAAATAATCATTGAAACTTATTTTTTTATAGCAAAATATTTTGTTTTTTAGCAATTCTTTACGAACTTTGCAATATAATAAACAGGTAAAAAGACATCAATCAATATAATCAGATAAAATATGGCAGATACATTAGAAATTAAGGAACTGGATCATGTGGTGGTCCGTTTCTCTGGTGATTCGGGCGATGGTATGCAGTTGGCTGGAAATATTTTTTCCACGGTTTCAGCCACTGAAGGAAATGATATTTGTACATTTCCGGATTATCCGGCAGATATTCGGGCTCCGCAAGGGTCATTGACGGGAGTTTCCGGATTTCAAGTGCATATCGGTGCCAACAAGGTTTTTACTCCAGGAGACAAGTGTGATGTGTTGGTGGCAATGAATGCAGCTGCACTTAAAACACAGTATAAGTATGCCAAGCCGACGGCTTGTATCATTTTGGATACAGACAGTTTCCAGGCTAAGGATTTGGAGAAAGCTGCTTTTGTTACAGATAATCCGATAGAAGAACTGGGTATTAAAAACGATGTAATTGCCGCTCCTATTACGCAGATGGTAAAAGATTGTCTGGCAGATTCAGGTATGGATAACAAGTCTGTATTGAAATGTCGCAATATGTTTGCCTTAGGTTTGGTTTGCTGGCTTTTCCAGCGTGATCTGGACACGGCTTTCAATATGCTGCGCGAAAAATTTGCAAAGAAACCGGCGGTTGCAGAAGCCAATATTAAGGTTATTCAGGCAGGATATGATTATGGAGCCAATACGCATGCTTCTGTAGCACATACTTATAAAATAGAATCCAAGGTAAAGAAGCCGGGTAAGTACATGGATATCATGGGTAATAAGGCTACGGCTTATGGATTTATTGCAGCGGCTGAAAAAGCTGGTTTGCGTCTTTTCTTAGGTTCTTATCCTATCACACCTGCGACGGATGTATTGCACGAGTTGTCTAAGCATAAAAGTTTGGGTGTTACAACCGTACAGTGTGAAGATGAGATTGCCGGTTGTGCATCTTCTGTTGGAGCTGCGTTTGCAGGAGCCTTGGCGGTAACTTCTACTTCTGGCCCAGGTGTCTGTCTTAAGTCTGAGGCTATGAATCTGGCTGTCATTACAGAACTTCCGCTTGTGATTTTGAATGTACAGCGTGGCGGCCCGTCAACAGGTTTGCCGACAAAGAGTGAGCAGACAGATCTTTTGCAGGCTTTGTTTGGTCGAAATGGAGAGTCTCCAATGCCGGTAATTGCAGCAACTTCACCGACAAACTGTTTTGATGCAGCATATAATGCATGTAAAATAGCTCTGGAGCACATGACACCGGTTGTTCTTCTTACAGACGCTTTTGTAGCTAATGGTTCAGGTGCATTTAAACTGCCCGATTTGGAGGAATATCCTGAAATCAAACCGCCTTATGTAACTCCTGAAATGGCTGGACATTATACACCATATAACAGAAATCCGGAGAATCAGGTGCGTTATTGGGCTATACCTGGTCAGGAGGGTTATACTCATATTTTAGGTGGTCTTGAAAAAGATGGTCGTACGGGTGCCATCAGTACTGATCCCGAAAATCATGATATGATGTGTAGACTTCGTGCGGAGAAAGTTGCCAAGATACCGGTACCGGATGTAGAGGTAGAAGGTTGTGTAGACGATGCTGAATTACTTATTGTCGGTTTTGGTGGAACCTATGGTCATTTGCATTCCGCAATGGATGAAATGATTGCAGGTGGCAAGAAGGTAGCTTTGGCTCATTTTTCTTATTTGAATCCTCTGCCTGCCAATACAGTGGCTGTTCTGTCGCGCTATAAAAAAGTGGTAGTTGCAGAACAGAATTTGGGTCAGTTCGCAGGTTATCTGAGAATGAAAGTCAATGGCTTTGCGCCGTATCAGTTCAATCAGGTCAAGGGACAGCCTTTTGTCGTTGCAGAGTTGGTTAACGCCTTTACTGAGATTTACAACAAATAGTCGAATATCTAAGCAGATCAAAAAATGAGCGAATATACAGCAAAAGATTATAAAAAAGGGCAGCCGCGTTGGTGCCCGGGATGTGGTGATCATTTTTTCCTGGCTTCTTTGCATAAAGCCATGGCTGAAATTGGAGTAGCTCCTCATCAGACAGCCGTTATCTCAGGAATTGGCTGTTCCAGCCGTCTTCCATATTATATGAATACCTATGCCATGCAGACAATTCATGGTCGTGCAGCAGCAATTGCAACAGGATTTAAAGTGGCTAATCCGGAGATCAGTGTATGGCAGATTTCAGGTGATGGAGATGGATTGGCTATTGGTGGTAATCATTTTATTCATGCTATCCGTCGAAACGTGGATATTAACATGATATTACTTAATAACCGCATATATGGTCTGACTAAGGGACAGTATTCTCCAACCTCTCCCCGTGGTTTTGTCAGTAAGTCTTCACCTTATGGTACAGTAGAGGATCCGTTTAATCCTGCGGAACTTTGTTTTGGTGCACGTGGTCACTTCTTTGCGCGTGCAGTTGCAACGGATGCTAACGGAACCGTGGAAATCTTGAAGGCTGCACATGCTCATAAAGGAGCCGCTGTATGTGAAATCTTGCAGAATTGTGTGATCTTCAACGATGGAACTTATGAGTCTGTATATACAAAGGAGGGACGTGCCAAACATGCCATTTATCTGGAGCACGGTAAACCTATGATCTTTGGTGAGAATAATGAGTATGGACTGATGCAGGAAGGTTTTGGTCTCAAGGTAGTTAAATTGGGAGAGAACGGTATTACGGAAAAAGATATACTTGTGCATGATGCCCATTGTGAGGATAATACACTTCATCTTAAGTTGGCGCTTATGCAAGGTCCGGATTTTCCAGTGGCATTAGGTGTGATCCGTGATGTGGATGCTCCCACTTATGACGAAGCTGTCAATGCTCAGATAGAAGAAATCAAGGCAAAGAAAGCTTATCATAATTTTAATGAGTTGTTATATACCAACGATATTTGGGAAGTGAAGGAATAATATACATACGGGTCGTATTAATTCAGATCCGGTTGAAAATAGAAACTAAAAACGACGCATTACAATAGTGCGTCGTTTTTAGTTTCTCAGTAATAAGTCAGAATAGAAGCACAATTCTTCTTTTTAATATGGAAACGTGTTGGCTTAGTGCACTTTTCCTCCATAAGCCAGATCTCCGGCATCACCTAGTCCCGGTACGATATACATGTGTTCATTCAGTTCAGGGTCGATAGCTCCGCACCAGAGCGTATAGTCGGTATCCTTGAACTTCTCGACCAGATAATCTACACCTTGTTGACTGGCTATCGTACAGCAAAGATGGACCTTTTTCGGATTTCCTTTTGTTTGGAATGCATGTAAACCAAATTCCATACTGCTTCCCGTGGCTAGCATCGGATCTGCTATTATCAGAGTCTTTCCGGTGAGGTCAGGGGTGGCGATGTATTCGATGTGAATGCCTACATCATGGCATTCTTTGTCTTTGTAAAAACGAAATGCAGAGACGAAAGCATTGTCGGCCTGGTCGAATACGTTGAGAAAACCCTGATGAAATGGCAAACCGGCCCGGAAAATGGTTCCAAGTACGATATTCTCGTCAGGTAAGTCAGTCGGTGCAATACCTAAAGGGGTTTGGATTTCATGAGTATGATAGGTCAGTTCCTTGCTGATTTCATACGCCATAACTTCGCCTATGCGTTCAAGATTACGTCGGAAACGGGCACGGTCTTTTTGAATATGTATGTCTCTCAGCTCTGCCATGTATTTGTTGACAATGGAATGCTTTTCAGCGAAATTAATAACTTTCATACGCTAAGATGTTAATTGGTTCGACAGACAAAAATAACAAAAACTTTGGAGAAGTGTAAACTCTGTTTAGCAATTGTGGTATTCCGTTTTCTCTTTTGGGAAAATTAACGGAATAATGGTTGGAATTAAGAAAAATAATTGCATCAAAAATTTTATTTGCAGGCAAAACTTCGTAATTTTGTAGTCGGAATCAGGATTAGAAATATTATAACTTTATAATAATAACCAATTTTTATCTTATAGAAAAATGGCAAATATTGATTTGAGTAAGTACGGTATTACTGGTGCCGTTGAGATTCTTCACAATCCGTCATACGACGTATTGTATGCAGAAGAAACCAAAGCAGGTTTGGAAGGTTATGAAAAGGGTAAAGAGACTGAGCTTGGCGCAGTTAACGTTATGACAGGTATCTACACCGGTCGTTCTCCTAAGGATAAGTTCATCGTTAAGGATGCAACTTCTGAGAACACTGTATGGTGGACATCTGACGAGTATAAGAACGACAATAAGCCTGTTACTCCTGAGGCTTGGACTGTATTGAAAGATTTGGCTGCTAAGGAACTTTCTAACAAGCGCCTTTTCGTAGTTGACGCATTCTGCGGCGCTAACGAAAGTACTCGTTTGAAGGTTCGTTTCATTGTTGAGGTTGCATGGCAGGCTCACTTTGTAACCAACATGTTCATCCGTCCGACAGCTGAAGAATTGGCTAACTTCGGTGAACCTGACTTCGTTGTTTACAACGCTTCCAAGGCTAAAGTTGAGAACTACAAGGAACTTGGCTTGAACTCTGAAACAGCAGTTGTATTCAACTTGACTACTAAGGAACAGGTTATCCTGAACACTTGGTACGGTGGTGAGATGAAGAAGGGTATGTTCTCTATGATGAACTACTACAACCCATTGCGTGGTATCGCTTCAATGCACTGCTCTGCAAACACTGACAAGGAAGGCAAGAGTTCTGCTATCTTCTTCGGTTTGTCTGGTACAGGTAAGACTACCCTTTCTACAGATCCGAAGCGTCTGTTGATCGGTGATGACGAGCACGGATGGGATAACGAAGGTGTATTCAACTACGAAGGTGGTTGCTACGCTAAGGTTATCAACCTTGACAAGGAGTCTGAGCCGGATATCTACAATGCTATCAAGCGTGACGCTTTGTTGGAGAACGTAACTGTTGCTGAAGATGGTAAGATTGACTTCGCTGATAAGAGCGTAACTGAGAACACTCGTGTATCTTATCCTATCTATCACATCGAAAATATCGTTAAGCCGGTTTCTAAGGGTCCTCATGCTAAGCAGGTTATCTTCCTGTCAGCTGATGCATTCGGCGTATTGCCTCCTGTGTCAATCCTGAGCCCTGAACAGGCTCAGTACTACTTCCTGTCTGGTTTCACTGCTAAGTTGGCTGGTACAGAGCGTGGTATCACTGAACCGACTCCGACATTCTCAGCTTGCTTCGGTGCTGCTTTCTTGAGCTTGCATCCTACTAAATATGCTGAGGAACTCGTTAAGAAGATGGAAATGACTGGTGCTAAGGCATACTTGGTTAACACTGGTTGGAATGGTACTGGCAAGCGTATCTCTATCCGTGATACTCGTGGTATCATCGATGCTATCCTCGATGGTTCTATCGACAAGGCTCCGACTAAGACTATTCCTTACTTCGACTTTGTTGTACCTACAGAGTTGCCGGGTGTTGATCCTAATATTCTTGATCCGCGTGACACTTACAAGTGTGCTTGCGAGTGGGAAGAGAAAGCTAAGGATTTGGCTAATCGCTTCATCAAGAACTTCTCTAAGTTCACAGGTAACGAGGCTGGTAAGGCTTTGGTTGCTGCTGGTCCGAAGTTGTAATTTAAAATTAAGCCCTTATAATGTGGCCGCACTGAAAAGTGCGGCCTTTTTTGTTTTTAATTTCTATATATTATAGCTTTTTGTCAGGGATGCTGTATCTTGATGGATTGCTGTTCTTGACAATGACTTTTTGCTGGATTATTCTGACGGGAACTGATCTAAATGCCGCAAAAAGGTGATATTTGAATTCAAAAAGTATATTTATTTATTGTTATTTGAATTTTATTTAAATAAAAGGCAGATGAAACTTATATTTTGATTATCTTTGCAACTCAAAATCACTAACTTTGTTATGAAAAAAATTATTTCTTCACTTTTTTTGTTGCTATTGTGTTTTACTGCAAGTGCACAAATGCAGGAGCCTGTGAAGTTTTCAGTTACTCAAAAGACGTTGTCGGATACGGAATTTGAGATTGTATTCACAGGTAAGGTAGAAGCCGGTTGGCATGTCTATTCTACGGACATACCCGATGGAGGTCCTACTCCGGCTGCAATTATCTTTGATCAAATCAAAGGAGTTGAACCCGTAGGAAAATTGAAACCGGCAGGAAAGGTTGTCAAGCAGTTTGATAATCTGTTTGAAATGGAAGTCAGTTATATGGAAGGTCAGGCTACTTTTATACAGAAAATGCGTATAACTGGTGCTGATTATTCTGTAAAGGGAATATTGACTTATGGTGCATGCAATGATGAAAACTGTATTCCTCCTTCTGAAGTAGGTTTTTCTTTTTCTGGAAAAGGAAAGGCTGGATCTGCAGCAGAGGATAAGGATATGAAGGAACAGGAAGAAGTTGAAGAAGTAGCTGCGGTTTCGGATACGCTAAAGGCTGATTCTGTTGTAGCAACGGCAGTAGCAGACAGTGTGCCGGCATCTGTTGCAGGAAGTGATTATTGGGCACCGGTCATTGATGAACTTGCGGCCTATGGTGAATCAGCTTCCAATGCTGTGTCACAAGCTTGGTGGAAAATATTCTTATTGGGCTTTCTTGGTGGACTTGTTGCCTTGCTGACTCCTTGTGTATGGCCGATTATTCCGATGACGGTCAGTTTCTTCCTTAAACGGTCCGGAGACAAGAAAAAAGGTATACGTGACGCATTTACTTATGGTATCAGTATTGTAGTGATTTATGTGCTTTTGGGACTGGTTATCACCGGTATCTTTGGTGCCAGTGCACTTAATGCTTTATCTACCAATGCTATTTTTAATATATTCTTCTGTTTGATGCTATTGGTCTTTGCGGCCAGTTTCTTTGGTGCGTTTGAGCTGACTCTACCGTCTTCATGGAGTAATGCAGTGGACTCAAAGGCTGAATCAACAACAGGTTTCCTGAGCATATTCTTGATGGCCTTTACATTGGCTTTGGTGTCTTTCTCTTGTACCGGTCCGATTATTGGTTTCCTTTTGGTTGAGGTTTCCACTTCTGGCAGTGTGTTGGCGCCTACAATTGGTATGTTGGGATTTGCGATAGCGTTGGCTTTGCCATTTTCATTGTTTGCTTTATTCCCTACATGGCTGAAACAGATGCCTAAGTCAGGCAACTGGATGAACTGTGTGAAGGTTTGCTTGGGATTTGTGGAACTTGCATTTGCATTGAAGTTCCTTTCTGTAGCTGACTTGGCGTATGGATGGCATATTCTGGATCGTGAGACCTTCCTTGCCTTGTGGATTGCTATATTTGGTCTGTTAGGATTGTATTTGTTGGGTAAGATCCGTTTTCCGCATGATGAGGATGAGGATGGACGTATAAGTGTGTCACGTTTCTTCCTGGCTCTGCTTTCCATAGCTTTTGCCATTTACATGATTCCTGGTTTGTGGGGTGCTCCATTGAAAGCTATCAGTGCATTCTCACCGCCGATGAAGACACAGGATTTTAATCTCTATGATAATGAGGTGAAAGCACAGTTTATGGATTACGATGCAGGAATGGCTTATGCACGTCAGCATAACAAACCGGTTATGATTGATTTTACCGGTTATGGTTGTGTGAATTGCCGTAAGATGGAACTGGCAGTTTGGGTGGATCAGAAAGTCGCAGATATTATGAATAACGACTATGTCCTGATTACGCTTTACGTAGATGATAAAACTCCATTAGCCGAGAAGATCACTGTTGTTGAGAACGGACAGGAACGTACCTTGCGTACAATTGGTGATAAATGGAGTTATCTGCAACGCGTAAAATTTGGTGCTAATGCTCAGCCTTTCTACGTTTTGTTGGATAATGAAGGTAAACCGCTGAACAAATCCTATTCGTATGATGAAGATGTCAGCAAGTACATTGATTTCTTGCAGACAGGATTGAAGAACTACAAAAAATAAAGGGATAAAACTCGTTTTTTAACAATAGGGCGGAAGTAACAGATTAACAAACTGTTGCTTCCGTTTTTATTTTGTCTGGCCATGGATGTTGATAAAAACTTGCAATATAATTTTTGGAGCTAAAGGCTAAAAGCGTTATCTTTGTCCACGTACAGGTGTTCCTGATAGCCATTTGTATGGCAGCAGAAGGAATGAAAAGGGAACCGGGTGTAATTCCCGGACAGCCCCGCTGCTGTGATCTCTTTGTAAATACATTCCATAAGGAAAAACCACTGTTTCTGACATGGGGAAGCGGGAAGGTATGGGATGTGAGAAAGTCAGAAGACCTGCCTGTATGCAAGATAGTTGCGCCTCGGGATTAGGGCGAATTATATGATATTGTGGAATCTTGTGGGTATGAATGTGAATGACGAAGTCCTCGATTGCAGACGAGGATAAGGATTTTTCGGCCTTAATAATAAAAACAATGATACAGACTGTAGTAAAACGAGACGGACGGATAGTCGGATTTAATGTTCAGAAAATTGCAGATGCCATTCGAAAAGCCATGGTACATACGGAGCTTGGAGAGAATGAAGATCTGATTCATCTGATTTGTGAGCATGTGTCCAACCGCGGTAAGGTGCAGATGACTGTAGAGGAAATACAGGATGCGGTAGAAGTTGAATTGATGAAGAGTCGCAGAAAAGATGTGGCACAAAAGTACATAGCCTACCGTAATCAACGTAGTATAGCCAGAAAGGCCAAGACGCGTGACATGTTTCTTGAGATTATCAATATCAAATCCAATGATGTCACTCGTGAGAATGCCAATATGAATGCGGATACACCGGCTGGTATGATGATGAAGTTTGCGAGTGAAACAACCAAGCCTTTTGTAGATGATTATTTGTTGAGTGAGGAAGTAAAAGATGCGGTTACCCATCATTATTTGCATATTCATGATAAGGATTATTATCCGACCAAGAGCTTGACTTGCGTGCAGCATCCGTTGGATAAGGTTTTGAAAAATGGTTTTTCTGTAGGACATAGTGAATCCCGTCCGGCAAAAAGAATAGAAACTGCTGGTATCCAGGCTTGTATTTCTCTTGAAACGGCCCAAAATGAAATGCATGGCGGTCAGGCCATACCTGCATTTGATTTTTATCTGGCGCCTTATGTGCGGGCTACTTTTATTGAAGAAATCAAAGTACTTGAGAATTTGACCGGTCAGGATTATTCGGCACTTTATGACAGTCCTGTAGATGATTATCTGTCCAAGCCTCTTGACGGACTGGATGGACAGGAGCGTATTTTGCAACATGCCATGAACAGAACGGTATCCAGAGTACATCAGGCAATGGAAGCTTTTATTCATAACATGAATACGATACATTCTCGTGGTGGTAACCAGGTTGTGTTCAGTTCGGTCAATTATGGTACGGATACCTCAGCAGAAGGACGTTGTGTTATCCGGGAGATTCTGCGGAGTACTTATGAAGGAGTGGGAAACGGAGAGACTGCTATTTTCCCTATCCAGATATGGAAGAAAAAACGAGGTGTCAGTTATTTGCCGGAGGATAGAAATTATGATCTGTATAAGTTGGCTTGTAAGGTGACTGCACGTCGCTTTTTTCCGAATTTCATTAATTTGGATGCTACTTTCAATCAGCATGAAGATTGGAAGGCTGATGATCCCATGCGTTATATTTATGAGACGGCTACGATGGGATGCCGGACCCGAGTCTTTGAGAATCGTTTCGGCCCGAAAACATCAATAGGACGAGGCAATATTTCTTTTTCAACATTAAATATCGTGCGTCTGGCCATTGAATGCCGGACGATAAAGAATAAGGAAGAACGTATTGCGGCATTTTTTGCGAAGCTGGATCATTTGTTGGAAATTACAGCGCGTCAGTTGCACGAGCGCATGCAGTTTCAGCAGACTGCTTTTGCCAAGCAGTTTCCTTTGGTCATGAGTATGCTGTGGTTGGGATCAGAACGTCTGAAACCTAATGATACAATTGCCTCTGTAATTAATCAGGGTACCTTGGGTATCGGTTTCATAGGTTTGGCAGAATGTCTTGTTGCTTTGGTTGGCAAACACCATGGTGAGGACGAGGAGGCTCAGCGTTTGGGCTTAAAGATCGTAACATATATGCGGGACAGAGCAAATGATTTTTCTGAACGTTATCAGCATAATTATAGTGTGCTGGCCACGCCGGCTGAAGGGCTTTCCGGTCGTTTTACCAAGGCGGACAGAAAAGATTTCGGAGTGCTTGAGGGGATAACTGACCGTGAGTATTATACTAATTCCAATCATGTACCGGTCTATTATCATTGCAGTGCCCGTCATAAGGCGGAAGTCGAAGGACCTTATCATGATCTGACGCGGGGTGGACACATCTTTTATGTGGAGATGGATGGTGATGCTACTCATAATCCAGAAGCGATCATGCGTGTGGTTGATATGATGGATAAATATAATATCGGTTACGGATCAGTTAATCATAATCGTAACCGTTGTATGGATTGTGGTTATGAAAATGCTGATGCAAAAATGGATGTGTGTCCAAAGTGTGGCAGTAAGGATATTGATCGTTTGCAGCGTATAACCGGTTATCTTGTTGGTACTACAGAACGCTGGAACAAGGCTAAACTGGCGGAATTGAACGATCGGGTTATTCATTCACAATATGATGCAGACAAATGATTTCTGTAATTAAGATAGTAGAAGATACCACAGTGGACGGTCCTGGTTTCAGGACCTCCATTTATGCGGCAGGCTGTCCGAATGCTTGTCCGGGATGTCATAATCCTCAGTCATGGAATATTGAACATGGACGACAAATGAGTACGGAGGATATTATGTCTGTCATCCGCGAAGATGAGTTCGCGGATGTGACATTCAGTGGAGGAGATCCTATGTTTCAGCCTGAAGGATTTGCCGAACTGGCCAAAACAATTAAAAAAGAAACAACCAAAACAATTTGGTGTTATACCGGTTATGTTTTTGAAACGCTCGTACGTAATCCTAAACAAAGTGAACTGCTGAAGTGGATAGATGTTCTTGTAGATGGTCCTTATATGGAGTCTTGCCGTGATACGGATCTTTTGTTCAGAGGAAGTCGTAATCAGCGTCTTATTGATGTACCGGAGTCGTTAAGATGCGGCAGAGTAGTGCCTTACCAGATTTAATCCGTATTACTGTCTTTGCGGCATATTTCCAGTAATTCTCTGAATGTCCTGTGTAAGGTGGGGTGAATAGTATCTGGAGCAATTTCTGCCAATGGTTCCAACACGAACAGTCGTTTGTGCATGAGTGGATGTGGCAATGTAAGATGGTTGGTTGTATTGCCATGATCTGGGGTAATGTCCTTGTCTATGATGTTATCATCGTATAGTAACAGGTCAATATCGATCGTTCGGTCTGCATAACCCAGTTTTGTGCTTTTATGAGTACGTCCCAGTTCACGTTCTATTTCCTGGGTGATGATCAGGATTTTCTCCGGAGCAAGTCTGGTCTGAAACAAGGCTGCTGCATTAAGGAAAGGATGTTCGGAAACAAAACCCCAGGGAGCTGTTTCATAAAAAGCGGAAAGGCGCAAACAAGAGCCTATCCGCTTTGTAATAAGGTTAATGGTCTGGTGCAGGATCTGTTTCCTTTCTCCCAGATTGCTGCCCAAACCAAGATAAAGTAAAGCCATTAGTCGTTAAGAATAAGCATGGCATCACCGTAGGTGCCAAAACGATAACCTTCTTTAAGTGCTTCCTTGTATGCTCTCATAACGAGATCATAGCCGCCGTATGCCGCTGTCAGCATCAGCAAGGTGCTGTAAGGCATATAGAAATTGGCAACCATGCAGTTGGCCACGTTGAATTCGTAAGGTGGGAAGATGAATTTATTGGTCCATCCTGTGAATTCCTTCAAATGTCCGTCTGTACCTACTGCTGTTTCAATAGTACGTTGTACGGTCGTACCTACTGCACATACCCTGTGTCCGTTGTCTTTGGCTGTATTGACAATGCGGCAAGCTTCTGCAGAGACAAACATTTCCTCGCTGTCCATTTTATGTTTGGTCAGGTCTTCTACATCTATATCCCGGAAGCTGCCCAATCCGCAGTGCATGGTGATAAAGGCAAAGTCGATACCTTTTATCTCCAGACGCTTCATCAGTTCTCGAGAGAAATGTAATCCGGAACTAGGGGCAGTAACAGCACCTTCATTTTTGGCAAATATGCATTGGAAGCGCTCCATATCTTCCGGTTCGGCCGGACGGTTGACAATGTGTTTGGGCAGTGGGGCTTCACCAAGGGCATAAAGAGCAGCCTTGAAATCATCATGCGGGCCGTCATAGAGAAAACGCAAGGTGCGTCCGCGTGATGTCGTGTTGTCGATTACTTCAGCAACCATAGAATCGTCTTCGCCGAAGTAAAGCTTGTTACCGATACGGATCTTACGTGCAGGGTCGACGAGTACATCCCACAGACGAAGTTCTTCATTTAGTTCTCTAAGCAGGAATACTTCGATACGTGCACCGGTTTTTTCCTTATTGCCGTATAAACGGGCTGGGAATACCTTGGTATCATTGAAGATAAAGACGTCTTTGTCATCGAAATAATCAAGTATGTCCTTGAAATATTGACGATGTTCGATGTCGCCGCTTTTTTTATGTAACACCATCAGACGTGATTCATCTCGGTTACGGGATGGATAAAGTGCGATTTGCTCCTCGGGAAGCTTGAATTTGAATTGTGATAGTTTCATAATTGCGTAGACTCTTATGGGTGATAAAAAATTATTATTCTTCTGATTGTTCTATTGTTTGTTGCTCCAGCCACTGTGCAAAATGGTCTATGGAAAGACAGTTTTCGACCTTGATTTCTCCCACACGTGTCCGGCGAAGTCCGGTCAGGTGTGCACCGCTGTCCAAAGCCTGTCCGATATCTCTGGCTAAAGCTCTGATATAGGTGCCTTTGCTGCAGACTACCCTTATGGTGATATCTGGTAGTTGACAGTCTGTCAATTCGATTTCATCAATGATGAGAGTTTTGGCTTTCAGCTGTACATCCTCTCCCTTTCTGGCAAGGTCGTAGGCTCTTGATCCGTTCACTTTGCAGGCAGAGAAAGTGGGTGGAACCTGTTCTATCCTGCCCATAAATTTTTTCAGGACTTCTGTAACAAGTTCTTTGGTGATGTGCTCTGTCGGGTAAGTGGCATCAATAGGTTTTTCCAGATCGAATGAGGGTGTAGTGGCGCCTAGTCTGATATGGGCAATGTATTCCTTGGTATGCGACTGTAATTCTTCGATCTTTTTGGTTGCTTTACCTGTACATAGAATGAGTACACCGGTGGCCAAAGGATCGAGTGTACCGGCATGGCCTACTTTAAGTTTTTTGACACCCAGTTTTTGACAGATCAGATAGCGGGCTTTGGCCACAAGGGCAAAAGAGGTCCAGCCATATGGCTTGTCAAAAGCCAGGATTTCTCCTTCTTTGAAATTCACTAATAGAGTTTTTTTAAGGGATTAGGCCATCAGGTTAGCCAGCACAATACTGACTCCGACAATGGCACAATAGATGGCGAAATAGATTAATTTTCCTTTTTTGACAATGTTGATCATCCATTTGCAGGCAAAGCATCCGGAGATGAAGGCTGCCAGAAAACCGACTGTCAGAGGTAATAGTTCGATGCTTCCAGTGACAACTTCCGCGCCATGTCTGATACCTTTGATGATATTAAGCAAGGCTTCTCCTAATATGGGCGGAATCACCATCAGGAAGGAGAACTGAGCCAGTTGTGACTTGTTATTGCCCAGAAGAAGGCCGGTTGCAATAGTAGAGCCGGAACGGGAAAGTCCCGGAAGAACGGCACATGCTTGTGCCAGTCCGATAATAAAAGCGTCTTTCAGTGATATGCTTTCTTTCTGTCGAGGTTTGGCAAAATAAGAAAATGTTAGTAACAACGCTGTTATAATCAGGCAAATACCGACTACAAGAAGACCACTTCCAAAAATGGCTTCTACGGTATCTTTAAAGAAGACACCGACTATTCCTACCGGTATCATGGAAATGATGATGTTCAGTACATAGCGCTGCTCGTTATTGATACCTGGTGTCTTGAAGTCGAATAGTCCTTTGAATATCCATACGATTTCTTTCCATAAGATAACCAGAGTACTGAGTACGGTAGCAACATGAACGGCAATCGTAAAAGTCAGGTTTTCTTCTCCCGTCATGTCGAAAAAGTTAGATGCGATGGCCAGGTGTCCGCTACTGCTTACAGGCAGATACTCTGTCAGGCCTTGTAATATTCCCATCAAAAGGGCTTCTGTTGTATTCATAGGTCAGATACTGATACAGTTATAAATTAGTTTCATTTTTTTCTTCAATGACAGGATTTTCTGTCTTAAGCATGTCGGTCTGCTGATTGTCTGGGGTTTCAGCGTGATCCGGAGATTTGTGCAGGATGGCATAGATGATAAAGAGAAAACCAAAAACACAGACGATAGGTGCGACTTTGATTCTTCTTGCACTGAAAATTTCCGGATTGAAGAAGTCTTCAGAACTGCCGGAACCGGACATGAGAATAAAACCGATGATGACAATGACCATACCAACGGCCAATAAAGTGAAATTCATTCTTCCGAATGCAAAATTTCTTTTGTCCATAATGAATATAGTATTTGAGTTGATAATTATTTCAGAACAGGTTAATAGACCTCGCTGGCTTTCTTTCTCAGGTATTTATTGGTGGAAATATAAGTACATACCAATGTGAGTGTGAGGCTGATGACAATGACCAGGATACCGATGCACAGTAACATCATATCATCAAAATAAACGGTTGTAGACGGGTCATAGCGAGTAATCATCTGTATACCTCCGAACAACAAGCCATTGGCTACAAGGGCAGCTGTCAATCCCATGTAGAAGCTTCTGCTCATGAATGGTCGCCTGATGAAACCGCGTGTGGCGCCGACCAGTTTCATGGTTCTGATCACAAATCTGCTGGCATAGAGACTGAGTCGGACCGTATTGTTGATCAGGGCAACTGAAACAAGGGTTAGCAAACCGGCCAAAAACAGGAAAACATAGCTCAGATGATGCAGGTTGTTATTGATGGCATCTACCAGTTCTTTCTGGTAAATGACATCATCCGTCATAGGCTGCTCTTTCAGATAGGCGGAGATCCAGTTCAAACTGTCGGAATTGGAGTATGCAGCTTTCATGTGTATTTCAAAAGATGCGGTGAATGGATTGGCGCCTAAAAAATCAGACGGGTCACTTCCCATTGCTTTGATTTGTTCTTTCAGAGCCTGCTCTTTTGAGATATAATCAATCCGTGAAACGAATCTTTCGGTTGACAATCGTGCTTTCAGAGTTGTCAGTTCAGATTCTGTGGCCTCTTCTGAAAGTAGTACGGTGACGGTCAGGTCCTCCTTGACTGAGTCCGAGAGGCGTCTGGCCAGGAACACAGACAGGAATACCATTCCTAACAGTACGAGCACCAGTGTCGTACTGATAAAAGTTGTAAACCATTGCAGACTGAGTGTGCCTTTTGCTTTTTTCATCTTGATGCTGGAGAAATGATTTCACCTTTTAAAGTTGCAGAAGAACTGTCTGTGATCCGGACTTGTACGAAATCGCCGATGTGACAGTCCTGACGGTCGAATACAACCACTTTGTTTTGTTCTGTACGACCGAAAAGTTGTTCGCGTGAACGTTTGCTTACGCCTTCAACCAGCACTTCATATACATGGCCTATACAGCGCTTGTTGCTTTCTGCTGAAAGCTCGTTCTGCAGGGCGATCAGTTCATTCAGACGTCTGATCTTTGTTTCTTCCGGAATGTCATCTGTAAAGTGGGTTGCAGCATAAGTTCCCGGTCGTTCTGAATACTTGAACATGAAGGCACTGTCATAGGCGCATTCGCGCATGAGGGAAAGGGATTCCTGATGATCTTCTTCAGTTTCCGTACAGTAGCCTGAGAAAATATCAGTTGAAAGACCGCATTCCGGAATAATACGGCGTATGGCGGCCACGCGGTCCAAATACCATTCCCGAGTGTATTTGCGGTTCATGAGTTTCAATATGCGGTTGCTTCCGCTTTGAACTGGAAGATGGATATGACGGCATACGTTGGGTTCTTCGGCAATGACTTGCAGAGTTTCATCACTCATATCTTTCGGATGTGATGTTGTAAAGCGTACGCGCATGTGTCCTGCTTCATGTGCTACGCGGCGTAGCAAAGCCGGAAAAGTGATGTCCTTTCCTTCAGGATCATGCCAGCAGTAGGAGTTGACATTCTGTCCAAGAAGAGTCACTTCCTTATAGCCCTTTGCTTTCAAATCCCTTACTTCATTGAGGATACTTTCTATGTCGCGGCTACGTTCCCGTCCTCTGGTATAGGGAACAATACAATAATGACAGAAGTTGTTGCATCCGCGCATGATACTGACAAATCCCGATATATGGGGGCCGCAGATGCGTTCGGGAATGACATCTCGGTAGGTTTCCGTTGTCGAGAGTTCTACATTGATGGCTTTGTGGCCGGCTTCTACCTGAGCAATCAGATCTGGAAGTGAAAGATATGAATCAGGTCCTGCCACAACGTCTACATGATGCTCTTCAATCAGTTTTTCTTTAACTCGTTCGGCCATACATCCTAAGACGCCGATAATGAGCGACCGCCCTTTTCGGCGGATGGCCTGAAAGTAGTCCAGGCGATTGAGTATTTTTTGTTCGGCATTGTCACGGACAGAGCAGGTATTAAGGAAGACAGCATCTGCGTCATCAAGTGTCTGGGTATTTTCATATCCGGCCATTTGCATGATAGAGGCCACAACCTCACTGTCGGCTACGTTCATCTGGCAGCCGTATGTTTCAATAAAAAGCTTTTTCATTATTTATCTTAAGATTTGGATGCAAAGATAGCTATTTTATTAATGACTAGCATCATATATTAGGGGTAAAGAATCGGAATATAGACTATTTAGTTTTAAAAAACGTTAATAATAACTCCTTTTTTTGTAGCGGATTTTGTTATATAAAGGAATATTTCCATTTTTGCAGTTGAATAAAAAACATTAGATTTTTTCATAGTTAAGGTTTAGTTTAGAGGAAAGGAGCTGTGAAGTTCCTTTCCTCTTTTTATAAGAGCGCCATCGGACTTGATCATTTACATGTAATGCAGTTTGTCATTTGTTTTCGCCTGCTTTTAAATATACGTCATATTGAAGAATGTATTTCCGTACGTTTTTCCTGTTATGAGAGATTTGTGACAAAATGAAGGTTTTATTGAATTAAATCTGAATAAACGGCTTGCTCTGGATTAATTTAAAAAAAATAGTTAACTTTGTGGGCATATCATATAAGTAACAATTAAGCATCAATTCTATGGGATTCAACATTTTCACTGCTGCTGAGGCAGCTTCGTTAGTTCAGGATGGGGATACCATCGGTCTGAGCGGTTTTACGCCGGCCGGTGTTCCTAAAAGTATACCGGCAGAAATCGCTAAAAAAGCGGAGGCAGAACATGCTGGCGGCCGAAATTTCAAAATCAATATTTTTACAGGAGCATCTACCGGTCAGAGTTGTGACGGTATGTTGGCCAATGCTCAGGCTATTAAGTTCAGAGCTCCATATACAACCAATAAGGATTTCCGTTCGCATGTGAATAAGAATGAGATCTCTTATTCTGATTTGAATCTGTCTAATATGGCTACTCAGATTCGTCAGGGGTATCTTGGTAAGATAGATTGGGCTATTATTGAAGCTTGCGAAGTGGAGCAAGTGGGTGACATGGCCCGTATTTATCTGACTGCAGCCGGTGGTATCTGTCCGACAATCTGCCGTTTGGCTCAAAAGGGTATCATCATTGAGCGGAATGCTTTCCATAGCAAAAGCTGTATGGGTATTCATGACGTATATGAGATTGAGGATCACCCATATCGTAAACCGATCATGATCATGAAAGCCAATGACCGTATAGGAAAACCTTATGTGGAAGTACCGGCCAGCCGTATTAAGGGTATTGTGGAGTGTAACATTCCTGATGAGGCTCGTGCTTTCAAGGATCCGGATCCTATCACAACTCAGATTGGTATGAATGTGGCTGACTTCCTGTTGTCTAATCTGAAGAGTGGAAAGATACCGCCTACATTCCTGAATCTTCAGAGTGGTGTGGGCAGTGGTGCCAATGCTGTTTTGGGTGCGTTGGGACAGTGTCCGGATGTACCGAATTTCAATATTTATACCGAGGTGTTGCAGGATGCTCCGGTACAGCTGATGCGCGAGGGACGTGTGCTTTCTGCTTCAGCCTGCTCTCTTACAGTAACCAATGAATGCTTGCAGGGAATTTACAATGATATGGATTTCTTTAAGGATAAGTTGGTTTTGCGTCCGTCTGAGATCTCCAATTCTCCTGAAGTGATTGCACGTATTGGGGTATGTTCTCTTAATACGGCTATTGAAGTTGATATTTATGGTCATGTCAATTCAACCAAGATCTGTGGAACCAAGATGATGAATGGAATCGGAGGATCTGCTGATTTTACCAACAATGCTTATTTGAGTATATTTACTTGTGGATCTACAACAAAGGGTGGAGCCATCAGCAGTATTGTGCCGTTCTGTTCTCATGTAGACCATACCAGTCATTTTGTGGATGCGGTAATTACAGAATATGGCGTTGCGGATTTACGTGGAAAATGTGCGATGGAGAAGGCCGAGGAGTTGATAAAGGTCGCTCATCCGGATTATCGTCCTATGTTGCGTGACTATCTGAAATATGCAGAACGTTTCGGCGGACATACCCATCATTGCCTTTCTGCAGCATTTGCGATGCACGACACTTATGTGCGTAAGGGAGATATGCGTCTGACAGATTGGGCAGAATACGTGAAGTAGAAACCGGTTCAGACGATGTGACGAGGACAGTCTTTCTGCAATTTTAAAATATGTGGAAAGCCTGTCCTTGTTTAATATATAAAGTTCTTTTTACTTAAAAAAAATTAAGTATGCTGACAAAATGAAACAGGATTATAGACTTTTGTTGTATTTTTGTTGGCTGAAACGAAACCATAGTAACAATAGAATTCATAAATGATGAAAAGAATTACTACCTATCTGGCCATGTTCATGAGTGGCAGCATGCTTTTCGCGCAGCAAGCATTGACTCCGGAAGTGCTTGATAAACTGGAACATAGTTATGGCAAGACTTCTGCAGACAAGGCCATCCGGAATGCTTTGAATTCCAATCCCATAAAGAAACTGGTCGGCAATGCGGAGCAGGCTGCAGAGCCGGATGCCGAGTTCAGTGTGAAAGTGAACAGTTCCGGTATTACGGATCAGCAGTCCAGTGGACGTTGCTGGTTGTTCACCGGTATGAATGTGCTGCGTGCACAGGTCATGGCCCGTACGGGAATGAAAAATTTCCAGTTCTCACAGGTCTATAATTTCTTTTATGACCAGTTGGAGAAGAGCAATCTTTTTTTGCAGGGTGTAATAGATACGCGTAAAAAACCGATGGATGACAAAATGGTAGAATGGCTGTTCCGTAATCCGCTGAGTGACGGTGGCCAGTTTACCGGTATATCCGATCTGTTTACCAAATATGGTGTGGTTCCTAAGGAAGTCATGGCCGAGACATACAGTAGCGACAATACTTCGGAAATCGCTTCACTGATGAAGCGTAAGCTCAGGGAGTATGGTCTGCAGCTTCGTGACCTGTCAGAGCAGGGTAAAAATGAGGCTCAGCTGGAACAGCAGAAGGTTGAAATGCTGAAGACAATTTACAAAATGCTGGTTTATGCTTATGGAGAACCGGTCAAGACCTTTAAATGGGCGCCTAAGAAAGATGGTAAGATCGTAGGTGAAGAAAAGGAATATACGCCTCAAAGCTTTTATAAGGAAGTTTGCGGAGGAGAGGATCTTAATGCTGATTATGTCATGTTGATGAATGATCCGTCACGTGAATATAATAAGGTATATGAGATAGACTATGACCGTCATACTTATGATGGGCATAACTGGTTGTATCTTAATTTGCCGATAGAGGAAATCAAGAAAATGGCCATTGCCAGTCTGAAAGACAGTACGATGATGTATTTCAGTTGTGATGTGGGTAAATTCCTCGACAGCAAACGTGGTACTCTTGATCTGAAGAATTATGATTATGAAAGTTTGTTCGGTACGACTTTTGGAATGAACAAGAAACAGCGTATCCAGAGTTTTGACAGTGGCAGTACACATGCCATGACGCTTATGGCTGTTGATTTGGATGCTGACGGCAAGCCGACCAAATGGATGGTTGAAAACAGCTGGGGAGCTTCGGCAGGTTATAAGGGTCATCTTATCATGACGGATGAATGGTTTGATGAATATATGTTCAGGGTTGTTGTCAACAAGAAATATTGTCCGGCAGAGATCCTTAAACTGTTGAATCAAAAACCGGTTCGTTTGCCGGCATGGGATCCTATGTTTCAGAATGAACAGTAATGCTTTAAATTAAAAACAAATAAACAAGAATTAGGAATATGAAGAAAATCAGAGCTGCAGTAGTAGGCTATGGAAATATTGGCCACTACACATTACAGGCATTGGAGGCTGCGCCAGATTTCGAGGTTGCAGGTATCGTACGTCGTCAAGGTGCAGAAAACAAACCTGAGGAATTGTCCAAATATGAAGTGGTAAAGGATATACGTGAGTTGAAGGATGTAGATGTAGCTATTCTGGCTACACCGACCCGTAGCGTGGAAAAATACGCCAAGGAGATTCTTGCTCTTGGTATCAATACCGTAGATAGTTTTGATATTCATACACAGATTACTTCATTGCGTCGCTCTCTTGACGAGTCTGCAAAAGCCGGAAAAGCGGTCTCAATTATTTCAGCAGGCTGGGATCCGGGTAGCGATTCAGTGGTTCGTGCCATGTTGCAGGCTATTGCACCGAAAGGTATTACCTATACTAACTTCGGACCGGGTATGAGTATGGGACATACGGTTGCTGTGAAGGCTGTGGAAGGTGTCAAGGCCGCTTTGTCCATGACCATTCCTACAGGTACAGGCATACACCGCCGTATGGTATATATTGAGGTGAAAGAGGGTTATGAGTATGAGAAAGTGGCAGCTGCCATTAAGGCTGATCCTTACTTTGTCAATGATGAGACTCATGTGATTCAGGTACCTTGCGTAGACGAGCTTCTGGATATGGGACACGGTGTGAATCTGACAAGAAAAGGTGTTTCAGGAAAAACCCAGAACCAGTTGTTTGAGTTTAACATGCATATCAACAATCCGGCATTGACCGGTCAGGTACTGGTTTGTGTGGCCCGTGCTTCAATGAAGCAGCAGCCAGGTTGTTATACGATGATTGAGATACCGGTCATCGATCTGTTGCCGGGTGAACGCGAGGAGTTGATTGCTCATTTGGTATAAGGCTGAAGTTTGATTTCCCCGATAAAGGGAATGCATACTGGCAGGATAACCGGACATTTGCCATAGATAGAGGCCGGTTATCCTGTCTTTTTTATTTTGAGGTGAGAGTTTGCATTAAGGTGTCATTTCTGTTTCATCAGCCGGAGGCCTTTGTCTTTTTCTTCGTTTCTGTTTCATGGAAATGATCTTCTTATTATTTTTGTTGTGGAATTAATCAAGTAGGGAATGATGAGAAAGATAACGTTATTGTTTTTGCTGGTGGTCTGCTCCGTTGTGGTGGCAGCCCGTCAGGCCAAGTATGTCTTCTACTTTATAGGAGATGGTATGGGAGTGAATCAGGTACAGGGTGCGGAACTTTTCAAAGGTGAACTGGAGGGCAGGATTGGTCTGGCTCCTCTGCTGTTTACGCAGTTTCCGGTTGCTACCGTAGCTACCACTTATTCCGCTACAAACGGTGTGACGGATTCTGCTGCTGCCGGAACAGCTCTGGCCACGGGGAAAAAGACCAAGAACGGAGCAATAGGGGTATTGGCAGATTTGCAGACACCGGTCAACAGTGTGGCTGTTTGGGCACAGAATCAAGGGTGTCGCGTCGGGATAGCAACCAGTGTGAGTGTTGATCATGCAACCCCGGCTGCTTTCTATGCTCATGAAGCCGGCCGGAGCAGTTATTATGCCATAGGAAAGGATCTTTATGCTGCCGGTTTCGATTTTTATGCCGGTTCGGATTTTCTTGAACCTGAAGATAAGACCGGAGAAAATGATGATCTGTATGAGATGGCTGAGAAGAACGGGTATGTGATTGCACGTGGATATCAGGATTATCAGCTTAAAAGCAAGCAGGCAGACAAGATGATATTGTTTCAAAGTGAAGTGGCATCCAAGGCTGACCGTACAGCAGTGCCTTATGCGATTGACCGGACGGACAGTGATCTGTCGTTATCCGAAATTACCCGTGCTGCTGTAGACTTTTTGTCTAAGGATCTTTCAAAAGGTTTTTTCCTGATGGTTGAAGGGGGCAAGATCGACTGGGCCTGTCACAGTAACGATGCTGCGACTGCTTTCCGTGAAGTTGCTGATCTTGATGACGCAGTGAAGATAGCTTATGATTTCTATACCCGTTATCCGGATGAAACACTCATAGTGGTGACTGCCGATCATGAGACCGGAGGACTGGCTTTGGGTACGGGTGCTTATGCCTTGAATCTTCAAGTGCTTCAGAACCAGAAAGTCAGTGAGAACGGACTGACTCGCAGAATCAATGAGTTGAGACGTCAAACAGGTAATCAGGTTTCATGGGAAGCCGCACAAAAGGTCCTGTCTGAAACTTTTGGTTTCTGGCAAACGGTTAAACTTAGTGACAAACAGGAAGACCGTTTGAAGGAGGTTTATGAAAAGAGTTTTAAAAATCAGAACGTCAGTATGGAAAAGAGTGAATATTCTCAGGATGAACCTATTGCCGCAGAAGCCAAACGTATTATGGATGAGATCGCTATGGTAGGTTGGACCAGCGGTGGCCATTCGGCCGGCTATGTGCCGGTATTTGCCGTAGGAGCCGGATCCGGACTTTTCAGCGGAAGACTGGATAATACCCAGATTCCGGTGAAAATAGCCCAGGCTGCCGGTTATGTGCATTGATGATCAGGTAGTCTTCTTTTTATTGTATAGTTGCATGGCCAGTTCCTTACAGGCTGCGCGATTGATCTTCCCGGTTTCTGTAACCGGGATTTTTTTTATCCGGTAAATAAAGCGGGGACTGTGGTAAGGCGGGAGCCAGGTGCGCATCTGGTATTGCAGCTCTTCTATATCCGTATCCGTATTTTGTTCCAGTAATAAGACCAGAGCCTCGCCAAGCCGGATGTCGGGAATGGAAGTCAGTGCGAAAGATGTATTAAGATGAGGACGTAGCAGATCCTCGTCTGTTTCAATCTGTATTTTGATACCTCCACTGTTGACAGTATTGTCTTTACGTCCCAGTATGATGAAAGAACCGTCATTGAAGATTTGCGCCACATCATTGGTTACAAGAATCTGAGGGCATACGGCTGGTGCCTGTATGACCAAAGTCTGTTCCGGTGACAGAGTCAGACTGACGCCGGGGAAAGGATAATAATGGGCCGGTTTGCTGTGACCGTTTAATGGTTGGAGGGCAATATGCGAAAGGGTCTCTGTCATGCCGTATGTAGAATAAAATCGTGCCGGTAGAGACTGTAACTGCTGGCGCAGGTCGTTGTTGACGGCGCCGCCACCTACCAGAATATGTTTGCAGGCTGCCAACTTTTGTTTTTCTTCTTCCGTTTGCAGGCTGTTGTATAGTTGTAATGGCACGATGGCAGTGAAGTCTACTCCTTGGTCAAGGAATTGCATCGGATGTCCCGAAGCCGGGCGTACCATCAGTTTTAATCCCGCAACGAGAGCTCTGACAACCATCATTTTGGCGCCGATATATTTCAGATCCATACATAATAAAGCCGTATCGCCTGTTTTCAGGTTCAGATAGTCACAGGTCAGGCAGGCGCTGTTGATCATTCGTGCTTTTTCTACAGCCATCTGTTTGGGTGTTCCGGTAGATCCTGAAGTCTGTACGTTGACGGTAGGTGTGTCCGAAAACCATTCAGTCAGAAAATGATAGACGGCCTTCAGGGCTTCATTTTTCTCTGTCCGACTCAGTGATTCCAGTTTTTGCAAGTGGGTGGCATTCCATATTTGGCCTTCCACTTCTATCTGTTGTTTGTCAATGTCTTTCTGCCACATACCATAAACAGTCTTTTCGGATTTCCAACGGCATAGGGATATTGTCAGTAAAGAGCAGTCCGGTACCCAGTCCCTGTGGCATTGACGGATGAAGGGTCGCGCACCACTGTGCGATGGCGTTCAGGCCGATATTCGATTCCAGGGCAGAGGTCACCCACCAACCGATACCCCGCTCTTCAGCCAGTTCGATCCATTTTTTACAACCGGCCATTCCGCCGTGTAGGGATGGCTTGAGTACGATGTATTGTGGTTTCAGACTGTCGAGCAGTTCTGCCTTTCCTTTTTCGGTATTGATACCGATCAGTTCTTCGTCAAAGGCGATGGGAAGGGGTGATGAAGCTGTCAGTGCAGCCATGGCTTCCGCTTGTCCGGCACGTATGGGTTGTTCGATGGAATGCAAGTCAAGTCGGGCCAGACGTTCCAGTTTTTTCGGAGCGTCATCAGGGGTGAAAGCACCGTTGGCGTCTACGCGTAATTCCACGTCCTTGACGGAGAAATGGCGGCGGATAAACTGGAGCAAATCCATTTCTTTTTCAAAGTCGATGGCGCCTATTTTCAGTTTGATACAGCGGTATCCTGCTTCCATTTTGGTTTCAATTTGATGGTACATGCTTTCGTAGTCACCCATCCAGATCAGTCCGTTGATACAGATTCCTTCTTCGCCTCTTGAGAAAGGTGTATTCCATAGTGCGAAATCTCCTGTGTCCCAATGACGGAGAGCAGTTTCCAATCCGAAAAGCATGGACGGAAATTCCTGCCATTTCTGGTGGTCGAGTATGCCGTCTTTTTGTACTTCATCACATATTTTTCTGAGTATGTTTGTATAATCCGGCAGATCATCACAACTCAGAGCCGGTAGGGGGGCACATTCTCCCCAGGCTGTCCGTTCGGGATGATCCGGTGAGGTGATTCTGAGCAGCCAACTTTGTCTGGTCGTATAGATTCCACGTGAGGTTCCAGCCGGTTTCTTGAAATGGAACAGACGTGGTAAAATGTCTATTTGAAATTTGTTCATGATGTAATCCAAATGATTAATATGGCAAAATTACAAAAAATATGCCGCTTGGAGATGATTTGTCTGTATCTTGATTGAAAAGGGAAATATTTTTGGGGTGGCGGTTGTTTCAAATATTGTTTAATATTCTGTGTTTATCCGATTGTTTTGTAACTTTGCGGTAGAGATTTTGTGAAGAATGATGAATGAATTTGTTTTTACTCCTGATGAACTGTTCAGTGTGGCAGCCTGTTTTGTATTTATCTTCGGATCGCTGTTTTGCGCGGTGACCCGTTGGGGGCATATGTGCCGTCCTTACGACCGGAGGGCGGACTATTTTTATCCGGCCCGTCGTATGGTCACGCTGACTTATCTTACTTCTCTGCTTCTGTTGCCTTATGTGTTTCATTGGCGCAGTCCCGACACTTGGCTGTTTGTGCGTGTCTTTTTCCTTTTCTATATGCCCGTCTTTGCATCCATGGCTTTCCGGAGTTATTTCTTTTCCGGACGGCGTTGGCGTTGGTTGCGTCTGGGGCTTGGGGCATTCCTTCCGGGATTGTTTCTGTTGGTGCTTTTTGTCTTTGCCTGTAAGGGAGGGGATAGCCTGACGCGTTGGCAGGAGGGGCTGGTTGTTCCGATTACCGAGACCGTGTGCGTGCTGTTGGCCGGTTATCTGGTTTACACCACTTTCTGGCTGATGCGCCGGATTCATTATTACCTGCATGGCGAATATTCCAATGACGAAGACTTTCCCATTCGTTTTGCCAAAGGGGTGGTTTTTATCCCCTTGTTGATGTTGCTGATTACCTGGGGTGTTTATCTGGCGGACAACCGCTGGCTGCTGGGATGCTTTTATTTGTTGGTGACGGTAGTGGCCTTCGGCATTTTGCTGGTAATTCTGCATCCGCAGCGCACCGGCGCCCGTCTGGTGGAACAGGAGATGGAACTGGTGACCGATCGGGTGATTCGGGAGAACGAGGCTTTGGTTTCGGACGAGATGAAAGAAGTGCCTGCGGAATCTTCCCGTGATTCCGGCTCGGCTTCCTCCGATGTTCTGGACCGACTGGAGCGAGAACTGCGTGTTTTGGTCGAAGAGGGAGAACTGTTCCTGAATCCCAATCTGACCATGACGGAACTGGCCGTACAGTTGAAAACGAACCGTTCTTATCTGTCCCAAGTATTCCGTAACCGTTTTCACAGTTCCTTTTATGGCTATATCAACCGTCTGCGCATCCGCTATGCCATCCGTTATGCCCGCGAGCATCCCGAAGCCACGCGTCGCGACATTGCCGCCATGAGTGGTTTCGGCTCGGTGCGCACCATGAACCGGGTGCGTGAGGAATTTGCGTCCGACGAAGAATTTTAAGCCCGGAGATAATCGTTTGTTCGTTTCAGAAAATTCCTGAATTTATATTATATTTGCATCAGCATGATTTGAATTAAAAACAGCAGCGTTATGAAATATCCGATAGGCATTCAGAGCTTTGAGCGCATTATAGAGGACGGTTATGTGTATGTAGACAAGACTGATCTGATTTTCCGCCTGACACACGAAGGCAGTATTTATTTTCTGAGTCGTCCTCGTCGTTTCGGCAAGAGTCTGCTGGTTTCCACACTGGAGAATTATTATCTGGGCCGCAAGGAACTGTTCCGTGGTCTGGCTATGGAACGTTTGGAAAAGGAGTGGGCGGTGCATCCGGTGTTTCATGTGGATTTCAACGGAGGAAATTTTACCAATCCGGGAGAACTGGAACAGAAAATCAGTTTTTATCTGACAGAGTGGGAGCAGCAGTATGGTCTGCCTGTCCGGATGAATGAACTGGGGTATGGTGACCGTTTTATCCAGGTTTTGGAAACAGCGCACCGTCAGACCGGCCGCCGTGCCGTGGTGCTCGTGGATGAGTACGACAAGCCGATTCTGGACGTGTTGGATGTGGACACCAGTCTGGAAGAACGGCACCGTAATGTGCTGAAGGCGTTCTACTCGGTGTTTAAGGGTGCGGACAGCCATCTGCAGTTCGTACTGCTGACGGGGGTGACGAAGTTTTCTCAGGTGAGCGTGTTCAGCGGCTTCAACCAGCCTAAGGACATCAGCATGGACGCGCGTTACGAGGCGCTTTGCGGCATCACGCAGGAAGAGATTGACCGCACTTTTGCGGAACAGATGGTCGCCATGGCTGTTGAATACCAGTGTACGCCGGAAGAGATGCGTCGGCGTTTGAAACAGCAATACGACGGGTATCACTTCAGTAAACGGATGACGGACATTTACAATCCGTTCAGTCTGTTGAACGCATTGGACCGTAAGAGTCTGGATAACTACTGGTTCAGCACAGGCACACCAACCTACCTGATCCGTCTGCTTTCTCATTTTCAGGAGAACATGAACGAGCTGAC